>CAJUQK010000022.1 GCA_910588205.1 uncultured Eggerthellaceae bacterium
TTTGTCAACGAGAATCCGAAACTTTTTTGAAAAAAATTTCTGAGAGGGGATGAGGGGGCGAAAAGGAGCGTGATGCTCTCGCGGTCTCCTTTAGAATGGGAGCCATGGAGATACGGATACCGGGATATGGGATGCAGGTCTATGAGGCGCTCAGTCATGAGGGCTTTGATGCCTGGTTCGTGGGGGGCTATATTCGTGATGCTCTTTTGAGGCGCACGGCCCATGATGTGGACATCGCCACGGATGCACGCTGGCCACAGGTGAAGGAGGCGTGCGAAGCCGCTGGCATGAGCACCTATGAGACCGGCGTGAAGCACGGCACTCTGACCGTGGTGCCGGATGGCGAACACCCGGTAGAGGTGACCACCTTCCGCCATGACGGAAGCTATTCGGACAGCCGTCATCCCGATGGGGTCACCTTCGTAGATGACATCCGCGAAGACCTGGCTCGGCGCGACTTCACCATGAACGCTCTGGCCTACCAGCCTGCCTTCGGCCTCTTCGACCCCTTCGACGGTCAAGAGGATATCCACCGTGGCATCATCCGCGTGGTGGGTGACCCTAAGGTACGGTTCAAAGAGGATGCCCTGCGCATCCTACGCGCCTGCCGGTTCGCATCCCAACTGGGCTTCGCTCTGGATCCAGCCACTTATCAGGCCATGTATCAGCAGAAGAGCCTGCTGGGGAATGTCTCCCGAGAGCGGGTGACCCATGAACTGGATGAGCTGCTTCTGGGCGCCCATGTGCGGGATGCCCTCCTAGAATGCGTTGATGTGCTTGCCTATGTACTGCCCGAGCTGGTAGCCATGAAAGGCTGTGAGCAGCGAACAAAATACCACTGCTTCGATGTCCTGGAGCATACCGCCCATGCCGTGCAGCACGCTCCGCAGGAGCGGATCGTCCGCTGGGCAGCACTTTGCCATGACATGGGCAAGCCTGCCTGCGCTTTCTTCGACAACGCGGGCACTGAGCATTTCTACGGCCATGCCGCCGTGAGCGCTGAGCTTGCCTCAGGCATAACCCGTCGGCTGCTCATGAGCCCCGCTTTCGCAGCTGACCTGAGAGCGCTGATCCTGCTCCACAGCGATGTCATCTCCCCTACCCGCAAGAGCGTGCGCCACGCTTTGATGAAATGCTCCGGGCGGCCAGAGCTCCTACGACAGCTCTTGGACCTGAAGCGGGCAGATATCGCCGCCCATGCTCCCGCCTATGCAGCTGAAGCCCCCCTCATGGATGAAGTGGAAGCCGTGTTGGACAACATCCTTGAGAACAAGGATGCCTTCAGCGTGAGGACGCTGGCCATCAGCGGGACTGATGTGATGGAAGCAGGGATATCCGAAGGACCGGACGTAGGCCGTGCGCTCGACAGGCTTCTGGAGGCGGTCGTAGAAGAGCGGCTGCCCAATGAGCGGGATGCCCTCATAGATGCGCTCCGCACGAACGACAAGAAAGAGGGATCATGCTGAACGAGACTCAGACACGCGCGTATCTGACGAAGCTGGGATATGACTCGACTCCAGCACCCACAAGGGAGAGCTTGGACGCGCTCATCTACGAGCATCAGACCCATATCCCCTTCAGCACTCTGGATATCCACCGAAACCAGCGGGAACCGGATCTTGAACTAGAGGCCATCTTCGAGAAGGTGATCACCCAAGGCAAGGGTGGATACTGCTTCGAGCTGAACAAGCTCTTCGAAGCACTGCTGACCTCTCTCGGCTACGACGCACGACCCGTATATGCGCGGGCAGTTCGTGGTCGCGAGGGGCGAATGCCCATCAACCACCGCGGAATGCTAGTGGAACTCGAAGATGGCCTCTATTCAGTGGATGTGGGATTCGGCGGCCCGATGCCAGCTGGGGCATTGAAGCTGGAAGAGGGGCTCGTACAAGACATCCAAGGCGAATCCTACATCGCGAAACAGGTGGATGAAAGCTGGTGGAAGATCGATAGGATCACCAAAGGCCACATCGATCTGCACGATGACGGACTGCCCACACGACGCCAAACAGAGCTGGAACTCTGCACGGCCCCCGTGGAGGATATCGACTTCGCAGCGCTCAGCCTCTTCTGTGCACAACCAGGGACGCTCTTCCACGACCATGAAGTGATCAACCTGCGCACCCCAACCGGTCACAAGGCGTACAAAGACGGCACGCTGACGATCCGAGAACAGGGCGCGAAGCGCATGATGGAATACGCAGATGCGCCTGCCCAAGAGCAGGCGCTATGGGAGCATTTCGGGATTCGCTGTTCGTAGCCCAAGCACCCGTCAGTCAGAGCGAAGCGTGAACCGGCCCGTCTGACATCCTCGGGTGTCGCATTGGGGTCGAACGCGCTCGACCCCTACGGGTGATGCTACGTTCTCCGGGTTATTGCGTTGGGCCGAGCCAGCTCGGCCCCTACGAGAGCAATGCCATCGTTCCTTCACAGGGGCGCATCTTAGGCCCGCCTGATGTTGCGCGTGGCGTTCGCGCAACGCCACCTGAGCAGAGAAGTTAGTCTACGTCCTCGAAGTCGTCTTCGACATCACCGAAACCGGAGAGGTCCTTCTCGAAGACGCTGGCAACGGGGGCAGCCGTTTCCACCACAACGGCACCTGTGGCCGTAGCTTGAGCGTTGAACTCAGGGGCCACATCCTCTTCATAGATGACATCTATCTCACCCGCGTCACGGCCGATGCCCGGGATATTGTCGATGTCATCGTCATAGCCTAGATCGTTCAGCTTGCGCGTCGCATCATCGATGAAGTCGCGGAGCAGGTCAGCATATTCCTCGCGAGTGTCTTCGCGGTCATCCTCCAGCTTGCGGATGGCATCCAGAACGTCTTGGCGGTCAGAGTTCGCACGGTTGATGATGCGGTCAGCCTCTTCGCGAGCATCCTGCATGGTCTCAGAAGCCTGAGCATTCGCCTTGACGATGATCTCATCGGCGGAGCGCTGGGCGATGATGAGGGCCTGGGAGATGGCGCTGTCGTTCGCGCTCTTCTCAGCCAGCTGGGCCTCCAGGTCAGCGATGCGAGCCTCGCGCTCAGCAAGGATCTCAGATCCGGGACCGGTTGCTATCTCGCCCGTGATGCCGTCAGGTTCGATGGTCTCTTCCACGATGATGGTCTCGGGTTCAGCGTTGCGAGCCTCTTCCAGCTCTTCTTCAAGCTGAGCGATGCGATCGTTCAGGTAGTCGATCTCATCGGCGACATGCTCAAGGAACACGTCGACTTCGTCAACGTCATAGCCTTTGCGGTCAATAGCAAAGCTTTGATTGTGGATGTCCTCTGCGGTAATAGCCATGTGCTTGTCCCTTCAGCTGCCTATAACTCAAGCGCTTATTGCGCCTTAACCCCTAAAAGATGATATATAGCAGACGCACGACCAATTGTAGAACAATAATGGCGATGATGGGCGATATGTCCACCATTCCTCCAATTGGCGGGATGAATCTCTTGAAGAGATCAAGATACGGGTCGCAGATCTTCGCTAGGAAATCATTGATGGTCTCGATGACCCCCTGCTTGACAGGAATCCATGAGAGCAAGACGTACACGAAGATGGCAAGGGTGTAGATATCCACCAGCTCTACGATCAAACGGGTTAGCATTGGGAAAGCTCCTTAGCACGTCGGATGGCAGCATTGACCCCGGAGGCAACAGCGGAGGCGAACCCGGCCTGCTCGAAGGCGGCGAGGGCTGCCAGGGTGGTGCCTCCGGGAGATGAGACCGAAACACGCAGTTCCTCCAGAGAAAGGCTTGGGTCAGCCAGGCACGCCCCGGTACCAGCAAGGGTCTGGCGCGCAAGGGCACAAGCCAGCTGCGGGGACAGTCCAGCTTCTTGGCCTGCCTGCACGAGACATTCGGCCAGATAGGCGAAATAGGCTGGTCCGCTGCCGGAAAGTGCACAAACGGCATCTATCTGGTCTTCTTGGACCACCTGAGAGAAACCGAGCAGGGCGAAGAGCTGATTCGCGAAGGCGAGGTGCGCATCTGTGGCCCGGGTGCCCTTCGCCACCACAGAAGCCCCCTCTCCCACCTGGAGCGGCATGTTGGGCATAGCGCGGATGACAGGCACTGCGCGAGGGAGCGCCTCCTCGAGAGAGGCGATGCTGATGCCTGCCGCGATGGAGATGACCAGGGGGCATCCTTCCGTGAAAGCCGGGGATGAGGTCAGCTCTTCCAACACCGAAGGGAGCACTTGGGGCTTGACCGCCAGGATGACCAGGGACACATCAGGCGGAAGCTGCGAAGCTGCGGAGATGACCGTGATGCCGTAGCGGTCTTCCAAACACCTGGCGTGAGACGCAGTGGGCACCACGGCTATGAAGCCGCGGTCTGCCAGCTGCTGCGCAAGAGGATCAGCCGAGGAGAGCCAGCCTGCGAGCAAGGCCTCTCCCATCTTGCCGCATCCAATGAAGGCGATGCGACCGCTCTCCAAAGGATGCACCACTACAGGATACCCTGGGCAGAGAGGTTCAGGTGCTCAGCGTCCGAGAGCGCCTCCCCGCGGTTCAGGACGAAGGTCTTGTCCGCTACGCATTCCACCGAAGCATCCAAGGCGCTGGCTGCCCCGAAGGAGAAATCGAGCATGCGATGCATGAGACCCTCCGGCACGCCCTTGAGCACGAGCACGGCCACGTCCCCCGCTTTGAGGGCGCGGGTGACACCTTCAGCATCCTCGTAGGTGGCAGGACGGATGACTTGCAGCGTGCGACGACCTGTCACGCCAGAAGAGCCGACCGAGCTTCCGAACATCGAGGAAGCATTAGTACGCGGTGTAGATGTCGTGGAGGAGAAGAGAGAATCCAGTCCCTCGCTGCGACGGTTGCGTGCTGCAGATTCAGCAGCGGTACCTTCAGGGGTCATGGATGGTGGAAGCGAGGAATCGACCATAGTACGGGTGCCCCGGGAGCTCCCAGTAAGGGAGATGGAGCGGTTCCGCGTGCTCTCTTCGGCATCTGAGCGAGAGACCAGATTCGGAAGGCCGATGCTGTCGAAGGAAGAGCGGGAGCCGCGTACCGAACGCGTACTGTAGCCAGGGTCTTCCTCTAGATCATCGTATTCGTCATACTCTTCGTATTCGTCGTATTCATCCTCATAGGATGTGGAATGGTTCCGCGGTTCGGTTCCCAACTGCCCGAGCTTCTCTTTCAGAGAGCCGAACATGCTCTTGGCATCTGCCATATTGCCTCTCCTGATCTGGATCCGTCACAGCCTAGCGGCTTTGGCTGTTCGCAGGGATTGTCGTTGTGTGTCCATTAAACCTCATTTACAGGCGAAATGCGCTGGCTTATTCGAACTCTTCGCTGAATATCGCCCGGCCGAGCCGCACGATAGTGCTTCCTGCAGCAATGGCCTCTTCCCAGTCTTCGCTCATCCCCGCAGAGATCTGATCGAAGGCCTGGGCATCAGATGAGGGCAACTGCGCCCGTAGCTGATCCGCCAAGACCACCAGCTCCTGGAAGCACTGGCGAGCATAGGCCCTATCCCCCTGAGGGGCCATGGTCATGAGCCCGCGAAGGGACAGATGGGGCAACGCTACCACTTCTTCCATCAAACCAGCAGCATCCTGAGGAGCCACACCACTCTTGGAAGCCTCTCCCGAGACGTTCACCTCAAGGAGGACCTTCTGCACCTTACCTAGCCGAGCTGCAGCCTCATTCATCTTGCGGGCGTGCTTGACCTGATAGAGCGAATGGATGAGATCCGCATGCGCGACGATATCGGGGATGCGCCGAGACTGGATGTTCCCGATGAAGTGCCACTGGGCTTGCGGAAGGGCTGAGGCCTTGCGCAGAAGCTCATCCGGGCGGTTCTCCCCGAAGGCCCGCGCACCGGCCGCGAAAGCCTCCTGGGCTCCTGAGATATCCACCGTCTTGGATACCGCCAGCAACAGCACCTCCTCAGGGCTCCTACCCGCGGCAAGACAGGCTTCATCCACCTGCGCCCGTTCCCTTCGATAGCGTTCTTGGATACCCATAGCACTCACTTCCTGAACGCGAAGGCACCGTGGCGCCCGCAGACGCCGTCCTCCGCCCGATAGGAATAGAACCGGTTGGTATGGCAGACCGTGCACAGATCAGCATCGACGATGCGCGCTTCGTCCGCCCCTGCGCCCAGGAGATCCTGGCGAATGGCGGCTCCCAGATCCACGTGATCACTGCCCCAGAGCACGCTGGAGCCGAAGGTGTCAGCGAAGAGCTGGTAGACATCCGAACCCACCTGGAAGCATTCCTTGTGGATGTACGGGCCGATATAGACATTGCACGCTGCAAGCGCCTCTTGGATAGAGACACCTTCCCGCAAAGCCTCTTCCTGGGCCAAGGCCATGAGCGCACGGACAGCGATGTGCCCTTGGGTGCCACGCCAGCCAGAGTGGGCCACAGCGAAGGCCCCGGAAGGTGACACCAGGATGAGCGGGACGCAATCAGCGAAGCAGAGCAGCGCGAACACATCAGGCGCATCCACGAGGACCCCGTCGGCTTCGGGGGTAGAGAACGTCTCATCTTCGGATGCCTCCGCAGACGGATCAAGGAGAGAGAGGCCCTCCCCTTGGCATTCGTCGGAGAAGCAGACGATATCCGTCCCATGGACCTGCTTCGGATTGATGAGATCCATGCCCGCGGCCCCCACCGCATCCATGAGGCGGCAGATGTTCGCCCGGGCAGCCGCTTCGCCCTCTCCGGCGAACCGACCCAGATTGAGAGACGCATAGGGAGCACTGCTCAGGCCTCCCCCACGCTCCGTGAAGCCGATGGTCACCCCGCAGGCAACAGCGAGCGCATTATCCGTAAGAAAGCGAACGCCTGAGCTGTCCTCATGGACGCTCAGGCGTGGAAGATCCAAACCCATGGAAGCCCTTTCGAAACCAGCAGGCTCTTACTGACGCTTCAGGAAATCAGGGATGTAGTCCTCATCAGCATAGCCTGCATTGGACTGAACGGAGAACGTTGTGGGAGCTGCCTGCATCTGCGAGGAGCTGACCGCACTGTAGGTTTGCTCAGAAGCCATGACGGATTCAGGCTGGGGGATGCGGCTGCCGAAGGTCATGGATTGCTGGGCCGGTGTGCCATTGAACCCTGTGGCGATGACCGTGATGCGCACGGCATCCTTCATGTTCTCGTCGATGATCTGGCCGTAGATGATATTGGCGTTCTCATCAGCGCAGAGCTCTATGGTGCGCGCAGCATCAGAGACCTCGGTCAGGGTGAGGTCGGGGCCACCTGCGATGGAGAAGAGCACCCGAGATGCCCCCTGGATGGAAGCCTCGAGCAGGTTAGAGTTGGTGGCCTGCTGTGCCGCCTCAAGGGCGCGGTTCTCACCGGATGCCAAGCCGATGCCCATCATAGCGGTACCGGCATCCTTCATGACGGTGCGGATGTCAGCGAAGTCAAGGTTGATGAGACCGGGGACGGTGATGAGATCCGTCACGCCTTGGATGCCCTGGCGCAGCGTGTCGTCAGCGATGCGGAAGGCATCCATCATGGAGGTCTTCTTGTCTACGATCTCAAGGAGACGGTCATTGGGGATGACGATGAGGGTGTCCACCTTGCCCGAGAGCAGCTCAACGCCCTGCTCTGCCTGGTTGCAACGGACGCGACCTTCGAAGCCGAAGGGCTTGGTGACGATACCCACGGTGAGGGCACCTATCTCCTCACGGGCTATCTCTGCCACGATAGGAGCCGCCCCCGTACCCGTGCCGCCGCCTTCTCCAGCGGTGACGAAGACCATGTCTGCCTCAGCCAGGGCTTCGCGGATCTCTGCACGGCTCTCCTCAGCTGCCTGGCAGCCCACTTCCGGATTGGCACCAGCGCCGAGCCCCTTGGTGAGCTCTTCGCCGATATGGATGGTCTTATCTGCATCAGAGAGGAGCAGCGCTTGATGGTCGGTGTTGACCGCGATGAATTCCACACCGCGCACGCCTGTTTCCACCATGCGGTTGACCGCGTTGGTTCCGGCGCCGCCGACGCCGACAACCTTGATGACGGCCAGATGATCTCCTGAGAAGTTAGGCATTATCTTGTCCTCCAGTGCTGCTGCGTTTCTCGTTCGTTTCGGTCAGGGCGCAGACCAGATGAAACGCATCTGCGCATATGTATCATAATTGTACATTAAGCAGGGCCGGATGCAAGGACGGGCACGATGTTTCCACGTTCGGCCGAACGTGTGGGCGAAGGGTTGAACCCGATAACGCTCTTCGGTGCTCGCACGGTCAGGCAGAGCGCCACGTGGGCCTATCCGGAGTGCGCACGTTGATGTAGACCACCTTGGGCTTCTCCTCCATGATCTGATTGCAGATACGCTCCTTCTCACGGATGTTATCCGCCGTACCGAAGGCTATCTCGACGTTGTTGTCCAAGGTGAGCAGGGTGGATTCTGCATCGGTGGCCGTAACTGATTTGACCCGGGAGGCCAAGTCAGTAGTGAGACCTGAGATGATGGAGAGGGCGTTCAGGATGGGATCATCCGTACAATAGGAGCCGATCTTGGGATCCACCCCGTATTCGATACCCTTGATGTGGAGCACCTGGTCTGCATCGGCATAGATCTGCTCGGAGATCTTGCTTCCCAGCTCCGAGCTCCTCTCCGGGATGGCCATGAGCCACATGCCATCTTCAGCCAGAGCCCACTTCTGAATGGTCTGAGCGGCCCCGATGGGCACCTCCGCCACCGCCGCCATCTTCCGCTCCGTGACATCTATCTTGAGAGTGTCAGGGAAAACGCGGTTCACGACAACGTCTTCTATCCAGGAATCCCGGATGAGACTGGCTTCGATGCCGTCAGCATCCACGCTCAGGAGGGTGGTGCCTTCAGGGATGGTGACCAATGCAGAGACCTCTTCATCGGTGAGGTGGTCTGTTCCCTCTATCTGGAGATGCTGGATGCGGAAGGCTTCCGTGTTGGAGAGGACGGCAAGGGCTATGACAGCCGCCAGGATCACCGCCGCCGCAACTCCAAGGATGACGAGAGGGACGCGGCTGGAGACGGTCAGACGCTGAGCTGCAGAGGCTCGCTGCTCCCGTTTCGCAGAGGAGCGGATCTGTCCGATGGTGCGAGAGGAGGGAGGGCTAGCAAAGCCAGCTTGGGGAGCATTCGGGCGCACCGATGAGCCCATGGGCTGCCGAGCAGGCTGATGAGACGCACCAGCAGCGCGAGAGCGCCTGGTGGCACTCGCAGAGCTACGAGCAGGGACGCGCACAGAAGGGTTGGCACCCCTCCGGGAACCAGAGCGCATGGGCGCCTTCGCAGAGGCCGCCCGCGGAGAGGTGCGCCGAGGGGCCGAACGCCGCTCAGGCGACCGACGGCTAGAAGCCGAGGAACCGGACTTCCGGCTTGAGCGTGATGCCATATTCCCTCTCAACCTCTGCCTTCACGATCTGCATGAGCGTGCACACATCCTGTGCCTTCGCTCCCCCGGTGTTCACGATGAAATTCGCATGGACCGACGAGACCTGAGCCCCGCCAACGGTCCTGCCCTTGAGCCCCGCATCTTCTATCAGCTTCGCCACAGAAGCGCCTTCGGGATTCTTGAAGACGCTGCCGCAACTGGGAAGCCCAAGAGGCTGGCTCTTCTTCCTGCGGGATAGGTTAGCTTCCATCCGGTTGCGAATGAAGAAGGGATCGGATTCCTTCATGGAAATCTCGCATTCAGCCACGATAGCGTCCGCGGGGAGGCTGGAGCTCCGGTACCCCCATCGGATATCTGAAGCAGAGATGCGCTGGATGCCCGCTTCAGCACTGATGAGCACCACTGATGAGATGATGGAGCCGATCCATTCATCCCGAGAGCCGGCGTTCATACGCACGGCACCCCCCACGCTTCCCGGGGTGCCCACGGCGAATTCCAGACCGGTCAGCTCTTGACGCATAGCCTCTTGGACCACGGTGGAGAGCATCACGGCCGCCCCGGTCGTGATGCGATGACAGCCCCAGTCGCAGCTCATGTGCTTGAAATCACGGCCCAGGGTGAGGATGACGCCAGGATATCCCTCATCGGCCACCAGCAGGTTCGTACCACGACCGACCACGGTCCAAGGGATGCCCTCCTCAGCGCAGGAGGCCATGACCTGGCGGATGGCCGAGGGGGAATCAGCCCGCACGAAGAAATCAGCGGGGCCGCCGATGCGGTAGGAGGTATGACGTGCCATGGGCTCCTTGACGAGCACTTCCCCGTCGAAGGAGTCAGCCAACAAGAGCCGCTGGAGCGGAGAGGTATGCTTGGGGTGCGAAGAGACCAAGCTAGCAGCCTTCGTCTTGGAGCGCCTGACGACGGTTCAGCTCATCGATCACCAGCTGGCCTATCTCGGTCACATCTCCTGCTCCGAGCGTGAGCACGATGTCTCCCGGCTGGACTAGATCAGCTACCGCAGCCGGGACCTCCAACCGGCGCGGAACATAGCGGGCTTCAGGATGCCCCTCATGATCGAGCACCACATTCAGGAACGTCTTGCCGGACACACCGGGGATGGGCGTCTCCCCCGCCGGATAGACATCCATAAAGGTGACGGTATCTGCTTCGTCGAAGGCAGCGCCAAATTCGTCATGGAGAACCTCGGTGAAGAGCTTCGCCCGGGAATAGCGATGGGGCTGGAAGACCACATGGACATGACCGTAGCCCAAGCCGCGTGCTGCTCGGATAGTGGCCGCGATCTCTGTGGGGTGATGGGCGTAGTCATCTACGACCTCGACCTCAGCCGCCCGCCCCACCAAGTCGAACCGGCGGCGCACGCCCGCGAATTCCGCCAAGGCCGCTGCCGCCGCCTGGACATCTTCGCCCAAAGCGTCAGTCATGACCAGAGTTGCGGCGCCGTTCAAGACGTTATGCAGCCCCGGATTCTGACGGATGGAGCTCATGACCTCGCGCCCATCGGGAAGGCGCAGGGTGAACTGCTGGGTGAGGCCGTCCTTCTCAACGGAGAGGACGCGGGCATCGGCATCCTCTTCGAAGCCATAGGTGATGACATTCTCTGCGTGAGCGCGAGCCACGTCCACGAGCTTCTCGTCCCCCCGCCACACGATGACCGGGCCGCCCGCAGGGACAAGGGAGATGAACTGGCCGAACTGGTCGTAGATCTCCTGCAGACCCTCATAGTGGTCAAGATGGTCTGGCTCGATATTGGTGACGATCACTGCCTTGGGGGAGAGATGGGTGAACGACTTGTCGGATTCGTCCGCCTCTACCACGTAATAGCGTCCCGTGCCCGAATGGGAGTTGGCGCCGTATTCACGCACCATGCCCCCGATGAGGAACGTGGGAGAGAGGCCCATCTTGTCGAAGGTGGAAGCCAGCATGGAGGACGTGGTGGTCTTGCCATGGGTTCCCGCAACGGCCACCGTATCAAGGCTGCGGCCCAGATGGGCCAACATCTCAGCCCGACGGACGATATTGAGCCCCAATTCCTGAGCGCGGATGAGCTCCGCGTTGTCTTCCAGGATGGCCGTGGAGATGACGACGGTGGGGCCAGTATCGGGGAGGTTCTCGGCCTTGTGGCCGATGTGCACGGTGATGCCCGCATCCGTGAGCGGCTTGGTGAAACGGCTCTCCTTGATATCAGAGCCTTCCACATGCAACCCTTGGTCGTGGGCCACCCGAGCGATGCCGCTCATGCCCACGCCGCCGATGCCGATGAAGTACACGTTGTCAGATACAGGCTTGGGCATAGGATGGGCTCCTTTGGATTGCGTTTGTCGGTGAGGTTATTCTAGCAGGGCAGGAGCCGCACGAGGCCGACTACCAAAGCAGGCATCAGGATCGGATACCTGGCCTACGAGGCGCTCAGGCCACAAACGGTATCCGCAAGGCAGTCAGCGGCCAAGAGGGAATCGGCAGCCCCGGCCGCGTCCCGCATCTGCTGGCGCAGAGCCGGATCATCCACGAGCTGCAAGACAGCGCGCCGGAACCCTTCGCCTTCCACTTCAGCATCGGGGATCATGAGAGCCGCACCCGACTCCACCCACGCCTCGGCATTGGTGGTCTGATGATCTGCCGTAGCATAGGGATAGGGCACAAGGATGGCGGGGATCCTGCGAGCGGATATCTCAGCTAAAGACGTGGCTCCAGCCCGAGACACGATAGCATCCGTAGCGGCCATGGCCTGGGGCATCTTATCCTGATAACCCAAGACGATGTAGCGTTTTGCCTCTTCGGGAGTGAGACCGAGAGCCGCTTTCGTAGCTTCCAGCTCCTTCGGCCCGGTGACATGCATCACATAGAGGTCTTCACGGGCGAGCAACTCCTCCTTCAGGGCTACAAGCGCCTGATTGATATGACGCGCTCCCAAGCTACCGCCGAAGACGAGAAGCATCGTGGCCTCTTCGGGGATACCGAAGAGGTGCCGGGACTCTTCGCGCGTGGCGCTCAAGATGTTCGAGCGAACGGGGTTGCCTGTGACCTCCGCCCGCGTGCCTCCCGGTACGCAAGAGCAGGTCTGACCATAGGTGACGCAAACGGCGCTCGCATGCTTCGCTGCCATCTTGTTCGCTAGGCCCATAACGGAGTTCTGCTCGTGGACCACCACGGGGATGCCCAGCTGTTCTGCCGCCCGCACCACCGGGATGGACACGTACCCGCCGAACCCGACGACCACATCAGGCTTCACCTGCTTCAGCCAGCGCTTGGCTTCAAGCGTGCTCTTCTGGATGCGCACGATGCCCGTGATGAGCGTGAGAGGATGAGAGCGATCAAAGCCGGAAGCCACGAAGGGCTGGAAGGGGATGCCCGCTTCTGGCGCTAGCCGAGCTTCCACCCCGGTAGGTGTGCCCGCGTAGAGTACCTCCCAGCCGCGCTCTTCCAGGCGCTCCGCCAGGGCCAGGGCCGGATAGATGTGCCCGGCTGTTCCACCGCCGGTGAGCACGCAGGTCTTCGCCAAGGCTCTCCCCTTTCCGTGAGGGCATTCGATCGAACGATAGTGTACCAAGGAACAGCTCGTCCCTGGAGGCGACCCCGATGCCTTCACGGCTGCATCCAGCAGATCAGCAGCGAGATACCTCCCCCTCCTGGAGCGATGCTACCGATTGCGGATGACCCGGAGGTCATCGCGTGCCTTGTCGAAGGAGCGGTCGGGAGCCGAAGCATGCTGAACGGACAGGATGAGACCCACGATGAGCAACGAGGATATGACCGAGGTGCCACCCGAGGAGATGAAGGGTAGCGGCTTTCCCGTAGTGGGGAAGACGCCGATAGCGCAACCGATGTTCAGGAACGCCTGGAACACCAACATGATGGCGCAACCGCCTGCGATCATGGAGCCCAGGCTGTCAGGAGCACCGCTGGAGATCTTCAGGGAAGCGAACAGGAACAGCAGGAACAACCCGATGACCGCTAAGGCGCCCACGAGCCCCATCTCCTCCCCCAGCACAGCGAAGATGAAGTCAGAGTCAGAGGCGAAGAGGTATTGGTACTTCTCATGGGAATTGCCGATGCCCACGCCGAAAAGCCCCCCTTCGGCCAAGGCGAAATAGGAGCGGATGATGTTGTAGCCTGACCCCAAGCCCCCTTCGCCATCATTCCAGGGATCGAGATAGACGAAGCGGTTGGAACGGTAACCGCTCCCCAACGTACCACCCACGACCGCGAGCACTCCCAGGGCGGCGATGGCCACCAAAGACCAGGCAGGGAACCCTCCTATCCAGAGCACCGCGAAGATGCCCACCGCGCAGATGAGCGTGGTGCCCAAGTCGGACTGGGTGAGGTACATGAACCCGAGGGGTGCGGCGATGAGGATGACCAGTTCGATGATGGAGAGACGGAAGTCTATCTCGCCTATCTGGAACCGGTGGGCGATGCGGATGGTCATCAACAGCAGCGCCACCTTGATGAATTCCGAAGGCTGCATGCCGATGGGTCCGATGTAGAGCCACCGCTTAGCGCCGTTAACCTCTGTGCCCGCGATGAACGTGAGCAGCAAGAGCACCATGCAGAAACCCCAGAACGCCCAGGTCAAACGCCCCGCCCAAGCGTGGTAGGGAATGAACTGCCAGGTGATCACGCAAGCTACGATGCCAACGGCCACATAGACCGCCTGACCGAACACATCCTTATAGGGGCTCTTCCCCTGAGCCGACAGATCAGCGGAGGAAGCAGAGAACACCATCAAAAGCCCCACGACCACCAATGCGAACACGGCAGCCAGAAGGATGATGCTGGCCACCTTCGTTTCGGAGGCAGGACGAGCTTGCCCGCCTCCACGTCTGCTGCGTGCTTCTCCCGCCATCAGCTTCTCCTAGGCCCTAGGCATCTGCACGGCCCAAGGCACGGACAAGATCCTTGAAATGCTGCCCGCGCTCTTCGAAGCAGGTGAACTCATCGAAAGAGGCGCAAGCAGGCGAGAGCAATACCACATCTCCTGCCCGAGCGACGCGCACCGCTTGGGCGAACGCCTCGTCGAAGGAATCTGCCTGCAAGAGCTGCAGGGGGCTCTGAGAGCAGTTGATCCTCTTCCGAAAGGCCGCTTCGAAGCGCTCCTTAGCCTCACCGAAGACCACTACGGCTTTTCCGTGCTCAACGCAAGCATCCACCAGCTCATCCAAGGGTCCCAGCTTATCGCGACCACCCAACATCACGATCAGCGGCCGCCCCGGGAAAGCAGTGAGCGCTACCAGGGTGGCATCGACATTGGTAGCCTTGGAGTCGTTGTAGAAGCTGACTCCCTGCGCCTCGCCCGCAGGCTCGATCCGATGCTCCAGCGGCTTGAAGCTGGCAAGAGCCCGGGTGACTTGCACCGCGTCCGCCCCTAAGGCAATAGCTGCGGCGGAGGCAGCCAAGGCGTTGACCACATTGTGGATGCCCCTGATCTGCAAGCCATCTGCATCCACGAGAGCGTATTCGCCATCCTCATAGGCCACATGGAGATGGTGAGCATCATCCAAGTAGGCAGCATTGGCAGAGGCGCAAGCGCTGCGCATGTCTGTGCCGATGCCCGCCTTCGTGCCCAAGGGGATATAGGTGAAACCGGAACGCGTTTCCTTTCGGCGCAGGCGCTTGACCTCTTCGCGCACGCGATCGTTGGTGGCATCCAGGATGGCGCAACCTCCCGCTGCCTCCATGTTCGCCAGCATGTTCCCCTTGGCCTCAGCATAGGCCTCGAAGCTGCCATGCCAGACCAGATGATCCGGCGTGATACCCAAGAAGATACCGACCTCAGGAGCAAAGGAGCGGATGCTGGCCAACTGATAGGAGGAGACCTCGGCCACATAGATGCGCTGCTTGCCGCAGAGGCAGGCATCGTCCCCCCCCACGTCCTGGGCTACCACATGGATGCAGGCATCCCCGATGTTCCCGCACGCCACGGCCGCGAAACCCGCTTCGGTGAGCAGATGAGCCAAGAGGGCCGTGGTAGTGGTCTTGCCATTGGTGCCGGTGATGCCCACCCAACGAGCGTCTTCGGGGCTTTCCCGCCAAGCCAGCTCCACTTCGCTGATGAGCTCAGCGCTGGCGGCTTGGGCGCTTCGGTAGAAGCTGCTGGATGCAGAGATGCCCGGACTGGCAATGCAAAGGCTGAACCGACCGGTCACCTCATCAGAGAAGATGACAGTGGCACCCGCCGCCTCCAGGCGGTCCGTTTCTGCCGTAGGAGCGCTCCCCTCGCCCGCGAAGACCGTGAGCGAAGAGACTCGCCCGGCCGGTTGGCACAAGAGATGATCCACTACAGCTGCGCCGGACACTCCCAACCCCAGTACGCAAACATCCCCAAGACAGACAGGAGCGTATCTCCTGCCTTCGATCAGATCACGCTTGGCTTCGCCCATAGGAGCACCCCCTAGGAGATCACGAGCGAACTGGAGAAGTACAGGACGAATCCGCAGGCTGCCAGCAGACCGGAGATGATCCAGAAGCGCACCACGACCTTCGTCTCACTCCAACCCTTCTTCTCGAAATGATGATGAAGCGGCGCCATCAAGAAAACGCGCTCCCCGGTGCGACGGAAGTGGGACACTTGGATGATGACCGAAAGAGCCTCAGCCACGAACAGGCCTCCGATGATGATGACGATGAACTCCGTCTTGGTGACCACAGCCAAACAGCCGAGCGCCTGCCCTAGAGCCAGGGAACCCGTGTCCCCCATGAAGATGTCAGCCGGGTGGGAGTTGTACCAGAGGAACCCTACGCAAGCGCCCGCAATGGCCGCCGAGAAGATGGCAGGCTCCAGAAGATTCTCCCGGAAGGCGATAGCCGCCATGACGATCATGACCATCATCACCGTGCCCGATGCCAGGCCATCTAGACCATCGGTCAGGTTCACAGCGTTGGAGAGGCCCATGAGCAGGATGAGGTCGAAGAGGACATAGAGCCAGGGAATGGATATGGTGGTGCCTCCCACGGGGATGACCGTCGTCCATATCCCCAGATCAAGGGTGCAGATGAAGGGGATGTTCACCACAGGGGTGACCCCCAGCATGTTCACCGCACAGAGGATGAAGCCGAGCGAGATCAAGAACTGGAAGATGAGCTTAGCTGCGGGAGTGAGCCCGAGAGAACGTGCATGAGCGATGCTGGAGATGTCATCCACGAGTCCCAAGAGCCCCGTCAGAAGCACGGCTCCCAAGAGCAGGTAGGTCTCAGGGTCAGGAACGCCCATGATGAAGGTAGCCACCGCCACCGCGATGAGCATCACAATGCCGCCCATGGTGGGCGTGCCGCTCTTCACCAGGTGGGTCTGGGGACCGTCGTCCCGTACCTGCTGGCCGATATGCTCCGCCTTCAGTAGCTTGATGAGGAGCGGGGTGAGGACGATGACCACCAGAAGGGAGATCACCACCGCCATGAAGACGAGGAAGGTGGGGTAATGCTCGAAATAAGAGAACATCTAGCTGATCAACCCCTCTGCTAGGCGGGTGAGCCCCATGAAGTTCGATGCCTTGACCAGCACAGCATCGGATGAGGAGAGGGATCCCTCGAGCTCTTCCAAGGCTGCACCGATGGTATCCACGCAGACGATCCGTGCAGGATCCATACCTGCCGCCCGGGCTCCTTCGGCAATGAGACGGCTTTGCTGGCCAACGCAAACAAGGCGATCGATCCCATATTCGGCCACAGCAGTACCCACACCGCTATGGCACGCATCCGAGTGACCCCCCAGCTCTCCCATGTCCCCCAGGACAGCAACGCGCTCCCCCACCACATCCATGGATGCCAGCAGGGCCAATGAGGCCCGCATGGAGTCAGGGCTTGCGTTATAGGCATCGTTGATGACAAGGTAACCCTCGCGGGACTGGAATATCTCCTGGCGCCCCGCCTCAGGCACTGAGCTTCCCAGCGCACGAGCGATCTGAGCCGGCTCGATGCCCAACCCGCGCCCGACAGCGGCAGCCGCCAGAGCATTGCCCACGTTGTGCTCTCCTCGCAAAGCAAGGTGCACGGAGACGCGCTCCACATCCGGTTCCAGGTCAAAGAGCGTAGGACCGGCGTTCGCCTCGTCTCGGAAGCCCTTCAAGCAGAGGGTGAACCTCGGTCTGCCTTCGCCATCAAGCTGGATATCCTCTGCCCAGGCCAGCTGGTCTGCATCCTGAGAGAGGTGCGACAGCCTCCCTTCCGCATCCCCTCGGTCATAGAGGCAGGTGCGTACCTTGCGAACGTGCAGATGAGAGACCTCCTCCAAGAAGGGCGTGAAGGCATCTTGGGCGTTCAGGAACGCATAACCCACCCCTTCGGGAAGCTCGGCCAGAAGCTCCGCCTTAGCGCGAGCGATGTTCTCTTGGCTGCCCAGCATCTCGATGTGAGACTCGCCCACGTTGGTGATGACTCCCTGATCCGGTCGGGCCATGCGACACAGGGCCTGTATCTGACCGGAGCCGTCCATGCCCATCTCCATGACGATGACCTCATCAGTGGGATCAGCAGAGAGCAGCGTGAGCGGACCACCCAGTTCGTTGTTCTGGTTACCGCGGGTGGCACAGGTCTTGAACCGCGAGGAGACGACATCGCGAATGAGGTTCTTGGTGGTGGTCTTGCCCACCGAACCCGTCACGGCGATGACCTTGGCGCTCAGATGATCGCGCCAGGCAGAGGCGATATCCGCAACGGCGTGGGGCGTATTGGGAACGGCTATGATGGCCGCTCCAAGCTCCCGAGCCAGGAGCTTGCAGGGCTCAGATACCGGTTCGCTGACAAGGACTGCCCCCGCGCCCGCCATGAGCGCAGGCTCGATGAAGTCGTGACCATCAACGCGCGCGCCCTGAATGGCCACATAGAGCGACCCGGACTCCACTTCTCTCGAATCCAGAGAAACGGAGGTGAGCACTTCTGAAGCGTCGATGGGCTCTACGATGAAGTCACCCCCTGTTGCCAGGGCTATCTGCTTGGCGTTCAACCTCATCGCATCTCAACTCCATCCATGACCGCGCGCATGAGCAGAGCATAGCGCGCCTCTTCTCGATCGTCGAAATGCACTGTATCCGCACCGAACATCATCTTATCCTCATGACCACGACCGCAGATGAGAACGATATCTCCTGGTTCGGCGTGATCGACGGCAGCACGAATGGCAGCCTTCCTATCTGGGATAGTACGGATACGTGCAACATCAGTCGGGAGGGCGGCTCGCACTTCTTCGATGACGGCAGTCACCCGCTCCCCGTGGGCGTTGTCATTGGTGAGGAAGACGTCATCGGCCAAGAGCGCAGCCTGAGCCATTTCCGGCCGCTTCAGACGGTCCCTGTCCCCTTCGCAACCGAAGACTAGGGCTACGCGCCCGGAAGCCGCCTCCTTGGCAGAGAGGATGACCTTCTCAAGGGCATCAGGGGTGTGAGCATAGTCTACGTAGACCGCGAAGCCCAGGTCAGGCTTGACCACAGCCTGCTGCATGCGTCCGGGAGGAGCGGAGGCCTCAGCCAGAGCCGCTGCGGCCTGATGCGCATCTACGTCCAGAGCCAGCACGCAACCCAGTGCCACCAAGATGTTCTCCGTATTGAAGCTGCCCAAGAGGCCATGGGTGATGACGAGCTGCCCAACCGGTGCGAAACGCCCCGAGAGTTGAAGGGTGAGTTGAGTAGCGCCCCCCACGCGCTGGGAAGAGACGAGCCGGATGTCATCCTCCGGCCGCTCCCCTACCGCGATGACCTCGTCCCCTGCCTCTCGGCAGGCCGCCTCCAGAGCCCTTCCGCCTTCACCAAATGTGGATATAACGCGGATAGCAGGGTACTCTTCCGAGAACAGGAGCTTCTTCGCTTCGAAATACTCCTCCAAGGTATGGTGGTAATCCAGATGGTCATGAGTGATGTTCGTGAATGCCGTAACAGCGAAGCGGGTAGCCCACGGCCGCCCCAAGCTCAGAGCGTGAGAGGATACCTCCATGGCTACCGCCTGGCAGCCTGCGCTGCGCATGAGGGCCAAGATGCGCTGTAGGTCCGCCGACTCGGGCGTGGTATGCAGGCTGGGAATGGGATTCCCGCAGGCCCGAGAGCCGCAGGTGCCGATCACGCCACAGGGATGGTGCGCGGCCTGGAGCATGGTCTCTATGAGATAGGTGACGGTGGTCTTGCCGTTGGTACCCGTCACCCCGATGATATCCATCCCTTGGGAGGGATACCCATAGAAGGCGGCAGCGGCTTCGGCCAGAGCGCGTCGAGCATCCTCCACACGCACCTGGGTCACCGCAGGGGGATCAGCTAACTCAGGCTGATGCTGGCAAACGATCACCGAAGCTCCTGCGTCTACAGCGGCTTGAGCGAAGGCATGTCCGTCGGATTCGGTGCCCACGACGCAGAAGAAGGCATCTCCAGGTTGCACCGCCCGGCTATCGAAGGCGATGCCGCTTATCGGTACGAGGGGATTCCCCATGACCTCGTGTTCGATGTTCGCGAATATGTCGGCACAGGTGATGGGCATGGTGTGGCCCCTACTTGACGGGGACGATATTGTACAAGTCGATGGCTTCCAACATTATATCGTGAAAGACCGAGGCCATCTTGCCTTCGTAATTGATGTTGTTGGCTGAAACGAAGCAGGCCAGGTTGGAGTTGGAGTTGTCGATGAAACCAGCAAAGCAGAGGTTATAGCAACTCTCGGCGTAACCGCCGTTCTCCGCGATCTCTGCGGTGGAGGTCTTGCCGGCCACCTCGTAGTCCTCGATGGCCGCATCGGTGCCCGTGCCGCTTTGAACCACACCCTTGAGCATGCCCTTGAGCTTATCGAGGGCCACTTGGTCGTCTATCACCTGCTCGCTCTCGTATTCCACCCATTCGCCTGTCTGGGGCTTGGAGATAAGGAAATGCGGGGTGCAAAGCAGGCCATCAGCGGCTACCATGCCATAGAAGCGAGCCATGGTGAGCGGGGAGGCCGTGAGCCCCTGACCGAAGGAGATGTTGCAGCCGGTCACATAGGCCCATTCATTGAAATCCGGCATAGTAGCTTGGGCCTCGCCGGGATAATCCACGCCGGTCTTCTCAGTGATCTTAAGTCGTTCGATCATGGCATTGAGCTTGTCGAACCCGGCCTTCTCGGTAGCCAGGGAGATGCCTACGTTAGACGACTGGTTCAAGATCTCTGCGAAGGTCATATCCACATCAGGGCGCTCATGGGCGTCTGTGATGACGTATTCGTCAGCTTCCAAGCCCGAAGGACAGAACAGAACGTCCTCTGGCTCGAGGTCGCGTTCGGTCAGAACCGTCAACGCGGACACCGTTTTGAAGATGGATCCCGGCTCGAAGGCTTGTGTGATGGCCGTCAGATTGTCCGAACCGATCATGGAGTGCTCTCGATCCGTGGGGTCCAGATAGGGGTATGAGCAGATGGCGTAGATCTCACCGGTGTCTCCATCGATGACCACCGAAGAACCCTGCTTGCCCTCATAGGAGAGCACGCCCTCCTCTAGGGCCTCCTCCATCTTGGTCTGAAGGCGGATATCCAGCGAGACCATGATGTCCTCACCGTCTTTGGCGGGGGTATCCTCATGGACACCGCCCGGAATGGGAGCACCCTTCTCGCCTCGCTCGGCGGAATACTTCCCCGGCGTACCCCGGAGGATCTCCTCATATTGCAGCTCGAGCCCGGTGATGCCGTTGCCGTCAACATCGCACACGCCAATGACCTGACCGCCTACACCACCGTTGGGGTATTCACGTCGCGAATCGGCGATGAAGTAGATGCCCGGCAGCTCCATCTCTTTGATGCGCTGAGCCTTCTCCAGGTCGGCCTGGCGCTCGATGTAGACGAACGTGCTCGGCTCCCGCGAAAGGAGCGTCTCGTAGTAGGGGACATCCTCTTCCAAGACCATAGCCAGCATCTCTGCCTCATGGCGAGGATTCGTCACCTCGGAAGGGTTGCAGTAGATCGTGGTGCAGTCAACGCTCACGGCCAGCACCTGGCCGTTGCGGTCATAAATGGTCCCTCGTTTCGGCGTGACCGGGAAGTTGATGGTGCGACTCTCTTCGGCCATGGCCGTATAGTGTGGAGCCACGATCACCTGGAGATACACCAATCGCAAGAGGAAGATGGCGGCGATGATCAAAAAGAGGATGCGCACATAGCGCATGGGTCGCGAAGTAGCCGAGGCCTTGCGCCCCGATTCGCTCTCCATGAGCCCGGTCAGAGCCGAGCCGATGCTCGAAGCCGCCTGCGCTCCTCTGCTGGCCGGGTCCTTGCCCCAGCGCCCGTTGTCTGCCACGGGCTACTCAGCCACCTTGTCGGCAACGGGGCTCTGAGCTGCGTCGGCTTCACGAGCATCCTCATCTGACGAGGCAGTTGCCTGCTCAGCAACGGCCTCCATCGTCCCCGAAAGGGAGAGACGGCCATCGTCATCACGAACGACCACATCTCCTGAGATATCGATGAACGATGCCTTCGCAGGGCTGCGCATGCCCTGCGCGATAGCGTCACGCTTCACCCGCGTAGGATTCGCTAAAGACGCCTGCGCCACCTCCAGCTCATTGCCCACCTCGCGAGCATCGCTGATCTGGCTATCTATCTGGCGGGCCTCCATGGCCGTGGCAACGGTAGCAGAAGAAAGGGTGATGCGCACGCATCCGATGGCCGCAAAAGCCACGACGAAGGCGATCAAGAGCTTAGCGAAGAGGATGGCACCGCTTGAAGCGGCACGCTCCTGGCGCGCACCGCCAGGCATCACCTCGATACCGTGACGTGGAGCCTCAAGGGTACGGTCCAGCTTGCGGGCGGTGGAGCCGTAGTTGTATGCAGGGCGCTGACTCAAACCGTCTATCCTCAGTTGCAGTGGTCTCTTCTCAGTGCGCAGACTCTTCTGGGAGCCTGCAAGCGATGCGCAGCTTGGCACTGCGCGCTCGGGGATTGCGCTCAACTTCTGCCGGAGTGGGCAGGATGGGCTTGCGCGTTCTCACCTCGAGCATCGGGCATCTCCCACAGGCACAGACGGGAAGGTCTGGCGGACAGGTGCAGCGGTTCGCGAAAGCACCGAAGGTCTCCTTGACGATGCGATCCTCTATGGAGTGATAGCTGATGACGCAGATGCGACCGCCCGGCAACAGCCAACGGATAGCTGCCTCCAGACCGCGCTGGAGCACCTGGCGTTCCTGATTGACCTCCATGCGCAGCGCCTGAAAGGTACGCTTGGCGGGATGACCGCCGGATCTCCGGGCCGATGCCGGAATGGCCGCTTTGATGATCTCCACCAATTGGCTAGAGGTGGTGATCGGCGAACCATCCCTGGCGGCCACGATGAATGACGCGATGCGGCTTGCCCACCTCTCATCCGAGTTAGAGCGTAGGATCCGAGTGAGATCGGCTTCGTTTGCGGTGTTGATGATCTCTGCTGCGGTTATGGTCTGTTGACCCGGATCCATACGCATGTCGAGGGGGGCATCCTCCTTGAAGGAGAAGCCACGAGCGGGAAGGTCTATCTGGGGCGACGAAACGCCAAGGTCGAAGAGCACAGCATTCACGCCGGGGATCTCAGCCTGGAGGAGCAGTTCGTCGAAACCGCCGAAGTTGCCCTTCAGGAGCAGAAGATCCGGCCTGTCCTCTTCGGGGAGGGCTTCCAGACGCTTACGTGCCTCTGCTTGGGCCATGGCATCTTGATCGATGCCGATGAGCAAGCCTGAACTACCAAGCCTCTTGGCTGCTGCCACCGAATGCCCTGCTCCACCGAGGGTCGCATCAACGAACACCTCCCCTTCGCGGAGAGCGAGTCCGTCCATGCATTCGTCGAGCAGGACTGGGATATGCCGATATTCGCTTGTCATAGTGCGCGGGCTGCTGAAGCTATCCAAGGAGACGGGAGCCTTTAGCCTTCCGGCTCTTCGTCATAGAAGAACCCGAGGTCTATGTCTCCGAACTCCTTATCGTAGGCCTCCGCATCCCAGACCTCGAAGTAGCCCACGTTGCCAACGAGCACCACTTCCTTTGTGATACCGACAGCCTCACGGGCCTGCTGGTTCAACATGACGCGACCAGAGGAATCCACTTCCTCGCGCTTGGCGCGGGACTTCAACATCGTGCGCATCTTCACCTGACGGCGATCGGAGGATTTGAAGCCTCCGAACTTGTCCTCGAACAACCCCTCAACCCATTCGTTAAAGGTATCCGGGCGGAAGACGTACAAGCACTTGTCTGTGAGCTCCCTGGACACGACGAGGTCTGCGGCCAGAACTTTGCGGAATTCCGCGGGAACAGCCACGCGGCCCTTGGAATCTACCTTGAAGCGGAACTCACCGAACAGGTCGAACGCCTGAGCGCCCGTTCTCTGCTCCTCCACTTCCTTTTCCTTGGCCAAGGCCTATCCCCGATCTGCGTTCTGTGGTGTTTCGATCATTCGTTGAGTGGTGCGTTTCGAAACCCACAAAGTTCCATCCGTGCGGTGCATCTTATGCCACTTCGCCCCACTTTGCAACACCACAGCTCCGCGCGAATACAAAAGAGTTCCCAGTTAGAGAACGTTTGTTCGCTGGTTTTTGAGCAAGAATCACAAGATGTTGTAGGGTTGCATCTCACGGCCACGACATGAGCGAAATGTGATAGTTCATGGGAATTTCTGCGAAAGGCTCCTGCCGCTTCGCAGAGTACGTGCCTCAGGAAAGAGAGATAGGCGTCTTCTGCTTCGCTACCAGCGCAGAGGCGGGGTGTTGGTGCTGCACGAGCACGCGAGCCAGCGCCTCTTGCGCCTGCATATACAAGTTGTTCTCTCGGGAAACATGCATGGCAACCACCTGTTCGAGCGCGGTAGCACCCGGACAGCTCAGCAACTGCTCCAACTCGGCAGCCGCTTGATCATTGGAGAGGTGTCCTCTGTCAGATAGGATGCGCTGCTTGAGGAGATACGGATACGGGCCTTCGCGGAGCATGGATACATCATGGTTCGCCTCCAGCGCCAGCAGCCGCACACCCTGAAGGGCATCATGGGCCTCCGGCGTTACGCACCCGGTGTCCGTCAAGTAGCCCAGAATATCCGCCGCCCCCGCCTCCCCTTCGCCCTCCACGCGAAACCCGAAGGACTCTGCCGCATCGTGAGACGTGCGGAACACATGGACCTGTGCGCTCCCCACCGAAAGCGCCTCCCCTGCGCGAAAGGACCTGAAAATCACGGTCTCTTCTCCCAGCGCCTCTTCCAAGGGCTTGCTGGCCGCCCGCACAGCGGAGCTGGCATGGATGGTCAGGCGCGCGCCCAGCTTGGCCAGACCTCGTACCGCCACGCCCAGGCCCTTCGTGTGGTCTGAATGGTCATGGGTGATGAGGATGTCGGTGAGGCTGGCCGGGTCCACCCCCGCACCTTCGCAACCAGCGATCAAGTCCCGCTTGCAGATGCCGCAATCGATGAGGAATGCGGTTCTTGCGGCGCTATCCTGGACGATGGCCGCGTTGCCCGACGAACCGCTTGCGATCACATGAAGCTGAAGCACGAGCCCTCCCCGCCGTACAGGTTGAACGCTCAGAGCCTATCCGCCCTGCAGCGCTAAAGGCCCCATTATATTTGCTATCCTTTCGAAGACCCTTTTCAGAAGGCCCCCAAAGACCCGAGGAGTGAACATGCAGCTCACACCGGCTGAGATCACCGAGACGCTTTCCATGGTGTCCAAGCAGCACCTGGACATCCGCACCATCACGCTGGGGCTCAACCTGCGCGGCTGCGTGGATACGGACATCCATCGCGTAGCTGCGAAAGTCTACGAGCGCATGCGCACAGCAGCGGAGCGGCTCGTGCCTGTAGCGGATCAGCTGGAACGCGAATATGGCATCCCCATCGTGAACAAGCGCATCTCTGTGACACCCATCGCCGAGATCTGCGCTGCAGTCTCAGCGGAAGACCTGACCCCCGTGGCCATTGCCATGGACAAAGCCGCCGCGGAAGTGGGCGTTGACTTCGTGGGTGGCTTCACAGCCCTCGTGCAGAAAGGGGCTTCTCGAGGTGACATCAAACTTATGGAATCCATCCCCACGGCCTTGGCTGAGACCGACTGCGTTTGCTCTTCTGTGAACATCGGCTCCACGCGCGCTGGGCTCAACATGGATGCCATCCTGCGCATGGCCCACATCATCCGGCGCACTGCCGAAGCCACGGCAGACCGGGATTGCATCGGTGCCGGTAAGCTGGTGGTGTTCTGCAACGCCGTGGAGGACAACCCCTTCATGGCAGGCGCCTTCCATGGTTCAGGCGAGGCCGATGAGGTCATCAACGTGGGGGTATCTGGCCCCGGTGTGGTGCGTGCCGTGCTGGCAGGCATGCCCAAGGATGCTGACATCACTTCGGTAGCCGAAGCCATCAAGGCCACGGCTTTCAAGATCACCCGCGCGGGCGAGCTGATGGCTCGGGAGGCGGCGGCCCGGCTAGGTTATCAGAAGGGCATCCTGGATCTGTCTTTGGCCCCTACCCCGGCCGAACATGATTCGGTGGCAGAGATCCTGGAAGCCATCGGCGTGGGCGTATGCGGCGGTCCCGGCACCACCGCAGCCTTGGCCATGCTGAATGACGCCGTCAAGAAGGGTGGTGCCATGGCATCCTCTTCCGTAGGCGGCTTGTCTGGTGCATTCATCCCCGTATCTGAGGATGCCGGTATGATCCGTGCGGCAGAGATGGGTGCCTTGAGCCTCTCAAAACTGGAAGCCATGACCAGCGTATGTTCTGTGGGCCTGGATATGATCGCCGTGCCGGGGGATACCAGCGCAGAAACCCTCTTCGGCATCATCGCCGACGAAGCGGCTATCGGCATGATCAATAACAAGACCACAGCTGTGCGCATCATCCCAGCCATTGGCAAGAGCGTAGGTGACACCCTTGATTTCGGTGGCCTCCTCGGCCGTGCTCCCGTCATGGCCGTGAATCCCTATGCGGGAGACGTGCTAGCCCATCGGGGAGGACACATGCCCGCACCGCTGAACTCGCTCAAGAACTAGGGGCCAGAAGCTTCCCGCAGCTACGCTGATAGAGCGAGGCAGACGGTTATCTCAAGAGAGATGCATCTTTGCTGATAGACCGCCCCCAAAGCACGGGAAATGCTAAATCCGGCTCGTGAGCAGCTTGTTGATGGAGACTCCCTGCTCCGCAGCCTCTAAAGCAACGCGCCTGTGCTGTTCGGGAGTCATGCGCAATGAGAGCGTGCCACTGAAGCTCATCTCCCCCAGAGGCCGGGGCGCCACATCACCCGTTTGTGCCATCTCTTCCAAAACGCTGCCAACGAGATCCACTATTCCGTAGAATGCGCCTCCCTGCGTATCATCGATATGGGAAAGCGAAGGGAACTCCGCCACGGTCCCGATATAGGCACCTTCATCCTCTGACCACCAAACGCGATAGGAATACTTCTCTTTATCCATGCTCCCTCTCCAAGTGGTCAATGGCATCGAGGACCTGCTTTACCTGATACCCCGCCACACGCCCATGGCGGTTCTGGATATTGATCCTTGGGTCTCCCTGCCAGGGCGTTCGGTATACATGATGCGACCCATGGATGCGGGGTGGGCCGAAATATCGATCGCAGACCCTCTTCACCTCGTCGAATCGACATCCGTCCGGATTGCACCGCATAGAGCGAACGATCTTCTCGATGCCCGGCAAGTCGGTATCCCTTCTTTGTGATGGTATCACATTTGATATCAGGTTTAGATCAACCTCTTCGTCCCGATGAGACGAGCAAGATGATTATCGCTGATGGGATCACCGAAATATGCTGCATTGATCCACCGATTTTCTGCACCGTTTCGCTCTCAGATCGATATCTAATGCCAACTACTGAGTTCTAAGCTGCTTCGCGCCACTCGAATTCGACGGTGTATGCATTACCCAAAGCCGCATTGAACATATCCGCTATGTCTTGTTCGGCATTGGCGCGAGCCTCATCCATCAACCCACCTTCAATGGCACCGCTCTCGCTCTTCTCGATGCACTGCCGTTGGAACTCATCCACCTTTGATAGGGGGATCTTCGCGAAGAGGTTGTTGTTCTCTTCGATGACACCGGACTCCTCCATGTTGGGGGTATTCGAGATGATGTACGGTTGGTCCAGGGTGATGCGGATAACGTCCCCCTCTTGGGCGAACTCCGCCTGGTCAAGATCGACCCCTGCCTTGATCGTGCCCACATACCTATACCAGAAGCTGGTGTCGGTGAAGGGGATGTCGAAGAGATCGAAGAAGGTGGCCGCGGGCTGCGTTGATTTGTCGGTGATGTTGTATTGCTGAGAAGCGCTCACCAGCTCGCTCTTCGCCACGATGCGATCGAACACAACAGATGGCTCAACGTGCGGCTCATCATTCGAAGAGCCGAGATTCTGCACCGCGAACACACCCACGATGCCTATCACCAAGCCGATAAGGGCGCCCATCAAAGCGAACTGGATCCGCTTGATAGGGGTCCGAGCCTTGCTAACTGCTCCAGCCATGATGCTCCTTTCGAAGACCTGTGCGGTAGTGTAAACAGAACGCAGACCTCAGCCAAGGAGCCTGGGCCATTTGTCACCGAATGTATGAACGGGCTTCGCTTGAGGATACCGAAGCCAAGGCAGCTCTATGCCCTCATAACCCATTTCGATGCCGTCGTTCTATCTATTGCATTACTGTGATGCAATATGATGTAGAAGCGTCCTTCTTGCAGGCTCAGATTGTCTCGATGCCTAGTACCACCAGCACGGTAGCCATCACCTTCGCAAGCGTCTGATCGTCAAGCGCCCCTACTACCTCTACAGCCTGCTCGCACTCTCGAGCATTCAGATCCATAGCGCGAATAGCCTCACATTGGATGAACCCGAAGATTTCGTTGCCCTCCGTAATCTTGATATGCAAGGGGTAGCCGTTATCACGTGATGTGATGGGAGCGAGAACCGTCAAAGCAGACATACGATTGATCTCCCAAGGACTCAGTACAACGGCATAGTGACGGCCTGCCGGTTCGTGGCGCTTGGAGGGATCGAAATTGATGCTGACCAGATCACCTTGCTCGAGGATCATCTAAGACCAAGCCTTCCATTCGGCTCCCACCATATCATCGTTCCCCCAAGACTTTTCTTGCAGAACGCCGCTCGGCGCGTAGCCTTCGAATAACGTCTCGTAGGTTATAGATGGATCGGGCTTCACGCGGCGATGCTCCCTGCGTTCGGGTGTGATCTGGATATTCCCGTGAGAAGTGGCGCTTACCTTGACCATATCCCCCTCACTCAGTCCGACAGCCCGCAACAAATCCCGTGGGATCCTTACCGCTTCCGAATTGCCCCATTTCGAGACCGTAGTCGCATACGCCATTGCTGCTCCTTTTATCGTATATACTATAGTATATACGATATGATGATTCATAGACCCGCGGATGAAGAACGCATACGTATATCAAAGTATTTTCAAGAGGTCATACTCCGCTTAACGAGTCTCATGAAGATAGGCCAGCAGTTCCCGACAGGAATACACAGGCAATGAGGACTTCGCGAAATCC
Organism: uncultured Eggerthellaceae bacterium; assembly: GCA_910588205.1. Lineage (GTDB taxonomy): Bacteria > Actinomycetota > Coriobacteriia > Coriobacteriales > Eggerthellaceae > MGBC163016. Next base: position 28,810 of record CAJUQK010000022.1, read on the forward strand.
TTCCCGTTCCTCGTTATGATGGCATCGGCCTTGATGGCAAGAGCGCACTGATACACACAGGCGTCCTCCAAGCCATCCCAAGATGAATCCAATGCAGCGTCGAATTCCACGCTTCCGGCATTGCAGATGTTGAGGAACTGACGCAATTGCTTGAGCCTTTCCTTCAACGAACGCGATGCTTTCTTGCCGCTCTTGGTGACGATATAGGAGATGTCATTGACCTGAGCACAAGAGAGCCACAGTTCGACTTCTCCCACTTCTCCTAAAGCCATCAGCAATTCTGCCGCCTCATAGAATGGATGACGCTCAGCCAGGTAGTCGATGACGATGTTGGAATCGACCATCAATCTCATTGAAAAGACTCTTCTGTGGCCAAACCCCGCGCAATAAGCCGCTCCTGCCTGATCTCATCATCTGACATATGGGAGAAACGCGACATGCCTAAGCTGAACTCCTTCGACAGATTGCGCATCCCGCAGCTCTTGAACGGTGGGCTTTTGGCTGTGCTCCTCAGAGAAAGGAAGCTTCTTCTCAGCAATGACGTAATCATAAAGCTGATTGATAGCTTGGGAGGGGGTTGAGCCGAGCTTCTCAAAGACCTGATTCCCTGCGGCCTTCTTCGAGGCGATCATTCGGGCAGTGATCATTGCATCAGCCATAGGTGCTCCTTGTTGTTGTACGTGATACACCATTATGCAGCTATATTTGATTGGATTCAGCAACAAGCAAAGCGATATTGCCTCCACGGATTATGCTTTAGCAGCGATTCCGCCCGATCCATCTCATCAAGAAGATGCACAGCACCACTGCGCGAACGAAGTACATTCACCAGATAATCCAGAGCGAAGTCATAGTCCCGTTTGGATTCGCAGGTACCTCTTACCTCATAGACCATGCTTCTCGCGCATCTTCTTTTGCATCTCAGCAAACGAGACAGTACCGCCTTCTCCGATCTGCTGTTCGCTGGATCTCAGACGCTCCCGGAAATCAAGTACAGCAGGAGACATCTTTATATCTCTCGATCAACGCATCACCCTCATGCTCATGCAAGTCCTGCGTATTTCTTTGCAGGACTGAATGCACAATGAGCGTTGCGTTTAATTGCTCAATCAAGGCACTTAAGGGACAGAAGGGTAAGCGGCTGTCTTCCGTTATCAATGCTGAGAAGGCCTCAGCCTTCGTCTGACGAAGAAAGGGGGAATCGACCAATTCTCCCTATGAAACCATAGCCGTTAAGCGCATTGACTTGCTAAGAGGCCTATCCAGCGAAACTCCTTACGCAGGCCGCGCCCTTCATAGATGCTGTTGCATCGGGCCTCGTTGACGATTCTGGCAGCCAGCTTGCCGTAACCCTTGTCTTCGAGTTTGCATTGATAGGCGTGTTATCGATGCTATCCATGACACCGATCAACTGTCCATTAGCATCATACATGCCAACGAGAAATTCGTAGTACTCAACATTCTTATCAAAGGGATTGGAGATAATGGCCTCGCCCGCAAAATGAGATTGATTGTGTTGATAATCATCTATGCGTGTGATATCTCCCACCTCCAGAGTGGTGTCTCCTTCCGACGATGCTCTTGAGTAGTCTACGTTAACGATGATCTCTTGTATTGCATCTTCAGTTGCAAGTGTTACCTGCCTTGTACCGTAATTATCTAATGCATAGCCGGTGGTTGCGCCAGCAAGATACTGGGGGGCATAGTCAACCATGTCTGTTCCTCCAATGGTGACACCATCCTTATCGATGTATTGGAATTCCACTTTGGAAACATCGAGTGTCACTCTCGATCTATTCTCGAAACTACAGAACCCCATGGCAGCGAATCTATCATCGTATTCTTTATAAACGTAGAAATCCTTCTCTATGATGAGAGGATTGAGAGAGAACGCAAAAGAGGTTTGAGATTCGTTGTTAGACTCGTCCTTAACAGTAACAACGACTTCGTATACCCCAATTTCACCGGTGTCGACTGCACCGGACTCAGTGTCGTATACATCACCACTACAGGAGATCGTATATTCAAGATCGTTGAGTTGATAATCAACGACTCCATCATCCGTTTCGTCAGAAATGGCAAGATTCGCTGAAACATAATCAGTGAGATTGAAATCGGTTCCGCATTCGATCTCGACATTCTCACCTTCCAAACCATTCAATACGGGCGGGGTGGTATCACACCCCGTCAAAGCAAAGCATCCCAGTATTACGAACGCCACGAGAACCGTAACCTTGCTCCTCATCTACCTCTCCCTCCTGAAAGAAACATTGCTTCGTATCCCTCCATGGCCCATTCCATTGATCATCAAGAATGGCTTCTATTCGCCATGCTCTTCAGATACATCCTCGCAAGCAGATACAATCGCATTCTCAACCGTCTCAATCGTCTCTTCATCGATGACACCGCCCTCTTCATCCCCGATGAAGTAGCCATAGGCGACATCAGCAATGGCCTTTGTGGTCGCGAAATCAAAAGCACCGCCAACTACCCCGCCAGCAATGGGTATCATCTTTCCGAGATTGACGATCCCTGTTTCCCCGAATTTCGTGACAAGCCTAAAACCAACGGCCTGATTTATCTTCACCAGCGCGGCTCCAGGAATCTGCTTGATAGCATGCTTAGCAAATTTCCCCACCGCTTTGATACCAGCGTCTTTGAGAAGATCGGCCCCTGCGCTGCCCGCAAGACAGACATAGACCATCGTCTGCACTTGGTCGGATCTCACATCGTAGCCACCCATCGCTGCAAGGGCGACAGCCATCCTCAGTTGGACATAGAGTACATTGCAGATATTGGCGGGGATAGTGGCGATCGCTATCGGCAAAGCAAAGAACCCTGCTGCTCCCGAAAGGAAGCCTGATGTTGCATTCTTTGCAAGTTGCATGTTAACCATGGCCCTTGCGGCATCTTCGAGATTACGATACTTGGACGTGTAGTCCAATACAAGCTCATCGATCGGCTTCGACACATTAGGGATACCGTCAACCGCCCTTTGATAGCAGACACCAAGCAGCTCCTGTACCTGCTCTCCTGTTATCGGCGATCCTTCACCTCCAGGCATAACGCCTTTTACGACAGTCCCAGCAGCATGGGCAGCCACCGACGCTGCGCCGCCAACTGTGCCTGCGACATCGGCTATGCCTCTTCCCGCCGCTCCGGCTGCATCAGCCACCACACCACCAGCAGCACCAGCGACATCGACGACGCCCTTTCCCGCTGCTGCAGCCACATCACCTACCGTCTTAGCTGCATCTCCGGTGATCTTGCCGAAATCGAACCCTATGCCCATTCCCATCACTTCCTCGTATGATCTCCGAGGCAACTCACTTGTAACCGGATCCTCTTCGCTGTACTACTCGACGACTTGCTCGGTTGGCTGCGCAGCATTCTCTGCTTGTGCCCATTTGACGGTATATGTCTGCCCAAGGGCCTCGCCGATGTTCTTCGCATATTGCTCTAACAAACTACGAGCACGCTCCATAGCCTGGGCCTTGGAGCGATCATCAGTACTCGCTTGTTCCAGAAGGTTCTTTTGTGCTTCAGCCAAAGCATCGCTCTTCTCCGAAGCGGATAAACTCGTGAACAACCCGTTAGCCTCGATCGGATCGGTCATGGAAGCTGTATCGATATCTGGGTGGCCTAAAATCTCCACCTCTGGGATGGTAATGGTCACAACGCCATTATTGTCGGGCTGCGAAATCGACACTTTACTGATATCCAGCCCCATCCTGACGATTCCATCGTATTCGAACCACATGTTCTTCTCACCGATGTTGCCCAGACCGAACAGGAAGCCATCAGCATCCTTGTGGTACTTGACGACGTTATGGTAATAGCACTCAAGCGATGCCAATTCTGCAACATCCTTGATCCCAGAGAAGTCCGGCTCCGCTTCTGCCTCTGCAGTGCATCCAGAAAGCGTGAATAAAGCCACTGTACCAGACAGCGCCAAGCAGATGCCGCGATCAATCAGTCTCATTGCCATCACCCTTCGTTCCGGTATACGCCGAATCCCCCCATTCAATGGAATAGCCACTGTTGCCGATGATGGGCATGAGCAGTGCCTCTACCGTTGACCTGAGATTGGATTCTGCCGCCTGAAGCAGATTCGAATTACCCGAGGCTTCACCCTGCATATCTGCTTTGCAGATATCAAGGACCTCTCGAAGATCAATCTGCACACCATTTGGCAGATACTCAAGAGACGATTCGTCGATCACGGGACTATCTATCGTGACAGGAGGAAGGATGGGGATGATGGTCTTTTTGGCTTCATCGATGCTGAAGTCGATGGCTGCCATATCAATACTGGAATTGGCGGCCGCCTTGTAATAGATATGATAGGCGACATCCCCGTTCTCATTCCTCTTCTCAGCTATACCCTCATAGGTGAACTCTGCGGTTGATAGCTTGCTGATGGCCACTGCCTCCTTCAATGACACCTCGGAGACGGTAACTCCCTTACTGGAGGAGAAGACGCCAGGCAAAATGGCAGCAAGCGCAACGATGACCACAACAGTCGCGCCCAAGAGAACGATCTTCACCATTTTCGGAAGCTTGGCGAATGAGGAAGCTGTTTTCTCTCGCCCTTTGCGCTTTTGGTCCCGCAACTTCTGCTTCGCAGCCTCTTCTTTTGCTTGCGCTTCAGCTAGTCGTGCATTGGCTTCGGCCTCTTTTACCTTTTGCTCATTCTCTTCGTATCGTTCCGTCACCAAGCCACCCCCTATCGTTGCATGCTCACCTCTCCTGCTGCTCCTATCCATCCGAAGAAGCAGCGGACGCGACATTCATGTCATCAAATGACTTCGTATTTGAAGCCATTTCGTGCATATTAGCACATAGGCTTTAAGCATGGATATCACTCAGAAACGGGCTGCTTTAGGGGCTGCCATTCGTACACGCCGCGAGAGCCAAGGGCTTTCCCAGGAGAAGCTGGCGCTCATGGTAGGCAGCAGCAAATCCCACATCTGGCGCATTGAGACCGGCCGTGTGGGCGTGGGCATCGATGATCTAGCCCGCATCGCCGATGCCTTGGACGTTGGGGTCAGAGACCTCTTCACCTTCTGATGTCCCGCTAGCCGATGGGCCGCTCTCTCCCCCTGCAATGGCCAACAACTCAAGAACACTGGACGCTTTCGCAAGGAGATCACGATCCAGGGATATGCGGCCCCGCGGATCCAAGTAGGCCATGAGATCATCGTCCTCCAGCATGCCGTCAAGGTATCCAAGGACCGATAAGCAGAGGTCTTGCACATCCTCAGTGAACGGTATGCTCGCATCCCCGAGCATCGCCTCAAGGATCTCATGCACTAAGAGGGATGCCTCCTCCCGCGCTGCGACCACATCGACATCAGCCTCTTTCGCTATGACCTTGATCGTCTCTTGGGTCTTGAGCGCGAGCCGCTTCATGCAAACATAGAAGGCGGACATCTGGAGCGTGGACGATGTGGACTCCTCCCCGATGGCCTCAGTGATGGCAGGAAGCAGCTGGTCGTCTTCGAAGATAGCCCAGAAACCGAGATAGCCCAGGCCCTCCAACGGGGCTACATTCTCATCCCACCAAGCGAAGTAGGCATCGATCTGTCGTTCCACTCCGCGAAAACCCTCTGATTCCTCTAGGGTCACCAGATCATGGATGATGTCGTAGTGCTCTTCCATCATCTGCTCTGCCTCCTCATCCGTGCGGCTCTGCAGGCGCTCCACCGCAACGCGATAGACTTCCGTTCCCCGCATGGCATCCGCATAGGCATCTATGTCATCCGGCCCCTCTAAGATACCCGTGAAGAGATCCGTATCGGTGATATCTATGAACTTGGCGAAGAGGATGAGGTTACGTAGATGGTTCTCTTTGCGCCGCAGCGCTTCCAGCTTCTCTTGGAGGATGCTGTAGATGTCGGCTTCGTCATCCCCCAGAATGCGCACGATGTCATTGAGGCTGAACTCATAGGCGCGCAACGCAACCACCTTGCCAAGATCATCGATATCCTCTTCCCGATACATCCGGCGGTTATTCGCCACATCACCCGTGCGAAGAGGATGCAGCAACCCGCGCTTCTCGTATTCGATGAGCATGTCCCGGCTCACGCCAGTCATCGCCATGACCTCTTTGACGCTGTAGAGCTTCATCAGTCCCCACCTCCTTCACGAGAAGTGTAGACCTTAGGGCAGCCCCAAGGTCAAGAGGACATTGAGCACATGAATGGAGAAGGCACAACCCGTGATGGGACGCATTCGAGCGAGCACGTTCTGACCCGTGCAACAGTCAGCGAACACCATCGCCCTGCAGCGAATATGCGTTGCGCGAAGACCATGCGCAACATATGCCTGCCATACAGGATTCGCCTGGATGCACCCAGGTACAAGGGCGGGCTGATCGAGATCGGCCCCTACAATGCATGGTTCACCCGGGCGCAACGCCGGGCGGACCTGAG
>CAJUQK010000023.1 GCA_910588205.1 uncultured Eggerthellaceae bacterium
GCAGGCCGAGAAAAGCGTGATATAAGCGAAGCATCACGTCTTTTCGAAGGACGAGTCCAAGGCCGAACGCCCCTTGCGGGGAAAGGCATTATCCCAGACGCAAAAGAGGGCGGATCCAGATCCGCCCCTACGGGTAACCTGACATGCTACCCAGGCGGATCACGATCGACCCCTGTACACCTTCCTTACCGTAAGGTGTACACCTCACCAGAGCCTATCACCTGGTCGGCAAGGGCGATGGAGTGGGTAGTGAACACAAGGCCGATCTCCCGCTGCTCCACCGCTTCCAGGAGCCTGTGCCAGATGTGCGCTTGGGTCACTGCGTCCAACATGGTAGAGATCTCATCGGCTATCAAGTAGCGGGGGTTCGCCATGAGAGCGCGGGCGATGCAGAAGCGCTGCATCTCGCCACCGGAGAGCTCGTGGGGAAAGCGGCTGAGCCACCTCTGCTGGATGCCCAAGCGCTGGAGTAATCCCTCATCCAAAGGACCCGCTTCGAGCAAGCTGTCCTTCATCCGCATCCGCGGATCCAGAGCATGCTCGGGATGCTGCCCGATGAGCTGCACGGGGCATGGACCGCGCTTCGGCAGAGGCTGCCCATCCACGAGCACCTCTCCCGAAGAGGGCTGCTGGAAGCCCACCAATATCCGACAGAGCGTGGTCTTGCCCGTGCCGGAGGGTGCTTGCACATAGAGCCGCTGGCGGGGAGCCACTTCCAAGGAGACGTCTTCCAAGATGACAGGGCCTTTGGGATAGGTGAAGGAGATGTTGCGAGCCTCAAGCATGACCTGCATCCTCTTCCCAGTCGCCCTCGAACCCGTGCTCGGGCATCCCTCGCCAGAGCGCCCGAGAGAAGGGGTGGCGCAACAGGGCCGGATCCGCGAAGGCGGCTACGCTCGTCTCCTCTACTACCGTTCCTTCTCTGAACACCGCAACCCGGTCAGCCACCTGCAGAGCCAGATCAAGGTCATGGGTGATCAACATGACGCCACCGTCATCATCGGCAAAAGCCCTCAAGTCAGAGAGGGCCTGCACAGCCAGAGGAGTATCAAGGCCGGGAGTAGGCTCATCAGCCACGATGAGTTGGGGGCGGCCCACCAACGCACAGCACAGGAGCACCCGCCGGGCCATACCGCCAGAAAGCTCATGGGGATAGAGGTCTGCCACCTCGGGAGACAGCCCATAGCGGGCGAAGAGCTCCTCCTGACGCTTCTGGAGCGCCTTGCGCCCTTCACTCCCCTTCGCGAACCCCTGGACTTGACGCCCCACCTTCATCAACGGATCCAACGCAGCGATGCTCTGAGGAATGAGGGCGATCCGGTTACCTCGCAGGGCAGCCAAGGAGGCACCTGTTTGCTCTTCACCATCGAACCAGATGGTGCCCGAAACCTGCGCATTGGGTTGGAAGAGGCCGAAAAGGGCATCCGCTAGGAGCGTCTTACCCGAACCGGATGCCCCCACCACAGCGACCACCTCACCCACGTGGACGGAGATGCTCAGATCCCGGATGACCGGAACGCTGCGCTGGTGCGCTTGGAAGAACCCCCGAAGCCCGACGCTCTCTTCATACATCTGAAAGGCCACGCTCAAGGATTCCACTTGAAGCAGATGGTGGGAAGAAGCATGCTGGGAGGTAGCGCTATGGGAATGATGATGGTGGAACTCCCCGTTGCCATGATTCCCATGGAACGCGCTGACCTCCTCCGCCATGGCCTGAGTCTCTTCGCGCACTATCTGCCTCACTCCTGAGAGCTCTGGGGGTCAACCATACGACGTACCCCTGACCCGACGATATCGAACAGCATCACGATGGCTATGAGCGCAAGCCCCGGGAACACCGCCAACCACCACATACCCACTGAGAGATACCCCATGGATTCTGCCAGGATGATGCCGATGGCAGGTTGCTCGGGCGGCAATCCGAAACCGAGGAAGGTGATGGCCGCCTCATGGAGAATGGCATGGGGAAAGAGCAGGATGAGGCCTACCAGGAACTGAGGGAGCACGAAGGGGATCATATGCCGCCAGGCTATCTGCAAGGGCGTGGCTCCCAGCTTCTCAGCGAAAGCCACGAAGCCGGACCCCTTGCATTGCAGCACCTCAGCTCGCACCACGCGAGCCAAAGACGGCCAATGGGTGAGCGCCACCCCCAAGGTCACACCCCAAAAGCCCTTCCCCAACGCAAAGGCTATGAGAATGAGCAACACGATATGGGGAATGCCCATCATGAGATCTATCAGCCAGGAGATGGCGGCATCAACCCGTCGGCCCCCCAACGCAGCGGCGGTCCCCAAGACCAGAGCAATGAGCGAAGATGCCAGGGCAGCTCCCAAGCCCACCCTCAGGCTCAAGGAGAGCCCCGCCAAGGTGCGCACGAACATATCCCTACCCAAGGCATCCGTGCCGAAGGGGTGCTCGAAGGAGGGGGGCAGGTTCTTCTGAAGGAGGTCCGTTGCCTGAGCTGCAGGCTCCAAGAGGATGCCCACCACCAGAACACCGCCGAGGATAAGGGTGGCGATGCAGACGGAAGCTAACACGAATGCTCGATTCGCCAGCTTTGCCTTGCGCGGAGCATGAAGGAGATTCGCTGGGGCTGCCACGGACGCAAGGTCAACCATCGTATCCCCCTTCCCCTTTCGCCCGCCGCGTCCGTCCCCTGAGGCGCATCCGCGGATCGATGATGCCATAGAGGATGTTCGCGATGAGGTTCCCGCCGAACACGAGGGCCGCGGACACCAAAGCAATGCCCGCCAGCAGCGCCACATCCCCGCCGATGCCCGCCGTCACGGCCGCCTGGCCAAGCCCGGGATAGCTGAATACCTGTTCCACCAATACGGAGCCGCCGAAGATCTCGGCGATCTGGGCGCACTGGATGGTGAGAGCGGGCAGCATCAAGTTCCTGAGGCCATGATGCAAGAGGATGGACCGTTCGCTTTCCCCTCGAGCCCGGGCGAACCGCACATAGGGGGATGCCATCACATCGATGGTCTTCTCACGGGTATGGAGAGCCACATTCGCTACCCCCACAATGGAAAGGGTGATGGCAGGAAGCGTCATGTGGTGCAGTGCCTCCAACAGCGTGACCTCTGCAGCAGCCTTGCCGATAGGTTGAGAGAACCCGATGGGGAACCAGCCCAGCTGGACCGAAAAGATGATGAGCAGGAGCAGCGCCACCCAGAAGGTGGGGCTCGCCGCCAAGATGAAGCAATAGGCCTTGATGCTGCGATCAGCCCAGGAGCCGCGGTGGGTTCCCGCCCACACACCCAGCGCGAATCCCAACAGGCCGCTCGCTACCCAGGCCGTAGCCATCAACGCCAGTGAATTGAGCGCACGGGTGGCGATGACCTCGGCCACGGGTGCGTTGTAGCGCAACGAGAGCCCCATATCCCCTTGGAGCAAGCCCCCCAGCCATGAGAAGAAGCGTTCAGGGAACGGGGCTGCGGCCCCCCAGTAGGCTTCCAGAGCCGCGCGCTTCTCCCCCCCCATACCCACCAAGGCCGCCTGGCCCACATTGGCTTGCAGCGGATCGATAGGCGATGCACTCACCAAGGCGAAGACGACCACGCTCACCGCTGCCATGAGCAGGGTGAAGCGCAAGACCTGTCCGGTGATGTAGCGGGCCATGGACCGTCTACCCTAGGATTCCCAATACCACTGGTCCACGTTGTTCACCAACGACCACCCGTGGCCATGCGGATGCGGCTTCTGAGGGGCCACCACCAAGCCATTGCGCTGGTAGTAGAGATGATCGACATTGCAAAGCCAGATCCAGGAAGCAGCACCCTCAGGTGCGAACCCGTTCGTCCCATCCCACTGGGCCGCCTGCCATTCAGGATAGGACTCCTCGATGGTGGTGGCTGCCAAAGCTGCGTTGAGATGCTCATCCACGGCCGCATTCTCATAGCAGGCATAGTTGCCCTTTGATGGGCCGAAATGCAGAGAATAGAGCTCTACCGGGCTATTAGCGCCCCAGCCCCAGAGCACTGGATCAGCATACTGGTGATGATAGATACCCTCAGCGTCATAGGTCCATCCTGACCCGATCGGCGTCACCTCGATACCCAGCTCCTGCATCTGGTTCGCGAACTCATTCACCAGGCCTTGGCGAACGGAGTCAGAGGACGGATAGAAGCACGGGAACGCCGCACGCATCCCCTCCTTCTCATAGATACCGTCTGCCCCCCTTTGCCATCCCCCCGCTTCCATGATCCCCCGAGCGGCTTCCCGGTCGAACGGCACTTCCATCTGAGGGTTGTACCAAGGCATGCTATCTGCAACGCTATAAGCCACCGTGCCATAGCCATTCAGCACGTTAGCGATCATGGACTGGCGGTCGATGCCCCAATTCATCGCTTGGCGAAGGGACTGATCGCACGTGACATCATTGCCCGCCTGAAGCACCATATCCCCTTCGACCACACGGCTCTCACCTGCGGGAACACACGGCAGCGAAATGCCCCGAGAATCTACAGAGGCGCAGTTCAACACCGTGTAGTCAGCAGGCTGAGCACTGTCAACGAAAACGGCAGAGGTATAGCAAACGTCCGCTTGCCCGGAGTTAGCCGCGGCCATGGATGCATCCTCATCCATGAACAGGACCACCAAGCGCTCCATCTTGGGCGCTTCGCCATAGTAGTCGGGGTTCGCCCGCAAGATGACCTGTTGGCCACGATCCCACTGTTCCAGCATATACCGCCCACTGCCGATGGGATGGGCCCCGTAGGTCTGTGCGTCATAGGCATGCTCTGGGACGATGCCCACCACCGCAAGGGTATAGAGCATGGCGTTGAACGGCTTGCTCAGGTGCAGCTGGACCGTGATGTCATCCACCGCAACCGCCTCGCGCACCATGGATAGATCAGCCTGGGCGGCTGCGTTGGCGTTGATGCCGTTGATGGTGAAAGCGACATCTCGGGCCGTAAGAGGCTCGCCATCGGTGAAGCGCACATCACTGCGCAGCAAGAACGTCCAGGTTAAGCCGTCAGGTGAGCATTCCCACTGGGTTGCCAGATCTCCCTCGAAAGCCATAGCTTGGTTGGTGGTGATGAGGGTGGACTGGATGAGCGGCTCATGAACGTGCTCTCCACAACCCCAGGAGAAGAGCGGGTCGAACCCTGTTTCTGGCTCTGAGGTAGTGGTCATGGTGACGATGACCCGGTTCGCCTCAGGGGTATTCGGCGAAGCGGCAGTGCCGCTCCCGCAACCAGAGAGCGCACCTCCGAAAGCCAGGGAGGCCGCCCCCAGACCTGCCGCCTTGACGAACTGCCTGCGGCTCAAATGCGCCATTCCCATAGGACCCTCCCACGCTTGAGTGTTACGAATGAACGAAGTGTAACATTGTTTGCCTGGAATCGTCCGGCGAATGCAATAGACCCAGACGAAGGGAAGGATCAGGTCACTGCTTCCAAGGGAGCAGCTTCTCTCAGGAGACACACTCGGGACGCGATGCGATACCCGGAACGAAGGTCTCCCGCAAGCAGATCAGATGCAGGCGCTCGGGCACGGTGATCTCAGGGTGATCAGCCAGTATCTGGTAGCGCGGGATGTGACAGTTATACAACCGACAAACCTGGGGACGCGCCTCCCAGATCATGCAGCTCCCATCTTCGGCTAGAAGCGGACACCCTTCCTCACCTCGATCGATAGGATGCACGCCCTCTTCACTGGCTGCACGGACCATGGCATGGTATTCCTCTTCGGTGACCGCCAGCACGCCCATACGGCTGCAACAGCCTCCACACATGGCGCAATCGGGATAGGCATTGTCATCCTGCAAGATGTCCATAAAAACGCGGAGATCAGAACGCAGCGAAGCGAGCTTGGCGCTGGGCGCGCAATTCCTCAGGAGTACACAGGGAGAGCTCGCGGAGTGCTTCGCCTACGAACTGGCGCACGTTGGCTACAGCCTCCTCCGGATTCTCGTGGGCGGGAGCTTCACCTTCGCTGATGACCTCGTCTACGACGCCCAGAGCCGATACATGGGCCGCATCCATCTGCATAGCCTCTGCAGCCTCAGGAGCGCGCTTGCCATCCTTCCATAGGATGGAGGCGAACCCTTCGGGAGAGAGGATGGAGTACACAGCGTGTTCTTGCATGGCCACCTTGTTGGCAACGGCCATAGCCAGCGCTCCCCCCGAACCGCCTTCGCCCAAGATGATGCTGATCACCGGCACGGTGAGACCAGCCATCAGCTGGAGGCTCTCCGCGATGGCGTTCCCCTGGCCGCGCTCTTCGGCACCGGTCCCACAGAAGGCTCCCTGGGTATCCACGAAGCAGACGATGGGACGGCCGAACTTCTGTGCCTGCCGCATAAGTCGGGCGGCTTTGCGATACCCCTCGGGTTGAGGGCAGCCGAAGTTGCGACGGATGCGGTCCTTGAGATCGGCGCCCTTCTCCTGGGCGATGATGGTAACGGGCCTGTCATCCACCATGCCGATACCGCCGATGATGGCTCCGTCATCGGCGAACTGCCGATCCCCGTGCAATTCGAAGAAGGCATCAGCCACGCCACGGATATAGGAACGGGAGGTGGGACGGTGGGCATTGCGGGCAAGCTGCACGCTCTCCCAGGCGCTCCCCGGCTGGGCTGCTCCCACCACGCCAGACTTCCGCAGCTCCTGTTTAGCATGTCGCTCCAAGCGCCGCTGTTCCTTCGCATCCAAGGCATGCTCAGCCACCTCGAATGCATCCTCCGGCGTGCGATCTCTGTCGTCGATAGGGCAGGCGTGCATGCGCAGGATGGTCTTGAGCGCCCGACGCATCTGGTTGCGCTCGACGATGGCATCGATCAACCCATGCTCCAGGGCGAATTCGGCTGTCTGGAAGCCTTCAGGCAGATCCTGTTTGATGGTATCCCGGATGACCCGCTGACCAGCGAACCCGATCAGCGTCTCCGGTTCTGAGAGAATGATGTCTCCCAATGTGGCAAAGGAAGCGGTCACGCCGCCGGTAGTAGGGTCGGTCAGAACGGAGACGTAGAGCAAACCGGCTCGATCATGGCGTTCGATGGCACAGGAGGTCTTCGCCATCTGCATGAGTGACACGATGCCCTCCTGCATACGAGCACCCCCTGAAGCGCAGAAGAGCACCACGGGTAATCCCTCATCTGTTGCTCGGTCGAAGAGGCGTGCGACCCTCTCGCCCACCACGCTGCCCATGGACCCCATGAAGAAGGCCGGATCCATGATGCCAAAAGCCACGGGTACGCGTCCGATATAGCCAAATCCCGTGCGCACAGCCTCATCCAGTCCCGTCTTCTCCCGCTGAGCTGCGATCTTCTCAGGATAGCCTGCGAAGGAGAGCGGGTTGACATCCGCTACGTCTTGGTCCCATTCCTCGAAGACCCCATCATCCAAGATGTCAGCGATGCGCGTATCCGAAGCCATGCGAGAGAGCGTTCGGCACTGGGGACAGCGGAAATCATTCTGGGCGAAATCAGCCTCATCGAAGGTGAGCTTGCAGCTGTGGCAGGTCTGCCACCGTCCCGGTACGAGCGCCGATCCCTCTGCGGAAGCCTCGGTGGCCTCCTTCGGCTTGCACTCCAACCAGAACTGGCGGGTGGTATCAGGTTCAAAGGGCCTGAAGACGCGGATGCCCGCATCGGCAGCCCTACGCAAGAAGCGCTCATCCTTCGCCAAAGCCGCGGCCACATACCCAAGGAAGATGGCCTGCACCTGGGCATCCATAGCTGCCTGCAGGATGGCATGGGCGTTGGTGAAGAGCGCCTTGGAGGGCTTTGTGCCCAACGGAACCGTACGCAGCGCCAGCTTCGGGTTCACATCTATGCGCCTATCCCCTGTCTGGGGAGCGACCGTGGCCAAGCCCGCTTCCGCCAAGCCCATGAAAATGCCCTTGGCGAACATACCCTGCACACAGACCAGCGCTCGGGGAGCATCGTGACCCGCTTCGATCAGCTCAGTGGTAATCCGGTCAGGATGATAGGCCACCTCAGGTCGTTCCTTATCAACCTGGTCAGGGAAGATCCGCTCCCAGGGTATCCAGGAAAGCGGCGAGACGGGAGCCTTCCCGCTGTGCTCTGCGTTCTTCCGTGCCCCCTCGGTCACAGCCTTCTGGATGTCCTCGGCCTTCACGGTGACATCCTCTTCGCTGATGACCTTCGTTTGGAACTGGCGCTCACCCACTTCAAGATACTGCTTTGCCATGACACCCTCCGTTAGCCTTGAGCCAGAGAAGATGCGGAAGCCATCATGTACTTCTGGGTCGCCGTAGCGCAGACGACATCCCCCACACAGGCCTCGGTCTGCGCCACACAGAGCCGACGGGAGGATTTCACGATGCTAGCTTTGAGCGTGAGGGTATCCCCCGGCCGCACCTGATTGCGGAACTTCGCATCATCGATGCCCGCGAAGAACCCCAGCCTACCCTCATCCTCACTCCCCACCAGCAGGCAGAAAGAGGCGGCTTGGGCTAAGGCCTCCATGATCAGCACCCCCGGGAACACTGGATGCTCCGGGAAATGACCTTCGAACAAAGGCAGGTCAGGAGAGATGTCCAACTCTGCCACCACGCTCTTGCCCGGATCGCATTCCAGGATGCGGCTCACCCAGACGAAGGGAGAGCGATGGGGAAGCACCTGCTGGATGGCGGTGCTGTCTGCAGGGTAGGTGATTTCCACGAGAAGCCTCCTTGAACGGCTTAGAAGGGACTGATGGCCAAAGAGGCGTTATGGCCGCCGAATCCGAGGGAATTGGAGAGCGCCACCTTCTGAACCACGCCTTCCAAAGGCTCGGTCACGACATTGGCAGGGCATTCCGGGTCAGCTTCAGCGAAACCAGCGGTAGGAGGCACGATATCCCGAGCCACAGAAAGCGCACAGACGATGGCCTCCACTGCCCCGGCCGCGCCGAGGGTATGCCCGATGGACCCCTTCACCGAGGTGACGGGGATGCGAGCAGCCAGATCGTCGTCTTCGCACAGGGCGAAGAGGGCTTTGGATTCCGTCTTGTCATTGGCCGGGGTGCCCGTGCCGTGAGCATTGATATGCCCGATATCCTGGGGCGTGAAGCCGCCCTCCGCCAGGGCCTGAGCCATGGCGCGCACGATCCCCTCGCCTTCGGGGTCAGGGGCGGTCATGTGGTAAGCATCCCCGGTGGAGCCGTAGCCGGTGATCTCAGCCAGGGGCTTCGCTCCGCGAGCCAAGGCATGCTCCAAGGTCTCCAGTACCAGCGCACCGGCTCCCTCTCCTGCTACGAAACCTTCTCGCCGCGCGTCGAAGGGAAGGGATGCCTGGGTGGGATCTTCTGCCTTGGAGAGAGCTCCCAGATTAGCGAAACCTGCGATGCAAATAGGAGAAACGGACTCCTCCGCGCCTCCCACCAGGGCCACATCGGCATAGCCATGACGCAGCGAGCGCACGGCCTCCCCTATGTTATGGGCACCCGTAGCGCAGGCGGTGACCACGTTCAGGCACGCACCCCTCATGCCATAGCGGATGGCCAGGTTCCCTGCGGCGATATTGCCGATCATCGTAGGCACGAACAGCGGGCTCACGCGCTTCGGACCCTTGGATTCCAGGGAGCTGAAGCCGGATTGCAGCTCATCTATGCCGCCGATGCCCGTTCCGAACAGCACGGCCACCCGGGTGGCATCCTCAGCTTCCATATCAAGCCCAGCCTGTTCCAGGGCTTCATCCGCAGCCACGATGGCATACTGGACGAAGCGCTCGAACCTGCGGGCTTCCTTCTTCGTGAGACCATGGTCCTCACCGCTGAAGCCACGTACCTCTCCGGCGTTATGCACCTCATAGTCTGCGGTGTCGAAGCGCTCGATGGGCCCTATGCAGCACCGTTTCTCCATGACCGCATCCCAGAGCGCCTCCACCCCCACCCCGGCCGGGGTGAGCGCTCCCATGCCGGTGATGACCACACGGTTCGTGCCGTCAGGGCGCTTCAGGTTCTGTTCGGCTACGTTGCTCATAGGGAAAGTCCTCCATCCACGGCGATGACCTGTCCGGTGATATAAGCGGCTGCAGGGCTGGCCAAGAAGGCTACCACGGCCGCGACATCTTGGGCCTCGCCCAAGCGCCCCAGCCCCACCCGCTCTGAGATAGCCGTCCGTTGCTCTTCGCTCAGGGCGCCCGTCATGTCGGTGGCGATATAGCCCGGAGCGATGGCATTCACGGTGATGTGCCGACGAGCCAGCTCTTTGGCCAAGGACTTGGTGATGCCCACCACGCCCGCTTTGGAGGCAGCATAGTTCGTCTGACCGGCGTTACCGTAGAGCCCCACGATGCTGCTCATGTTGATGATACGGCCGCAGCGCTGCTTCATCATGACCTTCGCCGCCGCCTTGCAGCAGTTGAACGTGCCCTTCAGATTGATGTTGATGACATCGTCGAAATCCTCTTCGCTCATACGCGCGATGAGGCCATCCCGGGTGATGCCGGCATTGTTCACGAGCACATCCAAGCGACCAAGTGCTTCCACGGTGCCTTCGACGAGCTCTTTGGCGGCAGTCATATCAGCGACATCAGCAGCCACGACCGCAGTTTGCACACCGAAGTCTTGACGAATGCGGTCAGCCTCCACCCGCGTGCGCTCGAGGCTTCCTACCCCAGAGCAGTTGAGAGCCACATCAAAGCCTGCCTCCGCGAGAGCCCGGGCGCAAGCCAGCCCGATACCGCGTCCTGAACCGGTGATGAGTGCTACAGCAGCGCCTTCGCTGGTCTGTTCCATGGGTCAGGCCCTCCTTGCCTCGATGAATGCGGCGAAGCTCTTATCGTCCTGGATGCAGGGACGTTCGAGCTCTTTGTCGATGCGACGAACGAGCCCTGCAAGCACGCCGCCGAAGCCCACTTCTGCGAACGTGTGCGCACCGGCCGCTTGCAGAGCGAGAACGCTCTCGCTGAAGCGAACAGGAGAAGTGAGGTGAGCCACCAAACGCTGGCGCACGCTGCTAGCATCCAACGAAGCTGCATCCGTATTGCAGATGACGGGAATGCGGGGATCAGCGAAGGAGACGGTATCTAGGAACTTCGCGAAGGGGGCGCAGGCCGACTCCATCAAAGGAGAATGGAACGCGCCCTGGGTAGCCAGACGGCTCGCACGACCGCCTTGCTCCTTCCAAGCCTCTTCTGCCCGAGCGATGGCGGCGGGGGTTCCTGCGATGACGATCTGGCCAGGGCAGTTGTAGTTCGCTGGGACCAGCACCTCATCTTGAGCGCAAGCTTCGCAGAGAGCCTGAACGCTCTCATCGTCTGCTTTGAGCAGAGCGCTCATAGCCCCTGGTTCCTTCTGGGCTGCGGCGTCCATAGCTGAGGAGCGCGCATCGATGATGCGGAAAGCATCTTCTATGGAGACCATATCTGCCAGCGCCAAGGCGCTGACCTGCCCTAGTGAGAAACCGAGCAAGGCATCAGGGATGACACCCTGGGCTTCAAGAGCACGCCCGATGCCGATGGAGAGCGTGGCGATAGCCGCTTGGGCGTTCTTGGTCTGGTTCAGCTGGGCTTGAGCCTCTTCGCCTTCCGCCTGCACCAGAGCAGCGATATCGCGCCCCAGTACTTCAGAGGCGCAGTTGAAGACCTCAGCCACTTCAGGGATATCCAACAGCGATACCCCCATGCCCGGGGCTTGGGATCCTTGCCCCGAGGCCATGAAGACGACGCTTGCAGGAGCAAGCGTCGGAATGGTTCCACTCACGTTATCCAAGATCCTTCCTTGCGTCCCTGGGCTCAGTTCAAGCCAGGCAACGGCCCCTTTGGGCATTGAGATCAGCTACCTGCTGAAGGCTGCGTGCGCCAAGGGCTTCCGCCTCGGCCATGATCTGCTGGATGACGTCTGCAGCCGTGCCCCGCTCGGTGACAAGAGAGGCTATCTGGCCTGCCAGAATGGACCCACCTTCCATGTCTCCCGCTACAGCCCGCGACAGCGATCCTGCATACATGCCTTCCAGGTCTTCCGGATTGCTGCAGGCCAATTCACGCTTGCGGCACTCGCGGGCGAACTTGTTCTTGAGTCCGCGTACCGGGTGGCCGGTATTACGACCGGTGACGATGGTGTCGGAGTCCTTCGCCCCCAGCACCTTCTCCTTCCAGGGATCACAGACCGTGCACTCCTCTACGGTCAGGAAGCGCGTGCCCATCTGTACGCCCTCGGCCCCTAAGGCGAAGGCGGCGCACATGCCGCGACCGTCTGCGATGCCCCCTGCTGCCAGCACGGGTATGGAAACGGCTTCGCACACGCTGGGAACGAGTGCCATGGTAGTGAGCTCACCCACATGGCCACCGGATTCCGTTCCCTCGGCCACCACAGCGTCCACCCCGAGCCGCTCCATGCGACGGGCCAGAGACGTGGTAGCCACCACGGGGATGACCTTGATGCCTGCTTCCTTCCAGAGGGGCAGGTAATCCCCGGGGCTTCCAGCTCCGGTGGTGATGACCTCTACCCTGAGCTCAGCTAGAAGCTTCGCCACCTCTTCGGCCTGAGGATCCATCAGCATCACATTGGCGCCGATGGGCTTGGCGGTAAGGGAGCGGGCCTGCTCTACCTGTTGGCGGATCCAGTCAAGCTTAGCGCCGCCGCAAGCGATGATACCGAGGCCGCCTGCCTCAGATACCGCTGCCGCCAATGAGGCATCCGCGATGCGGGCCATAGCCCCTTGGATGATAGGGTATTCGATCCCCAGCAGATCAGTGATGCGCGTTCTCATAGGATGATGCTGCCCTTACCTAGAGAGAGTCTATATGCTCGACGATCTGACCGACCGTAGTGAGACCGGTGGGCTCGCCGAAATCGATATCCAGCTTCTCTTCGATGTCGCAGACGAGCTCAGCCATATCCAGAGAGTCGATGCCCAGCTCTTCGATGGTGGCGGTCTCGGTCACTGCCTCCGGATCAAGATCCAGGTTCTCAACGAGCACTTCACGAACGGTATCGATGGTTGCCATCTCGGTTCCTTTCGGTAGGTGATTTCTTGTAGCGGGTATGTATTTTAGTTGAAGATGAGCCTGAGAATGCCGTCAGACTTCGAATAGGAGCGCCCCTGAGGTGAGGCCGCCGCCGAAGCCCACCAGGAGCACCTTGTCACCAGGGTTGATGCGCCCCGCTTCGTAGGCGTCGGCCAGGGCCATCAGCACACTGGAGGCGCTGGTGTTACCCACCTGGCCGATGGAGACCTGCCAGCGCTCATAGGGGACCTTCAGCTTCTTCGCGGCATAGCGGATGATGCGGTCGTTAGCCTGATGGGGGATGATGCAAGCCACCTCATCCAAGCTCACGTTCGCCCGGTCGCACGCCGCACGGGCTGCCTCCACGATGGCGGAGGTGGCGAACTTGAAGACGCGCTGGCCGTTCATGCGGATGGTACGGGTGGGCTGCGCGAATCCGAGCGACTCCCCCTCCGCATCCTGCAAGGGGATATCCATGATCTCGCTCGCACTCTGGGAAGCGCAGCCATCCCCGAAGGGAAAGGCATCCATGGCATAATCAGCATCCATCGTCAGGCAGAGGGTCTCATCGTCGGTGTTCTTGAGGAAGCTGCTCAGGATGCCGGGAGCCGCTTCATCCCATTCCAACACCACCGCCCCAGCGCCATCACCGAAGAGCACACAGGTGGAACGGTCTTCCCAATCTGTGACACGAGAGAGGCGCTCAGCCCCCACGACAAGGGCCCGGCGTAGCGGATTGCGTCGCACCCGCCCCGCCCCAGCAGCATCCGAGGCCACCGATGCCTCTATGAGGGAGGCTGCCACCTCGATACCGTAGATGCAGCCCGCACAGGCAGCGTTCAGGTCGAAGGCTATGGCGTTCTGAAGCCCTAAGCGCGCCTTCAGCAACGCTGCTTGGGAAGGCACGATGACATCCCCTGAGATGGTCATGCAGATGAGGAGGTCTATGTCCTCAGGGGCCACCTTCGCCATGGCCAGAGCCCCTTCGCATGCCTCGGTTCCCAAGTCAGTGCAGGATTCCTCTAAAGCGATGCGCCGCTCGTGGATCCCCGTGCGCTCCACGATCCATTCGTCGCTGGTATCCACGATCTTCGCCAGATCATCATTGGTAACCACGTGCGCGGGGAGCGCCTTGGCGCTACCGGATATCTTGCATCCCATGCCATCTCCTTGGTCTTTCGGGTAAGCAAGATGATAACCGTTTTATCACCGCTTGTTCCCGCTGGCTTCCCGGCAGGTTCGCATGCTACTATGGCGCGCGAAAGAGGATGCAGCACAGATGCTGCCATAGATACGAGGAGATACCCTTATGTTAGAGATCAAAGACCTCGTCTTCGAAGTGCCGCTGGAGAACGATCCCAGCAAGAAGAAGCGTATCATCGACGGACTGTCACTTACCGTAGCCGATGACCGTTTCACGGTGATCACTGGCCCGAACGGCGGCGGCAAGTCCACCCTGGCCAAGCTCATCATGGGCATGGAGCAACCCACCAGCGGATCGATCACCTTCGACGGCGTAGACGTCACCCACCTACCCATAACCGAACGCGCCCGTCTGGGCATCGGCTACGGCTTCCAGCAACCAGCCCGCTTCAAGGGCATGACCGTCAAGAAGCTGCTCGACATCGCTGCGGGCAAGAAGCTACCCATGCTCTCCTGCAACGAGTATCTGTCGAAGGTTGGTCTATGCTCAGCCAGCTACCTTACCCGAGAAGTGGACAAGTCCCTCTCCGGCGGCGAGGTCAAGCGCATCGAGATAGCCACCATCCTGGCACGCGATCCGAAACTGGCCATCTATGACGAGCCGGAAGCAGGCATCGATCTGTGGAGCTTCGATAGGCTGACCGAGACGTTCCGGGATATCCACGAGGCCCGGGAAGGCCATTCCATCGTCATCATCTCCCATCAGGAGCGCATCATCCAACTGGCTGATGAGGTAGTGGTGCTGCAGAATGGCAAGATCGTGCGCACCGGCACTCCAGAAGGCCTCATGCCCGACCTGGGTTTCGCCAGCAAGGGCATCAACGGCTGCGTGCTCTCAGAGCCGCTGGAGCTGCATCTGACCGATATCCCCACTACCTGCTAGGAGAACATCATGGCTGAGAACCTCACTCCGATCGATGCCGATCTGCTGGCAGAGATCGCTAACATCCATGGCATGCCGAAAGGCGCCTTCAATATCCGCAAAGACGGCCAATTGGTAGAGCGCAACTCCAGTGCCAACATAGAGATAGCCACCAAGACGGATCATCCTGGGATAGACATCCACATCAAGCCGGGCACCAAGGGCGAGACCGTGTTCATCCCAGTCATCGTCACGGAATCGGGTCTGAAAGACGTGGTGTACAACACCTTCTACATCGGCGAAGACTGCGATGTGAACATCATCGCCGGATGCGGCATCCATAACTCCAGTCACGCCGCTTCCGAGCATGACGGCATCCACACCTTCTATTGCGGCAAGAACTCCCACGTCAAGTATGTAGAGAAGCACTATGGCGAAGGCGAGGGTACGGGAGAGCGCATCCTGAATCCCGTTACCAACGTCATCATGGAAGAAGGCTCCTCCTGCGAGATGGAGCTGGTGCAGCTGCGCGGTGTCACCTCAACGGTGCGTGATACCAACGCTGAGCTGGGAGCCGGTGCCAAGCTGGTGCTCACCGAGAAGCTGCTCACTCACGATGACCAGACAGCCACTTCCAACATGAAGGTAGAGCTCAAGGGAGAAGATGCCAGCGTGCAGGTGATATCCCGCTCTGTGGCCCAAGACCGCTCCGTGCAGGTATTCAACCCGCTGGTCATCGGTGAATCCAAGTGCCGAGGCCATGTGCAGTGTGACGCCATCATCATGGGTGATGCGAAGGTGACGGCCATTCCAGGCATCGAGGCAGCCTCCGAAGATGCCATGCTGGTCCATGAGGCGGCCATCGGCAAGATAGCAGGAGACCAGATCGTGAAACTGATGACGCTCGGGCTCACCGAAGAGGAAGCCGAGCAGGAGATCCTGGAAGACTTCCTGAACTAATTCTCTGTCCTCGGCGCGCAAGCGCCGAGGACAGCCCCAAAAACCAAGAGCATATCCAACGAACGCACATTAGAGGGGGAATACTTTTAGCGCTTGAGCGCCAAAAGAGGAGATGATGGTGCCCCCAACGGGAATCGAACCCGTATTTCAGCCTTGAAAGGGCCGCGTCCTAACCGTTAGACTATGGGGACGAGAAAGCCGTCAAACACACAGCTGTGACATTATGCCAAAGCGTTCTTCAGGTTGCAAGGAGCAATCTTCTCGCGGGGATTCTTCACCGGGAGTGTAAATAGCTGATTACGATCCTTCTCTCAAAGCTTTATGATTATATAGGAACATATCTATTAGTAGACTAGTATTCTTTTACCTTGCTTGTTATATTTTCGCTGTTCCTAGGCTCGTTCCATTCGAACAGATTCGGTGGAAAGGCAGCGAGCCTAGGAACGGTTCGAACTCGGATCCGTTTTCTACCTGCCAGCTCTCGCATTGAAATAGGCTCCGTAAACTGCTATCTCCCACTGCTTCCGGTTATTCTTCGCTACGGTATCCAACACCAAGCCCACCGTCAGAGAGAGGGCCCCGCAGAGCACCAGTGCCACCGCCAAGAGAGCCGTGGGGAACCGCTCCACCAGATGGGTGACTGAGAACTCTACGATGACGGGGATGCCGCAGATGAGCCCCAGTATCAAGAAGATCAAAGCCAACCAGCCGAAGAATGCCATAGGCCGATAGTCTTTGAATAACGAGGCGATGGCCATGAGCACCAACGCACCATCCTGGAATGTGGAGAGCTTCGATTCGCTCCCCTCGGGCCGATCCCGGTAGACGATAGGCACATCCAGGATGCGCCAACGCTTGTCCACCGCATGAATGGAGAGCTCTGTCTCTATCTGGAACCCTGATGACAACACAGGCATGGTCTTCACGAAGACCCGGGTGAACGCACGATACCCTGTCATGACATCTTCGAAGGCATAACCATAGATGACCTTGATGAGCCACCGGACCAGGTTGTTCCCAAAGCCATGGAAGGCACGGTCGTTCTCTTCGCCGTAGGTGCCGTTGGAGAGGCGGTCTCCCACCGTCATATCTGCTTTGTCTTGAGCCAAAGGCCGGATGAGATCCGCTGCGGCTTCGGCGGGGTAGGTATCATCTCCGTCTACCATCACGTAGTAGTCTGCATCTATCTCGCGAAACATCTGCCGGACCACGTTGCCCTTCCCCTGACGAGGCTCCATGCGAACACAGGCCCCATGCTCTGCTGCGATCTTCGCCGTATCATCAGAGGAGTTGTTGTCATAGACGTAAATGGCAGCCTCCGGCAGGGATGCCTTGAAGTCATCCACTACCTTGCCCACGGTCAGAGCCTCGTTATAACAAGGGATGAGCACCGCAACGCCTCTCCCCCGACAGGCGGCCTCTACCATTTCTAGGCCGGCATCTGCACACAAAGACGGTTTCTCAGCCATCATCCATCCCATCCATGGTTATTGTGTAACGCCCAAGACATCTAGGGCATAGCCATGGATTCATTCTAAACAAATAGGCTATGATTTATGGCATGAATGCAGAGATAGATAGCCCGACCGGCCTTGCGAAGGCGGATGACATTCCTGCAGAGCCCTTAGCAGCGTCCACCAAACCGCTGAAGGTGCTCATCGTCCATGCCTCAGTGGGATCAGGCCACCGCTCTGCCGCCTACGCCATTGCTGATGCGTTCAAGATCATAGATGCCGAAGGAGGCGATGGCGGGCGTCCCATCCATACGGAAGTGCTGGATATCCTGGAGTTCGGGCGCATCGTCTTCAACGGCGATAATACGGCCTCCATGTTCACCGGTGTCACCCGTCCCTACTATGACCTGACTTGGCGCTACACGCTCACCGGCAGACTGCTCTGGGCCGGAGGCACCATCTGGGCACGCATCATGTATCCGAAGTTCGTGGAATACGTGAATCAAGAGAAGCCCGATGCCATCATCTGCACCCATATCACAGCAGCGAATGTAGCGGTCAGCGCCCGCATGATCCTGCGCGAGGCATTCCCCATCATCTGCGTACCCACTGATTATGAGGTGGAGGGTCTGTGGCCACATCTGCATACGGATCTCTTCTGTGTTGCCAACGAGCATATGGCAGAAACACTGCGTCCACGAAAGGTGCCCGAGAAGCGCATCTGCGTAACGGGCATCCCCGCTGCCCCCGACTTCGCTCGGGAATACGACCGCGAAGCCACGCGCACAGAGCTTGGGCTGCCCCAGGATAAGCAAGTCGTGCTCTTCCTGGCAGGGGCTACGCTGCCGCGGCCCTACATCCATTTCCGTCGCGCCACCGATGAGCTGCTCCCCTTCATGCACCGCTTCAAGGAGATGCATTTCGTCATCGTAGCGGGCAAAGACGCTGATTACGAGGCAACGCTCAAGCGGCTCGTGAAGGATCACGACCTCTCGAACGTAACGGTACTCGGCTATGTCAATGGCATGGCAGCCCTCATGAGCGCCTCTGATCTCATCGTCTGCAAGTCAGGAGGCCTCACCACCACCGAGTGCCTTTGCGTAGATGTGCCCATGATCTTGCTGGGACGTGCCTATGGCCAGGAGAAGGCCAATGTGTCCATGCTGACCTCAACGGGAGCAGCCTTCCACGTGACCACCACTCGAGAGCTCTATGATCTGCTGCTGCAGATAGAGGCTCACCCCCAAATGACCGAAGCGATCAAGTACAACGCAGAGCTCATTCGCCGTCCCGATGCGGCCATGGAGATAGCGAAGACCACCCTGGCTGCCGTCCACGGTACACCCCAAGCCGATGAGAGCCTGTATCGGAAGCATTTCCTGCACTTCTACTGGGGCAGGAAGCCCGCCCACACCCGCTAGGGCATCCCCATTCAGATCGATCCCTACGAGTAGTACTGCGCTCTCTGTTTTCGTAGGGGCCGAACGCATTCGGCCCCCATTGCGCATGGTCTTCCCGCAATGCGTCTCTTCCGATGTCATCCACGAAAAAGGCCCCGCCGAAGCGGAGCCTTCCAACAACTGTTATTCGTGCCACGAACCTTAGAGTGCAGCCTTCGCCACCTCTGCCACCGCGGCGAACGCCTCTGGGTCAGATACTGCCATATCAGCCAGCACCTTGCGGTCTAACTCCACCCCAGCCTTCTTGAGACCGTTCATGAAGACGGAATAGGACATCCCGTTCAGACGGGCGGCTGCATTGATGCGAGTGATCCAGAGCCTGCGGATGTCGCGCTTCTTATTGCGACGATCCCGGTACTGGTACTGCATGGAATGCTGTACCTGCTCCTTCGCTTTGGTGTAATGGCGAGAGCGCGCACCGTAGTAGCCCCTTGCCGCCTTCAGTACCTTACGACGCTTCTTACGAGCGCTGACAGAACGCTTCACACGTGCCATGATCTAACTCCTAACCGATAACGGACTAGCGAAGGCCCAGATTGCGGGCCACGACTTTCTCATCAGCTTTCGCAACCTCGGTCTCGTGACGCATGTTGCGGACGCGCTTGGGGCTCTTCTTCGCCTTGATATGGCTCCTGAAGGCCTTAGCGCGCATGATCTTGCCAGAACCAGTGACACGGAAACGCTTCGCGGTGCCGCGGTGAGTCTTCATCTTCGGCATTTACTCGTCCTTTCCTTCGGGCTTCTCAGCTTCTTTCTTCTTCTTCATGTTCTGCGGAAGGGGAGCGATCAGCATATGCATGTTGCGCCCTTCCATCTTCGGCTGATTCTCGATCACAGCCACGTCCTTGAGGTCATCAGCCAGACGCTCGAGGATAGACAGGCCTTGCTCAGGATGGGCCATCTCACGGCCACGGAACATGATGGTGATCTTCACCTTGTTCCCTGCGCTCAAGAAGCGAAGCACATGCTTCTTCTTGGTGGTATAGTCACCTACGTCGATCTTCGGCCGGAACTTCATCTCCTTGATCTCGATCTTCGTCTGGTTCTTGCGCGCCTGCTTCGCCTTGATGGCTTGATCGTATTTGAACTTGCCGTAATCCATGACACGGCAGACCGGCGGCTCAGCGTTGGGTGCTATCTCTACCAGATCGAGCCCTGCGGCATCGGCGATGCCCTGGGCCTGCTCCAAGCTGAAGACGCCCATCTGATTGCCGTCGTAATCGATCAGCCTGCATTCGCGGACGTTGATCTCGTCGTTGAGCCTTGGCTCTTGAGCGGCTATATCGCCCACCTCCTTCTTGCGCATGAGCGCAATAAAAAACCCGCAAGCGCATGCGGGCTGTGATGTTGATGTGCATTGCGAACGAACCCGAAGGCTGTCCGCCACGCTTCGATATTCACAGGACCCATCAGCTGCCATCATGCGCCGAAACAGGTGGAAGGGCGCTTCACCCTTCGCTTGTTCAAAATAGCCTGTGTAGTTTAGACGAAGCCTGCACAGATGGCAAGCACCTCGTTAGCAACGCGGAGATCCTATCCCACGTAGATGGCGATGGTGCGGATGGTATCTACCAGATTGCCCGTGGCATTAGCCATGGAATAATCATAGGTGAGCAGCGCAGACCACGGAAGCTCCTGACCGTTGGCCTGGCCAGTACCTGAGAAGGTATAGCTCTCCTTGGTGAGAGTGGTGCCATCGCTGGCATAGGTGGAGTAGGCCATCTTATCCTGAGGCAGCGTGACCGCGCCCTGGGCTACGGCAAGCCCCGCTTCCTCCAGCGTCTTCTCTATGACATTTTCCTTCGTGATGATGTCTGAGAAGCTGAGGGAACCATAGCCGAGCGAAGACGTACTGGAACTGTAGCCAGCGCGGATGATCGTGCCCTCCTCATTCAGGCTGAGCGTCACCGTAGGCGTACCACCCTTGGAATCAGCCGGTTCATCGGCCAAGGCGATGCGCACCTCTTGCTTCACCGGGTTACCCTCTTCATTCAGCGGCACAGCCGACGTCACGCGGGCCCCATGCTGGAGCGCTTGAATGGCTGCATCTTGAGTAGAGCCCAGAAGCGCCACCAGATTCGGCACGGTGGTCTTCTTGGAGGTGGTTGCTGACGCATCTTTGGTGGCCTGTTCAGTGCTGGTGGATGCAGCATCTTCTGCTATCTGAGCCTGCTGCACGGCAGATGTCTGAGCAGTCTGATAGAGCTGCCAAACCAGGAAGCCCGCTCCCACGATCAAGAGCACCAAGACAACGATCACCGCTATGAGGATCTTGCGCATGCGCGCTGACTTCTGGATATAGGCCGCCTGACCCTGACGCGCATGGCTGCCCTTGGCCTTCTTGCCGACCTCTTCCTCGGGCTCCTCGGAAAGGGTCACTATCTGAGGGACGTCAGGTAGATCCAGATCTTGTCCATCAAAAGCAGCGGAAGGACGGGTGTCTTTGCTGTCTTTCATCTGCTGTCCTTTTCGTCAATATCATTTCAGCTAGGTTTATGAGAAGAACGCATACCAAACGGCGAAGGCTATTATAGCGAGAAGTGCCAGGATGATGACCGCCAACTGGGTCTTCGGCATCCTGGAACCCTTGATATCCTCCAGCGTGGTGCCCTGACGAGACTGGCTGGAAGCCCTCTTGGGCCGATCAGGCCTTACCGGAGGGGTGAGGTCCTCCTGGTCACGAGACTCCTTTTCTGGCACCTCCCGAGGCGCACCGGCATGGATGACCACCTCGGGCTCTTCAACAGGAGCAACCTTGATATGTTTGAATCCGTTAGCCTCCGTCATGGGTCCTCCTCGGAGCTTGCCCGAAAGGCATCAGGTCAGGTCTACGAAGGTGAAGCACTGGCCACTTTGCTTGATGATATCAGCATTCCCCACGCTGCAGATATGACGCCCCTCCGCCAGCACCTGAAGCGGATCGGCTAATTGGCGCACGCTGGCCAGAGTAGCGCTCAGCACCTCTTCGCGCGTCTTCCTGAGATCTGAGTCGGTACAGCCGGTGAAATGCATGATGTCTTGGCGACGCACCAGATTGCGCGGCTTCAGCGGTGCATCCAGCGAAGCCACGGTGCTCACCACATAGCCCTCGAACTCATCCTGGGACATATCCGAAGTGCGCAGCCAATCCGGTGCACCCAAGAATGCTTCCAGGGTAGGGTCGATCCTCGGGTCCCGGTAGGAATGGAATAGGGTGTTTCCCCCGCGACGGCTGGCAAACCCTACCCCATAGGCACCTCCCACCACACGGACCTCGTTCCAAAGATAGCTCAGCGTGATCATCTTCGATGCCAACAACCATTCTCCCGAGAACGGAGCACCAGCGCAGTGACGGTCCGCCACCAGAGCGGTGAAGGTGATATCCGTAGATACCCCGAAAGCCTCGTGGAGGTCCTCTGGATCAGGCACATGCAAGCGTCGCTCAGGCCTCTCAGCCCTGAATCCCAATCGGCAGCCAGCCGCCATGTAGGCATCTAGGTCCTCTTGGCTCCCCGCGAAGGAGAGCGTGCAATTATCATCCGTGAAGATGCGGTGTGCCAGTTCTTCCAGCTTGCTCACGAGGTCCTGACAGCGCAGATCGAAATCATCTATCAGCTCTCGCAGGAAGAGGTAGGAATCGATGCCCGCAATCTGCTCTTTGGCCTTCGCGGTATGGGTCACGTAGGATAACGCCCGATTTGCCGCCGTGCTATGGCCGGACATAGCGAAGGATTGCTCCAGGGCCACCTTGCGCTGCACCAACATGTCATAGATCCGAGCGGTATCTGCGAACTTCGTGCGAGCGAGCACCTCATCGGTGAGAGTCCCCGCGAAACCCGCGTTCTCAGGGAGTGCCGAGGCCGAAGCCAGGAAGAGCGCTCGGGCGCGGTCATCATCGTCGGACTTGTACACATCTGCTGCGAAGGTCAGATTCCCCAACCTACCCTGAGCCAGCGTATCCAGCTGGGCGGCTGTATGGGCATCCGTATCCATGCGCCCCAAAACCATTGCCAACACCGCTACATAGGGCAGCTCTTCAAAGGAAACGCAGTCCAAGTCATAGTAGCGCGTGAAGTAGGCTATCCCATGGGTCTCCACTCCGTGGCGCAAGAGAGGGAGCTTCCCCCAGTGCTCTAAGCCGAAAGGAGGCTCTTCAGGCGCTTCCGCCAAGTCACACACGGCCAGTTTCGGCAGCTTGGACAGGGCCTCCGGACTATCCGGAGCCATCTGAGCTTCCACCAACTGACGCTCCTCCTCTTCCAAGGCTTGCAGCGAGGAGGGTGTGAGCTCGGTTTCCAGCCGCTTCAGGCGCTCATCGGAGGCGGTTTGCTCCTCGACAGCCACCGGCACGAGCTGAGCTTGCCCATGGTGCTGGCTTTCCAAGAAGACCTCGCGCAGAAGCGTACAGAACCAATCCGTATCCGCCTTGGCTTTGAGATCGGCCAGCATGTCCTCATAGCGGATATAGGCCAGAGCATCCCGCTCATCATAGAGCCAGCCGTTCATAGCGGACATGGAGTAGACCACGCCATCAGCCATACCGAAGTTATGCTCCCGCAAGACGAATTCCGTATGAGCGATGGCTGCGTGCAGCAGCTCCGGATCAAGAGCCCCCTTCGTCAAACGCTCTATCTCCGCAAGCACCAGCGCTTCGAACCGCTCCTCCGCCTGGGGCTTCGCTCCCTTGAGTTCCATCATGACGAAAGGCTGGAGCAGGGAATCCATGAGGCTGGCATGGAAGTCATCGCCCAACTTCGCGTCGATCACCGCCCGCTTGAGCGGGGCTTCGTTGGAACCGGCAATGGCATCCACCAGGATATCCACAGCCAAGGCACGCTCCACCTCATGAGAGGTACCCACCACATACCCCAACGCCAGGCAGGCATTATCAGGAGCCGTGACCATCTCCCGGCGGGCATCCATCTTGACGACGGGCTCTTGGAGCACAAGAGGATTCACGGGTGCGCCCTCAGGGGCGGCAGGCATCTTGGAGAGATACCCCTCGTCCAGGAACGACAGCATGCGCGCAGCGTCCACCGCGCCGTAGAGGATGATATAGGCGTTATCTGCCCGGTAGTGGCGCTCATGGGCATCCAGGAATGCCTCATAGGTGAGGTCAGGGATGGCCGCAGGCGTACCACCGGATTCGAAGCGATAGGTGGTGTCTGGGAACAGCGCTGCTGACAGCGTGTCGTAGAGGACGGATTCCGGCTCAGACAGAGCACCCTTCATCTCGTTATAGACCACCCCGTTGTACGCAAGGCGCACGTCAGAAGGGTCTGAGGTGGTAGGGATGACTGCTTCTTCGGGGCGCAGCTCAGCCGCCTCCCCTTCGCTCGCCACCTGCGAAAGCTCTGCCCGCACAGCCTCCAGGTGCCAGCCTTCCTGTTTGAAGATGTTCTGGTTGTGGTAGATGTTCGGGTGGAAGACCGCATCCATGTACACATCAGTCAGGTTCATGAGGTCGGTCATGTTGGTCGATGCCACCGGATACATGGTCTTATCCGGGAAGGTCATAGCATTCAAGAATGTCTGCATGCTGCCTTTGAGCAGATTGACGAACGGCTCCTTCACCGGGAACCGCTCAGAGCCGCAGAGCACGGAATGCTCCAGGATGTGGAAGACGCCGGTGTCATCAGCAGCCGGCGTCTTGAAGGTGATGGAAAAGGACTTGTCCACGTCCTCATTCTGAAGGAACAGCAGCTTCGCTCCGCTGACCTCATGGACCATGAGGAACGCCGTTCCGTCTATCTCGTTGACGGCTTCAACGCTCAGAACCTTGAAGCCTGACCCCTCTGCCGCCTCGGTCACTTCCTCATGCATGGATGCTTCCTTTCACTTGAATCCTCACAGACGAACAAAGATCCGCTTTGCGGAAACGACCGAGAAACTTGGCGCGGCTTTAGGCGAGAGAAGTCCCGGAGTCGCTGGAGCTGGATGAAGAGCTTGCCTCAGCATTCTCCTCTGTAGCCTCTGCGCCCCCTTCCGGCTCATTGGCGTCTGTAGCTTTCGCCTTAGCCTCCACCTTGGGCACATCGGTCAGCACCACGGCAGTACCTAGCCACTTGTCTTCGATGACCCCCACCAAGCCGTTGTCGATGATAGCGGTGAGCGCTCCTTGGATGGCCTCTTGCAGCTCTGTGTTATCTGATTTGGCACCGATGCAGTAACCACTGGCCGTATCCATCAAGCAGACCACCTCAACGGGAACATCTTGAAGGTTCGCCGCATACATGCCTATGACCGCATCGGAGGCTACGTAATCCACCGAACCATTGGAAAGGTCAGAGAAAGCCGTAGCCAGATCTCCCGTTGAAGCCAGAGCTTCCTCACCGAAGGCGTTGGTCACCGCCCAAGCACTCTTGGAGGAGATCTGAGCGGCGATCTTCGGCGTTACCGCACCTGTAGGCATCTGAGCCCCCGACCCTTCCTTGGCGAAGAGCACCACACCTGTAGGCAGGTATTGCTCAGAGTGCCAAACGCCCTCGGTCTCATCCACGCTCTCCTGACCCATGACGATATCCACTTCGCCTTCTGCGAGGGCCTTGTCAGCATCGGCCCCTACATCCTGGATATCCACCTTGAGCCCCAGTTCATCAGCGATGGCAGAGGCGATATCAACATCGATGCCGATGATCTTCTCGTTGCCCTGTCCGGCAAGCGGGGACCGCTGGGTATTCACGCCCACGCGCAGCACGCCCTCTTCACCGATGGCCGGAGGTGCCAAGGTGGGCTCACCCAAGCTGGGAGCGTATTCCTCTTGGCTGGAGCAGCCTGCCAGAGCAAAAGCCGCAACGGCGCAGAAGGTCAGCGCCAGAAGGCCTATGATCTTCTTATGCATCAGATCCCTTTCGTCGATGGATCATACGTGAAGGTATTCTCTCACACCTCCCACGCCAGCGCATGACGAGGAGAGAACTTCATCCGGCTGACCTAGTCTTTGCCCCCACACTCGCGCACTGGAGGTCTGCGCCTGAAGACGCTCGCGCTCTCTCGTCCGCCCAGACGGTGTGTCTGGAGATGTCAACGGACGGTGCGACTTACTTCTAGAATACGCCATGCTCACACCGCGAAAGCCGCGGATGCTTACGTGGACCCTTTCGACCGCATCTGCCCTGGGCTAAGCGGATAGCCCCGCCGCAACTACAGACCCGGATGAAGCTCGCGCAGGATTCTAGCAAATCAGCGCGGATCCATGATGAATCCGAGACGAAGGGGTGGAGAGGATATGACAGATATCTGCAAGGCCTCTCGTCATAATCAAGCCCATGGGGAAACAGAGACAAGATGTGAAGGGTATGATCGTCCGAGCGGCGGGACTTGCGAAGGAGGCCGCCCTCGAGACCCTCTGGCCCACCCGCTGTGCTCTCTGCGACGTGCCAGGAGAGCTGATATGCAAGGACTGCCGAAGCGTCCTCGCGTTCATCGATGCCAACGATGCCTGCCCACGTTGCGGCGCACCCTTCGGATGCCGTCAGTGCACTGAATGCAATGACACCATGCTAACTGCAGCGGGCAGAGAGGGCTTGCCCGTGACCGCCATGGCCAGCGTGCTGCTGGCAGACGAAGGCGCTCGACGCATCGTGACCACCTACAAGGATGGCAACGAACGACGGCTCGCCCCCGAGATGGCCCGGCTGATGGCTCCCTTCATCCCGCCGGAATGGTCCCAGGCCCACCTCACCTACATCCCCGCCACCAAGGCGGCCCTGCGCAAACGCGGGTTCGACCACGCGGAGCTTCTGGCAAGGGAATTGGCGAACTTGACCAGTATGGCCGGGTCGGCCCTGTTGAATCGGCCCAAGAGCGCCGATCAACGCAGGTTCGACCGCCGAGGGCGCCAACGGAACATGGAGGGGCGTCTCTCCGTGCGGCCGGGAGCATCCGTGCCCGCGAACGTGCTCTTGATAGATGATGTCTGCACGACCGGGGCAACCGTATTCGCCGCCGCCGACCGTCTTCTGGAGGCGGGAGCCCACCAGGTCTACGTCCTCACCTTCGCGAAGGTGCTGGCAAGCTAGCACCCGAAGAGGGCTTCCTTTACGCGGTAGGGCGCTCCACGGAGCTCGCCTCGGCGTATTCGGCCACATCCACGGAGATGGTGTGCTTGATCGGCTTCCAGCGGG
Source organism: uncultured Eggerthellaceae bacterium (assembly GCA_910588205.1). Lineage (GTDB taxonomy): Bacteria > Actinomycetota > Coriobacteriia > Coriobacteriales > Eggerthellaceae > MGBC163016. Next base: position 26,952 of record CAJUQK010000023.1, read on the forward strand.
CCTTCGCCACCAGAGCATAGAGCGCGATGGGGATGTAGGTCAGCATGAAGAACGGGAACGTCACGGCTGATATCACCTTGCGTCTGGCGCTGGCGCGGATGTTGTTCCATTCCACGAAGGTGGTCAGCACGCCGAAGACGAACATGAACATGAGATAGTTGAACAGACAGAAGAAGATGGAGGAGATGGAGCTGGCGATAGCCACTCCCAAGCTGATCACCCCGGTGAGCGAAAGGGCGATGATGACCGCATTGAAGATGATGGAGATGATGGTGAGCAACATGCCCGGCGCGATGGTCATCAGCATGTCATAGCAGGCGAACCTATGTCCCCGCTCGTTGGTGAAGATGCCCCGGGCCAGCCCGATGGCATAGCGGGAGAACACCTGGTAGAACCCCTTCGCCCAGCGGGCCCGTTGATTCCAGGAATCTCGAAAGGTGGTGGGCTGCTCATCGTAGAGGATGGCCTTGGGGTTATAGGCGATGCGCAGGCCGTTGGTGATGGAGGAAGCAGAGAATTCAATATCCTCTGTGAGCAGATGCCATTTCCAGCCCCCTGCCGCCCGCAACACCTCATCTGCGATGAAGAAGCCCGTACCCGATACCGCACAGGAGGTGTTGAGCGTGAGCCGCGCTTGGTTCAGGAACTTCGCCTCCCGCAGGAACCAAACACCATAGCCTGCAGATATCCAGTTGGAATCGAAGTTCTTGGAGTTACGATAGCTCGTAGAGGCCTTCGCGCCACCGTCGAAGGTCTTGTTCATCTCACAGAAGTAGTTCGCATCCAGCACATTATCAGCGTCGAAGACGAAGTAGGCCTCATGACCCGCATCGGGGAACTGGCTCCAGATGGACTTCAGACCGTGATCCAAAGCGTAGCCTTTCCCCACCAATTCCTGATTGGACCGCTGGAACACGGTGGCCCCAGCATTGCGCGCCACCTCTGCCGTGTCATCTGTGCAGTTATCAGCGATGACGAAGATATCTATGAGCTCTTGAGGATAGCTCTGGGAGCGGATGGAGGCTATCAGGTCCGCTATGACCGCGCTTTCGTTCCGAGCCGCGATGAGGACTGCGTACTTGTGATCCTTGGATGCGGTGGCCTGGGGAGCCTTCCGCGTGAGGACGACGAAGACATAGTAGAGCTGATAGGTATAGCAAACAGTGAAAGCGAAGAAGACGCAGAAATTGAAGATGTCGATGAAAGACAGCGCCGCCATCGACTGCGACAGTTCCTGGAACACATCTCTCCTTCTTTGCAGGGACCTTCCCTCGGCTTGAGAGCGAATGCCTTCAAAACCGAAGCTGACAGATTATAGACCTAGAATGTGGAGGTTTAGAGGTGAATCGCCCGCTAACGCTAGCGGAGCATGTGCTCTAGAGCATCGAAGAGCTCCGTCACTTGAATGGGCTTCGGAAGATGCCCATTCATCCCGCACTCCAATGCGCGCTTGCGGTCTTCCTCGAACGCATCAGCCGTAACCGCTAGGATGGGTATCTGAGAGAGCATAGGATCATCCATGGCTCGAATGGCCCGCGTTGCGTCATATCCATTCATGACGGGCATCTGGATATCCATGAGCACCAGCTGATAGGCATCCCTGTCAGCTGCAGCCATCTTATCCACTGCATCTTGACCATCCACCGCATGATCCACCTCAAAGCCCGCATCCTCTAGGAGCGTGATGGCGATCTCGCGATTCAGTAGATTGTCGTCCACCAACAGAACCTTGCAGCCCTGGAAAGACTCCGAGGCCCCCGCCCCTGCTCCCAAGGTCCCTTGCTCCGATACCGCTGTCTCTTCGAAGCAGCAAGGGAACGTCAAGCTGATGTCGAATTCGCTACCAACGCCCTTCTCGCTCCGTACCTCTATGACACCGTCCATCATGTCGATCAGGCTCTTGGTGATGGCCATTCCCAAGCCGGTCCCTTGGATGCCGCTTACGGTGGACGTGCGCTCACGCTCGAAGGGATCGAAGATGTGATGGATGAATTCCGAGGTCATCCCGATGCCGTTGTCTTGGACGAGGAACTGATAGGCAACATGGCCTTCGGGAGCATTCGGGCGCTCCCGAGCGATCAAGCGCACCTTGCCGCCCGGCTCTGTGAACTTCACCGCATTGCCCAACAGATTGAGGAAGACCTGATCTATCTTCAGTCGATCAGCCATCACCGTCGCATCCTGGATGCCCGCTGTCTCGAACGCGAGCGACAGACCCTTGGCCTCTGCCTCGGGTTCCATGATGGATGCCAGATCATCCATGATGTCGCCCACCTTACAAGGCTTGGCTTCCAGGGCGATCTTCCCTGATTCTATGCGGCTCATATCCAAGATGTCATTGATGAGGCTCAACAGGTGGGCACTGGATGCATGGATCTTGCTCAGGTATTCGCGCACTTGGTCGGTGTTGTCTATGTGGCTGGTCGCCAAAGAGGTGAATCCCACGATGGCATTCATAGGCGTGCGTATATCGTGGCTCATGTTCGAGAGGAAGAGGCTCTTGGCTTCGCTGGCATGGCGCGCTTGAGCCAGCGCTTCCTTCAGCATCTCCTTCTGGTTCAGCTCTTCCCGTGTTTCGGCATCCACATTACGGAAGCCCACGACCACGAATCGCTGGTCCTCATCCCAATCCCCTGCCTTCACCACCGTGCTTTGGCAGTACTTCAAGCCGTCTCCCTCATGGGCGCGATAGAGGAGATGGAACCGATCGCGGTCCTCTAGTTCCCTGAGGATGCCCTCAACAGTGCGCAACGGTACTAGGCTCGAACGGTCCTCGGCGAAGACGCACTCATCGATATATCCACCTAGGGTACGCTCAAGGCTGACAGGTTCTTGGAAGGTGCCGGGGAAGCGATGAGAACGACGGAGAGGCTCACCGGTATCGCTATCCAGGTCGAACGCGAAGACAGCGGTGTAATCAGCGCTAAGCGCTTGGACCAAAGCCTGCTGCCGCCGCTTACGAATCTCCTCGACCTGCTTCCGCTCGGAGTTGTCAAGAAGGAATCGCTGGTAGAGTAGCTCACCGTCCTTTTCGATGAGCTTGATATTGCCCATGACATGGACCACCTTGCCATCATCATGGCGCACTCGATACTCGGTGCTGATGGAGTCTCCCACGTTCGTGATGGACTTCAGCCGCTCCCGTATCTTCAGCGCATCCTCTTCGACGACCGAGGTGGCGAACATGTCGAATCCATCCTCCAGCATCTCCTCCACGGTCTCGTATCCGAGGATCCTGAGCGCTGCCTGGTTCACGCCCAACACCCGGGAGCCGTCGATGCTATGGGTGAGCACCCCGCATTCCATAGACGTGAAGATGGTCTCCAGCGTCTGGTTCTTCTCAATGAGATCACGTTCATAGGCGCGTTCTTGGGTGATGTCGATGGCAACGCCCACCGTGCCCATGACCGTGCCATCAGGGTTGTACAACGGTGACTTATAGGTGGTCAGAAGCCGCGTATCCTCACCGCTTTGCACTACCTCTTCAGACACGTAGGTCTGCTGGGTGGACATGACCTTCTCTTCGGATTCGATGCATGCCGGGTCATCCTGCTCTACATCCCAAATGTATGCGTGACCCCTTCCCTGTACATCATCCTTCGGCTTGTTCACGGTAAGACAGAAGCTGTCGTTGACCTTCTCATGGACACCGTCTTTGGTCTTATACCAGACCAAGCACGGAATGGAATTGATGGTGGCTTCAAGGAACTGGGACGTCTCCCAAGCATCCGTCCGTTCCTTGAAGCGCTCTTGCCAGCGACGGAAGCGGAAAGCCGCCTCTGCCTCAGAAAGGGGAGCACTCCAGATGTCTGTCAGCCGATCCGCAAGAGGGAGGAGCTGTGGCACGAGCTCGGAAGGAGCAAGAACGATGAGATCGCCACCACAGGGACGCCCTTCGAGGGCGCGGGTGAACTCCGCTACATCCTCAGAGTTCGTGAGGGATACGACCACCAGATCAGCCCCAGCGACATCCAGCTGTTGGAGATTGCATCGGGATACTTGATGCTCAAAAGGACCTACCGGGGATGCCTGCTCCAGGAGAGTGAAAGCAGCATCCGAGCCTACGAGCCTGATGTCGATAGAGCCGTGATACATATGCCACTCCCGGAGGAATCGTGAGATTATCATTTGAAGTCCCTTGCATTATAACGATTTGGAAACAATCGTAACCATAAGAGGAGAAACCCCACCGAACCGCTATGCCCAAAGATCCTTTGACCTAAGGTCCTACAGCCACTTGCGCCTCATTGCCGAACGCGATGCCTTCGGCCCTCTCATACATCCTTGACAAGGGCCGCACAGCTTCGCTAGAGTGCTCCTTAATCGAATAACTCTAAACCGTTGAGGCGAAAGTCAAGCCAGAGGGGCACTTACAGAGAGCGGGCGCAGCTGAGATTCCCGCAGAACGCTAACTGGTAAATGGGTCGCCGAGGGAAAGGGGAAAGGCCGAAGGCATCAAAGCCAAAGCCGAGTATCTGGACCGTGAGCCCGCGTCAGAGGCAGGATGAGTGATAGCTCATCTATGAGAGGATCCCCTCGGGGGTCAAACAAAGGTGGCACCGCAGGTCAAAAGCCTGTCCTTTGAGGTCTTCTTCAAGGCCGCAAGGGACAGGCTTTTTTGTTTCTGAGAGCTCAGGGAGAGGTATTCGAGAAAAACCCTCGTCGGTTCTACCGACCCAACGAAAGGAAGGCTCATGGAAGAAGCGAAGGCAACAACGGCCGATCCATTGGCTGGCCGGACACCGCGGGTGATAACCGGAGGTGATGTGGGCTTGGATGCTCGCAAAGCAGCCCGGAGCAACAGGGGACGACCTCTCTCCACTCAAGACCTCATCCTCATCGCCGTGCTCTTGGCGGCTGGAGCTGTGCTGAAGCTCACCGTAGCGAGCTTCCTCTCCTTCGCCGGCATGAAGCCCAATTTTGTCATAGCTATGTACTGCTTGGCGATCATCCTCACTCGCCCGAAGGTCGGACAGTCCCTCATCATAGGGTTGCTGGCAGGGCTGATGTGCCAGATCTCCCTACTGAATGCCACACCCTTGGTGAACATCCCGTCCGAAGCCTTGGGGGCCTTGGCTTGTGGCCTTTTGATCCGCATCCCCCTGAAGGTGGGCAAGCTGAACCTCAACCCTCTGGTCAGCACCTTCCTGTCAACCGTGGTGTCAGGCTACACCTTCGCTCTGCTCGTAGGCACCATGAACGGGCTCTCCTTACCCGTCATCCTTATCACCTATGCAGTCATGGTCTTCGGCACCGGCCTATTCAATGCCATCTTGGTACAGATCCTCACACCCTTGCTACGCAAGGTGCTGAAGCGATAGGAGGTTGTCATGATACAGCTCAAAGATCTTTGCTTCCGTTATCGCGAAAGCGCTCAACCCGTCCTGATGGATGTGAACCTAGAGATCCCTACGGGCAGCTTCACCGGCATCACCGGTCCTGCAGGCTCGGGAAAATCTACACTGACCTATATCCTGAACGGCATCGTCCCCTATTGCTACCCGGGAGACTTCTATGGTGAGGCGCTCATCGACGGCCATGACACCTGCACGACCAGCCTGACGGATATATCACGGTTGGTGGGGTCAGTGTGTCAGGACATCGACTCGCAATTCGTGGCTTCCATAGTGGAGGACGAGATGCTCTACGGCATGGAGAACTTCGGAGTTCCCCATGACCTCATCGAAGAACGCGTAACCGAAGCGCTCGAGGCTATGGACATCGCGGATCTGCGCCATCGGCTGATAGCCAGCTTGTCGGGAGGCCAGAAACAGAAGGTGGCCATTGCCTCCATCTTGGCTCTGAAGCCGAGGGTGCTGGTCTTGGACGAACCCACCGCCGAGCTCGATCCTGCCAGTTCACGCCAGGTGTTCACCCTGCTGCAAAGCTATGCCCGCAGCCACGGCACCACCGTGGTAGTCGTGGAACAGAAGATAGCGCTGCTCTCAGAATTCGCCGATCAGCTCGTCATCGTCGATGAAGGTCGCATCCGCTTCGCCGATGCCCCGCGCGAGGTGCTGGCCCACTCCGAAGAGCTGCTGCGTCTCGGGGTGAATTGCCCCCGCGCTACCACGCTGATGAACCGATTGGCGAAGGCCGATCTGTACCACGGCCCCGTTTGCACCGATGTAGAGGAAGCCGCCAAGGCCGTGCTGGAGGTGATCGCATGATAGAGTTCCGCCGTGTAGAAGTGTCCTACGATGAACGGACACCCATTCTGAAAGGCATCGACCTTTCCATCCGCGAAGGAGAATTCGTTGCCTTCGTCGGCACCAATGGCGCTGGCAAATCCACGACCATGCGCCTGATCAACGGGCTGTTGAAGCCTGATTCCGGAGAGGTGCTCATAGAGGGGACTCCCACCACGCAGCTAAGAACGAGCGATCTGGCCCAGAGGGTGGGCTTCCTATTCCAGAACCCAGACCGACAGATCTGCTGCCCGACCGTTCGGGAAGAACTGCTCTTCGGCTTCAAGGCCATCGGACGTGAGGATGATGAAGCCGAACGCCGGGTGGACGAGGCCATCGAGCGCTTTGGCTTCGACGGCAGCGCCGATCCGTTCCTACTGAACCGCGGAACCCGACAACTGCTGGCCTTGGCCTCCATCGTGGTACTGGCCCCGCCGGTGATCGTGCTCGACGAGCCCACCACCGGTCTCGACTTTCGCGAATGCGTGAAGGTGATGGAGATCATCATCCAATTGCACCGATCGGGCACGACGGTGATCATGGTATGCCACGACATGGAAGTGGTTGCCGATTTCGCCGAACGCGTCATCGTGATGAGCGATGGCCGCGTAATAGATGAGGGCCCCACCTTTGACGTGCTCCGCCGTAGGCGCGTCTTGGAGGAAGCCAGCTTGGTGCCGCCCCAGATCATGGATCTATCCTTGGCTCTCTCGCTCATGGACCCAGACCTCAAAGCGACACCCATCGCTTCTGCCAACACATTGAATGAGATGCAGATGGCCATCGAAGCGACCGCAGAACACGTCCCCACTGATGGGATCATCACCGTTTCTGTTGCCGAAGCCAGCTCTGGTGCTCCCGGCGCTCAGGAGCTTGAACCCGTCCTCACCACCGTCACGGAAGGAGTAGAGAGATGAGAGGTTTCCTCGAATACGTCCCCGGTGATTCCCTGCTGCACCGCTTGAACCCGGTGGCTAAAGTGCTCTTCGCCGCGCTATTCGCCATCGCCTGCTTCTGCACGAGCAACCTGGTGCTCCTCGTCATCATGTTGGCTGCAGCCATCGCCTTGGCTGCGAGCTGTGGGCTCATGGCCCAGACAGCAGGGCTCATGAAGGCAGTGCTGGCATTCTCGTTGTTGCTGGCAGTCTTGCTGCTCTTCACCACCCCCACAGGCAGCTTGCTGGTCCAGCTTCCCTGGGGCTATATCGGCACCGGCTCAGTGTTGGTAGCCGTCACCACCATCCTGCGCCTAGAGGCAGCGGCTATCCCTTTGTTCCTCGTGTTCTACGTCACCAAGATGTCCGACCTCTCCAACGCCTTCGTGAAAGTGCTCCGCGTGCCCTACCGCTATGCGTTCACCTTTGCCTCTACGGTGCACTTCATCCCGGTGTTCATGAACGATATGAGTGCCATCATGGAAGCCCAAACCGCTCGTGGCATCCAGTTCGACCAAGGGGGCATCGTGAAGAAGATACGCCTGA
>CAJUQK010000024.1 GCA_910588205.1 uncultured Eggerthellaceae bacterium
GATTTTTATTGTTACACGGGGACCGCTCTTCCCCGTGAGGGGTTGAGGCCGATTCCGCAGGCCGAGAAAAGCGTGATATAAGCGAAGCATCACGTCTTTTCGAAAGCCAAGGCCTAAGGCCGAATGCCCCTTGCGGGGAGGGTGTTATCCCCAGCATAAGAGCGGGCGGATCCAGATCCGCCCCTACACACAACCATGCATGTAGCCCCGGGCCGACCATGGTCGGCCCCTACGAGCAAACGAACGTGAGAGCCGATTCCTAGGAGCAGCGCAAGAAGGCCTCGTACCCACGTTTTGCTTCGTAGATATCCGCCTTACTGGTAACCTCCCAAGGACTATGCATGGAAAGCACCGGAACACCAGAATCGATGACATCCATGCCATAGCGCGCCGGGATATAGGCAATGGTGCCACCGCCCCCAGCATCCACGCGTCCCAATTCAGCTGTCTGGAACACAACGCCAGCCTCATCCATCACCCGGCGAATGTGAGCCAGGTACTCTGCACGAGCATCGTTGGAGCCGCTCTTGCCGCGGGCGCCAGTGTATTTGTTGAACACCAAGCCACACCCCAGATAGGCAGAATTCTTGGACTCGAAGACGCTCTCATAGGCCGGATCCACTCCGGCGGACACGTCTGAGGAGAGCATCCGACAGCGGCTGAGCGCCCGCCGCAGGGCAAGCTCTCCCGTCTCGCCCGCCAAAGCCATGACCTCGGCGAAGGTATTCTCGAAGAAGGCGGATTCCATGCCCGTTGCCCCCACGCTGCCGATCTCTTCCTTGTCCACCAGGATGCAGACAGCAGTCCGCTCAAGGACGCGGTCCGCCTGAGCCAGCTGGGCCAGCAAAGAGGTATAGGCGCACACCCTGTCATCCTGGCCGTAGCCGATGACCATGCTGCGGTCGAAGCCCAGATCACGGGCGGCACCGGCAGGCACCACTTCCAATTCTGCCGAGAGGAAGTCCTCTTCTGTTATGCCGTACTTCTCTGTGAGCAGACCCAGGGTGAACGTGCGGACCGGGTCCTTCTCCTCCTGAGCAGCATCTCCCTCTGCTAGGGCTCGTTGGTTCCCGATGAGGACATCTAAGTCCTCCCCCTCTACCACCTCAGAACCCTTCTTCTCCATCTGCTTGGCCCCGAGATGAGGCAGAAGGTCTGTCACACAGAACACCGGATCAGCTGGATCATCCCCGATGTTCACAGACACCACACTGCCATCCGTCTTCGCCACCACGCCTCGCAATCCCAACGGGATGGCTACCCACTGGTATTTCTTGATACCACCATAATAGTGAGTGTCCAGCAGGGTGAAACCATCCTTCTCATAGAGCGGGTTCTGCTTCACATCCAGTCGGGGGGAATCGATATGTGCCCCTAGGATGTTCGCCCCTTCCTCTAGCTTGGCTGTGCCCAACTGCATCAGCATGATAGCCTTGCCATGGGCAGTGGCATAGACCTTGCTGCCGACCTGCAGCGGTTTCCCAGACGCAAGGGCCTCCTCCAAGGAAAGGTACCCGGCTGTCTTCGCCGCAGCTGCTGCAGCTGCGCAACATTCCCGCTCGGTCTTATTCGCCGTGATGAAGGCCTTGTACCCCTCAGCAAGCTCATTCAAAGCCTCGATATCGGCCTCAGTGTATCCCTTCCACGCAGACTCTCGTTCCATGCTCCGGTTCCTTTCTGCCTTTCCTCTGGGGCGATGCCCTGTATTCTCATTCTTTTATATCAAAGCGTAACGTGATTCGATACCTCTTGTATCTATAATACTCAGAGCGCTCTCAGGCAGAGCGTAGGTATTCCTCACTACCCAAAGGAGAACACCATGACCATGAAAGTACGCGATGTAACCCCTACCGCTGAGAACTCCACTAATTTCAACATCGTCCCTGATGTTGAGACCGTGGTGGGGAGCACCCTTGATAACCTGAAGGCAGCCGTCGCTGGCGAGACCGGGGCCAGCGCCAAGTACGCTGAGTTCTCACGTCTGGCGAAGGAAGCTGGCTATGACCAGATCTCCCGCCAGTTCGCTGCCACCAGCGCTGCAGAGCAGATCCACATCAAACTGGAAGTGGCTGAGATCCAGAAGAAGGAGCCCACTTACGTACCTCCCGAGGCCGCGGATGCCAAGGGCTTCCAGACGGATATCAACCTGATCAGCGGTGCATTGGGTGAGATCTATGAGACTTCTGACATGTACCCGAACTTCATCAAGGTGGCTATCGACGAAGGGGAAACCGGTGCTGAGCTGGTCTTCACCCGCGCGAAGCTGGCTGAGGCTGTCCATGCCGAGTTGTACATGGATGCATACAACAACATCGATGCCCCCGACGACCGTAAGTTCTACCTCTGCCCCGTATGCGGCTACATACACAAGGGCGATGACTTCGAGAAGTGCCCCATCTGCTTTGCTCCGAAATCTGCATTCAAGGAGTTCTAAACTCTCTTGGCAGATCCGTTCGCGAAGAGGCCCCCATCGGGGCCTCTTTTCATCAAAGTTGACAGGAGCGCACTCAAAGGGAACGGAACCGTTTCGTGCAAGAAGCGCATGAGCAACTTGCTTGCAGATCAGCTTTTCAAAGAGGCTCGAGCGGCGTATCGTTGGTGCGCGAAAAGGGGTTCCTCCTCCTTCCCCTTTCCCCAGTTGGGAAACCGGCCCCCTAGGTTTCCTCAGGCAACAAAGCCTCTCCCCAAGGCCTGTTGCCGCAGGTGAGCAGCTCCCCAAGCCGCCTCATCTGACCACCGCCGAAGGGTGCTTACCCCCTTGAGGCACCCTTCGGCATCCTTTTCCCTTCAGTCATTCTGGCAACGATTCACAGATCTTGATGCTCTGTGGTCATCATTCGACTATAACGGTCGTCAAAAACCAAGGAGGCGCACGATGAAGCATGTAATCTCTACCGTCCGCGATGTTCCCCAACCCGTGCTTGAGGGCATTCAGCTATTGAGCGACGGATGGATCAAGAAATACCTGCTCACCTACCGGCAGCCAGATGGATCCCTGTATGAATACGAAGCGGTCTCGCGCAAAGGCCTGGATACCTATGAGGCTGCTCTGCGTGCGAACGCCGAGGGCAAGCAGCAGGCGCCCGATGCCGTATGCATCGTCCCTGTGCTGCCTGATGATTCCCTGTTGCTCATCCGCGAATTCCGCTACCCCGTGAATGCTTGGGTGGTGGCTTTTCCGGCTGGCCTGATCGAGCAAGGAGAATCCCTGCGAGACTGCGTTGACCGAGAGCTGAGGGAAGAGACCGGGTTCCGCATCCGAACTGATCTTGAAGGTGACTCCCTGATAGCACTCCCCCAATCGGGCTACTCTTCCGTGGGTATGGCAGAGGAGAACGTCCAGGTGGTCATTGCCTATGCAGAGCCAGCGGGTGAACCCCAGTTGGATGATAGGGAACTGATTCAGATCTTCTCCTTGCAGCGAGAGGACGTAGGCAGGTTCCTTGAGACCAATCAGGATCTCATCGGCACGCGCTGCCAGCTCTTGCTAGAATCTGTCAAGCGCACGCAGGTGCTGCGCAAGCGTCTCGAACTCGCTCAAAACCCGCTTTCCTCCAAGGATTTCGCATGAATGACACCCCATCTCCGATCCGCGTCCTGTTCGTCTGCCACGGCAATATCTGCCGGTCGACTATGGCGGAATTCGTGTTGAAGGATATGGTGGCGAAACGAGGACTGACGGACCGTTTCCATATAGCATCCGCTGCCACCAGCACCGAAGAGCTCGGGAACCCCGTCTATCCCGGTACGGTCCAGGTGCTGCAGAAGCATGACATCGGCGGCTTCGAAGAGAAGCGAGCCCGGCAGCTATGCGCTGCCGATTATGACCGTTTCGATCTGCTCATAGGAATGGACAGCGCGAACATCAAGAACATGCACCGGATGCTCAAGGGCGACCCTCAGGGCAAGATCCACAAGATGATGGGATTCGCGGGAAGTGATCGCGACGTAGCCGACCCGTGGTATACCGGAGACTTCGACACCACCTATGAGGATGTTCGTGACGGGTGTACGGGATTGCTAGGATTCCTGGGACTCTAGGATATCCAAGGCTGCCTCATACCCGCCCGAGCCATAGGTGAGGCACTTGGACACCCGAGCAATGGTGGTAGCCGAAGCTCCCGTTTGGGCCTCGATGGCCGCATAGGAGAGCCCTTGATCCAACAAGCGTGCCACGGCAAGCCTCTGAGAGGTCTCCCGGATCTCCCGGATGGTGAAGAGGTCTTCCAGAAGAGCGAAGATGGTATCCGCATCATCAAGCTGGGCCAACACACAAAGCAAGTCCTCCACCTCAGGCTTGCGGATATCTGCCCGAACGTCTTGGCCTTTGGGCTTCTCAGCCATCTTCCCCCTCCGTTACCTTCTTTCGTGCTTTGTACTTGCGAACGAGACCGTATTCGATGGATTCCACCAACGCATTCCAAGATGCTTCGATGACATTCTCAGAGACGCCCACCGTGCCAAAGGAGCCGAATGCATCAGAGGTGGTGATGGTCACGCGGGTGATGGCGTCCGTTCCCTGGCTCTCATCAAGAAGGCGCACCTTATAGTCAGTCAATTCGAGTCCGGCCACTTCTGGATAGGATTCCGTGATAGCTGCCCGAAGCGCCGCGCCCAGCGCTCCCACAGGACCAGCGCCCTCGCCGGTAGCCACGAAGCGCTCATCCCCCACGTGGATCTTGATGACGGCTTCGGAGGCGGCATCCTTCGCCAAGGCCCCCGTGTCTTCCCGGTCATCCACGATCACCCGGAAAGATTCCAAGTTGAATGCGGAGCGGTAGGTACCCACATGGCGCATCATGAGCAGCGCCAAAGACCCGTCCGCTACCTCATAGGTATAGCCGTGCGCCTCACGGTCTTTGATGTCATCCAGCACCGCTTGGATATCGACCCCCGCCACCTCCAGGTTGATGCCAAGGGCCGCTGCCTTGTGCAGCAGCGATGCCTTACCTGCCAATTCGCTCACCACCATGCGAGCGCTGTTGCCCACGAGCGCAGGATCAGTATGCTCATAGGCTTGCGGGAAGCGGGCGATGGCACTGGCGTGCAATCCCCCTTTATGAGCGAAGGCTGAAGCCCCTGAGTAGGGATGATGAGCGGGCAGACCAACCCCGGTGACCTCGGCGATATAACGGGAGACCTCAGTAAGCTGGCGAAGTGAATGGCTGCCCACTACCTCTATGCCCATCTTGAGCTCAAGGTCTGCTATCACAGTGAGCAGATCCGTATTGCCCACGCGCTCTCCGATGCCGTTGCATGTGCCCTGCACCTGCACGACTCCTGCACGTACGGCGGAAAGCGCGTTGGCTACGGCACAACCGGAATCATCATGGCAATGGATGCCGAAGGCTTGCTGGGGCAAAGCTTCCACCGCAGCGCGCGCCACGGCTTCCACCTGAAAGGGCAGCCAACCGCCATTGGTCTCACAGAGGTCTATGGAATCAGCCCCCGCCTCGCTAGCCACACGGAGGCACTCGAGCGCGTAGGCGGAATCAGAAGCATAGCCATCGAAGAAGTGCTCGGCATCAAAGATCACCTCGCGCCCATGAGCCTTGAGGTATGCCACCGAATCCGCGATCATGCGCAGATTCTCTTCCAAGGTGGTGCGCAGAGCCCGGGTGACCTGCTCGTCCCACGTCTTGCCTACGATGGTGACCACTGGAGCGCCGCACGCCAAGAGATCATGGAGCCCCTGGTCGTGTTGGGCCGCTACGCCCTTTTTGCAGGTGCTGCCGAAAGCTGCGATCCGCGCATGGCCGAGCGGCAACTCCAAGGCACGCTTGAAGAAGGCGATATCCTTGGGATTGGAGGCCGGAAAGCCTCCTTCGATGATGTCTATACCGAAGGCGTCAAGGTGCTCCACCACCTTGAGCTTGTCCTCCAAGGACAAGCTGACGCCTTCGCATTGCTCACCGTCACGCAGGGTTGAATCGTATGTGCGAACCTGGGTCAATTAGACTTCAGCAAGCCAGTCGATGAACTCCGGATCCTTGCCGTAAGCCACCTCGAAGAACTTGTCCTGAAGGCGCTTCGTTATCTCCCCGCGCTTGCCAACGACCCGGCCATCCACACTGGCCACCGGCGTCAGCTCAGCGGCGCTGCCCGTGAAGAAGACCTCATCGGCAATGTAGAGATCAGAGCGGGTGAGGCTCTCTTCGATGCAGGGGATCTCCAGAGCATCTGCAAGCACCAGCACGCTATCACGAGTGATGCCCTCCAGCAGACCGTCAGAGATGGGCGGCGTTGAGAGGATGCCGTCACGGACGATGAAGAGGTTCTCGCCCGTACCTTCGCACACGAGCCCTTCCTCGTTCAGCATGATGGCCTCGCCGTAACCATGAGACTTTGCCTCCAGCTTCGCCATGAGCGAATTGAAGTAGGAAGCCGTAGCCTTGACCGCGGGCGGGATGGCGTTGATGGAGCGCTGGCGCCAAGAGGAGATGCCCACAGCAATGCCGTTCTCGAGGGCATCAGGGCCAAGATAGGCATCCCAGGGCCAACAGGCGATGATGACATCGGTGGGTGCACCCGTAGGGTCAACGCCCATCACACCGTACCCGCGGTAGACCAGCGGGCGAATGTAGCAGCTAACCAGCTTGTTCGCGCGGATGACCTCCTGGGTGGCTTCGCAGAGCTCATCCACGCTGTACGGCACGTCTATGGCGGCGATCTTCGCAGAGCGATGCAAGCGCTCCATGTGGTCGCGCAGGCGGAACACGAAGCTGCGATCAGAATCAGGATCCTTGTAGCAGCGAAGGCCTTCGAAGACGCCAGAGCCGTAATGGAGCGAATGGGACAGGACATGGGTGGTAGCCTCAGCCCAGGGGACCAGTTCCCCGTTCTTCCATATGAAATCCACTTCGGTTATATCAGCCATAAGAACATCCCCTTACCTTGGATGAGAGAGACAGATACCGAGATTATAGACACCAATCACGAAGAGAAGCCTCACAGCGGCTGGATTTACCGCGAAAGCGCGCCTGAGCACGCTTCACTGCGCTACCCAAGAGCGCCCAGAGGACACAGGTGGTCGAGGTGGGGCTTCTCGGGGTGGCTTTCTCAGCTGCCTGCCTTTTAGGCGTAGAACAGTATCTCGTTGTAGGTGGGCACGGGCCACTGTTCACGCGCAACGATGATCTCCATGGCATCCACCGCATCACGCAGGTCATCCATGACCGGGATGATCTGATGGGCGTTCATGTTCGCGCGCTCCTGCTGGTCCGCTACCTCCAGAGAAGCATAATGCAGCTCATGTAGGCGGGAGAGCAATTCGTTGATCTTCGCTGCGCCGTCTACCAGTGTCTTGAGCTTCTTCTCCTGCGGCTCTACGGGTGCATCGGGGAGCATCTGCTTGATCTTCCAGGTATTCTCCGCTATCTCCGCAGCGAAGCGGTTGATGGCGGGGAGGTAATCCCTCCGCACGAGGCGCTTCATGGTGCGGATCTCTATGTTCATGGTCTTGTTGTACTTCTCCAGCTTGACCTCGTAGCGGCTGCGGACCTCAGCCTCATCCAGCACATTGAATTCGCTGAACAGGTCGATGGACTTCTGGTCTACCAGGCAGGGCAGCGCATCAGCGGTGGTCCGATGGTCAGCCAAACCGCGACGATGAGCCTCCTCCGGCCATTCATCAGAGTAGCCATCGCCGTTGAAGATGATGCGCTGATGGTCACGCAGCGTGCGCTTCACGTAAGCGAGGGCCGCGCTGCGGAACCCATCTTCGCCCACACCTTCCATCTCATCAGCGAATTTCTTCAAGGATCTTGCCATGGCCGTGTTCAACACCATGTTCGCATCCGAGAGGTTCTGCTCTGAGCCGGGCATGCGGAACTCGAACTTGTTGCCCGTGAAGGCGAAGGGACTGGTGCGATTGCGGTCAGAGTTGTCCTGGAGGAAGTTCGGCAGCTCAGCCACGCCCAGATCCATCTCCGTGGGCCCATGAGAGGTGTAATCCTTATCCTGGATGAGCGCGTCCACGACCTGGCCCAGGTCATCACCCAAGAACATGGATACGATAGCTGGAGGAGCCTCATTGGCCCCAAGGCGGTGATCATTGCCCGCCGATGCCGCCGTCATGCGCAAAAGCTCCTGGTAGTCATCCACAGCCTGGATGACCCCTGCTAGGAACACCAGGAAGCGCAGATTCGACATGGGATGATCCCCCGGCTCCAGCAGGTTCTTGCCATCGGCAGCCAGAGACCAGTTGTTGTGCTTGCCCGAGCCGTTGATGTGCTCGAAGGGCTTCTCATGCTCCAAGCACACGAGGTTGTAGTGGCTGGCCAGCAGACGCATCTCTTCCATGGTGAGCAGGTTCTGGTCGATGGCGCGGTTCGCATTGGCGAAAAGCGGCGCGAGCTCATGTTGGCAGGGTGCCACTTCGTTATGCTTCGTCTTCGCCGGAACCCCGAGCTTCCAGAGCTCGTCATCCAGCTCCTTCATGAAGTTGTTCACAGTGGGACGGATGGCACCGAAGTAGTGATCCTCGAGCTCTTGGCCTTTGCAAGGCGCGTAACCGAAGAGCGTGCGGCCAGTGAGCATGAGGTCCAGGCGCTTCTTGTAATCATCCTCGGAGATCAGGAAATACTCTTGTTCAGCACCCACGGTGGCCACCACCCGCTGATGCGGCTCCCCGAAGAGTGCCAGCACGCGGTTCGCCTGCTCGTGGACTGCGCGCATGGAGCGAAGTAGGGGTGTTTTCTTATCCAGTGCCTCACCGTTGTAGGAGCAGAAAGCCGTGGGAATGCAAAGCACCTCGTCTTTGATGAAGGCGAAGGAGGTGGGATCCCAAGCAGTGTAGCCGCGGGCTTCGAAGGTGGCACGCAGACCGCCTGAGGGGAAGCTGGAAGCATCCGGCTCTCCCTGGATGAGCTCTTTGCCCGAGAAGGACATGATGGCATGACCGTCATCGATGGGATCGATGAAGCTGTCATGCTTCTCAGAGGTGATGCCGGAGAGCGGCTGGAACCAGTGGGTGTAATGGGTGGCCCCTTCTTCGATGGCCCATTCCTTCATGGCGTGGGCCACCACGTTCGCTACCTCTATATCCAGCGGCTCACCCTCTTTGATAGTGCGCATGAGCTGCTTGTACGTGGCTGAGGGCAGGCGCTCCTGCATGGTATGCTCGTCGAACACCAGCTTGCCGTAAATCTCTTGTACCTTCGCCATGGTTCCCGCTCCTTGCCCGTTCTTCGCCTATTCCTTGCCCGTCCAACAATACGTGCAGACCTTTTCCGGATCTATGCCGATGGCCTCCAGCATGCCTGTCAGAGATTGGTACCCCAGCGAATCGAAGCCCAGCTGCTCACAAATGGTCTTGAGCATGCAACGACCTCGCTCAGTGGTGTTGTCTGCATACTCGCTCAGGTGCTCTATCCCGCCAGCGCCCTCCAGCTGATCGATCACCCTTCGTGCGATGAGGTCCATCTCAGACTTGCTGGAAGAGAAGCTGAGGTACTTGCAGGAATACATGATGGGTGGGCAGGCGCTTCGCATGTGGACTTCCTGCGCGCCGCAACCGTAGAGGAACTCCACCGTTTCCCGCAGCTGAGTGCCCCGAACGATGGAATCGTCCACGAACAGGAGCTTCTTATCGCGGATGAGCTCCGGGATATGGATCTGCTTCATCTTCGCTACGCGATTGCGCACTTCTTGGTTGGTGGGCATGAAGGAGCGCGCCCAGGTGGGGGTGTACTTGATGAAGGGTCGCGCGAAGGGCTGGCCGCTCTCCGTGGAGTAGCCGATGGCATGGGGGACGCCAGAATCCGGCACGCCTGCAACGTAGTCAACCGGGGGCATGAGCCCTGCCGCCCGTTCATCGCGGGCCATGATGGCGCCATTCTTGTAGCGCATGCACTCGACATTGACGCCTTCATAGTTGGAGTTGGGGTAGCCGTAATAGACCCAAAGGAACGCGCAGATCTGCATGCGGTCTCCTGCGGGTGCCAGGGTGTCGAAGCCGTTCGCATCCACACGGACGATCTCACCAGGCCCCAGCTCATAGGCATCCACGAACCCCAGCTTGTGATAGGCGAAGGATTCGAAGGAGATGCAGTACCCATCCTCTTTCTGACCGATGAGCACCGGCAAGCGCCCCACAGAATCCCGTGCGGCGATGATGTCCCCTTCGCGAGTCATGATGAGCAGCGTGAGGGAGCCTTCTATCTTCTCTTGAGCATGCTTGATGCCCGAGACGAAATCCTCTTTCTGATTGATGAGGGCCGCCACCAATTCCGTACCGTTCACCTTGCCCGAGCTCATGGCCATGAACTGGTTCTCGCCATCAGCGAAGAACTCATCCACCAGGAGCTCTGCATTGTTGATAGCCCCTACCGTGGTGATGGCGAAGGTGCCCAAGTGAGACCGAACAAGGAGCGGCTGGGGGTCAGTGTCTGAGATGCAGCCGATACCGGAGGTCCCATGGAACTTCGGCAGGTCATCTTCGAACCGTGAGCGGAAAGGGGTATTCTCGATGGAGTGGATCTCCTTCTGGAAGCCGTCTTCCTTGTCAACGAAGACCATGCCTCCGCGCCGCGTGCCCAGATGGGAGTGGTAATCCACCCCGAAGAAGACATCCAGCACCACGTCGTTATGCGAAACCGCCCCGAAGAATCCGCCCATTGCTCCTCCTTGGTGAACAGCGGATGGTACGGGGGCAGTATAACGCTGTTTCATTGATCTCTTGTTACGCTTGGATCAGATGCGCAGCTGCCAGAAGGCGATGGCGGCAGCCGTAGCCACGTTCAAGCTATCAACGCCGTGCTGCATGGGGATCTTCACTACATAGTCTGCTGCATTGATGGTGGCCGAAGAAAGCCCTTCACCTTCGGTGCCTACCACGATAGCCAGCTTCGGCTCCGCGAGCAGGCGCTCATCGGCCAAGGAAAGCGCATCGTCCGTCAGAGCCATGGCCGCCACCTTGAATCCTGTCTCCCGTAGAAGCAGCATGCCCGTACGCGTCCAGCCACCTTGCCGCTCTACGTTCCCGTACGCTCCTTTGCCTGAGGCCCCTTCACCGACGTAAGTCCAGGGAACCTGGAATACCCCGCCCATGGACACGCGCACGGCACGCCGATAGAACGGGTCGTAGCAACCGGGCGTGACGAAAACAGCATCAAGGCCCAAAGCCGCAGCGGACCGGAAGATGGCTCCTACATTGGTGAAGTTGGTGATGTCCTCAAGCACCGCCACGCGTCGGGCATGGGATAGCAGCACTTCCGGCTGCGACAGCGCTGGACGGCGGAAAGCAGCCAGTGCACCGTGGGCCAGCTTGAAGCCCGCGAGCTGCTCAAGCTCAGCTTCAGGCAGCACGAAGAGAGGGATATCCGGCCATGTCTGCTCCAGACGCTGAATCAGGCTTGAGATGCCTTCTGCCAGTCGGGTGCTCGTGAGCAGGGAGAGCGGCTCCAGCCCCGCATCCAACCCGCGACCGATCACCTTCGCGGATTCTGCGATGAGGATGCCCTGTTCCGGCTCCAGCTTGTTGCGCATCTGCACATCCGTCAGCCGCGCATAGGCATCCAAGCGGGGATCCTCAAGGGTGTCGATCTGTTCCATCATAGCTGGCATTGTATGGCATATTGACGTAAAAGAACCGCCTCCCGAAGGAGGCGGTTCGCAAAAACCCTCTGTAGCAAGCTTTAGCGCTTGGAGAACTGCGGGCGCTTGCGAGCTTTCTTCAGGCCGTACTTCTTGCGCTCCACCATACGGGAGTCACGCGTGAGGTACCCTGCCTTCTTCAGCTCATCGCGATATTCGCCAGCCTCCAGCAGCGCCCGGGCAATACCCAGGCGAAGGGCGCCAGCCTGACCGGTGGTGCCACCGCCATCGATGCGAGCCTTTACATCGAAGTGATCCACCGTATCCGTCACCTTGAACGGAGTGAGCGCACTTGCCAGCAGACCTGCGCGGGTGAAGTATTCATTGCCGTCACGGCCGTTGATGGTCACCTTGCCGGTACCCGGAACCAGACGGACGCGGGCCACAGCCGTCTTGCGGCGGCCGGTGCCGTAATACAGGGCCTCAGTCTTGGGCTTCTTCGCATCTGCCATGTTCCTACGCTCCCATCTCTAGCTTCTGCGGATTCTGCGCGGTGTGCGGATGATCAGGACCCGCGTACACCTTGAGCTTCTTACCCTGGGCACGGCCGAGGGTGGTCTTGGGCAGCATACCCGACACGGCGTGTTCGATCACGCGCTCCGGGTGCTTAGCCATGGCCTCCTCGAAGGTCTCAGACTTGAGACCGCCCGGGAATCCGCTGTGACGGAAGTACTCCTTGCTAAGAGCCTTGTTGCCAGTCACCTTGATCTTGTCAGCATTGACGACGATGACGAAGTCACCCACGTCAACATGAGGGGTGTACTGGGGCTTGGTCTTCCCGCGAAGGATCTGCGCAGCCTTGGACGCAACACGGCCGAGGACCTGGTCCTCAGCGTCGATCACGTACCACTTGCGCTCGACTTCGCCTGCCTTTGCATGGTAAGTCTTCATTCTTTCCCTTTCTTGTGCCCGTCAACGTCAGCTGAAGCGCCCTACCCCGCGTTGCCGCCGGTAGGCCCAACGTATCTGTGCGTGTCAGTTTCAAAAGTGCGAACATGCTGCGCTGGTTGGGTTCCTACGCCAACCTGCCGGTCTTGGTCTGGACACCAAAGCCTTGCAGTGCGCCCTGTTCGCTTACGGGGCTTTTGAAAGCAACCGTTGAATTGTAATGCAATCCCGCCGATATGGCACGAAAAAAAATCCAGGATATGACTCCCTTACACCTTGCCGCCACGGACAGCATCGCCTGGATGGAGCGTCATGGATTGGAAGCGGTCTTCCATGAAGGTGTTGTCGAAATGATCAGCATAGAAATGCTGGATGGGCGTTACCACCGGATCATTCGACAGGCGCTCGTACCAGCAATCATAGGCCTGGAGCGACATCACGCAATCCACCACCATGAAGAGAGCTGCCACCATCGTGACCCCATAGCGCCAGTTCCAGGGGATGAGATTCACCAGCTTCAGCATGAGCGGCAACAGCAGCTTGATCCAGAGAACCCCCAGAAGGCCCCAGCAGCCCATGGCCCAACCGCACGTGCGCCCACCGATGGAGAGCCATTGGCCCGTGTAGTCCCAGGCAACCGCTCCGAAGGTGTACTGCATGAAAACGCTCACGAAGTATTCGAAGGCACCGCCGATGACAGCGCTTACAAAGAAGATCAGGATGATGTTCGACTTATAGAATCGGTTCAGGAAGAGCGTCATGAGCACGGCCCCGCAGCCGTAGATGGGAGAGAATGGCCCGAACAAGAGTCCCGCGCGGTCCTGCCACTGCCCCGGATCCACCACCAGCACATGGACGATGGTCTCCATGCCGTCTCCCAGCAGGCTTGCCACCACGAAGATCCAGAACAGGTTGAAGAAATTCAGTTCGATATACCCCTTGCCTGAAGCATCGCGCCCCAACGTTCCCTCTTCTTGTTCTTCTCGAAGCTCTGAATCATGAAGGATGCGCTGAAGTTGCCGTTCCTGGCGCAAGGAAGGATCAAGGTACACCTGAAAGGCCACGAGCAAGACGAACAGGCCGATATAGATGCCCAACCGCAAGCTGACCCCCAACAGCATGAGGGAGCAGACGGCACCCAAGAGCAAGAGGACATAGACCCCGTAGATGACCAGCGCAGCATAGCGCCGCTGATTGCGGAGCAAGCGGATGCCGAATACAGCGAAGGCTATGGCCAGAAGCCCGATGACCCCAAGCTGCAAGAAGGTGACCACCGTGGTTGAGAGGCCGTAATCCTTCATACCGCCGCTGCCGAAGAGCTGCACGGCTCCAATAGAGGCTAGCACCACCTCATAGATGGCGAAGGCAGCGCCAATGATGCAAAGCACACCGAACACCTTCATGCCCACCGGGAGCCTCTGAGCGTCTACCGGCGCTGACAGCATGCGCTTATACCAGCTGAGAGCATGGTCTTCCCGCAGATCCTCCTTGAGGGCAGCGGGCTCTTCTATGGAGTCACGTTTCCTCATGGGAATAGACTACCGGAAGTCTTGCGGGCTCACCTCAGCAAGGGACATCCGAAATACATCTGCAACCCGAGCGAGCGCCTCAGGGCTTCCCGCTGTCATGCTGTCGAAGACAGCCAGGGTGCGATAGCCTGCATCCTTCAGCGTGCATACAGCATAGAGCGCATCCTCTACGCCCCACGTACTTGCCCGATCAGTCCCCAACGCTTCGCGGGCCTTGTCATAGATGACCGGTTCGCGTTTAGAAGAGCCCACATCCTCGACCGAGAGGATGACCTCCATGGCATCAGCAAGTCCCGCCACCTCAAGACCGGTGCGCAAGAGCCCGGGTGGCGTGGATGAAGCCACCGCCATGGGCACTCCCGCCTTCGCCAGTGCGTTGACCAAGGTGACCGCCCCGGGCTTCGGCTTGACCTCATGGCGGTAGAACGCGAACATCTCATCATGGATGAAGCCCATGACCTCTTCAGGAGAGGATCCCATGCCGAACCGTTGGTGCAAGAATACCCCGCACTCCGGTAGCGTGGACGCCGTCAGGCGGTCCTTATCAGCCTGAGAGAAGGTGACTCCGGCCCGCGCTGCCAGGCGGTCATCCAGGGAGTGCCACATGCCCATGGAGTCAAGGAGCGTGCCATCGCAATCGAAGATGACGCCGAACGAATATGTCATCTGAACCGTCCCCAGACACCACGCGCTTTATTCTTCGACGCGGATGACTGAAGGATCGCCGAAGAGGAGCCCATCTTCACCAGCGATCTGATCGATGGCGGCACGCACGTCCGATTCCCGAGCCACATGAGTGACGTAGACCACGTCCACATGACCGTCCTCTTTCGCACCGCGCTGCATCATGGAATAGATGCTCACATCATGGTCGGCGAACGCTCCCGCCATCTTCGCCAAGACACCCGGCTTGTCCGCTACGGTGAAGCGGATGTAGTACTTCATGGAGAGCGTTTCGATGCGACGGATGGGTAGCTCATCGGTGCACAGGTGCGATTCCTTCGGCTCAACGCCTTGGGTCAGACGCTCAGCGATATCCAATACATCCCCCATCACCGCGCTCGCAGCTGCGCCAGCCCCGGCTCCTTCGCCGAAGAACATGGTCTCACCCACGAAATCGCCCACCACATAGATGGCATTGAAGACGTCGTTGACCGCAGCTAGCTGGTGGCCCTTGGGGATCATGGTGGGATGAACGCGCACGTCGATGCCATCCTCCATCCGATGGGCGATGGCCAAGAGCTTCACCACATAGCCCATCTCGTCGGCTGCCTCGAGGTCAGTGGTGGTCACGTCCGTGATGCCCTTCGTGTAGACGTCTTCGATGGTGACCAGGCTGTCGAAGGCGATGGATGCCAGAATGGCGATCTTCGCCGCGGAATCATAACCGTCCACATCAGCCGAGGGGTTCGCCTCTGCGAATCCCTTCGCCTGGGCCTCAGCCAGCGCCTCTTCATAGCTCATGGCTTCTTCGGCCATCTTCGTGAGCATGTAGTTGGTGGTACCGTTCACGATACCGGTGACGGAGTTGATCTGGTTGGCGATGAGGGAATGGCGCAGTGGCCCGATGATAGGGATGCCGCCGCCCACGCTCGCGCCGAACATGAGGTCTTTCCCGGAAGCGTCTGCCGCATCCATAACCTCACGCCAATAGGTTGCCATGAGGGCCTTATTCGCCGTAACCACATTTTTGCCTGCAGCCAAGGCATCCAGCACCACGTTCTTGGCGATGGTGGTGCCCCCGATGAGCTCTATCACGATCTGGATCTCAGGATCATCGATGATATCGTGGTAATCCTTGGTAAAGAGGTGCCCCACCCCGTGTGCCTCAGCCTCTGTGGAGTCAAGAGAGCAGACGCGCACTAGCTCAACGTCTACACCTAGGTGATGCACGAACGAATCATGATGCTTCTGCAAGATGTCGATGCAACCGCCACCCACCGTGCCCGTGCCCACGAGCCCTATCTTTATGGTCATGGATATCTCCCTTGCCTTCGCGTGAATGAATAATGATTGTAGCGGATAAGGAGATCTGACGAACAGGTAATGGGCGCAAGGATCTTTAGAGGTCTCGGGCGTAGAGATCCTCGTAGGTCTCACGGCGGGTGACCAGACGTGGCTGGCCGTCCTTCACGAACACCACACCCGGACGCGGCTGACCGTTGTAGTTGCTGGCCATGGTCTGGTTGTAGGCCCCTGTCCCGAACACGCAGACGATGTCACCCACCTCAGCTTCCTGAAGAGGCATATCCAGCACCACTGCATCCCCGCTTTCGCAATGCTTGCCGCAAAGGGTGACGATCTGGGTACGCGGCTGATCTGCCTTGTTCGCCAGAGTGGGCTCATAGTCAGCGTGATAGAGGGCAGTGCGGATGTTATCGGACATGCCGCCGTCCACGGCCACGAAGGTGCGGATCCCCGGCAGCTCCTTGATGGTGCCCACGGTGTAGAGCGTGCATCCCGCATTCGCCACCAATGAGCGTCCCGGTTCCACCAGCAAGCGCGGCAACGGGAAGCCGCGACGCTCGCAGGCTGCCTTGACCGCACCACAGAGCAGTGCAGCGAATTCGGGGATACTGGCTGGTTCGTCATCGGCCAGATAGGCGATGCCCAGACCCCCTCCCAGATCGAGCTCTGAGAGGGTGACCCCCAGGCGTTCGCGAATCTCATCCAGGAAGGCAACCATCACCTCTGCCGCTTCAGCGAAGGGATCCAGCTTGAAGATCTGGGAGCCGATATGACAATGGAGCCCCATCAGGCGTACATTCGGCGTATCCAACGCTTGGCTGACCGCCTGGAACGCCCGGTCATCCTTCAGAGGGAAACCGAACTTCGAGTCCTCGCAGCCCGTCTTGATGTACTCATGGGTGTCTGCTTCCACCCCGGGAGTGATGCGCAGATAGATGTCCTGCACTACATCATAGGCCTCAGCGATAGAGGAGATACGGCACAGCTCCTCAGGGCTATCCACCACGATGCGACCCACACCAGCGGAAATAGCCTCTTCCAGCTCCTGCGGTGTTTTGTTGTTGCCGTGAACGAATACACGATCAGCCGGGAAGCCAACGGAAAGAGCGCAGGCCAGCTCTCCTCCTCCGGAAACATCCAAGCAAAGGCCCTCTTCGGCCACGATGCGCACGACAGCCTTATTCAGGAACGCCTTGCTAGCATAGATGACATCAGCGTTCGGGTACTGATCCCGAAAGGTGGTCTTATAGGCTTCCATCCGGTGACGCAAGTGAGCTTCGTCGAACACGTAGAGGGCGGTACCCAGTTCGCGGGCGAGGTTCACCAGATCAACGCCGCCCACGAACAAGTGCCCGTCGTGCACCTCCGCCGTTTCAGGAAGCACTGCCCCCAGATCCAGGGTAGTGCGCAGGTCGGGTTGCTTCGTGAGGTCAGAGGCGGGGAGCGACATGGGATTCCTTTGGTCGTACAGGCCTTGTAGGCCAAGATTGCTTATAGACCAGGATTATACAGAACCCCTGCGAAGAGGATGTTTCCATCCGGTGAAACCAGGGTATAGAAGAACGGCCTGTCCAGCTTGAACTCCATCGGTTCTCTATCAGGCATGAGCGCCATCCTCTCGATGCCGATAGCCGTATAAGCCGCTGCCTCTACGCCCGCTTCATCCAGACCCAGATGCGTATCCTGGATCACTGAGCTCACGCAGAAACCGCCCGACCCGTCATCGGCTGCGATCATGGGCGCGAAATCCTCCGGGCTCTGCGGAGAGAAGATATCCGTCACGCCGAGCGCCTTAAGGGACTCCACCAGCCGTTTGAGCGAAGATGTGGCCTGGAACTTCGGGATCCGCCAGTCCACGCTCTGCGGTTCCAATTCCAAGCTCATCAGGTTCAGAACACTCTGAGGGTCCTGAAGGATCGCAGAGAGATGCGTATCCTCGTCCGGCAGATAGAAGGTCATGGTAGAGCCGCCGGTGAAGGACAGAGCGGCCGCCGTAAACCCCTCCCTTTCGCCATAGAGCGAATCCGTCACGGTCTGACGCATGAAGTCCGCCTGGACCTCTTGACCGGGTGCATGGAAGGGAGCGGTTTGGGTCTGCTCAGCCGTGAACGGGGAAGCCCAGCCATCCTTGAAGTAGATGGTATTCACCAGCAGCGCTGCCTGGCCGTCTTCTGTGGAGAGGGTTGGCTTGAGGAGGTCTTCTGTCTGGTCAGAGATCCAGTTGGATATCTGCTGGTCAGCCTCAGAAGTGCCGAAGGTGACATCGAAAGCACCTGCGCCCAACGCTTCGGCCTGCTGGCGAAAGGCGTCAGTGAAGCTATAACCTTTGCCCGCCCAGATCGAATCCGCCACCTGCACCTGCGCGTCTCCAAAGGTGTCTTCCAATTGCAGACGGACCCCTTCGTTGAGAGCCGCGAGCTGCGCCTGATCCTCCGCGCCCAGAAGCGTCAGCAACTGCTCTTGGGAGCTCCCTTGAGTACCGAGCCCCACCAATGAGCAGGCTAGATACAGAGAAAGAGGCGAATAGCAGAGATTCTGCTCCAAGAGGCTGTCCGGAGCGCCTGCAGATGCGCCCGCATCCGGGCCATTGAGCACCGCCGCAGTGGAGTTGGCAGCGAAGGCGAGGAGCGGATCATCAGCTGTCACAAGGGTGAGCGGAGCGAGCGTGATATCTTCCTCTGCCGCCGAGCTGGAAGACGCAGGTTGGTTCAGTCCCTCTTCCGCAGAAGAGGAACAGGCTGGCATAAGGCAGGCGGATAGCGCGAGGATGGCTGCCAAGCCAAGAGCCAGAATCTTTCGGCCCATGATTGGGGCATCAAGCGTAAACAGGTATTTACGCATATATCTCCTTTTCGACCACTAGATCATTCTTGATGTGGCCCACAAGCTTCTGCAGCGCATCGATGCAATTCGGGCGGATGTCCGCGCCGATGAGCACATACATGATGGATTGCCCCACTTCCAGTTCCCCTTCGTTCAGCCAGACGCGCACGTAGTAGACGCCCGGCCAGGTGAGTGCTTCTTCGATGGCCGCTTCCACGCCCGCCTCGTCATAGGAGAATTGCACCGCAGTCACTTCCCCGATACCCTGGACCCCTTCCCGAACCTGCTTCTTAGGGGTTACGCGGACGATACCGTTGTGCACGAGAAACATCCCGCATTGATCAGCCTGGTCAGACTGCTTCGCTTCTGCCAGCCATGCATCCATAGACGGTTCAGGTTTTGCCATGTCCAGTCCTTTCAGAGAAGGCGATTATCCTGTGATGAGAAGGATATCAGAACAGGATGAGCGCGTTGCGCGAGGACCACGCGCAATATATTCATTGCGTCAATGGCCGGGTACCCGACGCATAGGGTTCACTCGGGTGCAACGCCGGGCGGACCTAGGTGCGCCCCTACGGACAACCTGCCTCGCATGACTCACTCAAGTGACAAGCACAGCGGTTTTCGTAGGGGTCGAACATGTTCGACCCAGGGCGGACCTTAGGTCCGCCCCTACGGATACGGTTGCTTCGGGTGTGCGGGCAATCTTACGCGAAGTAGCGTACGCCTGCGGTGAAGAGAGGCTGTAGCTTGTTCCCCGGTACGTTCTGATACAGGCCTTCACCCGCGCGTTCGCTATGACCCATTTTGCCCAGCACGCGCCCATCCGGTGACGTGATGCCCTCAATAGCCAACACGGAACCGTTCGGATTGACCGCCAGATCCATGGATGGCATACCCGCTGCATCCACATACTGGGTTGCCACCTGCCCCTTCGCCACCATCTGCTCCAACAACGCAGGAGGCGCTACGAACTTACCTTCGCCATGACTGATAGCCACCGTGTGCACCTCTCCCACCTGACAATCCGCCAACCAGGGAGACAGATCGGATGCTACCCGTGTGCGCACGAGGCCGCTCTGGTGACGGCCGATGTCATTGAAGGTGAGTGTAGCCAGGTCAGGAGACGGATCCATGATGTCTCCGAAAGGCACGAGACCGAGTTTCACCAGCGCTTGGAACCCATTGCAGATGCCTAGCATGAGGCCATCTCGCTTTTGCAGCAGCTCACGAACCGCCTCTGTCACTGCCGGAGCCCGGAACACGGCACAGATCAGCTTTGCCGACCCATCCGGTTCATCACCGCCGGAGAAGCCACCGGGCAGCATCACGATCTGAGACCGTTGGATGTTCTGCACCAGCTGATCCACGGACTCACGCACTGCCTCAGGGGTCAGGTTGTTGATGATCTGCACGGTGACGTCCGCACCGGCAGCCTCGAAAGCCGCCTGGGTATCGTATTCGCAATTGGTGCCCGGGAATACGGGGATGATGACCCGTGGACGAGCCACAGCAGGACCATGATAGACAGCTCCACTACCCCCCGTGTAGCTCAGGGGTGAGACAGGCTCATCGTCCTCTTGATGCGTGCGGTAGGGGAATACGGATTCGATGCCGCTCTCCCAAGCTTCCTGGACCACCGTCAGATCAACCTGCTGGTCATCTGCCAGCAGAAGGTAGTCCTCCAGCGTGACACCCAAGTCAACGAGGTCAATGCCCTCTTCCAGCCCGGCCTCTTCCAGAGCCTTGGCCAGATCATCCACGCTCACGCCGTCGGCGGTCTCTAGAACGAAGGTTCCGTAGGCCGGTTCGAACAGGTCTCCGATGCCCACATCATCCAGCTGCACGCCAATGCCGTTGCCGACAGCCATCTTGAAGAGCGTCTCCCCCAGGCCGCCGTAGCCGCCGGAAGCGCAGGAGGCTACCAGACCACGCCCGATCAGATGCTCAACGGCATCCATGGTGGCCGTGAGGGACTGAGCGCTGGCCTCCGCAAAGGTAAGCCACGCCAGAGCGCTTCCTGCGCGCTTGAGCTCAGGGGAGGTCACCCGATCGAGACCCCCTACAGCCGTGGCGAATGAGACCAAGGTAGGCGGCACATCCAGCTCTTCGAAGCTGCCAGACATGGAATCCTTACCACCGATAGCCCCTACGCCGAAGTCTAGCTGAGCCTCTAAGGCCCCCAATAGGGCGCTCAAGGGCTTGCCCCAGCGCTCCGGATCATTTCGCAGCTTCTCGAAGTACTCCTGGAAAGTGAGATAGATATCCTGCCTGCGGAAACCGGTGGCTACCAGCTTCGCCACCGAGTCCAACACGGCCATGTAGGACCCGGCGAAGGGGTCGGATTCGGAAAGATACGGGTTGAAGCTCCAGGACAGACCAGACACTGTCGTAGTGTTGCCGCCCAGCACCGGTAGCTTCGCCACCATAGCCAGAGGCGGTGTCAGTTGGCGAGCGCCACCGAAGGGCATGAGCACGGTGGCAGCGCCGATGGTGGAATCGAACCGCTCCACCAGCCCCTTGTTGGAAGCCCGATTGATGTCAGCCATAAGCCCCACCAGAGCATCTTGAATGGAATCGTGATCGCAGACAGCATCCACCACCGGATCGGTCAGCTGTTCGCAGGCTTCGAAGGCCCTCTCCGCTGAGCTCTCAGCGAACGACTCGCGGCTAGGCACAGACACCTTCGCGAACTTGGGCGCACCGTTGCTCGCCAAGAACTCCCGGCTCACATCCACGATGGTATTGCCGCGCCAGTGGATGCGCACCCGAGGTTCTTCGGTGACCACCGCCACCGGGGTTGCCTCCAGATTCTCCGCCCGGGCCAAAGCGATGAAATCGTCCACATCATCCGGTGCCAGAGCCACGGCCATGCGCTCCTGGCTCTCCGAGATGGCCAATTCCGTACCATCAAGCCCCTCATACTTCTTGGGAACCCGGTCGAGCTGGATATCCAAGCCGTCAGCCAACTCCCCGATAGCCACAGACACGCCGCCCGCTCCGAAGTCATTGCAGCGCTTGATCATGCGACAGGCTTCGGAGTTGCGGAATAGGCGCTGGATCTTGCGCTCTACCGGAGCATTGCCCTTCTGCACCTCAGCGCCACAGGTCTCGATGGAGGTGGCGCTGTGGGCTTTCGAGGAACCGGTGGCCCCGCCGATGCCATCACGCCCGGTACGACCACCCAAGAGCACCACGACATCTCCGGGCGCAGGGGTCTCCCGGCGCACGTCCCCAGCAGGCGTAGCCGCGATGACCGCACCTATCTCCATGCGCTTGGCAGCATAGCCTGGGTGATACAGCTCATGGACCTGGCCCGTGGCCAAGCCTATCTGGTTACCATAGGAAGAGTAGCCTTGGGCCGCCGTGGTCACCAGCTTGCGCTGGGACAGCTTGCCCGGCAGTGTCTCGGAAACGGGAACCGTAGGATCAGCCGCACCCGTGACGCGCATGGCCTGATATACGTAGGCGCGCCCGCTCAAAGGGTCACGGATAGCACCCCCCACACAGGTAGCTGCGCCGCCGAAGGGCTCTATCTCAGTGGGGTGGTTGTGGGTCTCGTTCTTGAAGAGATAGAGCCAATCCTGCTCTTCCCCACGCACATCTACCTTGACCCGAACCGTGCAGGCGTTGATCTCCTCGGATTCGTCCAAGCCCGTGAGCTGACCGGTATGCTTGAGATAGCGAGCGCCGATGGTGCCCATATCCATAAGGCATACCGGCTTCTCTTCACGTCCCAATTCCCGACGAAGCTCCTGATAGCGCTCGAACGCGCGAGCCACGTTCGCGTCCGCTATCTGAACATCCTCCAAGACAGTACCGAAGGTGGTGTGACGGCAGTGATCCGACCAATAAGTATCTACCATCTTCACTTCCGTGATGGTCGGGTCACGCCCCTCATCCTGGAAGTAGCTCTGCAAGAACCGGATATCCGCCAGGTCCATGGCAAGGCCGCGATCTTGGATGAAGGCCTCCAGAGCCGCTTCGTCTAGGTGGCGAAAGCCTTCCAGCACCTCCACATCAGCAGGCCGGTCGAACTCTTGAGCCAAGGTATCCACTTCATCCAATGAGGCTTCCCGCGCCTCCACCGGATTGATGACATACCCCTTGATGGCCGCCACGTCTTCATCGGACAGGTTGCCATCCAGCCCGTAGACCGTAGCACTGCGCACGAGCGGGCGCGTGCCCTGGCTGATGAGCTGGATGCATTCGCTGGCCGAGTCTGCCCGCTGGTCGAACTGGCCCGGCAGGTACTCTACGGCGAAGACGGTGCGCGGACCGGGGAACGTGCACACATCCCCCTCGCAGTGAGCTTGGGGCTTATGCAGCTGGATGGCATCATCCAGTGTGTAGGACACATCATCTGTTTGAGGCTCAGAGAAGACCCCTACTGCGCATTGGGCGAAGAGGTCATCGTCTATGCCTTCCACGTCATAGCGATTGATGACGGAGGCACCGTCCAGAGCCAGGATGCCCAAGGTGTCTCGCAACTCTGTGACCAGCTGCTGCGCCTCCCCGTCGAACCCGGGTTTCTTCTCCACATAGATGCGCTTGACCATGGATCCTCCTCTAGGACGCTCGGTCTCATTCCTCCGCGTTCGCCGTATCCTTCTTCTTGAACAGGCGGCTCACGAACCCTGCCTTCGCAGGCTTCTCAGCATCAGGAGACTGCGACGCATCCCCTTCTGTCACGATCTCTTCTGTGACACGGCCACCCCTGCGCGCCTGCTGCTTCCGCTCTTTCTTCTCTTGAGCCTCTTCCAAGGCGATCATGCGCTCTTGATAGCTGCGGCGCTCTTTCCTGATCTTCGAGAAATCGAGATAGAACGCGAAGATGATGAGCGCATAGGCAGCGAACAGGCAGACGAAGGCGATCCAAGCAGGCTCGACGCTGCGCAGCACCCAGGAGAGCACCGTGCACAGGACCGCTCCACCAAGCGATGCCCACCAAAGCCGCTTGAGCTTCTTATAGCGCTCTGTATCCGGTTTGTAGTATTTCCGATCCAGTTCGCGCTGGCGATCCTGCTCCTTCTTGCGAGCAGCTTTCGCCTCCGCTTTCCTCTGTTGCTGGGTCTTCTTGGTGGTGCCCAAGGTGACGGAAGCAGCGGCCTTCGTCTTCGGCTTCGCGCTGGCCGCGCTCTTTCGGGTTGAGCCGGTGTGCTTTTCCGTGGTGTAGCGCTCGTTCATGGGGTTTCGCTGGGACATGGTACCTCTCTTAAGGCTTCGTGCTGACAGGTCAGGACTTGGCGTGAATCCACATCACGCCTCGAGCGTGCGGCCCGTGATCATCTCGAAGGCTTGCTCATACTTCTCAGCCGTGCGTTGGATGACATCCTGGGGCAGATGCGGTGGTTCGCCCTGCTTATCCCAGTTCGCACTCAGCCAATCACGAACGTACTGTTTGTCGAAGGAAGGTTGGCTCTTACCGGGCTCATACAGGTCAGCAGGCCAGAAGCGAGAGGAATCCGGGGTGAGCACCTCATCTCCCAAGATGATGGCATCTCCGATGCGCCCGAATTCGAACTTCGTATCCGCGATGATGATCCCGCGCTCAGCCGCATAGTCAGCGGCCGTGGAGTAGATCTGGGTTGACAGACGTGAAAGCTCTTGAGCGTCGTCTTCGCCCACGATCTGAGCGCAACGCTGGAAGCTGATGTTCTCATCATGGCCACCGATGTCAGCTTTGGTGGACGGAGTGAACAACGGCTCTGGCAGCTTGGAAGAGTTCACCAGCCCCTCTGGCAGTGCTATGCCGCAGACAGTGCCACTCTTCTGGTATTCCGCCAGACCACTTCCGGCCAGATACCCGCGCACGATGCATTCCACCGGGAACATCTCCGCCTTGCGCACCAGCATGAAGCGCCCGCGGAGCCAATGGGCGAAGGGCTGGAACTCTTGAGGCAGATCCGCCACATCCGTGGAGATGAGATGATTCTCAACGACACCTTCCAGCAATTGGAACCAGAAGACCGAGAGCTGAGTGAGAACGCGCCCTTTGTTCGGGATCTCATCAGGCAGGATGTAGTCAAAGGCCGAGATGCGGTCTGTGGCCACCAACAACAGCTGGTCTCCCAGGTCATAGAGGTCCCGCACCTTGCCTTGGGACGTAGGTGCAACGGTGGTGATGGGTGATGCGAACATGGCTCCTCCGAATGTCAGGAAAATGGTAGCAAGATGATAGCACGCGCCCTTCGCCGAGAGACGAGAAGAGTCAGGTGCATTCCGTCATCCACGCAGTTCATCCAAGAGCTCTTCGGTGGAGACGAACCTCACGTTCTTGCTGGGAAGGGACCGTAGGAACACCTTGCCATAGCTCTTCGACACGAGCCGCGAATCGGCCAGGATGAGCACCCCTGAATCATCGGCGCGGCGGATGAGCCTTCCCGCCGCTTGGCGCACCTCCAGCACCGCCTGAGGGAGCACGAAGTGGCGCCACGCTGCATCATCCCGCGCCGCCCGCTCACAGGAGAGCGGATCAGTGGGCTTGATGAAGGGGAGCTTCGGGATGATGACCCCTTTGAGCGTCTTGCCCGGAGCGTCGAAGCCCTCCCAGAAGCTCTTGAGAGCGAACAAGGAGAGCGTCTCGTCGGTCAGGAAATCATCCCGCAGGTTCTTCACCGAAACGCCCCAGCGCTGGCAGACCAGCCGCAGCTCATCCTCCTTCAGGCGCGGGGATACCTCTGCGAAGCAAGCCTCCATCTCCTTCTTGTTCGTGAACAGCGTGAGCAGCGATCCATTGTTGGCCCGATGCACATCCACCAGGAGCTCCTTCAGCTGCTCCAGATACTCCGGACTGTTGGGCTCAGCCATATCGTTCACTACCAAGACCCGCATATTGCGGTCGAAGTCATAGCTGGACTCCAGGGTGAGCGCATTCGCCCGGGACTGCTCACTGCTGTTGAGACCCAGCGCGTGCTCGAAAGGCTCGAAGGAGCCGCTCACCGTGAGGGTGGCCGACGTGAACACCACCGACCGGGTGCGGGCGAAGAGCGTCTCATCCAGCATGGCCCCCACGTTGTAGAGGGATGCGCGGATGACATCATTCTTCATGCCACGCCCTTTGTCCGGCCGCTTGTTCAGGTAGGCTGAGCAGACATAGGCGTCTGTAGGATTCACGAAGATCGCATCCAGCGCACGGACGAGATCCTTCAGCTCTAGGGCCACAGCGGCTATCTCTCGCTGGACCACAGCAGCATGCTCTACTTCATCCAGATAGCCTACGAGCTCTTGGCAGGCCCGAATGAGCGCCTCGGAAGCGTCTATCAGATCCTTCGCGACAGCTACGATCTCACCGAAGGGGGTCATGGAGCGAACGTGATCGTTGATCCAGATGTCCGTCATGTCATAGCTGGACTTCTTATTCGGATCGAACTGGAGAAGATCATGGACGCGCAGGAGGAAGGCGGCTTCAGCTTCAGCGAAGGCGCGGCCAGCCGACTTCGCTTTATTGGTCAGGGCGAAGAAGAGCGTGCCGGGAGATGAAGGGTCCCCCAATACGAGTTCTCCATCCACCTCACCGTCCACTTTCGCGCTCTTCGCAACTTCCGTTACATCCACGGTGCGCTCAGCCCGCACGAAGACGTTGCGCGCATTCGCATCCGCACCCACCCGAGACACCAGATTCCCCAGGGCCTCTAGGCTGATCTCCAAGGCGAGGGCCTGCCGCGCTTCAGCTTCCGCCCCATGGGCCTCATCCACTACCCAATAGCGAATGGGTGGCAGCAAGCCCCCTTCGGCAGCCACGTCGCAGAAGAACAGGCTCTGGTTCGTGACCACGATGTCCGCCGATTCCGCCAGCTTACGCGCGCCGAACACGAAGCAGGACTGTCCGTAGAACGGACACTTCCGCCGCAGGCACTCGTGACTGGTAGTGGAGATGGTGTTCCGAGGCAGCGTGCGGAAATCCACCTTCAAGGTGTCCATGTCATCGCAGCCGGTCTGCTCGATGAAGGAGAGCACCCCTGCGATAGCAGGCGCCTGAGTCTTCTCCTCGTTCATCACCATCCGCATCTGCGCACCTGATTCCATCAGGCGTTGTATCTTCCTCAGGCACGGATAGTGTGAGAATCCTTTGAGCGACGCATAGGTCAGCGTGTCACCCAGGGCTTTGGAGAGCAGCGGGAGCTCCTTGTAGACCAGCTGATCGAGCAGCGCGTTGGTCTTCGTAGCCACGCCCACGCTGATGTTGTTCTGCTGAGCCGTGAAGGCGGCGGGCACCAGGTAGGCCATGGATTTACCGACCCCCGTTCCCGCTTCTACGCACAGGTTCGCGGAAGAGGCGAATGCATCGCGCACGGCCAGAGCCATCTCTGCTTGCTCTTCGCGCGTCTCATAATCTTCATAGAGCGTTCCGATCAAGCCTTCAGGGGTGAAAGCCTCCGCCACGGCTTCAGGGGTAGGGAAAGTGAGCATGGGCATGCCTTCACCCTCCCGTTCGACCCGCACGTTCGCCTGCTGGAGCACCTCGGCAGACACCATATCGGCCGCATCGACCTTCGCCCGACGCGGCGCATCCGCCATCCGGTCCCGACGTATCTGCTTCAGGGAGAACCGCTCAGGTACCAACGCCTTCGCTTCAGCGGGATCCATGCCGCCTTCGATCAGCTCATCAAGCCTTCGTTCGTAGGCCCTGTCCGCAAAGGCGGCGAAGAGCGGCTGGGTAGTCCATTCCTGGGGGGTGGCCAGCTGGCTGATGCTGTGCAGAAGGCCTTCCGGCATGGCATCTACCGCCGCCAAGAGCACCCGGTACACGGCGCAGAGAGCCGCTACATCGTCATCGGCCCGATGGGTGGAAAGGGGGGCGCCGAAGGCGCGGACCAGGTCTATCAAGCGATGGCTCTTCATCCGCGGCAGCGCGATGCGCGAGAGCTCGAGCGAGTCTATCCAGGTATTCTCCAGAAGCGGATAGCCCGCTGGATGCTTGGTGGTGAAATTACGATCGAATTCCGCATTGTGGGCCACCATCTTCGCGTCTCCCGCGAAAGCCACGAGCCCTGCCAGGGCCTCCTGGGGTGACGGGGCATCGGCCACATCAGCATCATAGATATGGGTGAGATGGGATATCTCGTCTGGGATGGGAATGCCGGGGTTCACGAAGGTGACGTACCACTCCGTAACCTCCCCATGCTCTAACCGGGCCGCCGCTATCTGAGTGAGCTCGTCTTTCTTGACCGACACACCGGTGGTTTCCGTATCCACCACCACGATGTTCTCATCATAGGTGTCGAAATCGGATCCTTGGGCACGCTGGGGCAACGAGGCATAGCGCTCTATCACGTCGGCGGGCGTTCCGTCAGTCACGTAGCGGGACATCTCTAGGCTCATGGACCACCTTTGGATCTTGGAGGAGACAGTCCGAACATTCTACTCGTTCGCTGAGCCGCTGTCGGTCACAGATGCTATACTCACCCACCATCATGACTGATTTCTTTGGCAGATACCTCGACTTCGACACCGCGTCCAAAAAGGACGCTGGCATCCTGTTGGGAGCAGACAATGCCGTAGGGGATATCTATCAGGTCCACATCCTCCAGGAAGACGGCGTACAGCGGGCTTGGTTCCAGAACACCTTCGGCCAACGCGTCGGTTATCTGGAGCCGGATATCTCCCGCAAGCTCAAAACGCTCCAGGCAGAAGGCTTGGAGATGGTGGGCGTCCTTGCTTTCGTGGCTTTCACGGATCACCCCGATGAGGGGCATTATTGGGGCCAAATGGCTGTCATCTGCTATCCCCCACAGGAAAGCACTGCCTTCGGTCGGTTCGTCGAAGGGGTGAGCAAACGCTTGGGTGAAGGGAACCGTCCCAAGGTGGACTTAGGCGCCGAAGGGGTGGCGAAGATACGCCAGACCGAAGGAGTCTGGATGCCTTCCCAAACCGTACCTTTGCCGAAGTCTGAGAAGGGTACCGCCTATCTGAAGCAACGGCGGAAGCTCTCTGAACGCATGATAGATAAGGGTCGCGCTGGGAACAAAGGTTGTTATGTGGTCAGCTGGGTCTTCTTGCTCGCCCTGGTCACGCTGGTGGTGTTCCTGGTGTATTCCTGGGCTGCTGGCTAAGGCACCTTCGCGCCCAAGAGCCCAGTGAAGCCTTCCTAACCTTCCCGAGGATCGAACGCAACCAAGACAGGCGGAACTAGCGCTGAGCGTTGCGCTGGCGCTTCTCCATCACCTTGACGGCTACGCGGGCTTGGGCCAAAGAGCGCTCCTCGTCATAGAGCGGGAAGTACAACGTGAAGGTTGCTCCCACGCCCTTCGTGCCCTTCACCGCTACGCGCCCATGATGGCGGTCTACGATCTCCTTCACCAAGGACAACCCGATCCCCAAGCCACCGCTCTCCTTTGCCCGGCCGGAATCGGCCCGCCAGAAGCGGGAGAAGACCATCTTCTCTTCCTCGGGAGAGAGTCCGATACCCGTATCCTGCACGGCGATGGCAGCCATGCGCCCTTCACGGAAGACGGAAATGGTAATGGAGCCACCTTCGTCGGTATAGCGGATGGCGTTCGATACCAGATTCGTTACGGCCTGCCTGATCATGTCGGCATCACCCAAGGTCTTCACATCCTGCTGAGCACCAAGGGAGATGGATATCCCGCAGTCCTCGATGAAAGCCTCATGGGAGCTGACCACGTCAACGGCCAAAGCGGTAAGATCCACCGGCTCCTCTCGCATGGGGGTGGTGCGCATCTCCAGACGGGACAGCTTGAGCAATCCATCCACCAGCTTCGACAGCCTGCCCACTTCGGCATCTACCAGCATCAGATGCTCTTCATCCTTCTCATAGACGCCGTCGATCATGGCTTCCACATTCGCCTGGATAGCCATGAGCGGAGTGCGCAGCTCATGGGCTACGTCTGAGGTCAGCTGTTGCTCCAGCTTCCGGTCACGTTGGAAGGATTCGGCCATGTCATCCATGGTCTCGGCCAAACGGGAGAGCTCATCCGATCCGCTGATACCCGTGCGTGCCGACAGGTTCCCCTCTGAGAGCTCTCGCGCTGTGCGGGTGATCCGATCCAGCGGCCGGACGAGAGATTTCACGAATATCATGCCGAAGAGAAGCGCGAACACCAGGGCGATCCCTCCCGCCACCAGCAGTGCTAGGAAGGTATCCATCTGGAACTGACGGTCTACCTTGCTCATGAGCGTGTTGGACCCGTAGACCCACACGCGAACATTGCCTACATCACTGCCGGCTACCTCAATGGGTGCGATGGCGATCTGAGTGGCAGCGCTCGGCCCTTGTTTGGCGGCTTCTTCGGGAGAGAGACCATCTGTGGAGTCGAAGAGCTTGTTCCCTTTGGCGCTGACCACCATGACACCAAGCTCGTCGGAGCTGTCAGCGGCCTCTCGGGCAGGGATCAACGTGTCCCCCTCCAAGGTCAAGGTCTTCTGATAGAGATCAGCGATGCGGTTCGCTGTCTGCTGAGCCAAGGTCTCGATATTGTTCGCTGCATAGGTGGAGAAGAACTGGTTCCAGATGAGCGCCACCATGCCCAAGGAAAGGGTAACGGTCAAGAACGAGATGGCCACACAGGTGAGGATCACGCGAGCGCGATAGGAAAGGGTGAGGCTCGCTGGATCGCTGCCCGCAGCCCGCCGCGACGGTCGCATGTGGGGGCCTTCGCTCCGCCTTGGCTCAGCTGGTTCAGCTGCCACACCAGGAGATGCCGTTCCAGCAGAAGAGACTGGCTCAGGGGAAGGAGCCTGTTCAGGAGTGGACAGGGATGACCCTATGGGATCCTCTTCATTCAGAGTCAAAGCCGCTTCGACGGCCTCTTCCATCCCCTCCTCTACAACTGTGTTGTCAGCCCCTTCCCCTGCTATGACCTGCTGGGGCGCATACGGCTCTACAGACGCAACGGATTGCGCAAAACCATCCCGTTCGGTATAGGATTCCTCTTCCCCCATGACTCCTCTGTGAAGCTACTTCTTATTCGGATCCTCGAAACGATACCCCACTCCGTGCACCGTATGCAGCCATTTCGGGCTTCGCGGATTATCTCCAAGCTTTGCACGCAAGTTCTTCACATGGCTGTCTATCGTGCGCTCATAACCTTCGAAATCATATCCGAGCACCTTCTCTACTAACTCCATGCGCGAATAGACCCGGCCCGGATAGCGTGAAAGGGTTGTCAGGAGTTTGAATTCCGATGCGGTAAGTTCGATCTCTTCGCCGTTCACGAGCACCTTATGGCCCGATACATCGATGGTGAGCTCACCGAATTCCAGTACCTCACGAAGGGGCTCCGAATCAGAATGCACCCGACGCAGCAGCGCCCGGGCACGAGCAACCAGCTCACGGGGAGAGAACGGCTTCACCAAGTAATCATCTGCTCCCAGCTCAAGACCGATGATGCGGTCTTCCACTTCGCCCTTCGCCGTGAGCATGATGATGGGCACATCCGAGGTGTCCCGGATGACGCTGCAGACGCGTTCGCCGGAGATGGTAGGCAGCATCAAGTCAAGGATGATGAGATCGAAGCTGTGCTTGGAGAATTCATCCAGCGCCTCCTGACCGTCCCCCACAGCCGTTACCCAGTAGCCTTCTTTCTCTAGATAAGCCGTCACCGCCTCGCGGATGCTCTTATCGTCTTCCACCAAAAGGATCCGTCTTGTCTCAGCGCTCATATATGTGTCCTTTCCGGCAGCGGACGATGAGGAGGCAGCCCGCACTCGCTGATGAACGATCTGCAGATATTGTATCCCTTGCAACGCACCCGGTGACGGTAGGTTTTCTGTTTGACATAATGAGGGGATGCATGATCACACTAAAAAGTCTGCCAGGCCCACCCGACGCAAGAGCGTTGCTGGGCGAAGCGTCACCCCTAAAGGCACGTCACGGGCAGTACGCTCCCGAGCAGTATCCGCTGGACGCTCCTCTGCTCAGTCTCATGCGGATGCACGAGCGAACCCGGTCGGCCCCGCCCTTACCCGCCGCCAGCTTCTCGTAGGAGGAGCGGGCATCGCCGTAGCTGCCCTGGTGGGCGGAGGCGCTTATGCCTTGACTTCCGCTGCCTCAGGTGGGGGCTCCAGCGCCCAGGCAGCCGAGGGAGCGCTTTCCATACCTCAGGATGCCGTCTTCACCACGGAGCAGTGCGAATACGTGGATGATCTCAAAGGACTGCTCACCCTGCGCACTCGCGCTTCCCTCCCCTTCGGCACCACCCTCACCTCCTGCTCTGAGAGCCTGGCGGTGTGCCTGGTTCCCACCAAGAGCGCTGATCCGTTGCTCCAGGTGGGCCTGCTGCATCTGGGGTCTGGCAACATGACCACAGCCCTGAAGGCTTCCGTTGGTGCAGAAGAGGGCTTTCAGATATTCGATGCACGAGCCAATGGCGCCGGTCTCATCTGGCTTGAATCCAATGTGCTCTCAGGAGATTGGCGTGTGTACAGCACCACCTTGGATGGTGCCGCCGTTGGAGAACCCATTCTTGCTGCCGAAGGCAATGGCTCCTGGACGCTTCCTTCCTTGGCTGTCTCCGGAGGGTTCGCCTGGTGGCAAACAACGCCCAAGGAAGACGGTGCCCCTCCCTTGAGCTGCAAAAATGGCGAAGGGGAAGAGGTGTCCCAACCTGCTCTCTGCCGCATCGCCTTCGGAAGCACCCAAGATTCCGCCCAGGCATCCGTGACCAGTCCGGGCGGCTTCGCCTGTGCACCGGTCCCTGCTCTGGGAGGGATAGCCTGCGCTCAAAAGCAAAGCGAGAAGAGCAAGACCTGGCAGCTCATCTTCGTATCTGAAGAGGATGGCCAGATTACAGACCAACTGACGCTGCCTTCTACCATGAAGCCCATGGACGTCTCCTACGGGCCCAACGGCTTCGGCTTCTCCTTCGATGCCCTCTACGAATTCGGTGATGGCATGGCGAACCTGGGAACCTACGTGCCTGCCGAGGAGATATCCCTTACCACTGCCACAGCCACCGCCGATGTCCTCGCAGCCCTCGAGCAACAGCTCTCCAGCGGTCAGAAGAGCAGCGGTCTCACCGACGAGGATCGGGCGAAGGCGAAAGCTCAAGGGGAGGACGCGGTCTGTGAGCTATACAGCAGCGCGCCTTGGTTCCGTTTCCCGCGCGCGCCCATCACCTCCCCCGCCTTTGCCGGGAACTGGCTGTTCGTGAAATCAACGAACGTCATAGCGGCCGTGGATCTGGTGGAGCGGAAGTACGTCACCATCCCCACGGAATCAGCCACCCAGGGCTATGGCGAGTACTTGGCTACCAGCGGTACATCCGACCGCATCGTCACCTTCGCGAATGTGGATTACACCCCCATGTCGGGCGAGCGCATCAATGAGTGCACCGTACGCGTCTGGGAACCTGCCTGATATCCTCTGCCCACCTGGCGGACCACAGTCCGTCCCTACGGCAACCATGTCGCAGTTCCTTCGTAGGGGTCGAACATGTTCGACCCCCCAACCCAGAGTGATATCTTCGCGCGAAGCGCGATAACGCGGCGATAAGCCGCCCGCAGTGGCGATGCGGACCCGGAGGGTCCCATCAACAGTGCGGTGAGGATTTTTATTGTTACACGGGGACCGCTCTTCCCCGTGAGGGGTTGAGGCCGATTCCGCAGGCCGAGAAAAGCG
The DNA here is from genome assembly GCA_910588205.1 of uncultured Eggerthellaceae bacterium. GTDB lineage: Bacteria > Actinomycetota > Coriobacteriia > Coriobacteriales > Eggerthellaceae > MGBC163016. Next base: position 33,385 of record CAJUQK010000024.1, read on the forward strand.
TGATATAAGCGAAGCATCACGTCTTTTCGAAAGCCAAGGCCTAAGGCCGAACGCCCCTTGCGGGGAAGGCGTTTATATCAGGCACGAAAAAGGCGGAACGCGTGAGTTTAGGAACGTCCCAGGATCACGCATGTGACATTTGGACCGGGCGGTTTCAAGCGGTGAATGCACCTTATGCTACTTTCGCC
>CAJUQK010000025.1 GCA_910588205.1 uncultured Eggerthellaceae bacterium
CGTGGCTGTGGGCCAACTACGTCGCCGACGACCTGCGCGGCGTGTGGTGGTTCCCCATACACTGCAACGGCAACCGCCCCGATTCGCGGTCGTTCAAGATAGAGATATACCGCATGCTCGGCGACAAGGGCTTCGACGCCTGGGCCGAATTCGGGCGCAACGGAGGCGGCGGCGACCTGGCGAAGCTGCAGAAGCTTACCGGGTACGGCTCATTCAAGGAATGGCAGATGGCCAAGTGGGACGCCATCGAGGCCAACGAGGACAAGATCACCTACGTCGACTTCGATGACCTGGTGGACAAGTTCGAGACGGCGCTGAAGACCGATGCGGGCAAGGCCGACCGCAACCTCACGCAGATGAACGGCCTGCGCTCGCGCATGTACTTCCTGGCCAAGCGCATGACGAACGACTTCCGCTCAAGCGTGTACGAGGACAAGGTGCCCGTCACGCACATCCGCACTGCGGAGGACCTGCAGGCGATCGCCGACAACCCCTATGGCAGCTACGTGCTTGACAACGACATCAAGGTGTCGGGCATCGACGAGGCCGCGAGCAGCCTCGTCGACATCGTGTTCATGGGCAAGCTGGACGGGCAGGGGCACCGCATCTATACGGAAGGCGAGTTGCTCCCCGCGCTCTTCACGGGGGCAAAGCACGCCTACATCAAGAACCTGTCCCTCGAGGGCACCGCGATGCAGCTTCCGGCGAAGACGGTGAACAACACCGAGGTGGAGAACGTAAGCTACACGAAGTTCGAGCGGAACATATATACGGTCGACGACTTCGTGGGCATTGGCGACGACTTGCAGCGCGGTGTGGACACGTTCCATCTGATGGCCGACCTCGACTTCACGGAGTGGTCTGCCGCCAATGAGGCAGCCGATACGCGGACGGTTTCGGTGGTGTCGCAGCTCATGAGCGGCACGGCAACGAACCCGAAGGTGTTCAATGGCAACGGGCATACGATAACGGGCCTTGCAGGCGCGTCGCTGTTCGCCAACGTGCACAACGCCGACATCAACAACCTGACCATCCGGGACTGCAGCAACCTGCAGGATGTGGCGCGTGGCGAGCAGCTGGGCATCCTTGCGCGTCGTTCCCTCAACTCGAAGTTCTCCGATTTGTTCTTCGACAAGGTGAGCCTGCGAGGCAAGTGGCGCATCGGGTTCGTGTCGGGCGACGACGGATGGATGGGCGTCAACGGCGTGACCGCACAGGGGTCGCAGTTCAGGCGCATACAGGTGACCAACGGCGCCCTGACGTGCGGGCAGAGCGGCTATGGCGGCTTCATCACCGGGTGGATGCTCAATGGTTCGATGGAGGACATCTTCGTGCAGGGAGGCCTCTCTACGTCGGGAGTCAAGTGCGGCGGCGTGGTGGGCGCGGTGAGGACGTCGGCGCAGTTGAACCGCTGCGTCTCGAAGGTAAACGTGAGCGGGAGCGCCGCATCGAAGGTCGGCGTGCTGCTGGGCGATATCGAGGCAGAGAACTACGATGCTGCGAATACGCGGGTGTCCAACTGCGTTGGGCTGGGAGTTGCTAAGGCAGGCTATTGGCGTCTGGCGGGCTACACGGCCGCGGGTGCGGGCAGCGCCTTCCAGAACTGCTACGAGGACGCGGCTGTAACCTCTGGAAAGAGCTTGAGGGGCGACCAGAGTGCAAATGTGTCCTATGCAAGAAGCACTCTATATGTAACCCTGCGCGACGAACAAGGGCAACGATTCCCCAACATCTATTCTTTCCCCAACTTGCGGGAAGAGGAAACCTATAACGCTTGGGGCTTCAGCGGCGACACATGGGAATTCGACCCTACCATCAACGTAGGGTATCCGGTCTTGCGGTTCGAGGGAGACAAGCAAGCTTTCTTCGACTATGACATGGACTTCGCTTTGGATTACAAGAGCGAGAGGCTCCTATGCCAGGGTTCGGATTTCGATCGGACGAAAATGCGCGTCCATAATTTGCCTTATCGGGCCTTGAAAGACAATCCTAGTTACGGCATCAAAGAGGGCGACTGGCAGAACCAGATCTTCTCGACGATGCCTCCCGACAGGTTCTCTGTTATTACCGAGAGTCCCGACAGCATCGACCTTTCCGAGATAATCGAGTACGAGAAGTTCCAAAACGACGAGACCGCGTTCAAGGGCACGCGATCGGTGAGCTTGTTCTGCTTTGACGGCAATAGCGTCGACCATGGCCTAGGCAAGCCCTACAGCTTCGAGAAAACGGTCGAGATACCGCCGCGGCCCGAGATGGATTGCGCCGACCGCGTGCGTGGCGTGCGTGCGGGCACCGATGGCATGGGCGCCATCCACTTTGCGTCCATCGGCGTGTACAAGCCATCCGACCTCGAGTACCGCCCGGTGGCTGGCGAAGGCGCGGGCGACGGCACTGAGGCTACGGCGGACGATGCTGCCGCGACCGAGACCGCTTGGATTCCCATGACCGCCGCCATCACGCCCGTGGCGCCGGGCACCTACGAAGTGCGCATCGCCGCCACCGACCACTCGTTCGCGTCCTATTCCAAGCAGGTCGTGGTGGACGAGCGCGATCCGGATTCATTGAAGCACCCTTTGGTGCTGGACGCGAACGGCGGCAGCTGGGTCCAGGCCGACAAGGTGCCCGTGGAATATAACACCACGGAGACGCTGGTGCTTCCGACGGGCTCAGACATCAAGCGCGACGGATACACGTTCGAGGGCTGGTACGAGAGCGACGACTTCGCCGGCTCGCCCGTCACGCAGATCGAGCCGGGCCAGATTGAGCCCATCACGCTGTATGCGCGCTGGAGCCCCAACACCTATGCGGTCAAGCTCAACCTTGGCGGAGGCGCGTTCGCCAACGTGGCCGACAACGTCACGTCGTACGTGACGGGCACCGGCGCCACGCTTGCCGCGCCGAGCCGCGCGGGCTACACGTTCGGCGGCTGGTTCGACAACGAGGCGTGTGCAGGCAGCCAGGTGAGCTCCATCGGCGTGTTCGATTTCGGCGACAAGCAGCTTTGGGCCAAGTGGAACCCGCTTACATATACTGTTGCCCTCGAGCTGATGGGTGGCGAACTCGTCGAGGGCCTGTCCGACACGCCTGTCTATCAGACAGGCACGGGCCTCGTCCTGCCCACCGCAGACGACATATCGCGCCTGGGCTATGCGTTCGCCGGCTGGTTTGACAATGCCGACTATGTCGGCTCGCCGGTGACGGCCATCACGGAGGACGACCTCGGCGACAAGCAGCTTTGGGCCAAGTGGACGACCATCCTGTACGAGGTGACGCTGGAGAAGAACCAGGGCACGCTGAAGGTGGGCGAGCAGGACGTGTTCAGCTACCAGTACGGCTTCGGGGTGACGCTGCCCGAACTGGAGCGCGGCGGATACACGTTCGGGGGATGGTATGCCAGCGAGGACTTCTCGGGAGACCCGGTGAAGGCCATCGGGGCGGACGAGATGGGCGAGCGCACGTTCTGGGCCAAGTGGACCCCGAACACCTACGACGTGATCTACGATTTGGGCTCCGACCACAATGGCGACATGCCGCCTGAGAGCATCGACCTGACGCCGTACGAGAGCTACACCGCGGGCACTGGGCTCGTGCTACCCTCGGCCGATATCATGGCATGGCCGGATCACGATTTCGCGGGTTGGTACGACAGCGCCACGTTCGAGAACAGCCCGATCGCCGAGATCTCCGCCAGCGACTACGGCGACGTCACCTTGCACGCCCGTTGGGCCAGCGACGCCTGTGTGCTGTTCTTCCACGAGGATGGTGGCGTGTTCGCCACGACGCCGCAGACGGTCTACGAATTCGGCGACGACGGCTTCCTCGAAGGCAGCACGGTTGCGTTGCCGACGGCGACGGACATAGTGCGCAACGGCTGCATTTTCGAAGGCTGGTACGATAACGCCGACTTCAACGGGCAGCCGCTTGAGAGTGTGGAGTTGACGCGGGGCAACATCGACCTGTTCGCGAAGTGGACGGCTGTGGAGTACGGTATAACCTATGAGTTGAACGGCGGCGCGTGGGCTTCGGGGTACGCGGCGCCCGACCGCTATTCGGTTGTGGCAAGCGACGTGCGCCTGCCCGGTGCGACGGATGTGGTGCGTGGCGGCTTCGTGTTCGACGGCTGGTATGCGGATGCGGCCCTTGAGGGCGCGCCGATGACGGCGATCCCGCTAGGGGCCACGGGCGACCTGAAGCTGTATGCCGGCTGGCGGGAGCCGACCGTTCCCGATCCCGGCCCTGGCACCGACCCCGACCCTGGCCCCGACGGCCCGCTGCTCGAGATCGTTTCTCTTGCTATAGCAGAATTGGGTAACCAGTCTATTCAGTGGGACGAGAGCAGTTACGCCAAGATAGAGCTTCCTCGAGCGAAGGTGCCTACCAAGGCTGAGGATTTCGCCATTACAGTGCCTGAGGGCGTGGTGTATCAGATCACCAAGCGTGGGTCATCCCTATTCGCTTGGCATGCTCGCATCATGAGCTTGGTTCGCGATGGTGGCGAATCCACTCTCTGGGATATCGTGCTTCGGAGCAAGGCAGACCCAGCAGTGGAAAAGCGCTACGTCTTAGAGATCGTGCCCGTGGATGAGGGCGCTACTCCTCTGCCCAAGCCTCCTACGGATGGTGGCGGCCCCACGCCAATGCCACCGTCGGGAGACACTACGCCCACACCGAGTGACTCTCAACCATCACCGCAGCCAACCCCTCCGGTGGGCGCTGGTGGCTCGAATGGTGATGAAGACGATCATTTGGCAGAGACCGGGGACAGCACTTTCGGGATGCTCCTGTTGATGACGAGCATCGGATGCCTTGCAGCGTTCGGGGCTTTCGTAGCACATCGCCATCGTGTTCATGTGCGTCGTAGATAAGATTCAGTAGAGCATTACCTAAGAGTACACGAGCATTCCTCTTTGGAATGCTCACTATGACATTTGGGCGCAGTGTTCACGATAATCTTCGCTTTCGTTCCCGCTCCTTTCTTCTTACGATGATGCCAGTTCATGAACTTCTAATTGACATGAGATGGTAGGGGGACTTAGGGCAGCTTCGCCCTCGCCCGATATCCAGCATGAGGATCTGGATGCGCTCGTCCGAAGGTCCTTGGGAAGTCGTTACGGGCAAGTCTTTCGAAGTCCCTCTTCGGGGAGAGGAGATCTTCAGATGTGCTTCAGGCCAGCCGACGCGAATATGTCTGTAACATGCCCATCATGCGGCAAAGAGATAAATGCGGTTCTCGGGATCGTCCCGAAGGAATGCCCCTTCTGCGGCGCCACGTCGGAGGACTTCGAGGGGTCCTCTGACATCAAACCGCCGTCTGCTCCGGTCGCGCCTGGCGCACCGAAAGCTCCTGGTGCTCCCCAGCCTCCTGCGGCTCCCGGCATATCGTGATGGAAGGGGCGAGAGGCGCGGCGCCCGCCTATGGATGGGTGGTCACGATCGTCGTCTGGCTGACGGGGATAAGCATGCCGCTCAACATGCTCAAGGTATCCATCTTGGCTCCGGTCATCATGGAGGCGTTCAGTGTGGATACGGATGCCATGAGCTGGGTCATCGCCACGTTCTACATCATGGGCATGATATTGGCGCTGCCCGGAGCGGTGGTGGTCGACCGGATCGGCAAGAAGGCCACGTTCGTGCTCTCCCTCGTCTGCGCGCTCATCGGTGGTGCCCTCGGATACATCGCGCAGGATATCGGACTGTTCATCGTGAGCCGGATCATCGAGGGCATCGGCTTCGGTCTTGTCACCACAGCAGCCGTGCCGGCCATCTCTGCTTGGTTCGCGCCCGAGCATCGAGGGGTTCCGTTGGGTGTATGGGCCATCAACGTGACCGCAGCATTCTTGATTGGACCGAACCTCTTCTCGCAGATCTATGCGGCAACGGGGTCCTACCATGATGTCTGGGCGCTCAGCTTCGTGTTCGATGCCGTCGTCCTGATAGCCGTCTTGTTGCTGTACCGAGAGCCGACGTTCACCTTCGACGATCACGGGCAGAGGGTCGCACTGGCAGATGGGAGCACGCGTCCCTCTGCTCCGAAGAAGGGTGTCCTCAAGCGCGTGCTGACCCAGCCTGCGGTCTTGCTCGTAGCGGCCATCTTCTTCTGCGAAGAGGTGCCGTTCTTGGGGATGTCGAACTTCCTGACCACCTACGCTGCTCAGGAGACCGACCTCACGCTCCCGGTCATATCCACCATCATCTCGGTCATGGCGATCGTAGGGTGCGTGGTGAACCCTCTGAGCGGGATGGTTTCAGACAAGATCAAGTCGAATAAGAAGCTGATGGTCATCAGCTGCATAGGTGGAACGGTGTATGCATGGCTCGTGTTCCAGGCCACCACCGTCCAGGCGTTCATTCCCGTGATCCTTTGCAATGCCTTGGCCGGGGGCATCATTCCCACCATGGTGATGGCATCCATACCGAAGGTGGTAAAGGACCCTGGGGACATAGCAGGTGCTACTGCGGTCGTCCTGTTCGCTCAGCAGCTCGCATCGTTCCTCGGGTCGAGGGTGCTGGGGCTCATCGTGGCGACCTATGGGAGCTTCGCTGTAGCAGGACAGTTCTTCATGGCTCCGATATTCGCGCTTGGCTTGGTGGTCTTGGTCCTTGGATGGAAGAAGCTCCCATAACGATCGAAAGGAAAGGCAATGGAAGAGAATGTGAAGTGGGTCGAGGATCTGGGCGATGGCGTCCATAAGGTCAGGACCTGCGTATGGTCACCGCCTGGGGATCATCCCGTTGGGTGCGGCATCATTGTGACCGTGAAGGACAACAAAGTCATCAACGTAGAGGGCGATCCGACGCATCCCATCACCCAAGGGCGGTTGTGCCCGCGGTGCATAGCGATGGATGAGGCACTCTATCACCCGGACCGCATCTTGCATCCCATGAAGCGCGACCGCGCTGACAGGGGCAAGGATGCGTGGGAGCAGATCAGCTGGGATGAGGCCCTCGACCTCATCGAATCCAAGGTGCGTCACTTCTGGGAGGTGGCGGGACCTGAGAGCATCCTCACCTTCACGGGAACGGGCCGTGAGATAACCATGTATTCCGCAGCCTACTGCCATGCCATCTTCGGATCGCCCAACTACTGCATGGTGCTCAGTGGTGGATCATGCTATGGGCCTCGCTGCACCATCGCGAACTTCCAGCTGGGAGCGGGATACCCTGAGCTGGACTATGCAGCATACTTCCCGGATCGCTACGAGGATCCACGCTGGGAGCTTCCTCAGTACATCTTGGTCTGGGGGAAGAACCCGGTGTATTCGAATCCTGATGGATTCTTCGGGCATGCGCTCATCGACCTCATGAAGATGGGCTCCAAGCTGATCGTGGTCGATCCGCAGCTCACCTGGATAGCCGCGCATGCGGAATACCATCTCCAGCTTCGCCCTGGCACCGATGCTGCGCTGGCCATGGCCATGTGCAACGTGATCATCGAGGAGGACCTGTACGACCATGAGTTCGTGGAGAAATGGGTCTATGGCTTCGACGAGTTCGCAGCGTGCGTGGCCGAGTGGAGCCCTGAGCGCGCAGCGGAGGTCTGCTGGGTGGACGCTGATGTGCTGAGGGAGGCGGCTCGTGCGTTCGCGACGCATAGCCCCTCATCCGCGCTCTGGGGTCTCTCCATCGACACGGAGACCAATGGCGTTCAAGCGGGGCATACGTTCTTGGCCATCTGTGCGCTCACGGGCTATATGGATGTTCCTGGTGGCATCACGCTTGCCCGGCCTTCCAGCTTCACGGGAAAATGGCGCTATGAGACCGTGAACTCTGTTCCAGATGAGGTGCGCGCGAAGCGCATCAAGGATCAGCAGGGGCGCTACAGCTGTTGGGATGCAGCGGGCCCTGGTCCTCTACCCGATGTGACCCTGGACTGGCTCGAGATGGACGAGCCGCCCACTGATTTCAAGATGAGCTACTGGTTCGGGACCAATCCGCTCGCATGCATGTCCGTGCAGCCCATGCGTTGGGAAAAGGCGCTGGACAAGCTGGAATTCAACGTCGTGCAGGATGTGTTCATGAATCCGTCCATCATGCGTCTGTGCGACCTGGTGTTGCCGCTGTCCATGTCGGTGGAGCACGAGGGCATCGTGATGCCGCACTTCGGGCGCAACACGCACTTCTTGGGCGCGATGAACAAAGCGGTCGAGCCTCTTGATAGCAAGAGCGACGTGGAGATCATGTTGGAGCTGGGACGGCGTTTGCGCCCGGAGCTCTGGCCTTGGGAGACGCCGGAACAGTTCTTCACCGATCAGCTGCATACCGCATACGATTGGGGCTTCAAGGAGCTTCAGGATGATGTGGTGTTCCAGCAGCCCTTCGAGTATCGCAAGTACGAGACAGGTGCCCTGCGTGCTGATGGGAAGCCCGGATTCGACACGCCCACGGGTCTGATAGAGCTCAAGGCGAGCGTCTATTCGGTGTTCGGCGAAAAGCCGCTGCCGTACTTCAAGGAGCCGGAGCTGAGCCCTTATAGCGATGCCATCTCCGATGAGGTCAAAGAGGAGTTCCCGCTCGTGCTCACCACTGGCGGCCGCCACATCTCCATGTTCCATTCCGAGCATCGGCAGATCCCCTCCATGCGCGCGCTGAACCCGTGGCCTCTGATCACGATCCATCCTGAGACTGCTGCGGCCCATGGGATAGCAGAGGGGGACTGGGTGGCGATCGAGAACCCGCTCGGGCGCTGCATCCAGAAGGCATGCATCCGCCCTGTGGTGGACCCGCGCGTCGTCCATGCTCAGCACGCATGGTGGTATCCCGAACAGTCCGGCGAGTCGCCCAATTTGTTCGGCCTCTACAAGTCGAACATCAACAGCCTCATCCCGCATGAGAGCGTGGGCGTGACGGGGTATGGCGCTCCGTACAAGAACATCATCTGCAAGATCTACAAGGTGGACAGCCTTGACGCATTCGAGGCCTAGAAGGGAGGTGTGCCAAATGAAGAAGCGAGCCATGCTCATCGACTACGGCTATTGCACCGGTTGCCATTCGTGCGAGGTGTCGTGTCGGAAGAAGAATGATCTGCGCCTTGACGAGTGGGGCATCAAGGTCAACGAGGTGGGGCCTCAGAAATTCTCGAATGGCAAATGGGAGTGGGACTTCGTGCCCGTGCCGTCGAGTCTATGCGACCTGTGCGAGGACCGGATAGCGGAGGGGAACAAGCCCTTGTGCGAGCTGCATTGCCTTGCAGCGGTGATCCAGGTCGTGCCGGTGAGCGAGGTGTCCTCATGCCTTGAGTCCATGGATAAGGACAAGGTGGCGGTCTACCTTCCGTGATGGACGCAGTGAGAAGGAATCAGATGAGCGAAGGATGGAGGGGAGCGAAGATGGAGAAGGAGTATTCGGATTGGCATGACAATCCGACCATGCGCAGCTGGCACCCAGAGCGATTGAACGCCCGGAGCGAGTGCACCATTTCGGACGTGAATGACCTCAACAAGCCCTGGCGCTTCGAAGAGGATGGCCTGACGGTCACGCGCACGAGCCCGTGGTCGCCGCCAGGATGCCACCCGGTCGGGTGCTCTTTGAAGCTCTACACTGACGAGGATGGGAAGCTCGTCAAGGTGGAAGGGGATGAGAACAACCCGGTGACGCAGGGGCGCTTGTGCGTTCGCTGCCTCACCTTGAAGGATTACATCTACAACCCGAGCCGCATCTTGCATCCCATGAAGCGAGACCCCAAGAAGCGCGGCGACGCGGATGCGTGGGAGGAGATCAGCTGGGATGAGGCGTTCGCCCTCATTAAGAGCGAATACGATCGCATCACGAAGGAGTACGGGCGCGAGTCCATCGTGTGCTTCGCGGGCACCGGGCGCGAGGGCGGCACCATGGCACCGTTCGGGAGCCGGATGCTCTGCACGCCGAACTATTGCTATTCGCAATCGGGGTACGCGTGCTACGTGCCCCGCATGGCGGCTTCTTCGTACCTGCTCGGGGCGGCATACCCCGAGATAGACTATGCGGGAGGGCTGCCCGGGCGCTACGATGACCCTGAGTACGAGGTGCCTGAGTGCATCGTGATATGGGGCAAGGAGCCGCTGCCGTCGAATCCGGATGGGTTTTTCGGGCACTCGGTCATCGACCTCATGCGCCGCGGCACGCGTCTGATCGTGGTCGATCCGCGTGCGAATTGGCTCTCCACGCGCGCTGACTACCACTTGCAGCTCCGTCCTGGAACGGATGCGGCGCTCTCCCTTGCATGGATCAACGTGATCGCCAATGAGAAGCTCTACGATGCGGAGTTCGTCGAGTATTGGACCTACGGGTTCGATGAGTTGGTAGAGCGCGCCCAGGAGATGCCGCCTTCTCGCGCTGCTGAGATCACCGGTGTCCCTGAGGAGATCATCATCGAATCAGCGCGCATGTATGCCAATGCGACCCCTGCGGCCATCGCGTGGGGCTTGGCGCTCGACCAGAAGGCGAACGGCATGCAGGTCGGTCACTGCCTGATCGCGCTCATGGCCATCACGGGCAACATCGACGTGCCGGGCGGTCAGCGCATCGGCGATAAGACCATGGGCCTCAACGAGGCCGGTTTCGGGTTCGAAGAGGGCTTGGGACAAGAGCTCATCGCGAAGATGATCGGCGCGAAAGAGTATCCGGCCTATTGCGGCCTGATCTTGAACTCTCATGCCGATCTCACGCTGCGCGCCATGGAGACAGAGGATCCCTATCCCATCCGCATGGGCTTCTATGCGGGCAACAACCTGCTCTCATGCACCTCAGCGGAGCCGGAGCGCTGGATGAAGGCCATCAATGGCTCGATGGAGTTCGTCATCGCCTTCGACACCTTCATGACCCCCTCAGCCCAAGCGACCTGCGACGTGTTCCTCCCCCTGGCCACGATCGCCGAGCGCGAGGGCGTCGTTCAGACCCATTACGGTTCCTCCCCGGTGACCATGGGCTTCATGAACAAGGCCGTCACCCAAGGCGAGGGCATGTCCGACATGGAGCTCTGCTTCAATCTGGGCAAGGTGCTCAACCCGCATCTGTGGGACCAGTACGAGGATATCCGCGACTTCATCGAGCATCTGCGCCTTGGCAAGAAGTATTGCTATGAGGATATCCGGAAAGAGGTCGTGCTCCAGCGCTACGTCGGGTATCGCAAGTACGAGACGGGTCTGCTCCGTCGTGACGGGAAGCCGGGCTTCAACACCTCAACGGGGAGGGTGGAGCTTTGGTCCTATGCGTTCCATCGCTTCGGAGACGATCCGCTGCCGTACTACATCGAGCCGCAATTCGGTCCGGAGTCATCACCTGAGCTCATGGAGGAGTATCCCTTCGTCCTCACCAGCGGTGCGCGCACGTATGCCTTCTTCCATTCCGAGAACAGGCAGATACCCTATTGCCGCGAGCTGAATCCCGACCCGCTCCTGGAGATCAATCCCGAGGATGCCAAGCGCAAGGGCATCGTGGATGGCAGCTGGGTGAAAGCGGTCAATCAGTTCGGGGAGTGTGTCATGAAGGCGAAGGTATCGCCCATCGTCAAGGAGGGTGTCGTCCATGCGCAGCATGCGTGGTGGTTCCCCGAGCAGGATGGCAACGATCACGGCGGCGGTGCCTACGATACGTTCCGCTCCAATATCAATAATCTGGTTCCCAACTTCCATTTCGGCAAGCTCGGCTTCGGGGCTCCGTTCAAGTGCATGATCTGCGACGTGGTGCCCATCAGTGAGAGCTATGACACGGATATGGATGAGATCTGGGAGAAGTTCGGGAAGTTGGTGTAGCTATGACAGCATTTGGCCTGCTTATCGATTACGAATACTGCTCAGGATGCCAGTCGTGCGAGGTCTCCTGCAAGGAGGAGCACGGATATCCGGTGGGCAAGTGGGGCATCCGGGTCATGGACAACGGTCCATGGGAGATCGAGCCGGGACGCATGAACTGGAACAAGGTGCCCATCCCCACTGACCTCTGCGACCTGTGCGCTGAGCGCACCGCCAAGGGGCGCGAGCCAGCATGCGTGCACCACTGCCTTGCCGATGTCATGAAGTATGGGCCTGTTGCAGAGCTGGCGGCATTCATGGAGGAGAAGCCAAAACAAGTCCTCTTCGTCCCGCAGTACAAGCCCTATGAGGCGCGTGGGGCCTTCGTGTCGGCCAGGAAGGATGATGCGAGCCGACGCAGGGCTGCGGCCATGGAGGTGGATGCGAACGCGCAGGTGGAGTTCGCGACGCACCGGGATGATTCTGACGTGAGGAACGTGGAAGAGCTCAACGAGCAGTGAGGCGGCGATAGCATGGAGCGCGAAGAGCGGATCGGAAGGGTGGTCAAGGCCCTCTACAAGGGAGGGCCGACCGGCGAGGAGCCTCTGGACGACCATTCCGCGGGAGAGCCAGAGGAGCTCGTGGTGGGCGTGGGGCAGCTGCCCCGCGGCATCGATGAGGCGCTGCTGGATATGGAAGCGGGCGAGGAGCGGACGATCATCATCCCCTGCGAGAAGGGCTTCGGTCCCCACGACCCCCAAGGCGTCCAAACGTATCCGCGCGCGGCCATCGAGGGCGGGGAGAAGCTGCAGTTGGGAGATGTGTTCCCGTGGACCAACCCCGCATCGGGACAGCCGATTCCCGTCAGGGTGGTCAAGGCAGACGACCAGCTCGTGACGATCGACTTCAACCACCCTTTCGCCGGCAAGGAGCTCACCTACTGGTTGAGATTGGTGTCTGTGGGATAGGGCGGCCATGTGCTTCTTCTGCGCAGGTTGCGGTGCATGTCCCCGAGCAGCTACGCAAGATACTCCGCTTTGGGTGGCTGCAGAGGGGGTGTGCCCCGCATGCGGGGCCGCGCTCGCCTCGGAGACGGAAGCGCGCTGCGGATGCGGATGGGCAGCGCCCGCGCCAGCGGGAAGGGCGCAGGCCCGATCGGATAAGGATGAGGCCCGGCTCTCCGATGAGGAGGGTGCAGGGCGCAAGATAGAGGAAAGGTCAGAGAGATGACTGAGACCAATAAGGGAAGACTGCATTACGCATGGCTCATCTTCATAGGATGCTGCTTCGTCAATGCCGCATCCATGGCGGCATCGATCAGCATCGTCGGGGTGTATCTGCTCCCCGTGTCATCGTCGATCGGGGTGGGGCCAGGTGACTGGATGTTCTGGATGACGGTGTGTTCCATCGTGTCGTGCATCGTGACGTCGATCTGGGGGCAGTTCCTCCAGACCAAGAACATCAATGTGGTGACATCCGTCTCCGCGGCTGCGCTCGCCATCGCCGTGTTCGCGTTCTCCTTCGGCAATAGCGTGCAGTGGTTCTGGATCTGGGGTGGCGTGCTGGGCTTTGCCATGCCGTGCATCGCCACGCTGACGGTGCCCACCCTCATCGGCAACTGGTTCGGCAAGAAGTACAGCGGGAAGCTCCTGGGCATCGCAGCTGCCTTCACGGGCGTGGGGACCTTCTGTTGGGCACCGTTGTTCACCATGATCATCCAGAGCCTGGGATGGCAGACGGCCTATCAGCTGAACGCTGCGCTCATCGCCGTGTGCCTGCTCCCCTGGACGCTGTTCGTCTTCAAGTTCAAGCCAGAGGACAAGGGCCTCGAACCCTATGGCTATGACGCGGAGCTTGAGGCGCAGAGCGCGAACGCCATGAAGCTCGGCATGAGCCGCTCCCTGGCGCTCAAGACGGCTCCGTTCTGGATCATGGTGGTGGTCATCCTCTTCACGTCCATGGGCATGGGCTTCAACAGCAATCAGGTTGCCATCGCGACCGAGGCGATGAGCGGGTCGATGGACATGCAGGCTGCGGCCATGTTGGGCGCTTCCATGATATCTGTGGCGGCTGTGGGCAACATCTGCGGGAAGATCATCTTCGGGTTCATGCAGACGCGTGCTGGCTTGAAAGCCACGTTCATCGTGTTCATCGTGGCATTTTTGGTCGGCTTCGGACTGTGGGCATTCGTGCCGATATCCGCGGTGCTCCTGATCGGTGCGTTCCTGTTCGGCACTCATAATGCGCTCGTGTCCGTGGGATATCCGCTGCTCGTGCGCTCGTTGTACGGAAACAAGGATTACTCGAAGATCTTCTCGAACCTCATGACTGTCAACGGGCTGATGGGCGGCATCAGCGGTACGATCATCAGCTTCGTCTATCAGATGCTCGGCTCCTACCAGGCAGCGCTCGTGGCTGCGATGGCCATCGTGGTGCTCATTGGCATCGGCGTTCTGGTGGCGTGCGGATTCATCGGGAAGATGAAATGGGACTCACCCGCACCTGTTGAGAGCTGATGCGCACAGCTGGCATCAGAAAAGTTTGCAGCGAGCGGGGAGGGCCAGGCGGCCTTGTCCGCTCGCTTCTTCTATACTGAGGTTCGCATCGTCCCTTGAGGGCGTCTTTTTGCGAAGCCCTTCTTGGAGAGGGCGCATCTTGTCCTTGGAGGATGGCACCGATCGACAAGATTGGAGGAACGCATGGATCTGGAATTGCTGCGAGAGTTTCAAGTCTTCGCCGTTTCCCAGAATCTGAGCAAGGCTGCGAAGGTCCTGCATGTGACGCAGTCGTGCTTGAGCAAGCACATTGCCGAGATAGAGCGCACCACCGGATTGAGCCTGCTCGACCATGGTCCCAAGAGCGTCTCGCTGACGCCGGTCGGCGAGTGCTTCTTGCGAGAGGTGTCGCCCATCGTCTCCTCCTATGACAATTGCCTCATCAAGTGCCGGAAGCTCCAGCAGCGTTATGACAACATGCTCAAGGTGCAGCTGCTCTTGGATGGCAATATCGTCAATGGGCTCCTCTTTCAGCTGCGCAATGAGTTCAAGATGCTGCATTCAGAGTGCGAGGTGATCTTCGAGAAGCTCATCGGGTATACACCCGAAAGCGCCCTTCCCCTCCACGTATTCGACGTGACGCTTGCCTGTCGATGTGGGAACCTGGATGAATACAAGGAAGAGTGCTCTCAGATCGGGATTCGGGTGCTCCCTATCAAGCGGGACCCCATTATCGTCTGGTTGAGCAAGGATAATCCCCTTGTGCAGGCTGACAGCCTGACTCTAGATATGCTTGACTGCGTTCCCATCATGACCAGCGTCACCGATGCATTCGATTATATGCGCGAGGCCACAGAGACGCTGTTCGCTGCCCATGGGATGGTGGCGTTCATGAAGCCGGTCCATTTCGACATCGCCTCACCTGCCGCGTTCTTCCTGTCCGATTTCGACCGTCGGGCCGTGATGCTCACCTCATCGGGGATGCTGGGAAATGCGGGGCTAAGTGCGCGAGATGATATCTGCTGGCGCTATCTTGAAGGGGTGGATACCTCGATGACGGTGTGCATGTGCGCGCTCATGGAGAACCAGCGGGCGAATGAGTTCCTTGACTTCACCGAAGCGCGTTTGGAGGACTGACCTTCCCCGTCCTCTGGTCACGCTCTTGTGCAACATGGATGCCCTAGACTATTATTAGAGCATATCGACCAAACCTTAGCTATCGGAGTTCCCATGGACCAGGGCATCGTCAAGATCATCAACAAAGCGCTGGATGGTGCGCTTCTCTCGCACGGAGAGATAGTCGAGCTGCTCTCCGTCAAGAACCTCTCTCCTGAGGCTTTTGCCATTTGGCAGGCGGGACGTGAATTCACCGCTACGCTCAATGATGGCTATGCTGAGGTGCACGCGCATATCGGTCTGGATGCAGCACCGTGCCCGATGAATTGTCAGTACTGCTCGTTCGCTGAGGTCAACGGTGTTTTCACCGAGAAGGTGACCTATCCTTTGGAGAAGGTCATCCAAGACGCGCTCGACCTTGAGGCGGCGGGGGTGAATGCCCTGTATCTGGTGACCACCGTGCTCTATGGTCGCCGCGCGTTCCTTGAGGCTGCGGCTCAGGTGAAAGCAGCCCTCAAAACGAACATCCCGCTGATAGCGAATATTCCCGATTTCGGTCCTGATTATGCTCGCGAGTTGGCGGAAGTGGGCATCAATGGCGTCTATCATGTCATCCGCTTGGGCGAAGGGAAGTTCACGAGCTGTAAGCCCGAGGTGCGCATCAAGACCATCGAATCGGCTCTTGAGGCGGGCATCTCTGTGGGGAATTGCATCGAACCCATCGGACCAGAGCACTCTCCTCAGGAGATAGCAGACCTGGTGATCATAGCCCGTGACTTGGGAGTTGCTTTCAGTGGTGCCATGCGAAGGACCACGGTTCCCGGCAGTGTTTTCGAAGAGCATGGTGACATCTCCTATGGTCGGCTTGCCACCTATGCTGGTGCCATCGCCTTAGGGACGGGAACATCTGTCAGGGGCAATTGCTCTCATGAACCAAGTCAGCTTTGCGCTCAGGCGGGAGCGAATATCATGTGGGCCACTCGAGGCACTGATCCTCGAGACACTGCTGTGGAGAGCACGCGTGGTCTTTCGGCATCTCAGGTCAAGGACATCTGGTGGGAGACCGACTGGAAGGTCTGGGAGGGCCCCTCGCGCTACTATTCCTGAGATGCGGTTGACATAGGCCTAAGGGTCGTTTTCCTAAAAGGTTGACATAGTCTAATAATAGACATAAGCTGTGTTCCAATCGTTCCAATAGGAAAGGGAGGGTACAGGGCGGATCATCGCCCTGTACCAGCGGGAGGGAGCAGCTATCATGAAGATCATGTCCAGAAGGATGTTCGTTAAGGCAGCAGGGTTCACGGCTCTGTCGGTCTTTGGTGCTAGCGTGCTGGGCGGATGCAGCGGCAATGCCAACCCAACGGTCCCGGATGCCAGCTCATCGGCTGGATCGGATGTGGATACCGCCTTCATGACCGAAGGCAAGGGTGCTCATCTGGTGGTGGGCCGACGCGGCAAGCTCTTCAAGATAGCTCCCACGGTCATCGCAGAGAAGCTCGGCTACTTCGAAGAAGAAGGCTGCGATGTCGAGTTCCAGCAGGTGGAGCTGGCTGAGGGCTTCGCATCGCTTGCTTCCAATAACCTAGACGTGATGCTCATGGGTACCGTTCAACCCCTTGAGTACATCGCGAAAGGCTCTGCTATGTACATCATAGGGGGCACCGTTCTAAATGGCACAGAGATCCTGGCGGGTCCTGACTGGACCGCAAAGCTGGAAGGCCCCGATAGCTTCAAAGGACTCAATATCTCCTATTTCCGAGCTGAGACGGGTCAGGTGGCATTCCGCTCATGGTTGAAGGATCAAGGGCTTTCCATCGACGGTGGCGATGTGACCTTCACGGCCTTGGATAGCGAACAGGCCCAGGTGGAGGCGCTCCTGAAAGGCGAGACGGATCTTGCCCTCGTCAACAATGCCTTCGGATACATCAATCGGGATAGGGGTGTACAGGTGGTTGGGCTCGTGAAGGACTACACAGGAGACTATCCTTGCTGTCGCCAGAATGCATCGGATGATGCCTATCACAACAAATTCCTATCCCTGGTCGATTTCGAAACAGCGCTCTTGCGCGGGTATAAGGTCTTTCGGCAGCAGCCCGAAGTGGCTATCCCCATTCTGGCGGAATATTCCGAGCAGGACCCGGAATACATCAAGGCTGCGCTGTACGGTACCGATGATTATGAGGCAGCCATGCAGCTCCTGCCTGACCCTTGCCGTGATGCCACCCTTGGGTTCTATGAATCGCTCAAGGATATCGATCAGCTGGATGCCAATGCTCCTTCCGCCGATGACTACGTGGTGGATACTGTCTATAGCCGGGCCCTTGAGTCCCTTCTGGATCGAGAGCCGGAGGAGGAGTTCTGGAAGGACCTCGAATCTATCTATCGAAAGCAGAACACTCACTAGAGAGCTCATCGGCGAGGTGGGACGTCGGATGGGGCGCCAAGCGGCTTGCGTCCCATTCCTTTTACCGTCCCTGTCAGCCTATCAAGGGCTAAGGAGCTTATGATGGCGAAGTGGGTCTGCAGGCTATGAAAGAGGGGAAGGGCGAATGGGTTCTATTCGAATCGAAGCCGTGTCCTTCGCCTATGCAGACTCAGCAGCCTCCAAGGACGGCAATGTCCATGCTGTCATCGAGGATCTGAACCTTGTCGTGCCCAGCGGGCAGTTT
Source organism: uncultured Eggerthellaceae bacterium (assembly GCA_910588205.1). Taxonomy (GTDB): domain Bacteria; phylum Actinomycetota; class Coriobacteriia; order Coriobacteriales; family Eggerthellaceae; genus MGBC163016. The sequence continues at coordinate 17,989 of CAJUQK010000025.1, forward strand.
CTCTGTGTCATAGGTCATTCGGGGGGTGGCAAATCAACCCTCTTACGGCTGATCGCGGGTCTCTCTCAGCCTTCGGCTGGCAGGATCATGATCGACGGCAAAGAGGTCCATGAGCCAGGGATGGATCGAGCCATCGTGTTCCAAGACTATTCGCTCTTCCCGTGGATGCGCGTGAAAGACAACGTTGAGTTCGGTATAGAACAGGCCAACAGGAAGCTTGGTCGTGGCTTATCCAAACGTGCTATCTCTGACCTGGCCGATGAATACCTCTCTTTGGTGAGCATGTCAGAGGCGCAGGATAAGTATCCCTATCAACTCTCTGGGGGCATGCAGCAGCGCGTGGCCATAGCCCGAGCTTTGGCCATGGATACTGAGATCGTGCTCTTCGACGAGCCGTTCGGCGCTCTGGATGTGAAGACGCGGCGCCACTTGCAGAGCCTTGTTGATGAGCTTTGGACAGCGGGAGAGCGGCGAAAGACCGCGGTCTTCATCACTCATGATATCTCCGAGGCCATCCTTCTGGCTGACCGGGTGATCTTCTTGGCGGAAGGGCGGATAACAGCTGATTTCGAGGTGGACCTTCCCCGTCCACGCACTGCTGAGTTCATCGCTTCAGATCCGAGGGCTCGGGAGATGGGGCAGTATCTGACGGATCTCTTCTATGAGAGCGGCGGGGATCCAGATCAAGACGAAGAAGATAGGTGCTTGCGGGCGGTGGGGAGCCGGGAGGAGGAGCTTTCATGGTGAAGGTCCTGAATCGCCGGTTCTTCTTGGCTCAGATGCTCTTGCTGGTGCTCGTTGCCATCATCGTCGCCATGCCGAATGCAAAGATCCTTTCGGTCACCTACTATCCTCTGTTGGTGGCATTGGGTGTGATGGATCTGTTGTATCTCCTACTTTTGATATCGAGGGCTAAGCGTGGGATCGAATCCACCGGGCCGAACGACATCATCGTGTTCGTCTGGGTGCTCATCGTTCTTTGGGAGCTTGCTTCCACCAAGCTAGCCCTTACGCCCAGCGTCATCGTCCCAACGCCTGAGGAAGTCTTCAACGTCTTCTATACAAGCTACGATACGCTCTGGGATAACGTGGTGTCCTCGACCACGCTTCTGATGATCGGTTATGCGGGTGGCATCTTCTTCGGCGTGGTGCTCGGCGTGATCTGCGGTTGGGTTCCCCGATTGCGGGAGATGTTCTATCCCATTGCCAACGTCATGGCTCCTATCCCGCCTACCGTGTTCGCCCCCTATCTCGTGGTGCTCATGCCGTCATTCCGATCGGCTTCAGCTTGCATCATCCTATTAGGCGTATTCTGGCCGCAGTTCCTGAACATGGTTCTGCGCGTCTCCTCGCTGGATCCGAAGCTCATGGATAATGCTCGGGCGCTCTGCGTCACCGGGTGGACGATGATACGGAAGATCATCCTGCCCTATGTCATGCCAGGGGTCTTGCAGGGCCTGCGCGTTTCGCTTACCACAGCCTTCTTGATGCTCACCTTCGCTGAGATGATCGGGGCCACGGCGGGTATCGGCTTCTATATCACCAATTCGAGCATCTACGCGAACTATGCAGCTGTCATTGCTGGCATCATCGTTTGTGGCATCGTAGTGACCGTGCTTTCCGCTCTTACAGCTTGGGTCCAGCGCAGATTCACTGTCTGGCGCTGATGGTCTCAAGGGGGCTGCCTTGGCATGATCCAGTGGTCAACCCTCGAGCCAGGTAAGCACCGGTCAGGCTATCGGGGTGCGTGGCCACTTCGGCAGGGGTACCGGTTGCGACGATGCGACCGCCCTGTTCTCCGCCGCCGGGTCCCATGTCGATCAAATAGTCAGCGTTGGCCATCATATCCAGATCATGTTCGATCACGACGACGGTGGCACCATGCTCTATCAGACGCTGGAGCACGTCTATCAGCGTTGCTACATCTAAGGGGTGCAGCCCGATGGTGGGTTCGTCGAATACGAAGAGCGCGTCATCTTGGTCACGGCGCATCTCGCTGGCCAGCTTCAAGCGCTGGGCTTCGCCACCAGAGAGAGCAGGCGTTGCCTCGCCTAGGGTGAGATAGCCCAGCCCAAGGCTCTGCAGCGTTCGCAACTTCCCCTGGATGCCCTTGTGGGAAGCTAAGGCTTCGAGCGCCTCATCTACGGTCAGCGAAAGGATCTCAGGCAGGGAAAGCGTGCAGACAGTTGCGTCTCCACGGTCCTTTCCCTCTATCATCATCTGAAGAGCATAGGCATCTTGGCTGTAGCGGCTGCCTCGGCAATCAGGGCATGGGATATCCACGTCAGGGAGGAACTGCACGTCTAGAGATATCTGACCGGTACCATCGCAGGTGGGGCAGCGAAGCGAGCCGGTGTTGTAGGAGAAATCTCCCGCTTTCAAACCGCGCTCCTTTGCTTCAGGAAGCTTCGCAAAGGCCTTGCGCAGGTCATCTAAGACCCCTGAATAGGTACCTACGGTGGAGCGGACGTTCACCCCGATGGGCGTAGCATCTACCAGATCAACCCGCAGAATATCGGGAGCATCCACAAAGCGCACAGGGTCAGGCAGCTCCGTGCCTGCGAGCTTCGCCTTTAGTCCGATGATCAGGCTCTCTAGGACCAGGGTTGTCTTGCCCGAACCGGAGACTCCGGTGACAACGGTGAGGCGCCCCTTCGGGATGCGCACATCCAAGGGGTGCACGGTGTGGATCCGACTCGTCTTCAAATGGATCTCGCCCTCGCTGAATACGTGGTCGGGGGATACGGGTGTTCGTACCCTGACCTTTTTGGCGCCGGAGAGGAACGGGCCGATGCGTGATGATGGGTCTTGTTCGATGGCCGTAATGCTTCCCTGGGCGATAATGCTGCCGCCTTCAGCACCGCTTCCCGGCCCTATCTCGATGAGGTGGTCGGCATGGCGCAGCACATCGATGTCGTGGTCCACCATGACCACCGAGTTGCCATCTGAGAGCAGGTCTTCCATGACGCCCAAGAGCCCCTCCACGTTGGAAGGGTGCAGCCCAATGGAGGGCTCGTCAAGAACGTAGAGCACGCCGGTGGTCCTGCTGCGCACAGCCCGCGTGAGCGCTACCCGCTGCCGTTCTCCATTAGAGAGCGTTCCGCTGGCGCGGTCAAGGGAGAGGTATCCTAGCCCGAGCTGTTCGAGGCGCTGGATGGGTTCGGTCATCTCAGTGGTGATGGAATCAGCCATGGAGCGCATATCGACGGGGAGCCGCGGTGCGACGGTGGGGATCCAATCGCGCAGCTCATCCAATGTGAGCGCCGTTATCTGGGCGAGGTCCTGTCCGTCTATCGTGCTCGATCGGGCTCTCTCGGATAAGCGCGTGCCGTGACAGGCGGGACAGGAGGATTCTGTGAGGTACTTGGCTACCCGGGCGAGACCCTTCTCGTCCTTCGCCTTCGCTAGCGCGTTCTTCACGGAGTTCTCGGCACTGTAGAAGGTGAAGTCCAATTCAGTGGCATGGCCTTTGTTCTTGGGCACGTAGAGGATATGGCGCTTCTCCAGAGGGCCATGGAGCACGATGTCCTTCTCTTCGTCAGTAAGGTCTTTGTAGGGCACGTTGATGCGAACGCCCATGGCCTCAGCCACCTGGGGCATGAGCGACCACATGAGGTTGCGCCACGGGCCAACAGCGCCCTCCTCAAGGGTTAGGTTCGGGTCGGTGATGAGCGTGGATTCGTCAATGGTGCGGATCATGCCCGTGCCTCCGCATTCGGGACAGGCTCCACCGCCATTGAATGCCAGGTCTTCCGCGCTGGGGCCGTAGAACTCGATCCCGCATACGCAGCAGGCGATGGGGCGTTCGATGGCAACATCCAAGCTAGGCGGATTTTGGTGTCCGTTGGGGCAGCAGTGGCTTGCCAGGCGGGAGAACATGAGGCGCAGGTGATTCAGCAGTTCGGTGGAGGTGCCAAAGGTGGAGTGCACGCCGGGGATGCCGGGCCGTTGGCGGAGGGCCAGGGCGGCGGGCACGTAGAGCACCTCGTCTACATCCGCGCGGCCTGTTTGGGAGATGCGACGGCGGGTATAGGTGGAAAGCGCTTCTAGGTAGCGTCTGCTCCCTTCGGCATAGAGCACGCCCAAGGCAAGGGAGCTCTTCCCCGAACCCGAGACCCCCGCGATGCCCACGAGTTGATGGAGGGGGATGCTGACCGAGATGTCCTTCAGGTTGTGCACCCGCGCACCGCGTACTTGGATGGCGGTGGGCTCAGTGAAGGTGAGCGGTGCAGCTGTCTGGCTGCTCTTCGGTTCGTTTCCATTCAGTCGTTCAGGGCGATCATATCGCGTCATGGCTCTTCAACTCTTTACCTTTGAATATTGGGTTATATGAATGAGATGGAGTCTCTTTAAATAACAAACTTTACTCAGAGAGTACATGTATGTCTAGGAGCACATATGTAATGCTTTTCTATAAAAGAATCGGCCCCGCAGGACCGATTGGAATTGGTGGAACTCATTTGAAGGTTCGAGTATGGAGGATGCTAGTTCATGCTAAAGAGGTGCTTGAGCCCCTTATGCTCATGGAGCAGCTTCGCTTCGCGCTTTCGATAGCAGCCTTCGCCATGACCCACGGCTTCCATCACATAGGCAGGTTGACCCGCATCAATGGCTCTGCCAACGTGTTGGCCTATCTCCCATGCATTCGCCTTGGCCGCGATCAGGTACGCATTCATGATGATCCTCTCTTCCGATATAGTGATGCATTCCCTCATCAGAAATGGTGAGTGCGAAGCCTACCAAAACCACATAGCTGCCCGTAACCTCTCGGGCAGGGCATTTAACATAGATATAACAAACGGTTCCAGGGTATTGCAGTTATGTAGGCGGGTGCTGGGTGCTAATGATCTCCTGTATTTCGTGATGGTGATGGGTCCGTTAAAATGGGCTGAGAAAGATATTTGGTCGAATTAGTGGAGCTTGATAGTGGGTAACGGGTCATATATAGAAGAGTGTCAGGTAAGCTTCTTGACCATGGCTCGCGCAAAAGACCTTGTTCCGCCGGAGTTTATTGCTGGGTGGAAGTGGTTCCAGGATAGGGCGAACACCGTCATATCAAACTTGCCTATGGGAGCTTACGCGCCAGCAAACCTTCCTTTAAGATTGACGCGTCAAGCAGGCATTCATAGCCCTCGTTATCCCGAACTGCAATCAAAAGGCGCCGGAAAACGCAAGTATGTACTTTCTATCCATTCTGGTAGCGCTCGTTACGATGATAAAGAATTGTTCTGGCGTGAAGACGGGACGTGGATCTTAGATTATCGTTCCCAGAAGGCTGAAGTAGGGCGCCGCGGGTCACCTCATTTCAATGAGGAAATGATGAATAATCTTCGCGACGGAATTCCTGTTGGAGTGATGGTTAAACAGCCACAAGGTGGGTATCTAGTATGTGGTTTAGGGTTTGTCGAACAGTATAACCACGCAACAGATAGCTTTATTGTTCATGGTCCCGTGAACGAACGTACTGAGGAGGAAGGTTTTTTCTCAATCATCGAGCCAAATGAACTTTCAACGGCCGATATACAAGCCCTCAAGGATTGGGATCTCAAAGATGAAAGGCTGAGGGTGCGAGTTGAGCAAATTCGACGCAAGGGCCAAGACAAATTTCGCAAGGAGATAATGGCGGCCTATGGTGGAACTTGCGCTATTACCTACGTTGATGTTCCAGAAGCGCTCCAAGCGGCCCATATTGATTCATATAGAGGGCCGAAATCTCAAGTGGTGAACAACGGACTTCTCCTAAGATCCGATATGCATCTTCTGTATGATGCTCATCTTTTTACCGTGATGCCTGAAACTTACAGAATTATTTTGAGTGATCGCCTTATAAGCTCTGATTACAGGAAATATGATGGAGCGCATATTGCTATGCCAAGCGAACGAAGACTTGCACCATCAGATAATCTTTTGAACATGCATTACGAACAGTTTATGGTGGAAAACAGGAGAGCTTGATCCTAACAGTGGTTTGCACGAGAATCGATCGTCTTATTCTAATGGGACGATTGGTTTTTAGAAGCAGGCAAGAATCCGAAAATCTGAAATAACGGGAGAGTGTTCATTTTGTGGTACAGCTACCTGTTCTACCTTTGGGATAATGGTGCAACTACGTAAACAATGAACAGTTGTATCTCTTAAGGAGCAGGCAGAAAACATACATGAGTAGGGGCGTTCTACATAGCTCTTTGGAAATATGCACGGGGGCAGGTGGTCAAGCATTGGGTCTTGAACAGGCGGGCTTTCGCCACCAAGCTCTTGTTGAGATAGAACACCACTGCTGTCATACATTGAAGCAAAATCGGCCCCATTGGAATGTGGTTTGTGAAGATGTTGCTCGCTTTGACGCTCGGTCCTACGAAGATATAGATCTTTTTGCTGCTGGTGTGCCCTGCCCTCCTTTTAGCAAGGCAGGGAAACAACTCGGCAAACATGATGAACGTGATCTTTTCCCCCAGGCTTTACGAATTGTGGGAGAAATTACACCAAAAGCTGTGATGATGGAGAATGTTCGCGGTTTTCTTGATACTCAGTTTGATGATTACCGTAACGAAATATTGAGCACGCTCCATACTTTAGGTTATGCAACTCACATCAAACTTGTCGTGTCTTCAGATTATGGTGTGTCGCAGTTAAGGCCTCGTACGATTATTGTTGGCATTCGCAAAGACATTCCAGATACTTTTGAGTTCCCCACTCCTTGGAAAAAAAGACCAACATCTGTTGGCAAACTACTTGTTGATCTTATGGCCATAAATGGCTGGGAAGGTGCTGCGGAGTGGTCAAAGAAAGCAAAGGGTATTGCTCCAACCCTTGTGGGTGGATCGAAAAAACACGGAGGCCCCGATCTCGGTCCTTCTCGTGCGCGTGCGGCCTGGGCAAAGCTTGGTGTTGACGGGACTGGTGTTGCTAACGAAGCTCCTCACCCCGGTTTTGAAGGTGTGCCTCGGCTGACCCCTCGCATGATGGCGAGGATTCAAGGATTTCCAGACACATGGAGCTTTGGAGGAAAGAAGACCGCAGCGTGCCGAATGATAGGTAATGCCTTTCCGCCTCCTGTGGCTCGGGCAATTGGGCGAAAAATCAAGGAGTGTATTGATGGACGATGATGGCACTGCACTCATTGCAAGGCAGAGGGAGGCATTTCACCGGTCGCTCGTAGAAAAAGGGGTGCTTGCTATTAGCCCTGCGGGCATACCTTCTAATGCAGATTCGAATAACGGCGCTTCGTGTCGTATTGCAGTAGGGATAGCTGAACGACTTATGGCGGAGCTCCATGAAAGGCATGCAGGACAAACTTCAGGCGCAAAGTTTGAAACGATTGTTGCTGACTATGTTGCTTTAACCTTTCCCCGCTTACAGCATGTCCGCCCAGGGAACTGGACGGTCATGAAGCTGGGAAATAGGAGTTCGCTCAGAGCATCTTCCTATATTCAGTATGAGCATTTAGCCTATCTGGATGAATTGACAAGAGAGAACAAGAGTCTTTCGGCCATGATTGGCAACGACTATATGGTGTCTCCTGATATCGTTGTATACCGTGAGCCCTGTACGGATGATGAGCTAAATCAACCTTTCAGAGTTGTAGATGATGCAACTTGCCTTGAATCTGATTTGCGCAAGCGGACCGACGGTAAGCCTATTCTGCACGCATCTATCTCGGCCAAATGGACAATGAGATCAGATCGTGCGCAAAATAGTAGGACCGAGGCGTTGAATCTCATTAGGAACAGAAAGGGCAGTTTGCCTCACATTGTTGTAGTGACCGGTGAGCCCTTACCCTCGCGACTTGCATCTATTGCTCTTGGTACGGGAGACATAGATTGTACCTATCATTTTGCTCTGTATGAACTCATAGAGTCAGTAAAGGATAATGGTAGCGAAGATGCGATAGACATGCTCGAAACGCTTATAGAGGGAAGACGACTTAAGGATATATCAGATTTGCCCCTTGATCTTGCGGTATAACTGCACGCCTTCAGCGGCAGGTGCGTAGGTGGGCTTTCATCTCCGGGGAGATGCGTCGGCTCTCGATGGCCTTCTGGATGCCTTTGCGGCGCGTCCATTCGTCCAAGAGCGCTTGGTCGCCCGTGCGCTCTAGGTAGGGGAGCGCGGCTTCCTCCTGCTTCGCCAGCGCCTCGGCGAAGAACCAGGCGCGCATCATATCCACGTAATAGATGTCATCGGCGGACGCGGGGTTTTCAGGGGTCGTAGCCATGCGCGTTAGCGCCACCCATTCTAAGAAGCGCTCTTCGAACAGCTCGTCCAGATACAAGCGCATCAGCACTCCCATGGCGAAGCGGATGGTATAGCAATGGCCAGACTCCAGCCATCGTCGTGCATGCACCAAGGTCTCCTCGGGTTGCTGAGTGAGCACTTTGACGGGCAGCTGGTCGCACGTAGCCCAGTTGTCTACGAAGGGCAGGAAGCGATCGTAGAGCTTGAGTGCTGTGGGATAGTCCTTCTCAAGCCCGATGGTGAAGGCGTGCACCTGGTTTTCATCGAACAGCCGATGGGGGAGTGCTCTGAGGAATGCGTTCGCATCCTCTCGCTTCGCTAATGCCTTGGCTATCTGTCGCAAAGCGGGCGTGCGCACTCCGGCGATGGTCCGTTTATCCAGGTTCGGCACCAGCTTCGCATGGAAATCCCGGTAGGTCTCATCAACCTTCTTGGCGAGGTGGCGGCAAACGAACTCCCCTGCGGTGTCTTCGCCAAAGCCGGGCAGTTTCTGACAGAGCACGTGCTCCAGCGGCTCCTGATCAACAGAGGCCTTTGCTAGGAGCGCCTCCTTCTGGTCCCGGTTGAGCCGCTTGAAGAGAGCCTCAGCGCTCATGGCGCGCTCTTTGCTATAGAAGCGCGCCTGGGCTATCAACCGTACGGGGGCGTGGGACTTCGTGTACTTGGCGCCTGTGCCTGCCTGGTGGGCCGCTACTCGCGCCGTTACATCCGTGGTGTAGCCGGTATAGAGACTCCCATCCCCGCATTCCAGAATGTAGAGATAGTGATCGAAGGGCGCTGCGCTCATCGCTGGCATCATCCTCTGTCGGGAGGGGGGATGGGGATCGCCTCGCCCGTGCGTGACCAGGCGTCATGGTCAAGGACATCTCCGTTGACGGCGAACTGTGTCCATTCCGTATCCTCATGATAGTCCGTAGTGGTGTGCCAGTAATGCCGCTCACGAGGCCCTTCGGTCACATCGAAGACCGTCATGCCATAGCGAGAAGCATCTGCCCCGGCAGCCTGGGCGATGGTAGCGGGCAGGTCTAGGTGCCCTGTGGGCACGGTGGAGAAGCACAGAGGCTGCCGAGCTTCTTCTGGCGTCTCCGGCGGTTTCACCATCAGGATGACTGATGTGGGTTCCGTGAGGCCGGTGGGCTCGTTCTGCCAATGACCATGATCTGCCGTGATCACGATGAACGCGTCGTCGTAGATCCCCAGCTGCTTCATCTGTTGCAGGTACTCGCTCACGATCTTGATATTGCCTCGCGCCTGTTGGGAACGCGTGGGCTCTCCCGAGGCGGGCATCCCCCGCTCATCCATGAGGAAGGGTCTGTGGGGGCCGAGCATGTGTATGAGCCGGAAGCTCTTATCCTCCCGGTTGAGGGTGATCCCCTTCTCTCGCAACCCCTTCGCCAGGCGCAGGTCGTCTACGGTGAAGGGCATGCTGGCAACGTCCCCCTGCTCGGAATAGGCCTGGTTGAGGTCATCGGTGGTGAACCAGAAGGTAGGCTTCAACACCCAAGGCAGGTCTCGGTAGAGGGCTACCCGCTCAAGCTCAGCGATCATGCGGAAGGGATCGTAGGGCGGTGGTGTTATCTCATGGACATTCATGGCGAAGGGGGCCACCTTCGTGATATCCGTACCCAGGCTGTCCGAGTAGATCCCCAGGGTGTATCCCTGATCATGGATGTCCTTGATCAGAATGTCTCCGTCAAACCAGGTTCGGACGAATTCCTTGAAATCAGCACCTGGTTGCGGCGCACGTCCGGTGGTCAGGAACGGCATGGCGTAGCGCGTGGGGATCATCTGGGCGGTGGAGTTCGTGTAACAGGTGAAACCAGTGAGCTCATCAAGCAGAGCGGGGTCATCCTGCAGCGCTTCATCCAAGAAGCGCTGATCGTAGGTGTCCAAGACGAAGACCACGAGGTTCTGCTGGGGGGAGAGGGTGTAGAGCCCCTCGCGGGTGGCGACGACCTTCTCCGTCTGCAGGCCGTCAAGCACGCGCTGATCGGTGGCGATGCTCACCACGCTCGCCCCCTGGACCACCACCAAGGCAATGCTCACAACAAGAGCGAAGGCACGGAAGGTGCGTTCGCGCTTCAACCCGAAGAAGAGCACGGCGAAGAGGATGATGATCCAGATAAGAGAGCTGGCAGTCACCATCTCCATGTGATCAGGGAGGTTCAAGAGCGACCCATCGGCGATGGGAAGGTCCTTGTTCAGGAACAGAGCCTGGATGTAAGCCGCGATGCCGATGCCCACCGCAACTGCGAGCGCCACGGTGAACCCTCGGCCGCGGAGCGCGGAGAGAGCCAGGGCCATCAGGATCACGACGATGGCACCTGTGATGAGCACGAGCGGGAGGATGTCATAGAAGTTGAAGAGAAGGCCGAAGGTGGACTGCCCCACCACTTCCAGGGGAGGGATCATGAACAACGTTGCTACCAAGAAGAGGCTGACGATGAGCGCTTGGACGAACCGGCGCTTCCAACCGAGCTGCTCAGCGGCCCCCTCGCTGTTTGCTCCCTGCTTGGCCAGCTGCGCGGCTTGATCAGCATCTGCCAAGAGTGCACCTGCATCGGGCTGGGAGGCATGGATGGGGTGTACGGGTGGCTCCACCTGCTTCTTCGCGTTCTCATCGATATGGAAAAGGCGCATGAGCGCACGGCGGCTGCGGCGGAAGGCCACCCCCAGCACTGCGCTCATCGCAACGGCTGCGCCCGCCAGCGCTTGGATGGTGTAGGTCATGACCGAGGGATCCACGTAGGCGAAGGCCACCTCCGGCAGCCCAACGCCCAGGATCAGCGCCAGAGCCGTGAGGGCGAAGACATCGTGGAGGAACAGGAGGCATTTAGGCAGCATGGTGGCCCCCTCCCTCGTCGGTCTCAGTGCCGGGGCTCGCAGCGGGAGCCGCCTTCGAAGTCGAAGTAGCTGCCTCGCGCGCCTGCTGCTTCTTGAGCACGGCTTTGAGCAGGTATGCACCGGCGGCCTGACCACCCTGGCCCAAGTTGAACACGAAGCCGCTACGAATATGCTCTATCTCATCCCGCCAGCGCTCCCTTTGGCTGAGCATGGTCTCGATAACACCGCTGAATCGGTCGAGCTCATCCTTATCGAGCGACGTGCCCACGCGGTCTCGCAGGGAGATATCCGTGGAGTCTATGCCGAACTCTCGCCAATTCGGATTCCTGACCTTAGGGTCAGTGTTGATGAACACCGCTGGTCGCAGGGTGGTGAAGCAGAATTCGCAGAACACCGAGGACCAATCGGTCACCAGGACATCAGCGGCCAAGATGGAATCGCTGGAACTGAAGTCCTGCTCGAAGACGAGTTCCTCTTCGCTGATGCCTGCGAAGCGTGCCCGGAATGCCTCCCAACGAGGCTTGTAGCGCTTCAGGTATTCAGGGTGGGGGCGCACGATGATGCGGTAGCCCTTACCCAGCAAGGAAGAGACCAGCTCATCGGCACAGCTATCCATCAGGTTGTCTTCCTGCCAGCTGGGTGCCAGCAGGATCTGGGGCCTGTTCTTGGTCGCTTCTATATCGGCTCTACGCTTCTCCCATTCGCTGATATCGCGATCAAGCAGGTCATAGCCGCATTCTACTAGGTTCTTAGGATCAAGGCCGCGGTGCGCTTCTATCACGCGCATCTCGTCCACCTGATGAGGCCCCGTGCAGAGCAGCGTGTCGTAATGATCGTATTCCCCCACGGTAGAAGTCATATCCATGGAGGTCATGTGGTGGAACATATAGACGTATTCGATATCTTTGCGCACGTAGGAGCGCTTGATATAGAAGTTATCCAAGTCTCCGAGGGTGGTGACCACCACATCAGCGTCCATCTTCATCATGAGCGTGATGGCCTTCTTCTCGCCAATGAAATAGGGGAAGATGCGCGGATGCCGTTTCGCCAGGGCGAAGATCTGGTCATTCGGGTCATTGGTTACGTAATGGATGCGGATGTCGGAATTCTCCAAAAGCCACTGGATGGCTCCTTGGAAATACTTGTAGAAGCCGCTGCCTTCGGAATAGAACACGATATGCTTGCCTGTGATGGCGAAGAAACGCTTGAAGTCTGCTTTCTCGCGCTTCGTGAGGGGATCATGCTGATACCACTTGGGACGATTCGCTGAAAGGGCGTCGATCCCCTCCAGTTCTTTGCGGCTCTCCTCCAGCTCAGCATAGTCGATGGACTTTCGTGGGTCTATGAGCAGGTTGCAGATCACCTGCACCAGGATGGAGAGCAAGTTCGAACAGATCCAGTAGAAGGCCATGCCTGCAGCCACGAAGATGCCCAAGACGAAGGACAGCGCAATGGAGAGGCCGTTGGTGGTGTTCTTCTCCATGCGGGATTGTTCCCGTTGGAGCGGGTTGATGCGGTTCTGGGCGCAGCCCATAGCCACAGCTGAGAGCCCGGCCAGAACCGGCATGATCCAGGATAAGCCGCCGTCTTCCACAGGTATCATCCCGAGGAACTCCGTACCCGGCGCCCCTCCATCCGTGATGCGATGGATGACATCCACAAGCCCGAAGAGGATTACGATCTGGATGCCCAGAGGGATCAAGCTGAGCATGGGGTGATAGTGCTGCTCTTTGTACAGAGCACTCTGCTTCTCGCCGATGGTCTCTGTATCACCGAAGTAGCGCACCTTGATGCGATTGAGGGCGGGCATCAGCTGCACCATCACGATGGAGTTCTTCTGGACCCAGAGGGAGAGCGGCATCAGGATGACCTTGATGATGAGCGTGAAGAGCAGGATAGAGACCCACCAGTTCCCGGTCAGGGCATAGCAGGGTTGAACGATCAACGATAAGAGGTTTGCAAGCGCTTCCATCTGAGAGGAGAGTTCCCGTTCGTCTTTCTCAAAATGACACGCGGTGATTATACGAGCAAACGTGTCCTGAAGGAACTCATTTAATCTTGAGAATACGGGGGCGGTGGGTGTCTATCTGCTAGACTGCCAGTGTATCTATGATCGTACCCATCAGGGTTGGTCACCTTGGGGGGGGGTACCGAACAAGGAGGAAGAAGATGCAGGAAGCAAAGAAGGTGCTCCAACAGGCGAAGAAGACGCTCTTGGCCGTGGTCATGGGCGGCCTCTTGGCGATGACGCTCTGTGCTGTCACCGGTTGCCAAGACAACAGCGAAGAGGTGATCCGCCAGAGCCTCACGGAGGAGATCGACGAGATCAAGACCATGGACGATGCTACGGTCAGTGAGATGGCCTCATCTATGGGCTATGCATCAACCCTATCTAGCGTGGGCATCTCCTCTGAAGAGCTGGTGCGTGCGATGCTTCAAGGGTTCGATGGTGTTATCGATTCAGTGACTGTGAACGGGAATACGGCCGAAGCTGTGGTGACATTCACCTCGAAGGATTTCTCATCCATCACCGAGAACATGGACAGTCTCCAGACTGAGATGACGGACAACCCTGAGCAGTTCGCGGATATGTCTCGTCAGCAGATCATGGACTGGGTGGGCGAGCGCACCATGCAGATGGTCAATGAGCTTCCCGTGGTGACCCATGAGCCGGTGACCATCACCTATGAGCGCGAGGGGAATACCTGGGCTCCCACTGCCGGTTCTGAGAGTGCGATGTACTCGACGATCTTCGGCTAAGCACGATCTCTATCTCAGTTTCACTTGTTCTGCATCAAAGGGAAGGGCATCAGCCCTTCCCTTTTCTCATTCAGGGTCGTGACCCTGCCCGGCACGCGCAGCGTGGCGGGAAATAAACCACCC
>CAJUQK010000026.1 GCA_910588205.1 uncultured Eggerthellaceae bacterium
CTGTCATCTTGATGGTGCAATGACCCCTTGAAGCCGCCCCGTCCCCTGTCATACGCACAACCACACATGTAGCCCCGGGCCGACCTCGGTCGGCCCTTACGAGATTCGTCCCAGATGCGTCACGAAGCTCAGGCTTTCTCGATGGCCTCCAAGATGCTGTCCAGAGCGCCCTGCGCATCGTAGTCATAGACCTTGCCTGCATCCACCTGCTTGGTGAAGGTCGGGTCTATGGGCAGCGTAGCCACAGCTTCGATATCGTACTTCTTCGCCACCTCTGCTCCCTGGGGCTCCCCGAAGATATGGTGCTCCTTGCCGCAATCATCACACTTGAAGTATGCCATGTTCTCTACCAGCCCGATGACGGGAACACCCATGGAATGAGCCAGGTTCACCGCCTTGCCCACGATCATGCTCACCAGTTCCTGCGGGGCTGATACCGTGACCAGGCCGTCAACGGGGAACATCTGGAACACGGTGAGGAACACATCAGAGGTGCCCGGAGGCATGTCTATAAGCAAGACATCCAGATCCCCCCAGTTCACCTCTGAGAAGAACTGATTCAGGATGTTCGTGACCACCGGGCCGCGCCAAGCCACCGGCGTGTCGTCGGAGGGCAGCAGCAGATTCACGGATATGACCTTGATGCCTTCAGGGGTGACGGACGGATTGATGCCATCCGCATCCGGCACCGGAGGCTCGGTGATGCCGAAGGACTTCGGGATGGAAGGCCCGGTCACATCCGCATCCAGGATGCCCACCTTCTTGCCCTGACGGGTGAGCTCCGAAGCCAGCAGGCTGGTCACCAACGACTTCCCCACGCCGCCCTTGCCGGAAACCACCGCGATGACCTTCTTCACGTCAGAGCGGCTGTTGGGTTCGTACTTCGACGGTTCCGTGCGCGCCCCGCAGCCTTCAACGCCGCAGCTACCGCAGGAACCGCCACAATCTTCAGGAGCCCCTTCAGGAGCATTCTTCTCTTCAGCCATGATCTCCTCCTTGCAAAAGAGAAGCAGCCCGTATGAGCTGCTTCAGACGGTTTTATTCGATTGTATTGAAAACCCTTCTAAGTGCAATGCCTATTTCACCGAAGCGTAGAAAACGGCATCCTCGAAGACATCAGAGATGGCCTTGCCCTGATAGAACGGAAGATCCAAGAACTCTGCAATGGTGGGAACGAGCGGGCTGCAATCCACATAATGCCCCTTCTCGTTCAGCTCATCAGTGTCCTGCACGCGCCAGTACCTGTCATTCACATCAGTCAGGTAGTAGGTCTTGCCGTCCAGGTCCATGTAAACCGAGTGATTGGCATGGAGGTAGGGCTGGAGCTCATCGAAGGTGATGTCGAGTGACTCTTCTGCTTTTGCTCCCATGTCTCATCTCCCTTTCGTTGGGGGTTTTGCTATGGCTCTATCATAACAATGATAGGGGTCGGATGGTGCGAGAAGTGCTACTGATTCGGGCCACTCACCCATGGCGTGCGGAGCGGCGGTAGGTGCGCGTGCGCAGGAATGAGCCAGCCAGAGGGGGCGTGGAGCACGTGAAGGAGTAGAGGTTGCAGGATCGGTTGGCCACAGCTACCGCCTGGGGACGCGGGCGCATGCCACCCGCTTCTCCCTCAGGATGCCAGCACAAGCCCTTCACTACCACCTGACGGACAGGCGCGTGAGGCTCCAACACCTCGAGCATATCCCCTTCGGCAAAGCGGTTCCGACACCGAGCGAAGAGGCGCTCCTGGATGTCCCCTTCGCCTTCGACAGTTTCCACCACATCTGCCACGTGCATGGTCTGCTGCTCATAGCCGTCGAAATCAGTGGCCTGCTCCGGCTCGCCGAAGTAGAAGCCCGTGCTGTAGGGCCGGTGGGAGATGCTCAGGAGCTCCCGTTCCACCTCAGGGGAATATCCCTCATCCAGAGCCTGTCGATAGGCGCGCACCACCGTGGCCACATAGAAGGCCTTCTTGTTGCGACCCTCTATCTTGATGGAATCGACTCCCGCCTCAGCCAGAGCATCCAAATGCGCTGCCATGTTGAGGTCCTTCGCATTCAAGATGAATGAATCGCCGTCAGCCTCTTCTATGGGGAAGTAGATGCCGGGGCGCTTCTCCTCCTCTAGCGCATAGCTCCACCGGCAGGGTTGTGTGCATGCACCCTGATTCCCCGAACGCCCGGTGAGATAGCTTGAGATGAGGCACCGGCCCGACACGGCCATGCATTGAGCCCCATGGACGAAGGTTTCTATCTCCAAGGAGGCTGGGGTGTTCGCGCGCAGATCCGCGATATCTTCCAAGGTCATCTCCCGGGCGCAGACGATACGCGTCGCTCCCAGGGAATGCCAGAGTTTAGCCGCCTCCGCATTGGCCACTGAGGCTTGGGTGCTCACATGAAGCTCACAGGCTGGGGCATGGCGTTGGGCCAAGGCGAACGCTCCCATATCCCCCAAGATGAGCGCATCTACCCCAGCCGCTTGGACCTGCTCCAAGAAGGCGGGCAGCGAAGCCAGATCTTGCTGCATCATGAGCACGTTGCAGGCCAAGTGAACCGTCACTCCCCTCTCATGGGCAGCATGCACCGCCCGGGGAAGCTCCTCCAACGAGAAGTTGGCGGCCTTGGCCCGCATGCCGAAGCGGTCCGCCGCTAGATAGACCGCATCAGCCCCGAAGGTGAGGGCTGCCTGGAGCTGCTCGAAGCCGCCAACGGGAGCTAGGAGTTCCATGTAATCCGGAAAAGGACGGAAACTAGCGAATGAAATTCGTGCGCGCCGGCGGCTCTACCGGAGGAAGCGCCACTCCTGCTGCCTGGGCTGCTTCGCGACACCGCAAGAAGTAGGCCATGTTATGGGCCAATACACGCATGGTGCGCAACCCTTCGGCATCCTGCTCGGCATCATCGGCATTGGCTCCATAGACCATGTTCCAGTAGGTAGCCGAGATGATGGGCATCTGCAGGATGGTGAAGTACTTGTTGATCTGGTCGAAGGTAGAGGCGCAGCCACCGCGACGAGCCACCACCACACTGGCCGCCGGCTTTAACGGATAGAAGTCAAGACCACCGAAAGCCTGGGAATAGAAGGAGCGATCCATGAAGGACGTGAGCGCCCCGGAGGCGGCTGCGTAGTGGACCGGCGTACCAAAGATGTAGCCATCATAGCTTGCTGCCAGGGCGTTGAATTCATTCACTGCGTCATGGCAGACGCATTCGCCCCCGTGGGTGCCACAATACCCACAACCAAGACAACCGGAAAGGGGCTTATTGCCCACCCAGAAGCGTCCCACCTCAATGC
The DNA here is from genome assembly GCA_910588205.1 of uncultured Eggerthellaceae bacterium. Classification (GTDB taxonomy): domain Bacteria; phylum Actinomycetota; class Coriobacteriia; order Coriobacteriales; family Eggerthellaceae; genus MGBC163016. The sequence continues at coordinate 3,280 of CAJUQK010000026.1, forward strand.
CTTCCGCTTCCAAGGTGTTCGCTATCTCATCCAGCGCACGCTTAGTGGCTCCAGACTTGTGCGGGCTTCCGTTCACGAGCATTACCTTCATGGGTCCTCCTTGGCACGGTATCCTGATGGGGCAATTGTAAACGAGGACCGCAAGAGGCGCGGAAGAGGAGCGCAGATGCTGAACCAACGGATGCACGAGCTGGGAGCAGAGCCGAACAAGATCAGAGAGCTGTTCGCCTATGGGCTCGAGCGCAAAGCGCAGATAGGCCCCGAGAACGTCTATGACTACAGCATCGGCAATCCCAGCGTGCCTGCACCGCCCGAGGTGCTCCGACAATTCGAAACCCAGCTGGCTCAAGATCCGGTGAAGGTGCATGAGTACACGCCCTCCCCCGGGGACGCTCAGGTGCGCGAAGCCATCGCCCAGTATATCCGCACCAACTTCGACATCCCCGCTACCTTCGGGAATGTCTATGTGACCTCCGGAGCCTCCTCAGCCATCGCCATCACGCTGGCCGCTATCAGCAATCCGGGGGATGAGGTCATCGCTATCGCTCCCTATTTCCCCGAATACAAGACTTGGGCTCAAGCAGCGGGCTGCACGCTGGTAGAGGTCCCAGCCCTGACCCCCTCATTCCAGCCGGACATCCAGGCCATCGAAGCGGCCATCACTCCGAAGACGAGCGCTGTCATCATCAACTCGCCGAATAACCCGGTGGGCACCGTCTATACACGTGCATCTCTGGAAGCCCTCGCGGAGATGCTCCAACGCAAGGAACAAGAACTGGGCACCCGCATCATGCTGATATCCGACGAACCCTATCGGGAGATCGTCTATGGCGCCGAGGTGCCCTACGTGCCTAGTCTGTATGAAGACACCATCGTCTGCTATTCCTTCAGCAAATCCCTGTCGCTTCCAGGAGAGCGCATCGGCTACATCTACGTATCAGATCTGATTCCGGATGCTGCCGATATCTCCGTGGCCGTCGCCGGAGCCGGACGGGCCCTGGGCTACATCTGCGCCCCGGTGCTTTTGCAGCGCGTGGTGGCAGAATGCCTTGATGTGCCCTCGGACGTGGCAACCTATGAGGAGAATCGGCAGATCCTCACTGAAGGACTGACGGAGCTGGGCTATGAATTCGTAGAGCCCGAAGGGGCGTTCTACCTATGGGTACGCGCTCTTGAGCCTGATGCCGTCGCCTTCTCAGAGCGCGCCAAGGAATTCGAGCTTCTGCTCGTACCCTCCGATAGCTTCGGGGCTCAGGGCTGGGTGCGCCTTTCCTACTGCATAGCACAGAAGACCATCTGCGATTCCCTCCCTGCGTTCAGGGCGCTCAAAGAGGCCTACGAGGCCTAAGAGGAGACGCAGGCTTCCTGACCTGACGCGCTCTCATCCTCTGAAGGGGCTGCGGTCCCCTGAGCTGATGGGGCCTCTTCTGTCGAAGGAGCTGCGATCACAGGGACTGCGGCTCCCTGCTGCGCTTCGCTCTCCTGCTCTTGGCGGGGATCCTCGGCGTGCTTATTGACATCCAGAGCCTTCGCCTGATCAGCCCGAGCCTTGAAGATGCTCTTGCTGAGAGCTACTAGGAAGGCCAACAGAATGGGCGCCCAGAAGATCTCCGGCAGGCAATAGCGCAGGTCATAGACAGGGCCTATCAGGCAGAAGAACGTCACCAGAGCGAAGGGGACGAACAGGATGCCCCCCTTCAAGCGATTCCGCAGGCAGAAGAAGAGGAGCGCACCAGGGATCCAGAGGGCATAGGTGACCCCGTTGAAGAGGAGGCCCACCACGGGAACGTCCTGGAGGAACTTCCAGAGCGGCTGGATGAAGCCCCGGAACTCCGCTGTTGCCTCAAGCGGCCAGAGCACCGGCCGATCACCATCGAAGGACAGCTTCCAGTTCAGCGTATGGATGGCTGGTTCAATAGGAACGACCGGAGCCAGATAACCAGCTGCCGTGCAGATGATCGCTTCCGCATAGGTTACGGGATAGCGCAACCCCATGCTGATATAAGCGCCAAGATAGCCGCGGAGTTGCTCGTCGGTCATCTCCGCCCGAACACGTATCTTCGCATGATCGGCGCTCTTGGGCCGATAGTCCCATTCGAGGTCTGATACGAACATCACCTCAGCGATAGCAGCCCGCTCTTGGGGGGTCAGCGAGTCCTCCCCATGATCCACGTAGGAGCGCGTCGTTTGCTGGAACATGAATCCGAGCGCCTCCGCTTTGCTTCCCGGAATGATATTGAGCGCCGGGAAGATGCAGAAGGGCACGATGACGAACATCAGCAGCGCACTGATGCCCCCTTGGAGGAGGAAAGCCCAGATAGTCGCCCGGGAGGCCTCTACCGAGCCTGTGCCGAGCGATCCACCTGAAGCCCTTTTCGCCCGACCTAGAGCCACAAGTCCAGCGATGAGCCCGAACAATGCCGTTGCGCCCACGATGTAGACACCGGTCTTCTTGGTCAGGCAGAGGAACAACGCCACGATGATGAAAGCTGCCACCGCTCGCTTCTTCCTGAAGAAGGTGCCTTTGGTGAACACGCTCTCGGCCAGCATGAGGAGATAGGGAATGCAGAAGAACGTGAAGAAGCAATCCTTCATGATCATCCCCACGAAATAGGGAATGGCCGGGAACAGACAGAAGAAGAGCAGGACTGCAAGGCAGAGAGAGGGAGGCGCCCCTCGCTTCCGCACATAGGCGATGGCAAAAGAGAGCGCACTGGCATAGAGGATAGTCTGCAAGATCATCAAGAATCCAAGGGCAGGCATCCAATTGCCGAACAGAGCGTCGGATAGCGAAGCGATGCCCCCTAAGAAGAGCGTGAGCGCGAAAGGGTGATGATCTATCAACCACGCGTCCGTCAGGCTGAGCACCGAGGAGCGCTTCTGATACTCGTTCATCTTCTCAGCAGCTTCCAGCTCCTCTTCGCCTAGCTGATAATTGCCGCCGAAACGGATATTCAGAGGATGCGCACCCTCATAGACCTGCTGCATCTGGACCGTGGTGTCGTTATAAAGGACACCGGGGAACACGGCTACCAGATAGGGGGACCAGAAGAGGATCAGGATGAGCGCGAACAGCGCCACGCTCTTGGGCATCATCTTCGGCAGGACCCTATCCAGCTTCGTTGGTTCATCTCCCCGATTGAGGGAGACATAGGCCAGCTTCGTCAATCCCGCATTCATCAGCAAAAGCAGAAGCGCAACTCCCAGGGCCACCAGCACCGAGATTATGACCTCCCAGAGAGGCTCTATGGTGGGCGACCCTCCCGACTGGCTTTGGCTGTATGACCATCCATAGACCCCAGCAAAACCGATGACCAGGGATATGAGTCCCAAAGCGAACCAGGCACCCGGGCTCATGGATCTGACGGTCTTGACGAACATGCACTGCTCCTTAGCTGCTGCGCTGGACTAGATGCTATCCAAATCCTTGTGAGAGTTCTCGTGGGACAATATCATGGCGACCAGTGCAACCAGCGCGATGATGACCATATACCAAGCCGGTGCCACCGTAGACCCTGTTGCCGCGATGAGCGCGGTGGAGATCATGGCTGCCGTGCCGCCGAAGATGGCGTTGGCCAGGTTGAAGCTGAGCGCGAAGCCCGTATAGCGCACGTCAGTGGGAAACGTTTCGGTCAGATAGCTTGAGAGCGTACCATCATTGATGGTGAGAACGAAGCACATCACCAGCTCCACCGCCAGCACGATGAAGAAATCCCCCGTGTTCAGCAGCATGAACGCAGGCACTGTGAGCACGACGAACAAGATGCATGCTGTGATGAGCATCTTCTTGCGCCCGAAGGTATCAGAGATCTTGCCGGATATGAAAACAAAGGCCACATAGGCGATGAGCGCTATGGTGGTGGCCATCTGAGAGGATTCTGCGGGCATGCCAACAGCGGTCTCCAGATAGGTTGGCAGATAGGTGAGCACGGCATAGAAGCCCACCGCATTGAGCATGCATGCACCGAAGGAGACGATCAGCTCACGCGAATGATGCTTGAACAGATCGCGCACCGGATGCTGCACCCCCTGCTCTTTCTTCGCCAGATTATCCTGCATAGCCTGATAGGTGGGAGAGTCCTCCAGCTTGGTGCGGATGTAATGGGCCACCAGTCCAAGGGGCCCTGCCAAGAGAAACGGAATGCGCCAGCCCCAGCTGAGGATGGCTTCCTGGGACAGGAAGATGGTCATGAGGGTAGCCAGAGTGGAACCCACCAGCAGGCCCACTGAGGTGGAAGCGGGAACGATAGAGCAATACAGGCCACGCTTCTTCGCAGGAGCATATTCAGCCAAGAACGTGGCTGCACCGGCATATTCGCCCGCAGCCGAGAACCCCTGGATCATGCGCAGGAGCAAGAGCAGCAGCGGCGCGCCAAGGCCGATCGCCGTATAGCTAGGCAAGCAACCGATAAGGAACGTAGCCCCCGACATCAGGAAGATAGACACAGAAAGCGCCCACTTGCGGCCTTTCTTGTCACCCATGCTGCCCCAGAACAGGGCCCCTACGGGACGCATCACGAAGGACACGGCGAACACAGCGAAGGTGGAGATGAGTGCCACCGTGGGGTCTTCGGATGCGAAGAACACCGCCGCGATGATGGTGGCGAAATAGGAATAGGAACCGTAATCGAACCACTCGATGAAGTTGCCAAGGAATGATGAGACGGCGACCTTGCGGATGACCGTACCGGTCACCTCCGGGATAGGCATATCCGAGGGGGAACCCTGAGGGGCGGACGCAGGCACGCTGCCTGCAGCTTGATCTGACATGATCTCTCCTTTTCGTTCGGTCTTCAGGGCGAAGCCGATGCCGCCGAAGACCCTTCTTCAGCAAAGAGACTTGTCAAACAGCCAATTTACGGATCATTGCCCTCTGACTGCATCAAATAAGCCCAGCCGAGAGGCCAATGAGCTGCTAACTAGCTGTTGACTTGGCTCAAGTCTCAAAGGTGATGATACAAGGGAAGCCTCAGGAAGAAATGGAGAAAGTACGGAGATAGAGGTTCAAGAGAGATGAACGGACCCGCAGAAGCCTGTGCCCCATGGGTCCCGGAAGAGAGCAAAAGGCCCCGGGGATACCGGGGCCTTTCGAACACGGTCAGAAGCTAGTCCCACATCTCCGGACGGACGAGGGTGGGATCAGACACGCGGTTCGGGAAGTAATCCTCGCAGCCGCCTTCGCGATACACGTCAGCCGTGCAGCAGTGCAAACCGCCACCGAACGGATAGGCGTCGCGCAGATCGCAGGGGATGACGTTCATGCCCAACTGATCCATCTGCTCCATCTGGTACTTCTCGGAGGCTTCCACCACCACCGTCTTCGGATCCAACACCAGGCAATTCATGGACAGCCACACTGAGCTGTAGCAGAGCGCCGGAGGCTCTGTGTGCGCAGGCTGAGCCGCCTCAACGATCTGCCAATCGTTGGCCTCGAAGATGGCACGCTGCTCTTGGGGCAGCGGGCGCACCGGATTGTTGATGATGAGGCCGGGACGCAGCGGGACGAACGTGGCATCGATATGGATGGGATACGGGTCTCCCGGGAAGTTCACGGCATGGATGCGCAGGTCGGGATGGTAGCGCTGCATCCAATCCATGGCAGCACGGTTCGTGGTCAAGCCATGCTGGACGAAGATATCCTTGCCCATGCGCATCCAGTCAGCAGCATCCCACATGGGTTCCACTTCGGTGGTGACGAAGTCCTTGTTGGCCGTACGCACCAAACGCTCCTCGATGGAGATGGACTCATCGTAGTAGTTATGCTTGTAGGACTTGTCCGTCAGGCGCGGGCGCGGAGCCTGGGTCCAGATGAACTCAGGATCCTCCTCGAAGTACTTCTCCATGAGCGGCCAATAGGCCAGGTACTCGAAGTAGCGGCTGCGGAAGGACTGAGCAGCGGCCATGATCTCATTGCCGATGGTGAGCAGTACGTCACGCGGCGGCATGCAGCCCATCATGGAGTCGTTCGTGAAATCAGGAGTGCCTATTTTTTGGTTCCACTGCAGCGGCGTGGGACGGTCTACCTTGATGCCCCGATCTTCCAGGATCTTCACCAGACGCTCAAGAGCCGCGTTGCCCTTCTCCACCGTCTCCAGCGGACGAAGACCCCACATGCCCCGCATGTCAGAATCTACCGGCACCTTCTCAGAGGAGGCAGGCTCCTCAGGGGGGATCATACCGTTATCGCAGCGACCGACGATCACATGCTTCAGCGGATCCCAATCATTCCATGAATTGACGATCTTAGGCATGGAGGTTCCCTTCTCTCATCTTCATCAGATATATCATGGGTTGAGCCGAAGCGATTATAGTTTCGATGGCCCCGGGCTTCAAGGGATTCAGCAAGGAATCACGGGGGCTACTGGCTTCTTCACTGCCTCTTCGGCCATATCCACCGCCACCCCCGCCGGAGCCTCGAGAGTGTTCGCCAGATTCATCTGCTTGGCTTGCTGGACCGCCGTGGGTTTAGGATGCGCCTTGTTCCCCTCAAGGGCATTCGCTAGGATCTGCATGCGCTTTTCCACCCCGCTGATGATCTGGGAGCAGGCCTTCAGCTCTGTGCTGACGTCGATGCCCTCTATCTCATAGACCGATTTGTATTTCAGATCATGCTCGAGGCTTGCCCAGAAATCCATGGCTATAGTGCGGATCTGGATCTCAACAGGAATGGATTGCTTGCCATTCAAGAAGTAAACGGGAATCTTCACGATCAGATGGAGGCTACGATACCCGTTCGGTTTGGGGTTGGCGATGTAATCCTTGACCGTAACCACCTCAAGATCATCCTGATGCTCCAAGTACTCCAAGATAGCGTAGGAATCTTGGACATAGGAGACGATGACCCGCAGACCCGCGATATCCATGATGTACTTCTCCATGGAGTCAAGGGTGGCCTCTTTGCCGTAGCGCTCCAGCTTTTCGAAGATGGAAGGCACAGACTTCATGCGAGACTCTATGTGATGAATGGGATTGCGGCTCTTGCGCAGCTTCAGATCCTGATCCAAGGTCTCAAGGCGCGTTTCCATCTGACGCATGGCCGCGTGATACTTCTGCAGGATATCTTGAGCGGCGTATTCCAACACAGTGAGCGCATCTATGTCATTGTTCGTCAAGATGCGGTTTTGGGTGAGCTTGGAGGTGACCTCCCGAGCAGGTGCCCCATGCTCTCGTTGATAGGAGATGGATGCGCTCATGCGGATGTCATCCAAGGAACCGGGAGTGCTCATGCCTAGGCCTCAAATCCTTGCTTTCGGAACAGTATCTGCAACCTTGCCGATGACCCGAACGGCCAACGCCCACGCCGCCATCAGGGTTCCTATTCTAGCCTACACCCCCTCCCTTTCCCAGAGCGTCTACGCAGGTGAGCTCAAGGAGGATACGCGTGGAGAGGGAGGGTAGACCGGAGGGCTTTTTTGGGCTGCGACCTCTGCAAATATCCCCCTGTCATGCCATTTTTGGAAATTTCTCGGTACATCAGGAGCATTTTGCCTTACCATCTGTACACTCACACAGCGTGCGCATGAACTTCAAACGCACCCACGCGGACAGCTGGAATGACGGATGCGACAGATACGCACTGCAACGGTATCAGTCGCCTTAGAGAAAGAGAACGATATGGCAGCACCTACAATGACCGCCGAACAACGCGCAGCCGCTCTGGAGAAGGCACGCATCGTCCGCGCCGCCCGCTCCGAGATCACCACTAAGCTCTCCACGGGCATCATGAGCCCTGAAGATGCACTCAAGAAGGCTGACGATCCCGTTGTTGGGCGCATGAAGGTCAAGTCTTTCATCAACGCTCTGCCGGGCTATGGCAAGGTCAAGACGGAGAAGCTCATGGAAGAGCTGGGGATTCCCGAGACTCGTCGCATCCAGGGCCTGGGCAGCAAGCAGATGGAGAACCTGAAGAAGGCGCTTGCCTAAGCTGACCCGCTCTTAGCAGTTCAAAGGCTCCCGCAAGGGAGCCTTTTTTCGTTATAGGGCTCGCAATGGGGCCATTGGAGTAGAATCGTCTTTTATCCACGAGCGAAAGCCTATCTGAGGAGATGAGCATGCAGCAGAACCATACCTCCACCATCCGCGGCCTGAATATAGCCGTCATCGTCCTTGCCGCTTTGAGTCTCATCGCTTCAGCCATCATCTTCTCAGTGCTGGAGAACAGCAAGGGCCTGCTCTATGACTACATGAGCTCGGAAGAGTATCTGCTCTCCGAATACGACTATGGCTTCGACTATGACGATCCATGGGATGATGGCTACGGCCATCGCGGGAGTGGTTACCACGCAGGCCTGAACAACGCTTCTCCCTTGGTCACGACTCACGCCGTTCCCGTAAGCTCCTATCAGTACGGCTACCAACCGGACAGTAGGATGGCCTTGGATTTCGCCCTGGGCATCATCAACGGCCTGCTCATCTGGGAGATGATCGCTTCGGTGGCCATGCTCGTCTTCGGCATCCTGTCCCTGGTGCGCGCGGGAAAGCCAGAGCAGCTGAAGCAGATCATGGTGTTCGGGATCCTCGGCGCGGTCATCTCGTTCCTTGCCGGGCATATCATCCTGACCGTGATCTTCGTCGTTTCTGCCGTCATGGCGAACAAGGATAAGAACACCCTGGTTTCCGTTCCGCCTACCGCCCCCGTGCCGCCTCAAGGGCCCTATCCGTTCTAGGAAGGGCTAGGAAGACCGGAACCGGTCGAAGAGAGAGGCCCGCTCCTCCGGACGGGATATCTCCAGCAGCTCCGGCTCTAAGTCGAAGAGGCTTGCCAGCGACACCTTCGGTGATACCTCTAGGCACTTGCGCAGGCACACATCCCGACACAGACCACACTGGGTACAAAGCTCAGCAGAGAATTCCAGGTACTTCCTGTCTTCTCGCTCAGGTCTGTCGAATTCCGCATGGGAGAGCGCAGCTGTCGGACAGAAGAGGACGCAAAGGCCGCAACCGGAGCACTGGTCAGCATCTATGGCCAGAGAGCCGAACCGGCGCGTCTCCAATGCCACCTCAGACGTGCTCAGGCCCTCAGGCCGCTCAGCTGTCTTCTCCAAGCACTCCAACAACTGGAAGTTGCCCTCGGGCTGGAAGGTAGGCATGCGCCCGGAGTGACCAGCGCTCAACCGATCCTTGAGCGTCCGTGGACGCGCCTGAGCGCCTCCGAGCTTCTCTTCCATCGTCTTCTTGGCCACATTCCCCGCAACGCTGCGCATATAGCGGCCCGTCTGGGCCAGCAATCCGCGTCGGTCTTCGCCACGAACATTGGCCCGACGGGGGGAAAGCACCTCGGGCGGGAACTGGGAGGTACGCGTGATGATAGCCTGAGCCCCTACGGCTTCCAGCATGTCCGCCGCCTGATGAACAGATGTCGTTATGAACCCATCAGCCGCCCCGTATTTACAGGTGGCACAATCTCCATCCACCAGCAGGATGTCATCCAGCCCCGCTGCCGCCAGCCCGAGGAGCTCCGGCTCCCCCACTGCTCCCAAACAGGGCACCTCAGCGAACCGTTCTGGATCGGCTTCATGACGCGCTGCAGCCCGGGCGCAGGCCAAGATGCCCATCCCCCGCGGCCTGTCAGCGGTCTTGAGGGTAGAGGACAGCACCTGCGCGCTCGTAGGCTCGAGCAACGAGAGGGCACAGGTGGGGCACACCGTAGTGCACACCCCGCACCGAACGCAGACGTCTGGATCCACGGACACCATGTTCTGCTGGACGGTGATAGCCGCCGCCAAGCAGGCATCACAGCAACGACGGCACGTGGCATTGCGGTTCCGCACCGCCACGCATCTATCCTCATCTATGGCAAGGGGGCTGACCTTGAGATAATCAGCATAACTCAGGACATCCGCAACGAAAGGCATCGGCTATGCGCCCTCGTAATTCCCGAAGTTCGCCTCCAGATGCGCCAACTCCTCAGGGGTATTCGCATTGATGAAGCAACCACCCATGGGCTCCACCTCCAATACGCGCCGCTGGGGAAACTCCACGATCTTCAGCTCGGGCGCTCCATAGATGCACTGCACCTTGCTATCTCCCCGCTCTAAAGCGGCCTGCACGACCTCCAAGCAGCTCGAGCGGCGATACATGGCATGGAACGGTTCGAAGCCGTGGTTGTTCACCGGTACCACCACGTCTGCTTCCTTGTCTGCCATCTCGATGGCCTCAGCCACCACCAAAGGTGCGGAAGCGAAGACCATGTCGCAGGCAACGATGGCCACATAGGGATTCGACGCTGTGGAAAGCGCCGTGAACAGGCCTGGGAGCGCACCGCGGAAATCGTAGGCATCGCGCATCAGCGTGATGTCCAGATGCGGGAACTCCTCGGCCAGAAAGCCTAGGTTCTCCGGCTCGTTCGTAGTGATGATGAGCTCATCGGCCACGGGAGAGAGCCTGCGCACCAACCGGGTGATGAGGGGCTTGCCCACGAAGGGCACCGTAGCCTTTGACCTACCCATGCGGCGGCTCTCTCCGCCTGCCTGGATAGCCACGCTCACGCGGGGGCGCACGTAATGCTCCTCCAAGAATCCTACGATATCACCGATATCGTCCAGCCCGAAACACGGGATGCCGCACAGGGCCGCCGCTTCGCAAGCTGCCGGGATATCCGTCACCACGGCCACGGTGTTCGCATCCGGCATCTTCTCGGCTATATCGCGGACGAAGGCGTCTTTTCCGCGAGAGCGCTGCACGCTGTCTCCCGTAAGGGCAACCCCGTCCCGAGCGTCTCCCAAGAACACTTGGGCCACCACTGCATCGGCCTCATTGGCCTGACGCATGATCTCGATGGTGGGTAGCCCGCTTTTGCGATAGCCTTCCACGACGATGATGTCATGGCCCGGCATGGAGCGCACGATCTGGGAGCATTCCAGTTCGTGCTTGAGCGTCTTCACCCGCGCCATCTTGGTAGGTGAGGCGATGACCGTCTCCGTAGCCCCCGCTTCGCGCTGGCGGTAGGAATCCTTTCCCGGATGGTCTATGTCGAACTCCCCATGGGAATGATGCTTGACCGAACCCACATCATGACCCCGCGCCGTAAGCTCCGCGATGAGCTTGACCACCAGGGTGGTTTTTCCCGAATTATGGCGCCCAACGATGCTAAGGGCCGGGCTGGGAACTTCGATCATGGATGCATCTCCTTCGGTTGCATAGGTACCTCAGAGGTCCAAGCGGCCTTCCATGGCCCGACCCAACGTGACCTCATCAGCATATTCCAGGTCTCCACCCACGGGAAGCCCACTAGCAGGACGCGTCACGCGGACCCCCAACGGCTTGACCAGCCGGGCAAGGTAGGCAGCCGTTGCCTCCCCTTCCACATTCGGGTTGGTGGCTATGATGACCTCTTCGACCTCTTCTGAGGAGAGGCGGCGCAGGAGCTCGGATATCTTCAGCTCATCAGGGCCGATGCCCTCCAAAGGCGAAAGCGCACCGTGCAGCACATGGTACACCCCTTCGAAGACACCCGTCCGTTCAATAGGAGCGATATCCTTCGGCTCTGAGACAACGCAGATCTGACCATGCCTGCGCACAGGGCTGGCGCAGATGTCACACTGAGCGCTCTCGGCGTAGTTGAAGCAGGTCTGGCAAAAGCAGACCGTGGCCTTCACCTCATGGATGGCATCAGCCAAGCGGATGGCTTTCGTGGATTCCGTGTTCAGGATGTAATAGGCAATGCGCTGAGCGGACTTCGGCCCCACGCCTGGCAGGCGTTCCAGTTCATCCAAGAGCTTCTGTATGGAGGGGGCTGAGTGCATGGGCTTGGCGAAGGCAGAACGGGACAGGGCCTAGAAGGGCAGGTTCATCCCGCCCATGATGCTGCTCATGCGCTCATTGGATGTCTCGGAAGCCGTACGAAGAGCCTCGTTCACGGCCGCAACGATAGTGTCTTCCAGCATCTCCGTATCTTCCGGATCAATGGCCTCGGGATCTATCTTCAGGGCCTTCAGCTCACCACCACCGGTCACCGTGGCCTCTACCATGCCGCCGCCCGCCGTGGCAGTGAACTCCATCTGGGCGATCTCTTCCTGAGCAGCCGCAGCATCCCGTTGCATCTTCTGGGCCTGCTTCATCATCTTCTTCATATCCATAGGAGCTTCTCCTTGCATAGGGTTCGTTTAGGGTGCAGTGTATCGCATAGCGAATGACCACGGAAGATTGCGAGACTGTCACTCCACTTCAGTGAACGAGACATCTGCGCCGAAGGCACCGGCAAGCAGGCTGTTCAGATCAGCTGTCTCATCTTCGCCAGAAGAAGCCCCGTCCGCTTCGTCAACGGAATCAGGGACAGGGTCGGGCTCAGGCACTGCGAAGGGCTCAGGCGTAGGCTCGGGTTCAGGTTCGGGCATCGGCTCCGGCTCAGGAGCGGATGCCTGCACAGGTTGCGGCGCCGGTTCGGGATCAGGCACCGAAACGGCTACAGGCTTCGGTTCGGGTTCGCGCACGGGGGCTGCCTCCGGCTCAGCAGCCTGGGCCGCGGTTGCAGGCTGTGCAGCTGCCTCCGCTTCGCCATCGATGAACTTGAAGCGCAGACCAGGAGCTCCCGCTTGAGCGAAAGCATCCTTCAGGAAGCCCAGAGCCTCTGGGCTCTGGGCGGCCTTGAGATTGAACTCCCGATAGGGCACCAAGCCGATGTTCAGCACCTCACCGGGCACATCCCAGGACGGGTGAGAGCTCATGAAGAGCACGCTGTGGGCTACAGAGAGCCGCTTCAGATGTACGAGCGCCGATTCCCAGAGTTGATGCAGATCACGTTCGGCTATAGCTTGCGGGTCGATCACCTGGGACGCAGGCGCAGGGGATGCGGGGTCAGGGGCATCCATGGCAGGTGACGGGGATGACTCCGGCGCAGCTTCCCGGGAGGACTGCACGGCAGTTTGGGCTGCAGCCTGGGCTGGCACTGCCTCTTGAGCTGCGGCGGGAGCAGGTGCGCTGACCATTGGAGGGGTTGCCGCTGCCGGTGCCCTTCGCTCAAGGGCCTCCACGCGCTCAGCCAAGGAGGCCAGAGTCAGGTCAGATTCCGGACGGATCATCCGCGTCAAGGCTATCTCGAAGGAGAGTCGCTGATTGGTGGAGGTCTTCAGGTCAGCCATGAGGTCTGCCAGGGTACTCAGCATGCGGGCCAACCGGTCAGGGCCGAAGAGCGCAAGCTTGCCCTCCATCTCCCGCCGCGTGGCTTCGGGTACATCCAGCGCCACATCGGCATCCGTCAAGGACATCACATACATATCCCGCACGTATTCGGCCATATCCTGGGTGAACTGAGCCAGGTCAGCCCCTGTTTCCATGTACTGAGTGGTCCAGCGGAAGCACGCCGCAGCATCCCGCGCACCAATGGCCGAGAGGATCTCATCCATATCAGAGGAATCCAACGAACCGAGCAACCGCTCGGCAGCAGCAAGGGTGAGAGACCCTTCCGAGAAGGCGATCAGCTGTTCCAAGGACGTGAGCGCATCGCGCATGCCTCCCTGGGCCCGATGGGCCACCAGTTCAAGGGCGCTGCCCTCGAAGGGTACGCCCTCCATCTCGCAGATGGCGCCCAAGCGGCTGACCAGCTCCTCATTGGAGATGCGACGGAAGTCGAAGCGCTGACAGCGGGAGTGGATGGTGTCGGGCACCTTCTGGGGATCTGTCGTGCACAGGATGAACACCACGTGAGAGGGCGGCTCTTCTAGTGTCTTCAGCAATGCATTGAAGGCAGCCATGGAGAGCATATGCACCTCGTCGATGATGTACACCTTGGAGCGGCCGCGCGTAGGAGCGTAGCTCACCCGCCCGATGATCTCATCGCGCACGTTATCAACGCCGGTGCGACTGGCAGCGTCCAGCTCATAGACATCCGGATGCTCACCATCTGCTATGAGCAGGCAATCCTCACAGGTGCCATCGGGGTTATCCGTGGGGCCCTGCTCGCACAAGAGCGCTTTCGCCAAAAGCCGCGCCGTGGTGGTCTTGCCGGTACCTCGCGGCCCCGTGAACAAGTAGGCATGGCTCACCTTGTCTGTGGCGATGGCGTTCTTGAGCGTCCGTTCGATATGCTCTTGCCCTACCACATCCTCGAACACCTGCGGGCGGTACTTCCTATACAGCGCTTCTGCCAAGATGACTCCTCCGGTACCTCTATCAGTTCAGGCAATTCTAGCATCCCCGCCACTGGGAGGTGTCATGCGCCCTGAGACCAGGTTGAGCGAGTCGCCGCCTTCGGCATACCAGCATATCTCGGGTGCAATGCTGGGCGGATCATGATCCGCCCCTACGCGTCATACAGAGAACGTAACCAGGTCAATTGGGCCGAGCCTCACGCAAAGATGCGTTGCGCGAAGACCACGCGCAACATATTCATTGCGGCAATTACCGGGTAACCTAGCGTATAAGGTTCATCCGAGTGCACCATCGGGCGAATCTAGATCCGCCCCTACAAGGCATCCTGACATGCACGGTTCACCCGATGGGAACCTGGCGCACGATCCGTAGGGGCCGAGCATGCTCGGCCCGACGAAGCAACCCAGAAAAACCCACGGGTATGTACAGGTTGCAACCCCACCCCGCTGCTTTGCAGCGGAAATAGTTAGGCGGCGGGAGAGACCTATGAGCAAGATGGCCCTATGCGCCGCACACTTTCGCACGCAACAAGGCATCAGAAACCGCAGCGCGTCACTCGGACGACAGCAAATCGTCCACACATCCAATGAAAGGTTCCAGTTCGTCAAAAACAACAGCTGCGATCATATTCCAATTGGTTCCTTCGTAATCATGGACCAACCGATGCCTGAGTCCAGCAATCTGAACCCACGGAGCCTCAGGATGACCTTCAACGAATTCCCGAGAGAGGCAGTTTGCTTGCTCCCCGATATTGTACAAAGGTGTGGTCACCAACCACTGCGTCTCGACATCACGAACAAGCGTATCTCGCGTTATCGACCGGGATTCGATCACCTGTAAAAGCTGATGACCTACTAAGGATATGCGTTCAAGACGATAAATGTCGCTCTTCACAGCCGTACCGCCTCGCGCAGAACGGTGTCACGAAAGGTACCGGCATCGAGCTCAGATACTTCGAAAACATCAACCTGCTTGCCCGATGCGCGATGGAGGTCTTCTGCAACCCCGAAGATATCAAGCGGCCTGAAACCGAAACCGCCCTCCAAGAGGATATCGATATCTGATTCCTCATTGGCTTCGCCGCGAGCATAGGAGCCGAAGAGGCTGGCTGAGCGCATTCCATACCGTTCCAGAAGCGGTAGGACCATGGCGCGGATCTCGGATGTCTCAAGTACTCCAGAAGCCAACATATCACCTCCCGCCATCGTGATCGAACAAAAGCATAATAGCATGCATCGCTGTCCTTCCTTGATGGCTAGGCCCCCTCACATAGGATGCGTTGCGCGAAGACCACGCGCAACATATTCATTACGACAATTACCGGGTAACCTAGCGTATAAGGTTCATCCAAGTGCACCATCGGGCGGATCCAGATCCGCCCCTACAGGCAACCTGTCATGCTACCTAGGGCCGACCACGGTCGGCCCCTACGCTTTGTTTTTGGCTTTGCGGGAGCTCAGGGCGCTCTTGATGGCAGCGATGAACGCCGGTGCTACCGATACGGCTACGATGCCCAGCACGATGACCTCGAAGTGCTCCTGCACGAACGGCACGCCGCCGAAGAAGTAGCCCGTCAGCACGAACAGACTCACCCACGCCACGCCGCCAATGCAGTTCCACAGCGTGAACTTGCCGAAGTTCATGTGACCGGTACCCGCAATGAACGGAGCGAAGGTGCGGAAGAACGGCATGAAACGCGTGATGACGATGGTCAGGCCACCGTACTTCGCGAAGAAATGATCCAGCTTCGCCATGCGCTCAGGGGTGAGCGCCTTCACCTTGCCTGAATCTATGATGCGATGCCCTAAGAAGCGCGCTATCCAGTAGTTGGACGTGTTGCCCAGGATGGCCGCCGCATAGAATACGATGAGGCTGGCCGCCAGGTTGAGGCCGCCACCATCGGCCGAGAACACGCCCACCGCGAAGAGCAGCGAGTCTCCCGGCAAGAACGGGAAGAACACCACACCGGTTTCCACGAACACGATGAGGAACAGCGGCGAATACACCCAGACGGGCCCCAGAGCGATGATCCAGCTGGCGATGAAGCCACGTGGGTCTTTCAGCAGATTGATGAAGAAATCTATGATTCCCAAAGCAGTATCTTTCGTGACAGTGCTGATGAATGAGAGCACCCCGGAAGACAGGACGGGCTCGTCAGCGGTTCCTTATGGCTGCTTCCTCCCGGACCTGACCAGGTTCGGAACATGTCGCCCCGTCCTGCCAGACCGAGGTGCTTTTCGTCAGTATACCGTAGAAGCGCGTCGGGGTGGTGATGGCGACCCTCCATTACCCGGGCGGTAAAGATAAGCGCTGGCGAGCTTGCCGCCAATCAGGCAGGGCCCTATCCAGCAGATCATAGAATGCTTGACCGTGACCATGCACCAAGAGGTGGCAAAGCTCATGGACTACCACGTACTCCAAGCATTCAGGCGGATAGAGCGCCAGGCGCGTGTTGATGCAGATGCGCCCTGTGGAGGGCTGACAGCTTCCCCATCGGCTCTTCATATTGCGATAGGCCAGCTTCCCTGCCCGTACTCCCAAGACGGCTTCCCATTTCTGGATGAGCGGCGGAACAAATGCCTCCACCAGGCTCTTCCATTGCTGCTTCTCCTCAACGGTGGCCTTGGCGAAGGGGTCAGGGGCGTTCGCTGGATGCTTCTGCTGAGCCCGCTTGATCCAAGACCGCTTGCTCTCAAGGAAGCGCTCTATCTCGCCGAGGCTCACGTGGGCGGGAGCAGAGACAGCCACCTGGCCATTGGGGCGCACACGCAGATTCACATTCTTGATCCGCTTGCGGGTGAGCTGGACATCGAATCCAGCAAGGTGGACCATCTGAGTGCACGAGGACGAGCGACCCATCAAGCGGATGAGCCTTCCCGCAGCCTGTCTCGGGCCGAAAGGGCTAGCTCATAGGCCTCATTGCGTGGAATGCCGCATTCTCGGGAAAGGATCTGGGCCGCTTCCTTAGGGCGCGTACCCCCCGCAGCTAGCTCTTCAGCGCGCACCTGAGCTCCGACCCGCTTCGCATCCTGGGCCAAAACCTCCTCTTCGGCAGAGGAAGCATCTATCACCAAGGCGATCTCCCCTTTGAGAGGTGCCTCTTGCTGCCGGGAAGCGATGCGCTCAGCCAGCTTCGGGGCCTGTTCGACCACGACCTCTTCATGGATCTTCGTGAGCTCTCGACACAGAGCCACCTGACGGGTGGGAAACGCCTGGGCTATGCCCTCCAGGGAATCTGCGATCCGGTGGGGACTCTCATAGAAGATGAGGGCGGCATCCAGACCTGCTAGGCTCTCCAGCAAGGCGGCCCGCTCTCTCTCTTTGCGTGGCAGAAAGCCTGCGAAAAGGAAGCGCTGGGCAGAGAAGCCACTGGCAACGTAGGCCGTAGTGACCGCCGATGCCCCCGGCAGTACATCAACGGGAATGTCCTGCTTCCGCGCTTGGGATACCAGATGCATGCCCGGATCAGACACCCCCGGCATGCCCGCATCGGAGCAGTAGGCAAAGGACTCTCCCGCTTGAAGCCGGGCGATGATCTGATCTGACCGATCCCGGATGGTGTGCTCATCAAGGCGAACGAGCGGACGTTTCACGTCAAGGGCAGTCAAGAGCTTACCCGTCACCCGAGTGTCTTCGCAAAGGACTGCATCCGCAGACCGCAAGGCCTCGATGGCGCGCAAGGTGATATCCCCTAGGTTGCCAATGGGGGTAGGAACGATAGTAAGCTTGCCGGAATCTACCATGGGAAGATTATACGGCCCTTGATGCCGAATAAGCCAGGCAAGCAGAGCGGATCAAGCAGCTTCGACGATGCGATAGCTTGCATCGTCGCCGCAACAGGTCTGAAGAGCGATGGATTCGCCATGACTGGTGACCTCAGAGGCTATCTGGCCCCATTGGGTGCTATCGGGGACGTCATAGATATCGAATACGGTGTAGGCGCGCATATTGCCATCCCTGTCGCACACCTGAATGACATCCCCTTGCTGGAGATACATCACGCAGTTGAAGACGCCTGGATGGTGACCGATGAAATAACCCCAGGAATCATCCTGGGTGGAGTCTGAACCCATCCACAACCCTGCCGTGTGATCAGGTGCTCGTTCGGCCTTGTAGGCATCCACATAGGGAATGACATTGCCTGCGATCATCAGGGAAAGGGGAGGCATGCTCTGATCACAGGAAGGACGGGCAGTGCCAGAGGCGTCCGATGAGGTGGAAGCCTGAAGGGGCACTTCATCCTGGAAACGAGCACCGCTGTTCGCTTGAGCGTTCAGAAGAGAAGGGATGGTGGAGGGCTGATGGATAAAGGCCCCATCAGCATCGTAACTGGAAAGGCCGAGCGTCTGGGCTTGCTGGAGATAGGAAACCGCCATGGCTTGATCCGCGGCTGATGCCTCAGCTGCCGCCTGTTGTTCTGCGACCTCTTCCCCAGCCTCAGTGAAGGAAGGAGCCGCCGCATAGGCAACACCGGCCACCAATGCTATGCAGACCATGCACGCAAGGATGACTACCGCTGCCTTCGTGCGCTTCCTCATAGCAATCTCCCTTCCGCATATCCGCTGGCTTGGCCAGAAGATACAACGGAAGGGAGATCAGGCTCCTTAGCAGGAGCGGACCGTCAAGGGTCTGTACGAGATACGTTAGAAGATGGTGACGACCGCACCGTTGTAGGTATCAGCGATGTACTGCTTCACCGCATCGGTCTGAAGCGCCTCTATGAGCGCCTGGATCTTCGGCGAATCCTCAGAGCCTTCCTTGACTGCGATGACGTTCATGTAAGCGCGAGCCGCTTCGCCCTCATCAGATTCCGTAGCGATGGCGTCAGCCACGTTCAACCCTGCGTTCAGTGCATAGTTGCCGTTGATGGCTGCCACGTCCACCTCATCCAGAGTACGGGGAACCTGAGCGGCTTCCACTTCCTGGATCTGAAGGTTCTTCGGATTCTCCTCGATGTCGATGACCGTAGCGTTCAGGCCAGCGCCCTCCTTCAGCTTGATGAGACCCTCTTGCTCCAGCAGCAGCAGCGCACGGGCCTCATTGGTGGTGTCGTTCGGCACAGCCACCACAGCACCGTCCTGAAGCTCATCCAAAGAGGCAACCTTGTTGGAGTACAGGCCGAAGGGCTCGAAGTGGATGCCCGCAGCATTGGCCAGATGGGTGCCATTCTCATCATTGAAATCATTCAGATAGGTGATGTGCTGGAAGTAGTTCGCGTCCAGCTCACCCTCTTCCAGGGCGGTGTTCGGCAGCACGTAGTCGTTGTATTCCACCACTTCCAGCTGATAACCCTCATCAGCCAGTGCCTGCTCCACCTGCTTCAGTATCTCAGCATGGGGCGTGGGAGAGGCACCTACGGTGATGACCGTGTCATCCCCTTCAGCAGCCGCAGAGCTAGCACTGGAAGCAGTGGAGCCGCCCGAGCAGCCAGCCAATCCCAGAGCCAGCGTTGTGGCCGCCACAACGGCGATGGCCGTGAGCTTCTTCGAAATCTTCATGGTATTCCCTCCTGGTCTTCTATCTCAACCGTTTGTCAACCTTGTTGACGAGCTTCAAGCCACCCTCTTGGAATATCTGCACGATGACCACGAGCAATGCCACGGTGATGAGCATGACATCGGACTGATAGCGGTAGTAACCATAGTTGATGGCGATGGCACCCAGGCCGCCACCTCCCACGAAGCCCGCCATTGCAGAATAGCCCAGAATGGTAGCGAGCGAGATTGTAGCACCCACGAGCAGTGATGGCCGTGCTTCTGGCAGGAAAACCTTCCAGATCATCTGGAAGGTGGACGAACCCATGGCTCGGGCCGCTTCGATCACTCCAGCATCTACCTCCTTGAGGGAGGATTCCACCATGCGGGCCACATAGGGAGCCGCTGCTACCACCAAGGGCACGATGGTGGCTGTGGAGCCGATGGTCGTACCCACCACAGCCCGCGTGAAGGGCAGGATGGCCACGAGCAGGATGAGGAACGGGACCGAACGCAGGATGTTCACGATGATGCCCACCACGAAGTTCACGGCACGGTTCTGGCGGATACCGCCCTCACCGGTGACGTAGAGGATGACGCCCACCGGCACGCCTATGACATAGGCGATGGCCGTAGAGACGAGGGTCATATACAGCGTCTCCCAGGTGCCTGTCAGCAGAAGATCCATCATCTCCGGGGACATCTAGATCACCTCCTTTAGGGCCGCATCTTCTCCCCCGGCGCCGGTATTGGCCTCGAAGAAGATG
The DNA here is from genome assembly GCA_910588205.1 of uncultured Eggerthellaceae bacterium. Lineage (GTDB taxonomy): Bacteria > Actinomycetota > Coriobacteriia > Coriobacteriales > Eggerthellaceae > MGBC163016. Next base: position 23,609 of record CAJUQK010000026.1, read on the forward strand.
CCGCGGCGCTCCAGGTAATGCTTGATGCGGTCTTGGGCTGCCGTATCTTCCGGCAGCTGGATCAGCATCTGGCCTAAGGTCTTGCCGCCGATGACCTCTGTATTGGCCGAGAGGATGTTCACCATGACATCGCACTGGACGGTCATGTCTGAGATGACGGGTGCACCGGATTCCTCGCCCGTGAAGGCTAGGCGAAGGCTGTTCGGCGGAAGCGGGGTCACAGCCTCGGCATGGGAAGGCTCGATCAGTCGCTTCGCCGTATCCGACTTCGGCTGCAGGAAGACGTCGAAGACGGTTCCCTCCTCCTTCACCTCGCCTTCGCTCATGACGGCCACACGGTCGCAGATCTGCTCTACGACGCGCATCTCATGGGTGATGACCACGATGGTCACGCCGAATTCAGTATTCAAGCGCTTGAGCAGATCCAGGATGGAGCGAGTGGTGATGGGATCGAGCGCACTGGTAGCCTCGTCGCAGAGGATGATCTTCGGATCAGTGGCAAGGGCCCGGGCAATGGCCACCCGCTGCTTCTGACCCCCGGAGAGCTGAGCCGGATAGGAGGAGGCCTTGTCTGAAAGATCCACTAGTTCCAGCAGCTCTTGCACCCGCGCGTCAGCTTTCTCCTTTGGAACGCCGGATATCTCAAGGGGGTAACGGACGTTCGCCGCCACCGTGCTTTGGGAGAGCAGGTTGAACTGTTGGAAGATCATGCCGATGCGCTTGCGCTCTTCGCGCAGCTGCTTCAAGGAGAGCTGAGTCAGGTCAACATCGTCGATGATGACCTGACCGGAAGTAGGACGCTCAAGCAGGTTCATGCAGCGCACCAGTGTTGATTTACCAGCGCCTGAGAAACCGATGATGCCGAAGATCTCACCGTCTTGGATGGTGAGATTCACGTCGTTGACGGCAGTAAAGCTGTCCTTGCCTGTCTTGAACGTCTTGGTTAGATGCTTTAATTCGATCACGCGTATTCCTTGGGTCCCGCAGCCCACAAGGGCCGCATTCTGCCTGAACCTGTGATTTTAGCGCGAACGACGCCGCTCATGCTCTCTCAGGAGAACATTGGGGTGGAGAGGTAGCGCTCCCCCGTATCCGGCAGGATGCATACGATGCGCTTGCCTGCCATCTCAGGACGTTGGGCCACTTGAGAGGCCGCCCATACGGCTGCCCCCGAAGAAATACCCACCAAAAGGCCATCCCGGCTGGCGAGAGCACGGCCCGCTTCGTAGGCGTCTTCCTCACGCACTTGGATGACTTCGCCGTAGATATGGGTATCCAACGTGGCGGGTACGAAGCCCGCGCCAATGCCCTGAAGGCCATGGGGACCCGGCTTTCCGCCTGAGAGCACGGGAGATCCTGCCGGTTCCACAGCGATGATCTGGATGTTCGGGTTCTGCTCTTTCAAGTAAGCTCCTGCGCCGCTGATGGTGCCCCCCGTGCCCACACCGCACACCAAGGCATCCACATCGCCTTCGGCTTGCTCCCAGATCTCAGGACCGGTGGTCCGATAATGGATGGCCGGATTCGCCGGATTGCTGAACTGGGAAGGGATGAAGGCATTCGGGATATCCCGGGCAAACTCCTCTGCCCGAGCGATGGCTCCCGCCATGCCCTTCGCACCCTCTGTCAGCTCCAGCTGCGCCCCGTAGGCCCGCATGAGATTGCGCCGCTCCACAGACATGGTCTCGGGCATGCAAATGATGATCTGATTCCCCCGCGTTGCCGCCAACATGGCCAGCCCCACGCCCGTGTTGCCCGAAGTGGGTTCGATGATGACCGTATCTGACGTCAGCTTGCCTGAGGCTTCGGCTTCATCCAGCATAGCCTGGGCCACACGGTCTTTGATGGAACCACCCGGATTGAATGATTCCACCTTGCCGAGAAGGGTAGCGGGCAGTTGGCGATCCGCTTCGAAACGGGTCAGCTCAAGGAGCGGAGTCTTGCCGATGAGCTGAGACACCTGAGCATAGATGGTCATCGTAGTCCTTTCGACGAACGAGTTCTTGGGGTGATTATAGGCATGGGGGTCTCCTTCGCTGAGGTTGTTACAAAGGAGAAATATCCCCACCGTTCGATCTTCTCCCACTCAAGCCGTTCATCTTCTGCTATCCTGCCCACTGACCCGATACGAAAGGCCCATCGTGATCAACGCTCAAGCCCATAGCCTCAACGCAACCGCCGCGGCGGTTGCTGGTGCTTGGTGGTGGCAGAAGGGAATATCGTAAGCCGGGTTATCGAACTTCGCCACGCATAGACGCTTTGAAGACCCTCGATGACTCGGGGGTCTTCTTTTTTCACCCCACATCCCAGGACTTCAAGCCGAAGAGGCGTAGATCGGACCAAGAGAAGCTGAATGCCGCGAGAAAGGACAAGGAAGATGGCAGAGGCAAGCAGAACGACTACCCGCAAAGAAGCTCCCTACCGGCTCTATTTGCGAGAGGATCAGATCCCCACCCAATGGTATAACCTGCGCGCCGACATGCCCGAGCCGCCCGACCCCATGCTGCTCCCCAATGGCCAGGTGGCCCGTCCGGAGGATATCGCTCCTGTGTTCTGCGACGAACTGGTCAAGCAGGAGTTGGATGACGAGACGGCCTACTTCGACATCCCTGAAGGCGTGCGTGAGATGTACAAGGTCTACCGGCCGAGCCCTCTTTGCCGAGCCTACAACCTGGAGCGCGCCTTGGATACTCCCGCGCGCATCTACTATAAGTTCGAGGGCAACAACACCTCCGGCTCTCATAAGCTGAACTCTGCTCTGGCTCAAGCCTATTACGCCAAGGAGCAGGACCTGGATAAGATCACCACCGAAACGGGAGCTGGCCAGTGGGGCACTGCGCTCTCCGAGGCCGCCGACCATTACGGCCTTGATCTGGATGTGTTCATGGTGAAGTGCTCCTATGAGCAGAAGCCATTCCGGCGCAACATCATGGAGACCTTCAACGCCACCGTCACCCCTTCGCCTTCAAACACCACTGAAGTGGGCCGGAAGATGCTGGCTGAGCACCCTGATTCCACAGGTAGCCTGGGCACCGCTATCTCGGAGGCCGTAGAGCGGGCGCTGAACGTACCAGGCAACAAAGGCCGCTACCAACTGGGCAGCGTCTTGAATCAGGTGGTGCTGCATCAGTCCATCATCGGGCTTGAGAGCTACACGGCCTTGGAGGAGCTGGGCGAATACCCGGATATCGTGATCGGGTGCGCCGGTGGCGGATCGAACCTCGGCGGCCTCATCGCGCCCTTCATGCGTGACAAGCTGCGCGGGGACCGGCCGGATACGCGCTTCATGGCCGTAGAGCCAGCCAGCTGCCCTTCGCTCACCCGCGGCAAGTACGCCTACGACTTCGCCGATACTGGTCAAACCTGTCCGCTTTGCAAGATGTACACGCTCGGTAACGGCTTCCTCCCCTCCCCTGACCACGCAGGCGGGCTTCGCTACCATGGCATGGCACCCATCGTGAGCAAGCTCAAGCACGATGGCTACATGGAGGCAGTGGCTGTGAAGCAGACCGATGTGTTCGGCGCTGCAGAGGAATTCGCTCGGCTGGAAACCATCCTTCCGGCACCGGAGAGCGCCCATGCCATCTACGTAGCCATGGAAGAGGCGAAGCGGTGCGCCGAGACCGGTCAGGAGAAGGTGATCCTGTTCGGCCTCACCGGCACGGGATACTTCGATATGTATGCCTACGATGCGTACAACAACGGCAAGATGAGCGATCACGTGCCAACCGAAGAGGAGCTGGAGGCGGGATTCGCCACCATCCCCTCAATACCGGGAGTCCAGTAGACGAAGGAGGCCTCCATGAAGCCCCTACCCCGCATTGACGAGAAACGGATGTGCGCCTCCGCCGAGGCGCACCCCCACGATACGCTGGCCAACGATGAGCCTGTGGTGTTGGAGTCCTCAGAAACGGATCCGGAATTCCCCGCCATGGAGGAATACGAGGTAGACGAAGATGGTCCGGTCGGTTCCAAGCGGAAGTATCCGGGGCTCATCTGGGCCGTCATCGCCGTAGTTGCCGTCATCGTCTTATGCATCGTGCTGGGCGCTACGGGAGACTGGATGAACCCGCAGGAAGCCCAGCAGGTGCAAGACGCTCAAGAGAACGCCACGCTCTAGCCCAAAGGCACCCAGAGGGGCTGCGTGATTCGGCTACGGGGCTTTCGGAAGGGGCAGCCAGATATTCAGGTCTACCTCAGTGGGAATGCCGGGGATGCTCCCGGCATTCGAATATTGCCAGAGGATGAAATCGAACTGGGCCGTGGGGGCGCCCACCTCGTATTCGGCTAACCAAAGGGGATACGCGCTGTGGATCACGCGGTGGAGCTTCCCCAGATCCCGTTGATTGCCATAGACCAGGGGCTCATAGCCCGCCCGTTCCATCCGCTCGCAAAAGGAGATGGCGAAGGCGCTCAAGGTATCACCATCCAGGTCATTGGCACGAGCCCCCTCCACGTCTACGGCCTCATGATCAAAGGCTACAGCTTCGAAGCGCACCCCTTCGGCTTCGGCCTTAGCCAACAATGAGAGCGCTAGGTCAGCTTCGGCCTGTACTTCATCCTCGGAGATGGCCTGAGAGAAGAAGTAGGCGGACACGGGGATGCCTGCTTGATAGGCACCCGTGGCGTTGGCCATGAAGAACTCGTCTTCATAGAGGACACCCTCCGTGGCACCGCGGTTCCCCAGCCGCACGAAGGCGAATTGCACTCCTGCATCCGCCACCTGCTGCCAGTCGATGGAATGCTGATGGGCGGAAACATCCACGCCCCAGCGGGATTCCACCACCCCCTCTGGTGCGTAGACCAGCTTCTCCCCCTGCCGTTGAAGGTCTTCCCAGTTGTAGGGGCTCACGTAACCGGAAGGCGCACAGGCCACCAGGATGCTGACCACGCAGAGGGTGGTCACGAAAAGAGCAGAAAGCTTGCAGGCGAGTGAAAAAGGATGAGCGCGTTTCATCACCCCATTCTACAATAGGATGAATGCTGTGGCCTTTATCAAGCAAGGAGCAACGATGCGAGCAGTCCTCCAGCGCGTCAAGGAAGCCAGTGTCACCATCGAGGGTCAGGTAGTGGGAGCCATCGGTCGAGGGTATCTCATCTTGTTAGGAGTTGGTCCCCAGGATACGGAAGCCCAGGTTGAGGCCCTCTGGAGCAAGATCTATAAACTGCGGATCTTCGAAGACGATACGGGCAAGACCAACCTCAGCCTGCGAGATGTGAGCGGAGACGTGTTGATCGTGAGTCAATTCACCCTGCTCGCTGATTGCCGCAAGGGCAATCGCCCCTCGTTCACCCAGGCAGCGCCACCCCAAGAGGCGAAGAGGCTCTACGAGGACTTCATCCGCAGAGCCCAGGCTGATGTCCCGGAGGTGGCCAGCGGCCGCTTCGGGGCAGGCATGGCGGTATCCCTCATCAATGACGGTCCCTTCACGATCGTCCTGGACACCGATGCCCTGTGACCCTCGCGCACCATGTTCATTGCGGCACCTGCCGGGTGACCTGACGTATAGGATCATCCCGAGTGCAACGCCGGGCGGACCACGGTCCGCCCCTACGGCAATCTGTCCCGTATCTGTGCTGGAACGTGCAACGTTTGAATATGCGTTGCGCGAAGATCACGCGCAACATATTCATTGTGGCACCAGCCGGGTGACCTGACGTATAGGATCATCCCGGGTGTTACAGGGGGCTGATCACGATCAGCCCCTACGGAACATGGTTCACCCAGGTGACATGCGCAGCGGTTTTCGTAGGGGTCGAACGTGTTCGACCCAACGTCACAACCCGGAGAATGCAACATCATCCGTAGGGGCCGATCGTAGTTGGCCCAACACAACAACCATTAAATGTCACGCAAACGATTTTCGTAGGGGCCGAGCTGGCTCGGCCCGAACCCGTTACAACCCAGAAAACCCCGCAT
>CAJUQK010000027.1 GCA_910588205.1 uncultured Eggerthellaceae bacterium
CGCAGACCTATTTGCACTCGATTTGCAATCAACTCTCCGCCATGCTCAACCATGCCGTGCGTTATTACGGACTCGATTCTAACCCCATGGTGAAGGTCGGCAAGATCGGAAGCAAGCAAGCTGGCGAAATGAGCTTCTGGACAAAGGAAGAATATCTACGCTTCAGTCGGGAGGTCATGGATAAGCCGCAGTCGTTCATAGCCTTTGAACTGCTTTACTGGTGCGGGCTTCGACTGGGCGAGATGCTCGCGCTTACTCCCGAGGACTTCGATTTCAAGAACAAGCGACTATCTGTGGCCAAGAGTTATCAGCGCATGCATCGTGAAGATGTCATCACGGCACCCAAGACCCCTAAATCTGTCAGAACGATCGTGATGCCGAGCTTCCTTGTAGATGAGGTCGTCGACTTCATGAAATACATCCCCGACCTGCGCGATTTCGACAGGCTGGTTCCCGCAACGAAATCATTCCTTCATCACGAGATGGATCGCGGATCGAAAGCCGCTGGGATCAAACGCATACGTATCCATGATCTGCGCCATAGCCATGTGTCGCTTCTCATCGAACTTGGCTATTCGGCTCTCGCCATCGCAGACAGGCTCGGGCATGAGAGTACCGAGGTGACCATGCGCTATGCGCACTTATTCCCGAACAAGCAAGAGGACATGGCGAATGACTTGGAAATCCAGCGAGGAACGGGCATGTCTTCGCTCGATGTCACCAAACCAGTGAACAACGCCAGCGAAAGGAAGTGACTCGAATGTCAGAGAAGAACCTGGACGAACACGGAAGACTGCGAAGCAAGACCATCGCGTTTCGCATGTCCCAGGAAGAAGCAGCTCTCCTTGATCGCTTAGTCTCCATAAGCGGGATGACGAAGCAGGACTACATCATCAGCAAGCTATCCGGCACGGAGATTAAAGTCGTCCCTTCCAGCCGCATGCAGAAAGGTATGGAGGAGGCGATGCTCCTGATCTATCGCGAGCTTCTTCGAATCACCGATGCGAACGACATCAGTCCAGAACTTGCTAAGCTAACAGAGAAGGTCGGCAGCATCTTTGCAGGACTGGAAGAGGATAAGCTTCCTGCTTGAATCGCGAGCGATGAGAACGTGATCATCAACTTGGAAAGAGGCTTCTGATGCGCGCTCTTTCCGCGAGGACAGCCCAAGAGCTTCTGGAGGAGCCCATCGATGAAGCGGACTGGATCATCGAGGATCTTTTGCCCGTGGGAGCGCACATACTTGCTGGCGCTCCCAAGATCGGCAAGTCGTGGATGGTGCTCGCTATGGGGCTCGCTGTGAGCATGGGACAGTCTTTCTGAGACTGCGCGGTGTGCCAGGGAGCAGTTCTCTACCTCTGCTTGGAAGACACCTATGCGCGCGTGAAGAAAAGACTTTGGAAGCTCACCGACGAAGCAAACAATAGCTTCTATCTTGCCAACTCGGCGGCAACGATAAAGGATGGGTTGGCGGAGCAGATCGAGTATTTCGTCATCACCCATCCCGACCTGAAGCTTGTCTTCATCGATACATTCCAGAAGGTACGAAGCCCAACAGGCGACAGCATCTACGCAGCCGATTACGGTGACTTCTCAGCGTTGAAAGCCATTGCCGACAAGCACAACCTGGCAATGATGGTAGTTCACCACACCCGCAAGATGGCAGATGAGGACATCATGAATACCGTATCGGGGTCAAGCGGAATTACGGGAAGCGCGGACAGCATCTGGGTGCTGAAGCGAGCGTCGCGTGGCGTTGGGGACGCGACGCTCACGGTCACCGGCCGCGATGTCGAGTTCCGAGAGCTGAAGCTGGCTCTTAGGGATTGTAGATGGAACCTCATTGAGCGCACGAGCGAGAAGGAACTTGAGGAGCGCGAGATTCCCGACTGTGTACTAAAAGTCGTCGACTTCATGACAACCAGCACCGATGGATTATGGAGCGGATCGGTCGGAGAGCTGATCGAGACAACCGCCGTGGAGGGCGTAACGACAGCGACATTTGGGAAGTTCCTTGCACAGCACAGCGTCCTTATGCGATTACGCGGTGTCACGTACACTAAGAAGCACACCAGCGCCGGGCAAGTTATCACCCTAGAAAAAGTCACTCGTGAAGGAAGTGAAGGCGATGAAGGCTGCGCTCAGGTATAGCGGCCAGCTTTCACAGCCTTCAGGGCTTTCATTAATCGAAGCCCTCAGAAGCTTACAGAAGGCTCGTTCGTACTTCATTCGAAGATTGACCCATCGAGAGCCCTTCTAAGGCCTTAGAAGTCTTTATTAGCAAGTAGCCCATAGCGTATTACGTTTGCGGGTCGCTATGGCGAATTCCAGCAAGTAGCCTATTGGCGTATTACATCTCCGACTCCATGCCAAAGTAACTTGCTCGAATTCGGGAAACTGGTCGGCGACAGCTGCTGCCATTTGCCTCCCGGTTTGCGGGGGATCCCCCGCGCCCCTTATTCAATCTCGCAAGAAAGGAGAACATTCATGGACTATGGATATGCGCGAGTCTCCGCCAAAGACCAGAGCCTCGCCAGACAGCTTGACGCACTACGAGAGCTTGGCTTGAGTGACAGCGCGATCTTTACCGACAAAGCAAGCGGAAAGGATTTCAACCGCCCCGCCTATCGTCGGCTAATGCGAAGGCTCAAGCCAGGTGACGTGATCTTCGTCAAGTCGATAGACCGGCTGGGACGAAACTACCAAGAGATCATCGAGGAATGGCGTTCCATCACACAAAAGAAGGGTACGCATATCGTCGTGCTGGATATGCCATTGCTCGACACCCGAAATGACAAGGGTGAGATCACGAGCGTCTTCATCACCGACGTAGTACTCCAACTTCTCTCGTATGTCGCTCAACTCGAACGTGAGAACATCAAGCAAAGACAAGCTGAAGGGATAGCATCTGCAAAGGCGCGTGGTGTCAGATTTGGAAGACCCAAGATCGAGCGGCCAGGCATTTACCTCAAGACGAAACGCGCCTACGAAAATGGGGCAATCACTCGCAAAGAAGCGGCTGACCGCTTGAAGATCAGCATAACTACTTTCGACAACTGGATGAAAGAGGACAGGAAAGCGTTGCTGAGCGAAACCGCCTGATGGTTTTTTGGACTTTTTCACACCTCAAAAACGTAGACGTTATTTGGCTCTCTGCGTCTTTAGGGTAAAATCATCCTTATGCAGGTAAGATGCGAATATGTCGATACCGAAGAAAGCGGCTTTTTGGGCTTCAAATAACGTCTACGTTTTTAATCAATCGCCATTTCGCTCGGGTCCTCGGGAGTGTGCGAGTGGCAGAGCAGGTTAAATCGAAACAACGCGTCGCCGACCACGGCGAAGTCTTTACCAACGAGCGCGAAGTAAACGCCATGCTAGACATGGTGAAGCAAGAAACCGAACGCATCGATTCGCGCTTCTTAGAACCCGCTTGCGGCGACGGTAATTTTCTAGCAGAGATACTGAGGCGCAAGCTCGTCGTTGTGAATCAACGCTACGGCAAAAATCCGCGTGACTGGGAGAAGTACGCATTCGTAGCCGTTGGTAGCATCTATGGAGTTGAGCTTCTTCCCGATAATGCCACCGAGTGTCGCACTCGCCTCTTAACAATAGTCGAAGACGCTTGGAAAAAGGCCGTTAAGACAAGTGGCGATTCAAGATTCCTTAATGCAATCAGCTACATATTGTCTCGAAACATCCTCAATGGCGATGCGCTCACGATGCTCGCTGCCGAGGGAAATCCCATTATCTTCTCAGAATGGTCGCTCGTTACAGGCGACAAGGTAAAGCGCCGCGACTTCCGCTTGGATGAGATGCTTGAAGGCAACGGCGAGCACGAGCAATTCTCCCTTTTTGGTTCAAGTGGATCCGCCATCACCGACTGGGAATACGACGAAGAGACCCGGTCCTTCATACCCAAACCCATAACTGAATATCCGCTCACGAGCTTCTACGAGGTGATGAACTGTGAGTGATCTGTTCTCATCAACTTACAACCCCGACGTGCTGAGCTGCCTTGCCAACCTCTCCAACGATGAGGTATTCACACCGCCCGAGGTAGTTAATCAGATGCTGGATATGCTCCCGAAGGAGATCTGGAATGACAAGAACGCTACCTTCCTCGATCCAGCATGCAAATCCGGCGTTTTCCTGCGTGAGATCGCAAAGCGCTTGATAGAAGCACAGCTACCGAACTACGAGCAGGTCTCCTACGAGATCAACGAGAAACTAAGATCTGGTGGCGAACTGGATGGACGCGACATCGCGTTTCAGAATATGCTCGAAAACGTGATTGATCATGTATTCAAGAACCAAGTCTTCGGCATTGCCATAACCGAACTCACAAGCCTTCTGTCACGTCGCAGCGTCTACTGCAGTAAGTACCCTCAAAGCGAATACTCCGTCGTGCGCTTCGACAACCCCGAAGGACGTATCGACTACAAGCAGATGCAGCACACCTGGAGGAACGGCAAATGCGTCTTTTGCGGAGCCTCAGAAGGTGAGTACGACCGCGAAGAGGGCAAAGAGCAATACGCCTATGAGTTCATCCATTTAGATAACCCGGAAGAGGTCTTCGATATGAAGTTTGATGTGATTATTGGTAACCCACCATATCAGTTAAGTGATGGAGGGGCACAGCAAAGTGCAAGTCCCGTTTATCATAAGTTCATTGAACAGGCGATGAAGCTGAATCCAAGGTACATCACCATGATTGTTCCTGCAAGATGGTACTCAGGAGGAAAAGGTCTCGATGAATTTCGAGATCACATGCTTAGTAATAACAGGATATCGGTCATCCACGATTTTCCAGAGACGTCGGACTGTTTTCCTAGAGTCAATATCCGAGGAGGTATTTGCTACTTTCTTTGGGAACGCGATTACATGGGAGACTGCCATGTAATAAATCATAAAGATGGGAGCATTCTTGATGAGAGTATCCGGCCCTTGAAAGAAAAGGGTGCGACAACCTTTATCCGCTACAACAAAGCAATCGAAATCTTGAAAAAGGTTACAAGACAAAGTGAGCCGACCATGGACAAACTCGCGTCTTCACGTAAACCCTTCGGTCTTGCAACTAACTTCTCTAATTATGCCGAAACACCTTCCAATAAAAACAACGTTGAGCTCTATAAGTTCAGAAAAAATGGCTGGATACAAAAGGCGGACGTAGAGAGAAATGACGAATGGATAGATCGGTGGAAAATTTTCGAACCTTATGCAAGTCCAGGGCAAGATGATTATCCGCATCTCATACTTTCAAAACCAATTGTTGCAGGACCCGGAACAGCATGTACCGAAACATATCTCGTTGTCGGCCCATTTAGCAATGAGAAAGAGACGCGTAATGCCGCAACCTATATGACTACGAAATTCTTTAGATTCATGTTGCTGCTCCTCAAAAGCGCTCAACATATCACTCAGAAAGTGTATGCATTTACCCCACAACAAGATTTCTCTAAATCTTGGACAGATAGCGAACTATACGATAAATACGGAATTACTGAAGATGAGCAGGCATTCATTGATACGCTAATCAAACCGCTTGAGCTGAGTGAATAGTCATGGCCAAGCAAGACTTCTTTCCGCAAAAGCCTGATGCAACACCGATCATCTATGGATATACAGAACCCAATAACCCTGAGCTAGAAGGGTTAATCAAGGTCGGCTTCACGGCTCGTACTATCGATGAGCGCATGCACGAGCATTACCCGACGCTCAAGCCAGGAGCGAAGCCTTACGAGGTTGTCTTTCTGGAACCAGCAGTGCGCTCTGATGGCACGTCATTTCTAGATCATCCAGTTCATGACAAACTCGAACAATATGGGCACATGCGTCTTCGAGACGCCGATGGCAAGAAGACCGAGTGGGTGCGCTGTACTGTTGATGAGCTTCGCGCTGCATGGCTCGCCGTTCGAGACAGAACTGACAATGAAGAGGAGCGCAATCAAGACTTCTCGATGAGACCGGAGCAGCGCAATGCGGTCGAGAAGACGCTTGATTACTACAGGTCGGTTGAACGAGAGAATCCTGATCGTGCTCCGAAGTTTCTCTGGAATGCCAAGATGCGCTTCGGAAAGACCTTCGCAACCTACCAGCTCGCGAAGCACATGGATGCCAAGCGAGTGCTCGTGCTCACCTTCAAGCCAGCCGTGCAAGCTGCTTGGCATGACGACCTCATGTGCCACATAGATTTCGAGGGGTGGCAATTCGTCACCCGTGAGGGCTTGCAGTTCGAAGACGCGAATCAAGATAGACCTATTGTTTGCTTCGGTAGCTTCCAGGACTTCATGGGCCGAGATAAGAACACGGGCGGTATAAAGCCCCGCAATGAATGGGTGCACCTGACCGAATGGGATCTGGTCGTGTTCGACGAGTACCATTTTGGGGCTTGGAACGAGAACTCCAAAAACCTCTTCGTGCAAGAGGACGAAGATGAGCTCAATACCACGGAAGAGACGGTCTCTACTGCCGCCGAAACCAAAGTGAAAGATATGGTCGAATATGACGAGACCTATCTTCCCATAACCACGAAGCATTATCTCTTCCTATCAGGCACACCCTTTCGCGCCCTGACATCAGGTGAGTTCATCGAGGAGCAGATCTACAACTGGACCTACTCTGACGAGCAAGCTGCCAAGAAGATGTGGCCGACTACACATCCAAACGATACCAACCCCTATGCATCGCTTCCGCGTATGGTCATGCTCACGTACAAGGTGCCTGACGAGATAATCGATGTCGCCCGCGGCGGCGAGTACAATTCCTTCGATCTCAACGCATTCTTCGAAGCCAGGGGTGAGGGAGATAGTGCCGAGTTCGTCATGAAAGAGCATGTGCAGAAGTGGCTGAATCTCATGAGGGGTTCTTATATGCCACAATCCCATGACGACTTGAAGCTTGGAGCGCAAAAACCTGCATTGCCTTATTCGGACATGCGCTTATTGAATGTGCTGAATCACACCGTTTGGTATCTCCCGCGCGTAAACTCTTGCTATGCCATGCGAAACCTTCTGAGCGAACCCCAAAACACGTTCTTTCGGGATTACCAGATCAACGTGGCTGCCGGAGTTGAAGCCGGTGTCGGTCTTGCTGCCCTTGAGCGCGTGCAAGAGACCATGCAAGACCCCCTGAAGTCGAAGACAATCACGCTCACATGTGGCAAGCTCACCACTGGCGTAACCGTGAAGCCTTGGACAGGCATATTCATGCTCACAAACATGCGCAGCCCCGAAACCTACTTCCAGGCTGCCTTCCGCGTTCAGAGTCCTTGGACGGTCAAGGGCGACAACGGCGAAGAAGAGATCATCAAACAGGAATGCTACGTGTTCGACTTCGCGCTCGACAGGTCTTTGCGCATGGTTTCTGACTACAGTTGCCGCCTCTCCACAGGCAACGTGAGCCCTGAACAGAAGGTTGGTGAGTTCATCGACTTCCTGCCAGTTCTTGCATACGACGGAAGCGCCATGAAGCAAGTGAGCGCGACCGAGATCCTCGACATCGCGATGGCTGGCACCTCCGCCACGCTGCTTGCGCGCCGTTGGGAGAGCGCCTTGCTCGTGAATGTCGATAATGACACGCTCTCGCGCATTCTCAACAATGAGGAAGCCTTGCGTGCGCTTATGAGTATCGAAGGCTTCCGTAGCCTCAACCAAGACATTGAAACCATCATCAACAAGTCTGAGGCTGTGAAGAAGGCCAAGAAACAAGCAGCCGAAGATGATCGAGAGCTCACTAATAAAGAGAAGAAAGAACTCTCCGAAGAGGAAAAGAAATACAAGAACAAACGCAAAGAGATTCAAGAGAAACTGATCAAGTTCGCCACACGAATCCCGGTCTTCATGTACTTGACTGACTTTCGCGAGCAAACGCTGCAAGATGTCATCACACAACTTGAGCCAGGGCTGTTCTATAAAGTGACAGGGCTCTCAGTTAAGGACTTTGAACTACTCGTGTCGCTTGGAGTATTCAATAACGGGCTCATGAATGATGCGGTCTACAAGTTCCGTCGCTACGAGGATGCGAGTCTCACCTATACCGGCATCAATAAGCATCAAGGAGAACATGTCGGATTGTTCGATACGTCTTTGAGCGAGCTTGACTACCTAGAAGCTGCTCAGCACGACTCTTTGATCTTCCCGAACGGCTTAGATAGAAGACGACCTCAAGCAAGTCAAGACGAGGATGCATCTACAGTTGATGAAGAGGTTACCGAAAGCGCTATAAGCAATGATGAGGAAGATGCTCCTGAGAATCCGAATGGTGCTTCAGTAACTTCTGAAGCTGTGGATATTGAAGAATCTGCTAATGACGACTGGCTTATTCCGGCCATCGGAGCAGCTGGTCTTGAGTTCATCGACAAACGCGATACAGGCGGTAATCTTTGGGTGATTGGCGACCGAAAGATCGTCATGACCATCAGCGAGCTCAACAAACAGGGTGCGAGCTTCAAATACCGTGAAAGTGGCGGCAAAGCCACAAAAGGCAGAAGCGCTTGGTGGATGAAGTAGCTAGATTACAACGCTGCAGGGCGCAGGATTGTTGGACACGAATTCGCTAACCGAGCAAATCCTATCTTTATCGCCGTATACATAACTACATGCTTCTGACGCAAGCTGGGAAAAGAGTTCAACAGCATCCTTGCATGCCTCAAGCGTCGAGCATGTTTCACCATCGGGCACAAATAGATGCTCATGATGTGCCGCACGGTTACGTACGTTGTTGATCTGCGCGATTCGCGTGTTAATGTCGCTGCGAGAAGCACCTTTTGGCCATACCTTGTGAAGAATAGGAATCCATAGAACGCGCTCGTGATGACGATCGGTCATATGCGCCCAGAATCCTAAGGTTAGGTTGGAGACAATATCGTCAGGAGTAGCATTATCTCTGAGCCCTGCCTTCAAATGATCGATGATGTTTCTATTGATCCTGTTCGCATCATTAACCTGTCCGCGTTTATTGGTTCTAAGAATCGGTTTTCTTAATGGCGATGATGCATCGAACAGCCAGTGTTCATCACCATTGAAATTCTCTTCTATCTCGCGGTTGTATGAATTTCTAAGCGCTACTTCGAAAAAGGAGACGTCGCGCAGTACCGCTTGCGCGAGCCCGATATTCCAAAGATACAGATTAAGCGCAGCACTATCGTCCTCATCAGCAATTTCTAGATATCTTTTGTATCTTGGTGCCGATAACCAAGACTCTATGTTTTCGCGCTCTATCTTCGGGAACTTTGTCATCGGATCCTTTCGCTTATAAGAATTGAGCCCCGGCGACTTGAATCAGCGGTCGTCCCGGGGCTAACTGCTTTGCATTTTACTATAACCACATGATTCGCGCCATACAGCGCAACAATCGTCACCATATTTGCACCTCAATATAAACCATTTCTATGGCTCATTTTGCTGAGTACAAGGTGAGTACAAATCCGGCGAATTCTTCTATTCGCTTGCGAGCGCATGAGTGCAACCTTGAATTTATATTCGAAATGCAAGCGCAAGCTCACATTATCGTGATGTAAAGGTAGCTGCATTAGACCGTATTCAAACGCTAGATGCAGTTCAACCATAAGAAATGCTCCCTCAGCAACCGCCAAGAGAGGATTATCTGAAACGATAGTTCAACCGGCTTGGAGGCAACTGCGACGCATATTAGCGCATCTTGTCATGCCAAAATACACCCAATATAAACCTCACGATAATGTGTGCGATTACTCCCACTCAATAGTAGCCGGCGGTTTACTGGTGATGTCGTACACCACGCGGTTCACGCCGGGGACCTCAGCCACGATGCGCGATGACACGCGCGTCAGCACATCGTAGGGCAGCTTCGCCCAGTCGGCCGTCATGGCGTCGCTGCTCTCCACTGCGCGCAGCACGATAGGATACCCGTACGTCCGCTCGTCGCCCATCACGCCCACGCTCCGCACGTCGGGCAACACGGCGAAGTACTGCCACACGGGACGTTCGCCGCATTCCGCCAGCTGCGCCTCGTTATATGCGTCCAGCTCTTCGCGCACGATGGCGTCGGCCTCTTTCAATAGAGCCAGCTTCTCGGGCGTCACACCCCCAATGATGCGAATAGCCAACCCTGGACCCGGGAACGGCTGCCGATGCACGATATGATCCGGCAGACCCAGTGCGGTTCCCAACGCCCGCACCTCATCCTTGAAGAAATGATCCAGCGGCTCGATCAGCTCGAAGCTCACCCCATCCGGGAACGGGATCAGGTTGTGATGACTCTTGATGGTCGAAGCCTTGCCGCCGGTCTTGCGTGCACCGCTCTCGATAATGTCAGGATAGATCGTCCCCTGCGCCAAGTACTTCACCGGCCGACCGCCTTGGGCCAGCTCCTCCGCCACCGCGAAGAACTCCTTCCAGAACTGCGTGCCGATGATGCGTCGCTTTTCCTCGGGCTCAGTCACGCCCGCCAACAGCCTCGCATACCTATCCTCCGCATGCACGTGGATGAAATCCACGTCGAACTGCTTCGTGAACACCGCCTCCACTTCCTCGGGCTCACCCTTGCGCAGCAACCCATGGTTCACAAACACGCAAACCACTTGTCGCCCGATGGCCTTCGCGCAGAGCGCCGCCACCACACTGGAATCCACGCCACCGGAGAGCCCCAGGATCACGCGGTCCTTCCCCACCTGGTCCTGAATAACATCCACGCTCTCCTGGATGATGGAGTCCATGGTCCACGTACGCTCAAGCCCGCACACCCCGAACAGGAAGTTCTCCAACATCTGCTGACCATAGGGCGTATGGCGAACCTCAGGATGGAACTGCGTGGCGTACAGCCGCCGCTCAGCACACTCCATGGATGCCACCGGACACACATCCGTGCGCGACGTGACCACGAACCCTTCCGGCACCTGGCTCACCGCATCCCGATGGCTCATCCAAACCGTCTGCTCAGAAGGAGTGCCCTGGAGCAATGCTGACGAAGACGAGTCAAGAGAACTGTCCCCTTGGCCCTCCTGGCTCTTGAGCAGCGCCGGGCCGTATTCGCCTTTGTCAGTGTGGCTGACCGTACCCCCTAAGGTCACGGCCATGATCTGCTGCCCGTAGCAGAACCCGAGCACCGGCACCCCCATCTCAAGGATGCCCGGATCAAGAGTAGGCGCATCTTCCGCATACACGCTGGCGGGGCCGCCTGACAGGATGATGGCCGCCGGAGCCAACGCCCGCAGCTCGTCAGCCGTCACATCGCACGGAACGATCTCTGAATAGACCCCCAGATCGCGCACGCGCCGAGCGATCAGCTGCCCGTACTGGGCTCCGAAATCCACCACAAAGACAGTCGGGATCGAAGATGCAGCAGTGCTCATGGCGTTCCTTTCGCGGGAAGGGGAAGACTACCCTTGATTATACAAGGTATGCAAGGAGCCCCATCCAGAGCGACGAGAACCCGGACAGCTAGGGCAGATAGCGCTGCTTCACAGCCAGGATGCGACGCAGCGAACCATCGATGCGCTCCTCGCTGATAGCCCCGTCCTGCACCGCTCCCAGCAAGCCATCATAGGCAGCTTGCAGATCTTCTGGCATGAGCATCACGTCACACCCCGCCTGCACAGCCGCCACCACCGCCTCAGCGGAAGAGTAGTAGTCCGTCACTGCCTGCATGCCCAGAGAATCCGTGATCACCACACCATCGAACCCGAGCTGGTCCCGCAAGACGCCCGTGACCATCGCCTCCGAAAGGCTTGCTGGAACATCATTCCCCGTGACCGCGGGAACGGAGAGGTGACCCATCATCACCAGAGGCGCACCGGCAGCGATCCCTGCCTGGAAGGGCTTGAGCTCAGAGGCCTTGAGCCCCTCTAGGTCATCCGGAATGGAGATACGCGCCGTGTGGCTATCCCCCTCTGCGCTCCCGAGCCCTGGAAAGTGCTTGAGGCAACAAGCCATATCCGCTTCCTCGAAACCTCGCACAGCCGCAGCCACCATGGCCGCAACCTGGGCTGGGTCGGCGCCAAAGGAGCGCTTTGCCAGAGTCGGATTCTCAGGATTATCCGCCACGTCGCACACAGGCGCGAAATCGACATTGAACCCCAGCGGCTTCAGGTATGCCGCTATCTGACTGGCAGCCACCTTCGCTTGGTCAGGGTCAGCAGAAGCCCCCACCTCTGCCATCTCACCCACATTCTCCACCGCGAAGGCCTCGTTCTTCGCAACACGCGACACGCTGCCACCCTCCTCATCCACACAAAGGAAGGGCGCTACCCCATTGACCGCCAAAGCACACTCTCGCAGCTGGCTCAAGAACAGCTGCGTTTGCTCAGGATCTTCCAGGTTATTCCCGAAGAAGGCGAAACCGCCCACGGACAATGCGCTGACAGCGCTGGAGATCTGATCGGTCACGGCCGTAGCAGGCTGGAAATAACCCGCCTCATCCACAGCCACGGGATCTTCCTCGTCTTCTGCCTGCAACTCTGCCCAGTAGACCCCTAGCATGTCCTCAGGCCGCACCACGAACAGCTGAGCTACTTTCTCCTCCAGCGAAAGCGACGCGATGAGCGCTTCCACGGGATCCGGCTCCACCGGTGCATCCGCTGAGCCCGCGTCGGTTCCGGCAGCCTTAGGAGACGTGCTGCCCCATCCCGCGCATCCCCACAAAGACAGCCCCGAAAGGGACACCACACCCAAAGCCGCCGCCTGCACGAACGCCCTCCGCGTCATCTGCGCCATGGCCTTCCCCTCTCGGCTCCGTCAGAGCCCTACGGCGGTTGCGGCCTCCTCAGCCTGGGGGCCGGTGAATCCCTCATACATGAGCTGGTCTACCAGATCAGCCCTGGTGAATTCCATCGTATCCACGTACTGAGCCGCCATCTCAACGGCCTTTGCATCCCAATCCATATTGAGCTTGTCTACGGCATAGACCGCATCCTCGTGGGAGAACCCGTCGGACTCCAACTGAGCCACCAGCCCCGCATGGGAAAAGGGCATTTCCGTTATGTGGAGCTTTGCCGTCATGAAGGCGCTCTCTTGCGAAGGGGTCTCCGCCGCAGAAGCATCTCCCTCAGGAGCACCTTCGCCGGAAGCGCCTGATGAACCATCACTCGAAGGCACTGTGGCACCTCCCAGGATGCCAGCTCCCTCAGGTGGCGCAACCCCTGCCTCTGTCACAGGCCCTTCGCCCGCCCCGGCTGCAGCTCCCGCTTCCTCCCCAGCACTGGCCACTTGGCCAGGTTCTACACCTGTAGGTACAGGAGCCGAAGAGACAGCCCGGATGAGCAGCACGATGAACAGCACGAAGAAGATGGCCGCCAAGGCCACCGCCACTGTCCACGTCTTCCATTTCGGATGGCGCGCCAACGCGGCCTTCACCCGCGCAACGCCCCCAGAAGCTTGCTCCACTCACACCTCTTCCAGATACAGGTCTCGAAGAGTCTGCTTCTCATCCTCCCCAAAGTCAAGTTCCCGCTCCATATACGCATCTATAGAGCCGAAGACCCCATCCATGGCCTTCAAAGCCGCATCGTAGAAGACCTGGTGCGCATAGGCATACGCCTCTATGCCTCGGGCCAGGCTCCGCGCGATATGCAACCGGCGCAGGATCTTCTCCAAGACCACGATGCCGCCCCCTACGAACAGGTTGGTGGCCAGGTAATCAGACAAGATGACCTCACGGCGCACTCCCAAAGCATGTTCCACCAGGATGGCTGCAATACCCGTGCGGTCCTTGCCTTGGGTGCAATGCCAAAGCGTAGCCCCCGTCTTCACCTCTAGGAGGTCATGGAGGAAGCGGCGGTAGGCAACGATGCCCATCTCCCCCAACAGCGCTTTCGGGTACAGGTCCATGAGCGTGTCGAAGGGATGGCTGGTGAATTCCCGGAGCAGCTTCTTGTCTTTGGCTATGCTCATGCGCCCGATGGTCACGATGGCGCCATCCGGCAAGGAGGGAGTGTTCACGTACTCCACTCCGGTCAGCAGCGGCATGGGATCAGGCGTGCGGTCAACCTCAGCGGGAGCACGGAAGTCTACGACGTATTCCATATCATGCATGCGCACCAACTGCTTGATGTCCGATGCCGTTGCACCACCCAACGCACCGGAGCGCAAAAGCCGCCGCTTGCGGATGCGCCTCCCGTCAGCGGTAGGCATGCCACCCAGGTCCCGAGCGTTATCAACTCCCTTGAGAGCCATGTACCCGAAATTCGCAAAGCCAGGAACGGGGTGGGGCTTCTGGGTCGCAACGGCCTTCGGCTTCGCAGGTTTCCTTGGTTTTGTCTGCCGCTTCCGTATGGTGGGCGTGTTCATGGATGCCTTCCGTCCTTTGTTTCCGTGATGATAGAGCAGCGAACAAACGAGAACGAACACCGTGAACGTTTTGTTGACCATTGCATCGCCAGCCGGTTCTGTGTATACTTATGAACAGTTGTTCATATGATTTACTATCAAAGGAAGTGCCATGAGCCAAGATCAACCCATCATCGAAGAGGCCCAGAGCATCCTCAGCTCAACAGCCATGGGTACCTACACTTTCGGGAACGAGATGCCCGAAGACGAACTGCTCTACGAACTGGCGGATCTCTTCAAGGTATTCGCCGACACCACCCGCATCAAGATCCTCTACGCCCTGATGGATCGGGAGCGCAGCGTGAATGATATCGCCTGCATCGTCAATGCGACCCAAAGCGCGGTGTCTCACCAGCTACGCATCTTGAAGCAAGCCCATCTGGTCAAGTTCCGCCGGGACGGCAAGAGCGTCATCTATGCCTTGGCCGATGCCCATGTCTATACGATGCTGGCCCAAGGCCTGAGCCATATCTGCGAATAGGAGCGAAGAGGAACTACCATGTGTGAAGTCTGCGAATCCCTCAAAGCGTCTCAAACACCCCCCATCCAGGCCGCTGGCGAAGATCATGCCCATCACCCTGCTGACCATGCCGACGGTTGCGGAAGCGGTTGTGGTGGTGGCTGCGGTCACGATCACGGTAACGAAGATGCCGCCAAGCTGAAGCACTGGCGCAATCGTGTCCTGTTCGCCCTGTTGCTCTTCGCAGCCATCATCGTTTGCGAGGCAACGGGGCTCATCGAGCAGCTGGCTGGTCCGTCCAATGCCCTCTACGTTGAGTTCGCCCTCTTTCTGATCCCCTATCTGATCGCTGGCTATGACGTGCTCGGACGAGCCTGGAAGAACCTCCTCAAGGGCCACGGCCTAGATGAGAACTTCCTCATGGCCATTGCTACCCTTGGCGCCTTCGCCTTGGTCTTCTTCCCGGATTCGGAGCCCCATATGGCCGAAGGGGCTGCGGTGATGCTCTTCTACCAGGTAGGAGAGCTGTTCCAGAGCTACGCCGTGGGCAAGTCCCGCAGATCCATCGCCGCCATGATGGATATCGTGCCCGAATTCGCGAATGTCCAGCGGGAAGGCCAGCTGGTCCAGGTAGACCCGACCACCCTCGAGGTGGGAGCTGAGATCGTCATCAAGCCGGGCGAGCGCATCCCCCTTGACGGCATCGTGCTCTCAGGTGAATCCCAGGTGGACACCTCGGCGCTCACCGGCGAGAGCGTACCCCGCCAAGCCCGAGTGGGCGAAGAGGTCATATCCGGTTGCGTGAACCTGACGGGTACTCTGGCCGTCCGTGTCACGAAGCCCTATGCGAACTCCACCGTGAACCGTATCCTGGAGCTGGTGGAGAACGCCGCTGATAAGAAGGCACAGACGGAGAACTTCATCACCCGGTTCGCCCGCTACTACACTCCCGTCGTCGTAGGGCTGGCGGTCATGATAGCTCTCGTGCCGCCACTGATCGTCGGGGGAGCCTGGTCGGACTGGATCCTGCGCGGCCTCACGTTCCTTGTGGTGTCATGCCCCTGCGCCCTGGTCATCAGCGTGCCGCTCTCGTTCTTCGGTGGCATCGGCGGTGCCTCCCGGCTGGGCATCCTCATCAAGGGGTCCAACTATCTGGAAGCCCTGTCTCAGGTAGATACCGTGGTGTTCGACAAGACAGGCACCCTCACCTCCGGCACCTTCGAGGTGACGCATCTCCTGCCCGCCTCCGGCATCAGCCAAGACCAGCTGCTGGAATGGGCAGCGGCGGCGGAATCCCTCTCCAATCATCCCATCGCCACCTCCATCACCCGTGCCTTCACGAAGCCCGTCGCTCTCGAGCGCATCAGCCAGGGGCAAGACCTCTCTGGCCGTGGCGTGCAGGTACAGCTGGATGATGATGTCATACTGGCTGGCAACGGGCGTCTGATGGATGAGAACGGCATCAGCTATGCCCCTACCGATCTCATCGGCACCCAGGTCCATGTAGCCGTGAACGGCCGATTCGTGGGCACGATCGTCATAGGAGATGTCATCAAGCCCGATGCCGCGGAAGCCATCAGCGCCCTGGACCGCGTTGGGGTCAAGCGTACCGTCATGCTCACGGGCGACCAAGCTGCCGCAGCAAAAGCAGTAGCTGCCAACCTCGGGGTCAGCGAAGTGTGCTCAGAGCTGCTCCCCCAAGACAAGGTGGCAGAAGTCGAACGCCTGCTGGAGGAGGACGCAAACGGCAAGGTTGCCTTCGTGGGCGACGGCATCAATGATGCACCGGTGCTCATGCGTGCGGACGTGGGCATCGCCATGGGAGCCATGGGCAGCGATGCTGCTATCGAAGCAGCCGACATCGTCCTCATGGATGACCGGCCCACCCAGGTGGCACGGGCTGTGCGCGTATCCAAGAAGACCATGCGCATCGTTTGGCAGAATATCGTGTTCGCCCTCGGCGTGAAGTTCGCCGTGCTCATCTTTGCCGCTCTCGGCATCGCGAATATGTGGATGGCCGTCTTCGCTGACGTGGGTGTCGCCGTCATCGCCATACTGAACGCCATGCGTGCCATGCGACCCTGAAAGAGCCAGGTTGGCGCTTGCTTACTTATGCGCAACTGTTAGTAAACATCTCCTGAGGAGGCCTCGTTGCCCATGGGTGCGCGGCTATGCTTGGCCCATGGGCAACGCACTGAAGCGGTGCCGCGCAATTCGTAAGGAGGCCCTCAATGAGGAAAGAACGCATCCGCGAACTAGCGGATCATATCCATCTCAGCACCTTCCAACCTAAGGCATTCGCGAACGAAGCACCTGCTGGCGGCCCGCTCGTATCCATCTACGTGCCCATCAAGCGCACAGAGCGCGAGGACAGGCGCGATGAATGGGATCGCATCGAATTCAAGGATCTCTGCGAAGAGGCCTTCCGGCGGCTTGAGGAGCACTACCCAGAGCAAGGCTATGCGGGCATCAAGGAGAAGCTAGGGTACATTCTTGACCACGAGGACCTCCCCCTGTGGGTAGATGCTTCTCAAGGCCTGGCTTTCCTCGTCACCAATGAGGATGCCTATGTCATCAACATGAACACCGCCCCTGAAGCCAGCGTCACCGTAGGACCGCAGTTCTACTTGAAGCCGCTCTTCCGCGATGCCATGTTCGAGATGAGCTATAAGCTCCTCCTTCTGAACACCGATTTCTTCGCATTGTTGGACGGCGACTACAACGGCGTCCACTACATGCCGCTTCCGGATACCGTGAAGGATTACTTTGCCGAAACGTTCCCTGAGTTCGACGGTGAGACCACAGCGCTGGATTATTACAGCCTGACCGATCACGAATCTCCCTATCATGACCATAAGTCCCGCAAAGAGGTCACGAAGGAAGAAGCGTTGAAGTTCTTCCGCTACGTGGACAAAGCCATGAGCGACACGCTCGTTCGCGGCTGTAACGACCCGGTCATCCTGGTCACACTCCCCGAACATGAGCATATGTTCCGGGAGCTCTGCACCTTCGAGACGCTGTTGCCTGGGGGCATCAAGAAGGACCCGCGCACCCTCTCAGGACAAACGTTGCGAGATGACGCCGTCGCCATCATCATAGAGAAGCGCGCGAAGGGGCTTGAAGAAGCGAACGAGGATTACGCCTTCAAGGCTTCCAAGGGCAAGGCTACCGATGACATCCCCCAGATCGGGCTTGCTCTGGTCGAACGCAAGGTTGACCTGCTCTTCCTGGAAGAGGGCAAAGGCATCCCGGGCACCTTTGACAATGAAACCGGCACCGTCATCTTCGATGGCTCCCCGAACCCCGTAGATGACAAGGAGCTCGATCCTGCCAGCCCTGATATCGCAGCTGCCTTCGCAGAGGCAGCCGTGCTGCAGGATGCCAAGGTGCTCATCCTACCCGCTGATCAGATGCCCACGAAAAGCGGGATGGCGGCCACCTATCGGTTCTAAAGCTTCCTCCTCAAAGCACCCTCAAGGGCGGTCTTCGGGCCGCCCTTTTCTCTGCCCTCCCAGCCCGGATGCGTTAGGATATCTCCATGGAGAACATTCGTCGAACGCTTGCAGAGAACATGCGCGCTTATCGCAAGGATGCTGGCTTGACCCAGGGACAGCTGGCTGATGCCTGCGGACTGCATCGAACCTATATCGGCGGCATCGAACAAGAGCGCATCAATGTGAGTCTGAACAACATCACGAAGATTGCACGTGCTTTAGGTGTCTCTCCCGCAGATCTCCTGGCTGAACAGAATGACAAAAGTGGCATCCTTCGGGATGCCTTGGCTGGAAAAGATCCCTTGGAAGACTATGCTCTCTGCGGATTCAGTGGGGACGAGGTGGAGGTACAACCGCTCTCCATGGAAGACCCTGAGCTCGGAATCCAGATCCTCGTATCTCTTATCCAAGAGGGTGTGACGGACGAAGCAGAACTGGCACGACGGTATAAGGAAACCGAGCGCACGCTGCTTCGGTATCTTAGAGCGAACAAGCCCTAAGAGAAGAGCCCGGACGATGTCCGGGCTCTATCGATCAAGAACTCAGTGAGAAGCCGTGTTATTTCACGGTCACCGCAGCGCCAGCCTCTTCCAGCTTAGCCTTGATCTCATCAGCCTTGTCTTGCGGAACGCCCTCGGCGATGGGAGCAGGAGCACCCTCAACAGCCTCCTTGGCCTCCTTCAGGCCCAGGCCGGTGATCTCACGAACGACCTTGATGACAGCGATCTTGTTGTCACCGAAGCCCTCGAGGATGACGTCGAAGTCGGTCTTGCCAGCATCAGCAGCACCAGCGTCGCCACCAGCAGCCGGAGCAGCGGCCACAGCCACAGGAGCAGCAGCGCTCACGCCGAAGGTCTCCTCGATGTCCTTCACCAGCTCAGAAGCCTCCAGCAGGGACATCTCCTTAAGTGCCTCAAGAATCTCTTCACGAGTTACAGCCATTGTTCTTCCTTTCGGTTGACCAGGCGTCATCGCCTGGCACATCTTGTTCTGTCATGCGGCCATCAGGCCGCTAAGGTCGCCTTTAGGCGGCTTCCTTCTGCTCGGCCACCTGGCTGATAGCCTGAGCGATCCCACTGGGCACGCCGTTGATGGACGTTGCAAGCCCACGGGCCACACCGTTGATAGCGCCAGCGATCTGCGCCATGAGCACCTCGCGAGACGGAAGGGACGCGATGGCCTCCACCTCTGCCGCGCTGATGGCTTCGCCATCCATGAGGCCGCCCTTGATGGTGAGGTTCTCGTTCTGCTTCGCGAATTCCTTCACGGCCTTGGCTGACGCTGCCACATCTTCGCCTGCGAAGACGAAAGCTGACGGCCCTGCCAGCAGGTCATCAAGGGTAGGAAGCTCTTCCTGAGAGAGTGCCAGATGCATGATGGTGTTCTTGTACACCTTCATCTGCCCATCCGCTTCACGGATGTTGCGGCGAAGCTGCTGGATCTCCTTCACGGTGAGACCGCGATAGTCAACCACCCAGACCGCGCCGCTTGCCTCCAAGTCTGCTTTAATGTTCGCGAGCATCTCTTGGTTCTGTGTGTTCGGCATATGCTATTACACCTCCTTCTCTGGTAAGAGCGTTCTGCCGAACTTGACCGGGCCGAACATGAGAACGGCCCCCGCACATCAGGGCGGAGGCCGACAAAGGTCATGTCGTACAACCACCTCGGCTGGCCGCTTCCGCGATTAAACCCTTTCAGGTACCGGCTGTCTTAAGCAGCAGAACTGTCTTTCATTGGTGCCACTCCGAAGAGCAGCCTGTATATGATAGCGGACCCGCTACCTCTGTCAAGCAGCAGCTTGCTCTTCGGCAGATTCGTCCACCGCCTGCTCTTCAGTGTTGTTCTCAGCTGTAGCTGTTTGCTTCTCACCATCAGGGCCGATGATGGAATACACCTGATTAATGCCGCCCGTCTTCAAATATGTGAAGGTGACCTGATCTCCCACCTTGTACTTGAGGATGTTCAGCAGTCCTGGCAGCGGGAAGTCATACATCTCGTTCTCATCATCTACCACCACATAGAAGTGGGAGTTGCCATCGATGACTGCTTGAGCCATGGCCGTGATGGTGCCTGTCTTCTCTTCTACATCCGTGAGGTCCGTCTCATTGGACAGCACGCCATTGGTGGCCAGCAGCGCCTCATAGGCTGTCTGAGTATCAGCCACCGTATCTCCCACCGCCACGTTCTGATAACGCTGAATGTCTATCATGGCGAACTTCTTCGGCAGACCGCTGCCATCCTTCAAGGCCATGAAATAAGTGGGTTGGTTCGCCACATTGATAAGCAGCGGGAAGGTGGCTGTATAGCGCAAGTTCTGCACCTGGCCCTCAGCTGAATTCTGAGCCGATTCCTCCGTAGCACCGGAAACGCTATAGAAGTGCGAAGCTTGGGTGCGCTGGTTCACGAGGACGAATCCGATGATGGAGTTGTCCGCCGTGGCAGAGGTGACGCCCGTGTATACCCACACGTCATCATCCTTGGCGATATAGTTGTAGCCCACAGACCCGTCAGAGCCGGGTGTAGTGCGCACTACGCCTTCCTGACCCAAGAACGAGTTCAGCCAGCCGTTGTGGTAAGCGCCGTACCAGTTGTACTGCTCTATCAGCAGTTCTGCCGGATACACGCGGTCGACCCACTGGGGAACATCGGCCACAGCCATCTCGGTGCATTCACCAGTCGTAGCATTGCAGAGAACCACCCGGTCGATGGTGTAGCCGCCGAACAGGCCGATGGTGAACGAGCGCACGGGGCAGATCCACCAAGGCTTGCCCTCCTCATCTATCTCGAAGGAAAGCTCGTCGAAGATGTAGAAGGGGTACTTGAGCTGTACATAGCGGTCTATGTTGCGCGCCAGCGGTTCGCTCTGGGAATAGTAGATGGGGTTATCGCCCAGACGCACGATCTCCGCATCTTGCGTGGTCATGTTCACGAGCGAATAGGCCGGAATGCCACTCTCTCGATTCGTGAACCACTTGAACAGGTCAGCATAGTTCAGCGGGCTCACGCGTACCGGCGTGCCCTGGTAGTTGATCTGGCTATAAAGCGGGGATATCTCGAACTGACTCACGTACTCGGGGATGGAGCCCATCTCGCGGTCGCCGATGAGGATGGCGGAATCGCGGTCGATCACCGGGATCTCAGAGTAGTTCACCTCAGGGATGTCTTGGGCGAAATCCAGCGTATCCGTTTGGAGCACATTCGAGTACTTCTCGGCATTGCCAGGGATGATGGCATTCGACATCACCGCGCCCAGCACGCCTACCACGATGACGGCCAGCGGGATGGCCATGAGGATCGTGGAGCGCTTCTCCTTGCTAGGGCTCTTCTCGAACTTGCCCTGGCCGTTCTTATAGGCCATGCGGCGCGTATAGAAGAAGCCGGCCAGTATCAGGCAGACCAAGCCGATGAATATCCAGAGATCCACCGAATTCAAGCTGATGGCCGGATGGAACCACCAATAGGCCCCGGCGATCACCAAGACAGCCACAACGGCCAGGATGATCCAGCCAGCCTTGCTCTTGGGACCATGGACCTCTTCCAGGAACGAGAAGTCTATGTGGGGAACGTCGCCGCCTTTGCCGCCACGGCCTTTATTGCCGCCCCCGTTGCCTGCGCTTCCTGAGCCCGCCGAGGAGGCACCTTCTTTGCCACCGATACCTTCGGTGTTCATGCCAGAGTTCTGGAGCGCTTCCAGAAGGGATTCGAGTCCTGATGCCACGTGCGTCTCCTATGATCGAAAAAGGTTTCGGGACATGGTACACCATGTCCTCAGGGCGGCCCGGCTAAACTAGGGACCGCAGAACGTACTGCAAGATGCCCCCGTTCGAGAAATAAGCACCTTCGGTTGGGGTGTCTATGCGCACCACGGCAGGGAAGCTTCCTTGGGAACCGTCAGGCCGGATGAATGTGACCGTGACCTCTGCCGGATCCGGCAGGCCCTGGGAAAGATCCGCTGTCTGGATGCTGAAGGCCTCATCACCCGCAAGCCCATAGGTCTCAGCGCTCTCGCCTTCCTTGAACTGAAGCGGCAGGATGCCCATGCCTATCAGATTGGACCGGTGGATACGCTCGTAGCTCTCAGCGATGACCACGCGAACGCCCAGGAGCTTCGGGCCCTTCGCGGCCCAATCCCGAGATGAACCGCTACCATACATCTTGCCCGCGATGACGATGACGGGCACCCCTTCAGCCATGTAGTGCTCCGCCGTGGCGAACACGGTGGATATCTGACCCGTGAGCATGTCGCGCGTCCAGCCGCCCTTGCGGCCTTCCGCCAGCTTGTTCATCAGCTTCACATTGGCGAAGGTGCCCCGGGCCATCACCTCGTGATTGCCCCGACGGCTGCCATAGGTGTTGAAATCAGCCTCAGCCACACCACGCTGGCGCAGGTAGTCTGCGGCTGGAGCATCCAGCGCAATGGCACCGGCCGGTGAGATATGGTCTGTGGTGATGAAATCACCCAGGAAGAGCAGCACACGGGCCCCTTCGATGGTACCCGGAGCACTGGCATCAGAGGACATGTCGTCGAAGAAGGTGGGGCGGCGCACATAGGTGGAGCCTTCTGCCCAGGCGAAGGCTTCCGTAGCATCTGCCGTAAGCGCTTGCCACTGGACATCCCCTTCGTACATCCCTTCGGTGCCCTGAGCATAGAGATCAGCTGTCACATGAGCACGCACGAGGGTGTCCACTTCTTCCTGGCTTGGCATGATGTCTGCCAGGAAGACATCATCGCCTTCTGCATCCTGCCCCAACGGAGCTGTGGTGATATCAGCATCCATAGTACCCAGCAGCGCATAGGCGATGACGTGAGCAGGGGTGGTCAAATAGTTCTGTGAGACATCTGGCGAGATACGGCCTTCGAAGTTGCGATTACCGGAAAGGACGCTGGCAAGCTCGACCTTGTCAGCCACTTCGTGCATGGGTTCAGCCAGCGGGCCAGAATTGCCGATGCAGCTCATACAGCCGAAACCGCAGGTATAGAAGCCTACCTGCTCCATGGCTTCTTTGCAGCCAGCCCTCTCGAGAAGCAATTCAGTAGCATGGCTTCCCGGTGCCAGGATGGTCTTCACCCAAGGCTTCGCCTTGAGGCCGCGCTCTGCAGCGTGCTTGGCCAGAAGCCCCGCCTGGACCATCATCTCAGGGTCGGTAGCTGTGGTGCAGCTGGTCACCGCCGCAATGGCGATGCTGCCATCGGTCACCTGACAGGTTTGCCCTTGCATCTGGATGGTGTTTGGCGTATGGCTCAAGCCGCGCTCTTCGGAGAGCTGGCGGAACCGCCCGTGAACATCCGCCAAGTCCATGCGGTCATGGGGGCGGGAAGGTCCCGATACGCTGGGGCGAATGGAGGAGAGGTCGAGCTCTAGGACATCCGCGTAACAGCGGCCTGCCGCATCTTCGCTATTCCAGAAACCCTGAGTCTGAGCATAGGCTTCCACCAGCGCTATCTGGCCCTCCTCACGACCCGCAGCCCGCAAGAACTCTAACGTACGCTCATCCGTGGGGAAGAGCGTGCAGGTGCTGCCGTATTCAGGTGTCATGTTGGATATGGCCGCCCGCTGCTGGGCAGAGAGCGCCTTCACCCCTGGTCCGAAGCATTCCACGAAGCAACCCACCACACCCTGAGCGCGCAGAAGCTCTGCAAAGGTCAGCGAGACATCCATAGCCGACACACCCGAGGCCAATTGCCCGGTCAGGTGCATGCCGATGACCTTCGGCACCAGCGTGGTGATGGGCTGACCCAAGGCCGCAGCCTCAGCTTCGATACCACCAACGCCCCAGCCCAGCACACCGATGCCGTTAGCGGTGGGGGTGTGGGAATCCGTGCCCACGAGCGTATCGAAATAGGCGACCTCTGTGTCTGCATCTCCTGTGGCAGCCGTGACCACATTCGCGAAGCACTCGATATTCAGCTGATGGCAGATGCCCTGCTCGGGAGGCACGATGCGCACGTTCTCGAAGGATGACTGAGCCCATTTGAAGAACTCATAGCGCTCCTGGTTGCGCTCAAATTCGATTCGGGTGTTCTCAGCGAAGGCATCAGGCGTGCCCGCCACATCAGCTATAACCGAATGATCGATCACTAGATCACAGGGAATGTTCGGATTGATGCGAGCCGGATCTCCCCCGAGCGCTGCAAAGGCCTCGCGCATGACAGCGAAGTCCACGAACACGGGAACGCCGGTCAGGTCTTGATAGAGAACGCGCGCGGGCATGAATTCCACCTCATCGCCTGCTTGGCCCGCCTGAGCCGCAGTGACAATGCGCTCTGCCATGGAAGCTGCAGCCGTCTCGTCATCAACGTTGCGCAGGACATTCTCCAACACCACCTTGAGCGAGAATGGCAGCTTCTCAGCTCCTTCTATCTGATCGATTGGATAGTAGGCGTATGCTCTCTCATTGACCTTGAGCGTTGATGCGAACCGGTCTGCCATGAAGATCCTCTCTATGCCATCTGGGCAATGACTGCCTGGGTGAATTCTGTGGTGCTGGCCGGAGCCTTCGCCTGGCCCTCCGCCCGACGGATGTCTCCCGTGAGCACCTGGCCCTGAGCGTAAACCTCACGGATGGCCGCGCGAACGCGCTCCGCCGCCTGCTGCTCTCCCAAGTGGTCCAGCATCATGGCCGCTGACAGGATCTCTGCTGTCGGATTCGCCAGGTTCTTGCCAGCGATATCAGGAGCAGACCCATGGACGGCTTCGAATACGGCATATTCCTTGCCGATGTTCGCACCAGGAGCTATTCCCAGGCCTCCCACGAGCCCCGCCGCCAAATCAGAAGCGATATCGCCGTAGAGATTCGGGAACACGATGACATCGAACTGAGACGGGTCCATCACCATGTTCATGCAGAAGGCATCGATGATACGGTCATCGAAACCTATCTTACCCTCATAGGCCTTCGCTACTTCTCGCGCCTCTCGCAGGAAGAGCCCATCAGAATGCTTCATGATGTTGGCTTTGTGCACAGCGGTCACCTTGGAGCGGCCGTGCTTCTGGGCGTAATCGAAGGCAAAGCGCACGATATCGTGAGTGGCGGTCACGGAGATGGGCTTGATAGAGATGCCTGAATCCTTACGGATGGTGCCCTTCCCCATCTTGTCGATGAAATTGATGAGCTCCAGGGCCTCTTCCGTACCCTCTTCGAATTCGATGCCTGCGTAGAGGTCTTCAGTATTCTCGCGCACCACGATGAGGTCGACATCGTCATAGCGACCACCCGCGCCAGGAATGGACATGACCGGACGAAGATTCGTATACAGGTTCAGCGTCTTGCGCAGCGCCACATTCACACTGCGGAAGCCCGTTCCCACGGGAGTGGTAACCGGTCCTTTGATAGCCACTTTGTATTGCTTGATGGCTTCGATAGTCTCATCGGGGAGTGGGGTGCCGAATTCGTCTATGACAGCAGCGCCCGCCCTCGCGATGATCCAGTCTATCTGAGCGCCGCTCGCTGCGACGACTTCCTGCATGGCAGCAGAGGTCTCAGGCCCAATCCCGTCTCCCGGGATGAGCACCACTTCATGACGCGTCATCTTGTCTCCCTACTTTGAAAGATTCTCTACGATCTGAGCAGCTCGTTTGCCCAGCTGGCCTTTGCCGTTCTCGGCATCGAACTTCATGCGGGCCGCTAGCTCTTCCTTCACCTGAGGCGCCAGCTTGCCGGAGGAGAGATCGATCACCGCCACGAGCATATCCAGGAACTCCAAGTCCCCGTGGTAGCACTGAATGGCCTCATCCAAAAGCGGCCAAACCTTTTCAGAGCGATTCTCCGTGGTAGCGCCGAGCGCGCAAAGGAAGCGCACGGCAGAAAGGCGAAGGGGACCGGAGTCCTCATCGAAGAGCGCTGTTTCCGCACCCAGGAGCGCCTTATCACACGAGCGGGAATCCAAAGAGACCAGCTCTGTCAGGGCATCCAAAACCTCCCAGCGCGTCTGAGCCTCAGGACGATTCAGGGCATCGATGATATCTGCCGTGAAAGGAGCCACTTTCTCTGGGGAGTCCTTAGCCACGGCAGCGATGACAGCCGCAGAATTCTGGCGATCTCGCCGCGATGATCCAGCTAGGCTCGCAACATGCTTCTCCAGGGTCTTCTTGTTCTTGATGGCTGCTGCTGCAGCTTCTTTGACATCATCGCTGCGTGTGCTCATGCAGATTGCTCCTTACGCATAGGAAGGGACTAGATATCCCATGGTGTTCCATTATATATGAGAAAGGGGAGCCTGTAGCTCCCCTCGTAATCCTTGTGCGTTGGATGTCCCCAGACGCACGAAAGCGCCCCTCGTGGGCGGAACGTCCTAGTCTCCCGCG
>CAJUQK010000028.1 GCA_910588205.1 uncultured Eggerthellaceae bacterium
TTCTGAAGGATGCACGATCCCTTGGGAATGTGGCATTACCTATTGTAGGAGGGGCTAAGCTCATGTTTCGCTATGACGGATCTATCAGAAAATGCCTGGTCTATGCCACAGCACGCGGAGACTACGTGGATGACGGCATAGATGGCGACTCAGTACGGTTCAAGATCAGGGATCAGCGCCTAACCAACCACTGGCTAGGTCTCGGGAAGGGTGAAGGTGCCGCCCGTATCGCGGTCAATGGATATGCGGATGCCCAGGGCAATAAGTCACTTAAACAGGTGCTCTTCGGCGTGCGGCACATCATGGAGATATACGACTCCCCAAGTGCTGAGAAGGAAGACCTGGAAGAGGCCATAGAGAAACGACGAAAAGAAACCCAGAAGAAGCTGCTGACCTGCTCCCTGAAGGATGCCACATCAGGGGATTACGACATCGGCGATATCGTAGGCGGCAGATCAACACAACACAAGATATCCGTTGTGACCGAGATAGCCCAGAAGACCGCGAAGGTCACACCGCAGGGAATCGTATGTACCACGAAGACAGCATTGGAGGTTAGCTGATGGCAATCGAAGAGGGAGGGATGTTCCGCTGTGACCGAAGCCCTCAAGCCCACAAAGACGGCAAGCCCCATAATGAATTCCTCAACCCTACAGATAAGCGCCGGAGTGACTGGTTGGAAGTTTCCTGGGAGGATGTCATGGGAGTGACGATCAAGTATCTCATCTGCCCCGAATGCCGAAAGGAATACGAAGCCATTAGACAGGAGCAGCGCCAGAAGATGCAGAACTACATGTACCTCGGACAGTAAGGGATAACAATGCCACACCTGGTCACATCACATCAAGGCGAAGACCATGTTGAATCCTACAATGACCGACACTACAACGCCGGGCATATCGGCAATGACTCCTATGCCTTCAAGGGTCGTGGGAATTTCGCTTGCTCGATGGTGGATTCGAACACCCTGCGCATCATGTCTGGTGATGCTCAGTGTTGCGGAGCTCATTGGTCCATTGATTCTGATTATGAGGAATACACCATCGAGACCGGAACTCCTGGATACAAGCGTACCGACCTAGTAGTTGCACACATCGAAACCGCGCCCCAAGAGACCATGGATATCCGTGTGCTCAAGGGCGAGGAGACCACCGGAACGCCCGTCACACCCTCCTATATCGAAGGAGATCTGAACGCTGGCGATACTGTGGTGGAAATGCCTCTCTGTAGTGTGGAGCTTAATGGCATCAATCCAGGTCAGCCCAATATGTTGCTTGATTTCTTGGTGCCATACAAGGAGTTTTGTGATTCCCTATCACAAAAGATGGAAATAGCCTGCGAGGACGTGATCGTCACCGTGAACCCGGTCACCAACATTAATAAAACGACCGGGCAACCCAATCCCGTAGTATTACCCTTCAGGAAAGTAACAGCTAGTAACTTCCTCGGTCGCCAGATGTTGAAAGCATGGCCCCGAACCACATGGACCCCAGCGGGAGGATCACAGCCTATAGTTACAATGAGCGTAGGCTCGGGCGGTTTTGTATACAACCAGGCAGTTTTCGTTTCTAACCACTCGCAGCTTTACGAAATCTATGTCCGGGCTTGGTACTTACCGAACAAGTAATTGATCCTATGTAGGCCTCTATTGCTTGCCCTGTACAGCAAGTACACCATAGGCTTGCCAATCGAACTTGCCCGCGTGAGCGAATGCGCCCCCATTGCGCACTTTGACCCGGAAGCCAGTCTCCGTGATGGAAAAGGGCGTGAACTCCATGTCCTTCGCTGTTTCAGGGGTCATAAGTCCGTCAAATGCGAGGCTAACACTCACTAAAGGAGGGTATCTGTAAGCCTTCGGGAACGATATAACTTCCGACTCTCTTGTGTTATTGGCTGGACAATCTACCCGGCCTTGGTCTGACTGCCTTCCATCCTGTAATAGGGAATAACTAATCTGGGATGAATATTACCCACAACCGATAGCGCACCACCTGCGAGACTGGAACCCGGATCGTTGCACCATCTCTTAAAGATGCAGCCGCCATAAAGCCGCCGCTGTATGCCATCAGGTCTTCAGACTCACATACGGGAACGAAGGTGCCCTTTGCATCCAGGTTCAGCCCTAGATCATTGCGCAGTTGCTCGGGGGAGATGACAACCCTGCTTGTATGAGCTTGAAACGTTATGGCATTCGTGTAAAAAGCGACGCGGGTTCGGGTCTGTTCTAGGGAATAACTACAATGTGCGACTCATTATCGTTTTCCCGTTTTTCTGGATAGTAATCTGCGCGTATTCGCTTTGC
Organism: uncultured Eggerthellaceae bacterium; assembly: GCA_910588205.1. Classification (GTDB taxonomy): domain Bacteria; phylum Actinomycetota; class Coriobacteriia; order Coriobacteriales; family Eggerthellaceae; genus MGBC163016. The sequence continues at coordinate 2,303 of CAJUQK010000028.1, forward strand.
GCCCATAGCTGCCCATACAGGTCTCCGTTTGTTATGCCTATTTGAAAAGCTTTATCAGTCACGGCAAATGTCAGTCTGCTGAGTTTGCTAATGAGTGTCTGTACTTCTTGCGATAGGGAATCACGCGGCCATCGGAAGCTCTCTCGCCGGTTGCGGTGCAGGCTGTGGCGGGATGATGCCCTTGTACATGTCATCGCAGCTTTTACCAAGCACCAATCGGGCAAGCCTGCGCTGCACCCGTCGCTTGGTCGCAGCAGTGATCTCCATGTAGTATCGGTAGCAGGTCTGGATATTGCTGTGTCCCATCATCTCAGCCACGTGCTCAATGGCTGCTCCGGCCTTAATCGCAAGCGTTGCCCACGTGTGGCGCAGGTTGCGCATGCCAACCCATGGGAGGCGATTTTTGATGGCATGGAGCTTGATGGCCCAAGCAACGCGCATGGGTTTTGCGTTGCCGATGATGCGACCCTTCGGCCTACCTCGCTCAACCCAGATGGTATGCAGCCGATCTATTGCCCACTGTGGCAGATACAGGGTGCGCGTACTTTTCCGAGTCTTCGTGGTGCTTTCGTAGACCAGCCCCGGAATCTGGAGCAGCGCGCCCTTGATCTCTACCGCACCAGTGCGCCAGTCGATGGATTCCCAGCTGAGATAGTAGTTCTCGGAGGGACGCAACCCCAAGGCGCTCTGCAGGATTAAGGTCGGTTCAAATAGATGTCCGACAAAGCCGCGGATAAGCTTTTTCAGGCGACGCTGCGTAAGCGTGTTGAGAGGCTCTTGAGGCTTTTGGGTAATCTCGATCCTCCGTGTGGGGTCTATGGCCTCCAAGCCCTCATCTATCGCCCACCGGATGATCTGTCTGAGGCATTTGTACGCCTTCTCTGCGCCTGATGGTCCGCGCAATGGTGTCAACTCGTCAACCCACGCTTGCACATCCTTACGCGTGATCTCGCTAACCCTGAGCGCACCCCAGCGTGGCAATACGTGACGGTTGATGGATGACTCGTAGCCGTAAACGGTATCGGGCTTTCTGCGCTCACGTTTCTCGGTGAGGTAGTCATTGCAAATCTCGGTGATGGTGCTCAGTTCGTACATAGCTCCTCCTTTGAGTGACAGCAGGCGCATCATCTGAGATGCGACATGTGGAGGATTATGTGGCCGTCACGAGCGAAAGGAGAGATTGTGGACTGGGTTACAGCAATAGCCTGGCAGCCGATTTTGGTGATAGTCGTGCTGATGGCGTTCGACATCATCACCGGCTTCGGCGGAGCCGCAAAGGAGGGTGTCATCCAATCAGGCAAGATGCGCGAGGGGCTATGGCATAAAGCGGGATTCCTGGGGTTGGTCGTCCTTGCGATCATCTGGGAAGTCGCGGTGCTGTGGATCAATTTCGACGCCTATCTAAAGGGCGCGGGCACCATCGTGCCGGAGTTCCCGGCGGTTTCCGTTGTGTGCGCATTCATAGCCTTGATCGAACTAATAAGCATCGTCGAGAACCTATGCGTACTCAACCCATCGATCGCGACTCTGCCCTTCATAAAGCAGCTGAAGGCTCACGATCCAGCGGCCCCGGACATCAAGGTCGAGGTTGATGACGGCGACACACGCACAGACGAGTAGCCCTACAGCCAGTCAAGAGCGGCGCGTGATGCTGATCGCGGCGCTGCTTGCCTTTGGTATGGTGGCCCTTGTCATGGCCATACGCCTCGGGTCGTGGTTTCTCGCGCCCGCTGAGGTGCCACCAAAGCCAGAGACGCTCCCTGCTGTTGATCTGCCCCTCCTCACGCCCCTGCAGCGCGAGGAGGCCCGCAGAAGCGGCGTGGGTGCTTATGAGTTTGACGGCATGTGGTATGTAAACGCGGCTTTGCCGCCTGAACACTGGGAGGACTGGATTGGCTAAGCTATACATCATCTGCGGCCATGGAGCAGGGGACCCTGGAGCCTGCGCGGCAGGCCAGACCGAGGAGGAGCGCGTCCGTGCGCTGGCGGCGATCATCAAAGAGCGCGGCGGCGCGGATGTGGAAGTGCTTGACACATCACGCAACTGGTACGTGGATGGCGGCATCAACAGTCTCACGTTGCCAGAGGGCGCTATGCTGTTGGAGCTGCATCGTGATTGGGCGGGAGAGAGCGCACGCGGTGCCCACGTGATCATCTATGCGGGCTTCGAGGCCGATGACTTCGATAAAGCCCTGGCATCCAAGCTGTCCGCCATCCTTCCGGGACGTTCGCAGACCATCGTGAAGCGCAGCGATCTGGCAAACCCGAAGCGTGCTGCCAGACGCGGCATCAACTACCGCCTCGTCGAGGTGGGCTTCATCTCCAACGCTGAAGACCGCAACATTTTCGACACGCGCATCACCGACATCGCTGACGCCATTCTGGCGGCAGCTGACATCAGCATCCTGGCAACGAACCCACAGCCTGCTCAACCTGCCCCTACGCCGTCCAGCCCATCGGCATCTAGCTCGGCCGAGAAAGCTGGCTCTGGTTTCGGCGGCACCTATCGCTGCACCGTCTCCAAGCTCAACGTGCGGGACGCTCCGGGCCTCAGCGGAAACATCGTCACCAGCTATGCCAAGGGACAGACAGTCGTGCTCGATGATTGGTACGTATCACGAGATGGATACATCTGGGGACGTTACACAGGTGCTCAGAGTGGCAAGTTGCGGTATGTGGCTGTTGGCCGTGCCACCGGCAAACCAGAGCCGGATGACTATCTGATAAAGGTCTAGCTGTCCAGCTCTCTGAGGTAGATGTGGATGATGGGGACGGTGCCCATTATCATCTCGTCGGTGGACACGGTGGCATCATCCATCTTCGAGGCTGGGTAGGTGTGCGTTCCGAAGCGCACCATGTCCTCGCCCCGCTTGGACACGAACGGCTCAAGCTGCTCGTTGTGCAAGAGAGCGTACTGACGAGGTGTGATCTTGACGAAATCATAGGTGGGGATGTCTGTTGTGTAGACCTCCCGCCTTATGTCGATGACCTCATACGATCCGGCCACGAGGGCTTCGGCTTGATCCCAGTCGGAGTGGGCGGAGATGTCCAGATAGCGCGTGGCCCCGTCGATGTGATAGGCGATGACCTCAGCTCCATCCCTCACGAGCAAACGCCCGTTGCGGCGTCCGATGAAGTTGATGCCAGGTGCGTCATCACGAGCGACATCATATACCCAGCTGTCATATGCGCTCGTTGATTTGACACCCCATTTCAGGATGGTGCCCACCGCAGGGGCTAGGCCGTAGCGCGGAGACCTGCCACGACCGCCCTCATTGTAGGTGAGGCCGCCGCTGTTGATCTCCGTACGCACGAGGTTACACGGCACGTTGTCCTGCGACATCACCGCTTCATACAGCTCCTCGGCGGTGTCCTTGACCTTCTGCGGCACACGCTCCGGTCGGCATGTGTGCCAATACTCGAAGATGCTCCTGCCACCGTGCGTGTATTGCGACCACTCAGCAATGCTGATGTAACCGCCATCGACATACTCAGTAATCGTGTCTTTCAGCATCCGTTCGCCTTTCTATCAGGACGGCTGTTCTGTCACGCCCCATCCCTCGATGATGAGCTCATTGAGGGATGGGCGGTCATCTCCTCTATTCGTTCGATATCTTTCGCTTGCAAGATTCAAGCGATCCCGGAGTCACGTATACAGACCCATGGACCTTGATGGCTTTGAGCTTACCCTCCGCTATCATCTGCGTTATCCGGCCAGGGGTAACGCCGAGTGACCGAGCGGCATCTGCGGCGGATACGGTGTGTGCTTTACGAATGCCAACGCCAACGCCGCATGCGAACTGGTCTTTGTCGTAGCCATCATCGTACCAGCCGAGATCTATGCCGTCCATGTAGTAGCCGATCCGGTCCTCGTCCTGCGGGGTGAGGGCGCGGGAGGCGAAAGCCTTGCGCATGAGTAGCGCAAGCCCCGTGTCAGGATGGTAGAACACATTGTCAATCGTGAAGCCGTCAAGGCCATAGCAATCCCTGCCTTCGCGCTCAGCGTCCTTGTTAATGGCGTCCCGCACAATGCGGTAGATCTGACCATACAGGATGCCCATCTGATAACTCTTCTCTTCGCTTACTGTCATGTCATCCCCCTATGCTACGAGCTCGTGTGCGATCTCGGTGAAGACCTGCATAGGCCGCCAGTTCTGGTTCTCGATGAACCACTCGGCCGACGTTTGTTCAGTGAGCTGGGAGCGCATGCGGCTGTATATCTCAGCCACGGTATCCTCCGCTCCCTCTGCACCTTTGCCGCACTTATCTACAAAGGATTCGTAGTCTCTGATGAGCCCTGAGCGGATGTCGAGCGCCCAAGCGATCTGCTTCTCAGAGCCCTTCAGCTCGGCCATGCCATCCTCGCCGTTCTTTGCAGCCCTGCACGCGTCGCAGGGATGAGACGCAAGCCATGCTGCTTTGCGCTCACGCTCACCGTGGACGTTGGTGCCGCAGATGTTGACCGTGGTGGTATGCCCGCAGGTGTGCTCGATCTCGTACTTTGCCATATCATGCCCTTTCTCTTGCTGTCATTAAACATTTTATAATATTGTTTAGCGTTTGTCTATACGATTTTGAAAATGTTTAATCAGATAGTAGGCCAGCCTCTGCTTCTGCTGTCGCATCCATCCAATCCTCGCATGACCTGAGGGCAGCTACCACTGCCCATAGCTCCGGTATGGTGTCGGCGTATTGTTCGACGATCTGAGCGCATGCGCTGATGGTTTCAGTAACTTCTGCGGAATTGTTTAGCATGACGGGTCCTTTCACGAGGGTAATCCCACCATTTTGACTGCTAAAACAGACAGAAACCGTGAAACGATGTTACATGGTTTCTAGATTGAGAATAATCTTTTACTGGTGATTCATTACGAAATGGAGCAGTTCAGCGCAGTCTTGAAAACTGTTGTGCCGAGAGGTACCGTGGGTTCGAATCCTACTTCCTCCGCCAGCTTGCTCTCTGTTTCGTGCTGCAAACCCAGCTCCGCTACAGCAGATCGTTGATGTCGAATTCCACGCCGTCGCGTTCGCATTGGAGCTCCTTGCGCAAACGCATGCACACGCTTGCGATACCCCCCTCCGGCTTGAGGTAGTTGCTCTTGAAGCCGCAATTGCCATACCCGCTGCAGGAGCGGCATTTTATCTGATCCAGGGAGAATCCATCCAACACCTCATCAGTGAGGATGCGCAGGCTCTTCGCCACAGGTCTCTTCGGTGCGTCGCTCAACAGGTCCTCCTTAGGGTCGTTCGCATCTGCGCCCTATCTTTCTCATCTTACCCTGCGTCCCAGCTCCTTCGCAACCTAACGCTCATCTATCGGTAGATAGCTTGCGGTACCGGTCTTGGTGTTCTTGTATGCGGGACGGATGATGCGCTTGCCCGAGACGATCTCCTCGAAGCGATGAGCCGCCCAGCCCGCCATGCGGGCGCAAGCGAACAGCGGCGTATAGAGGTCTTCCGGAATGCCCATCATGGCATAGACGAAGCCTGAATACATATCCACATTGGCGCAGAGCGTCTTGGAGACGCCCCGCTCCTCAGCCACGATCTGGGGAGCGATGCGCTCGATGGTCTGAAGCAGCTGGAATTCCGGCTCGAATTCGGTGCCGGACGCCAGTTGACTGGCGAAGCGCTTGCAGACCACCGCCCGAGGATCCGAGAGCGTGTATACCGCATGGCCCATACCGTAGACGAGGCCCGTCTTGTCGTAGGCCTCCTTGCGGACAACGCGCCTGAGATAATCCCCCACCGCTCCTTCATCAGCCCACCGCTCAAGGGGGATGTTCTCCTTGAGGTCATTCTGCATGGCCCGCACCTTATGATTGGCCCCGCCATGACGGTAGCCCTTGAGCGACCCGATGGCCGCCGCATAGGCTGAATAGGCATCCGTATCCGCGGAGCTCAGGACGCGCATGGTGAAGGTGGAGTTATTGCCGCCACCATGCTCCGCATGCAGGCAGAGCATCACATCCAGCATAGCTGCCTCTTCGAGGGTATAGCCTCTATCTGGCCGCAGCATGGACAGGATGGTCTCTGCGGTGGTCTCACCCTCTTGGAAGCGATGCATGATCATGGACTCATGGAAGAACCGCGCCCGCTTGCTGTAATAGGACAGCACCATGATGCGAGGCAACCGGCTGATGAGAGAAAGGGCTGTATGGATCTCGTGCTTCGGCGTGCGCTCTTCGGCGTGATCATCATAGGCGTAGAGTTGCAGCACACTGCGAGAGAGCACGTTCATGATAGAGGGGGCGGCATCCCTCATGAGCATGGAAGCGGTGAACCCATCCGGCAGCTCCCGGTGCGCATCTATGACGGACACGAAGCGTGACAGGTCATCAGCGGTGGGCAACTCTCCCATCAAGAGCAGATAGGTCAGCTCCTCGAAACGGTACCGATGGCTGGGAGAAGGGTCACCCAGAAGGTCATAGAGGTCATAGCCTCGCAAGCTGAGCGAGCCCTCATCAGGCACCTTGATGCCATCTTCCATGCGGTAGCCATGGACATTGGAGATATTCGTGATACCCGCCAGCACCCCCGAGCCATCTGCATTGCGCAGGCCACGCTTGACGTCATGGTCCTTATAGAGCTGGGCCGGTATCTCATTGACGTTGGCGAAGGTCTCATACAGATCAACCTTCTCTACTTCATCTTCGCTGATGGAAACGGTCTCCGCTGTACCTACCTTGAGCGCGCCTTCATCAGTGCGGATCAGGTCTGTGGCTATCTCTTGGGGCATAGGAGCTCCTTGCTCTTCGTTTAAGTGGGATATTCTACCGCGAATGACCCCTGCCAGACATCGATTTAGCGTTGTTCTTGAAAAACAGGTTGACACACCCCGGCTGCTTTGCGAGAATGCATATCGCTGATTTGGACGTGCGCCATTACCTCAGCTGGATAGAGGAGCTGACTACGAATCAGACCGTCGGGGGTTCGAATCCCTCATGGCGCACCACTACGCCCGAGCAATAGCATTGCTCGGGCGTAGTGGTCTAAGGCGGCATCACTGCAATCCCATGAAAGGAACGTACTTGAAGGTTCGAAAACCGAAACCTCACAGTATGTGACATCTGACCTTGCTTGCAGCTTGATCCTCGGGCACGGTCAGATGGCCACCGTGACATTAAGGACAGCTGCTCATGCTCTATCTCTCTGAAATGCTGGGCAAGCCCGTTGTGGACGCGTCCGGCGAGAAGATCGGTACGATCTCTGACCTGGCCATCTCCACCGGCGAGGTCTTCCCACGGATAACGAGCCTTGCGTTCAAGGGCCCGGGACGCGTCCCCTTCATGATCTCTTGGCGCAAATACGTCGATGCCTTCGATGATGACGGCATCACCCTGGCTGTGGATGCGCCAGACATCCGCTTCAGCTACCTTCAACCTGATGAAGTGCTCCTGGCCCGAGATCTGATGAACAGGCAGATCGTAGACACCCAAGGCTTGAAGGTGGTCCGGGTGAATGACCTGAAGCTCTCTCAATCAGGTACGCAACTCCGGCTCTTGGGGGCCGAAACAGGCGTGCGGGGGATCCTACGCGGGCTGCATCCCCTGATCGAGCGCGCAGCGGTGAAGACGGCAAAGCTCTTCAAACGGGACATCGACGAACAGATCATCGCCTGGAACTACATGGACCTCTTAGACCGAGACCTCTCAGAAGTGCAGCTCTCGGTCACTCACAAGCGCCTGGATGAGCTGCATCCCGCAGACGTGGCGGACATCCTGGAACAGCTGGACCCGAAGCAGCGCGCAAGCGTCTTCGAGCACCTGGACGAGGCCCAAGCCTCAGAGGCGATCTCCGAGATGATGGATGAAGTGCAGGCGGAATTCCTAGATGACCTGGATGATGCCACTGCTGCTCAGCTCATCGGCAACATGGATCCAGACGATGCGGCAGACATCGTTCGTGACCTCCCCTACGAAAAGGCCGAAACTCTCTTGCATCTCATGGGCGTGGAAGATGCCGCTGAGGTCATCCGCCTCCTGGGCTACAAAGACGGCACCGCAGGCGGCATGATGACCACCCAGTATGTCTCTGTACCGAGAGGCTCCACGGTGGGTGAGACCATCGAGGTGCTTCGAGGGCTGGATGAGGATCATCCCACGGTGCACTACGTCTACGCCACGGACAGCCAGGGCCGACTGGCGGGCGTGCTATCCATGCGCACCCTCGTCCTCAGCGCCGATGACGCCTGCATCGATGACATCATGTACGACGATGTCATATCCGTCACACCAGATGTGGAAGAGGACGACGTGGTAGCGGACATCTTCAAGTACGATATCCCCGCCATGCCCGTAGTGGATGAGCACGGACGCATCCTGGGGATCGTCACCACCGAAGACGCCTGGGATGCCATCGAGGAGGACGCGGCGAGCGAGAAGCGCCAGATGAGCATCCTCAAGGTCATCGGCATCACCCTGGCCTGCGCACTGGTCCTCTTCATCTACACCGTCTTCCTCATGCAGATCCTCCGCCAAACAGGGATCCCGGCCTTCTAGGTGCATCGTGCAAGCCCCCGTCCCTGACACCACCCCCAAGGCTTCCCGCCCCAAGGCGCTCTTGGTGCTAGCGGCTATGGGGCCGGGCATCATCACCGCCATGGCCGGCAACGACGCTGGCGGCATATCCACCTATTCCACCGCAGGAGCGAACTTCGGATTCGCCACCCTCTGGGTCATCCCCCTCATGTGCATCATGCTGGTCTTGGTGGAGCTCACTGCAGCGAAGATGGGTGCAGTCACCGGCAAGGGCTTCGCTGCCCTCATCCGTGAGCGCTTCGGCATTCGCTTGACCGCATTGGCCATGGCAGCTCTCCTGATCGGCAATATCGCCACAGTGTTCTCGGAATTCGCGGGTATCGCTTCTGGTATGGAGATGTTCGGGGTATCCCGCTACTTGTCCGTGCCCGTGGCAGCCGTGGCGGTATGGGTGCTGATCGTAGGTGGTTCCTACAAGCGGGTGCAGAACGTCTTCATGGCCCTATCTCTCGTGTTCCTCACCTATGTTGTGGCCGCATTCATGGCAGAACCTGATTGGGAAGAGGCTGCTCTTGCCACGTTCGTACCCGCTCTCGAAGGCAGCCCGGCTTACATCGCCGTGGTCATAGCCATGATCGGAACGACCATCGCTCCGTGGATGATGTTCTTCAATCAGTCGAATGTGGTGGAGAAGGGCATGGAGCCCTCAGAGCTCCCCCTTCAGAAGGTCGATGTCGTATCTGGCACCCTTGCAGCTTGCCTCGTAGCCTGGTTCATCATCGTGACAACAGGATCGGTGCTCTTTCCCCAGGGCATTCAGATCAACAGTGCAGCCGACGCAGCAGCGGCTCTCGAACCCTTCGCAGGCCACTATGCCAAGGCCCTCTTTGCCGTAGGGCTCATCTCCGCATCTTTCCTGGCCGCCTGCGTGCTACCCCTCACCACCGCCTTCGTCATCTGCGAAGCCTTCGGCTGGGAAGCGGGAGTCTCATTCAAATGGAGCGAAGCGCCCTTATTCAAGGGCATCATCACAGCAGTCATCCTGCTGGGAGCCGTAGTGGTGCTGATCCCGAACCTGGATCTGCTGGCCATGATGCTCACGTCTCAGTTCGTGAATGGGGTGATCCTACCCATCCTCCTGGCGTTCATGGCGCTCATCGCCTCGGATGCCCGGATCATGGGCATCTACCGTTTAGGCAGAGTGGGGCAGGCCTTACTCTGGGCACTGGTGGGCGTGGTAGCTATCCTCACCCTTGCATTGTTCGGTATGCAGCTTCTGGGTATGGCCTGAGATCAGGGTATGAAGAGCTTCCACTCTATGCAGGCCGCTGGGGATTTCGATTCGATATGAGAGATATCTGGCACCGCAGCAACAAAGGGGATATTGGCCGCAGCGGTAGCAGGGAACGGGTGTGGGGTGAAGGGAATCCTCATGGTGCTATCAGGTAACGGGATGCTCTTGCCTAACCCCGAGAGCACACCCCGGAAGAGATGATCAGACTCGGCTCTCTCCTCAAGACGGCGGCTCTCCTGGGCCAACCGGTCAGCTAAGTACCGGTCTATATTCTCTTGATCCTTCGCACATCTCACCAGCATGTCTATGGTGATGCTGTCCAGGTATGCGTCATAGCTTTCGAAGGCGAGTTCCAAGGTCTTATGGATGCCCTCTACGATAGGCGGATCATCAGAGCTGGCGGTGTCGACCACTTCGTCCTCTGAGCCTTCGGGGGTCATGCTCTTGGTCTTCGCTCCATTACCGATGGCGTTGATGATCTCTAGGAAGGTGATCTGAGAAGGGTCCTTCGCCAGCAGGTAGCCACCGGTCTTACCTGCTTTCGCTTCAGCGATGTTGGCTTTGCGCAAAAGCTGAAAGAGCTGGATCAGATAATCCCGGGGAACAGCGATCCCTTCTGAGATCTTCTTGGAAGAAACGGTGCCCCCCTCCATGGCAAGATAGATGACAGCCCGAAGCGCATAAACCACTGATGCTTTCAACTGCATGACTGCCTCCAAACAGCACTCGGGGAACCGCACCACCATCCATCCTGCAAAGCTATTTCCACACCGCTAATATATCTACCCGACGATCAAAGAAGGACCCTTTTGGGACTAACCGTTGCCGAGCCGTCATAAATCCAGTCCTGAACTGCGCTTATATATGATTCTTCATGTTATAGATGATATGAGGGATGATCTTTAGATGATCTGCGAACCTCAAAAAGAAGAGGGTCGTAGCTGAAGCTATGACCCTCACGATGACATCCATCTGACCGGTGAACATTACGCCTTAGCTTGGGCGTCCTTCGCTCGAGCAGCTTTCTTCAGAGAGAGCTTATGCAGAACGAAGGTGGCTATGACCACCAGCGCGATGCCCAGCCCCAAGGATATCCACGGGGACTTCGTGAAGCCTGCGATCACATAACCCACGAAACAGCAGACCATGACCGTGGTGGCATAGGGGATCTGGGTAGCCACGTGGCGCAGGTGATTGCACTTCGCGCCCGCCGAAGACAGGATGGTAGTGTCTGAGATAGGCGAGATGTGGTCACCGTAGACAGCACCTGCCAGAGTTGCCCCTACCGCCACCAGGAAGAGCGGGTCGGTAGCATCGAAGACACCGATGACGATAGGCAGGATGAGCGCCACGGTACCCCAGGACGTACCCATAGCGAAGCCGATGAAGGCTGCTACCACGAAGATCACTGCGGGGAGGAAATCAAGCGCCACACCCAGGTTGTTCAGGAAGCCAGATACGAATTCACCGGTACCCAGGAGATAGCGGCACACACCGCCCAGGCTCCAAGCCAGCACTAAGATCATGATGGCACCCACCATGGAACGCACGCCTTCGCTCATGGCATCCATGAAGCCGCCCAAGGTGCAGAGCTTGCGCGGCAGGAACTGGACCGCCGCCCACACGAGCGCCACACAGACGCCGATGCACAGGCCCATGACCGGGTTCTCACCCACTGCCGTAGCGAAATCCACTCCTTCGAAGAAGCCGCCACAGTAGAGCATCCCTAAGATGGAGAAGACGATGAGCACGATGATGGGCATGACCAGGTCGAACACCTTGCCCTTATCGGAGATATCAAGCCCCTTGTACTCTTCGATGGCTCCTACCGCCGCTTCATCGATGTCAGCCCGTTCGGTGACCTTCGTGGGAAGATCCACATCCAATGCCGCCTTCAGGCTAGCCTTCTCGGAGACATTCCCGCCCATGTTCGCATCCAAGAGCGCCTGGGCCCGGGCTTCTTCCTCCTCGAGCGCTTCCTCAGCCAGAGCATCCTCAGCTGGTACCTTGTTATGCTCAGCAGCCAGCTGGGCTGCTTCCATGGTACCGAAATCCCAATTGGTAATGAGCATGAAGAACACGAAGAAGATGGTCAGCAACGCATAGAAGTTGTAGGGGATGGAAGCCACGAAGGTGGAGAACCCATCTTCGCCAAGGTATCCGCCTACTGCCACGGCCCAGGAGGAGACCGGTGCGATGATGCAGACCGGTGCCGCCGTGGAGTCTATGATCCAGGCCAGCTTCTCGTGGCTGATGTGGAAGCGGTCCGTAACCGGCCGCATGACCGCACCCACTGTCAGGCAGTTGAAGTAATCATCCACGAAGATGATGATTCCTAGGATGGCCGTGAGGATCTGAGCCATCTTCGCATTCTTGATGTGCTGAGACACCCATTCGGCATAGGCACGAGAACCGCCAGACACCGCGATGACCACGGTAAGCGCCCCCAAAAGCGCCAGGAATAAGAGCAATGATCCGTTCCCGGCTATCTGCTCCGCCATCATCTGGGGCACCATGGTGAACGAGGCGATGAGCTGCTCACCGCCTGCGCCGTTCAGCGTGAACTGGTAGATGATCATGCCCACGAGCACGCCCACGGTCAGCGAGGAGTACACCTCCTTCGTGATCAGCGCCAGCGCCAAGGCTAGCAGGGGCGGCACGATGGACCATGCGCCGCTTGAGATGAGCTCGAAGCCTTCCATTTCGCCTGTCAACTCCCCTCGTCATCTACAGACCATCGTCTGCGAATCTAGGTATAGATGGGGATACTTTAGTCCAACGAAGCGGAGGAGATCATGGGATGGGAGGATTATTAGGCGGCTGAACACCGGATGTGTTGACAGGGTCAGGCCGGGGCGCCTGCCTGTTGACGCTGGGCAAGGGGAGCCAGCACATTCGCGCACCCTGCCGCTAGGACGATCTTCACCAGATCAGGGATGATGAAGGGGAGCACGCAGGCAGCCAAAGCGGCCTCGAGGCCCACATCGGTCATCACCATGAACCAGGCTACGCCGAATCCATAGGAGATGAGCGTGAAAAGGATGCCGCATACCACGTACATGCCAGAAGAGACCAGCGTTTGCTTGACCCTAGCGAAGACGGCACCGCCCTTCGCCAGCGGATCCTTCTGTGGAGCATCCTTCACCCATCCGGCCCGGCGAGCCAAGAAGAGCAGCGCACAGGCCACGGGCACTGCCACCAGATAGCCGAACAGGAAGCCTCCCGTAGGACCGAGCAGCGCCCCTATGCCACCACGCATCCCCGAGAACACCGGGACGCCCAGCGCACCCAGAAGGATGTATCCGTATACAGAGGCGGTGGCTATGGATGGACGGAGCACGCAGATGGCCAGGGGAATGGCGAACATCTGAAGGGTAACGGGGATAGGCCCGATAGGGACGGTGACCCATGCGCTCACCGTGATAAGGGCTATGAAGAGCCCGATGAATACGACATCTTTGGTACGAGAGCGTGTAGCCTTCATTTCGCGGAAACCTGCCATCTTCTCACCTTCTTTGCTTACGAGATTCCAAGGACATGGGCTTCTCCTGAGACGATAGGGATCACACCATGATCCTCAGTACGGATCATCATGCGCCCAGCTTCGTCTATATGGAGGAATTCCCCTTCGATAGTCCCCTGTCCTGCTTGAATGGATACTCTTCGACCGGACATGACATTGTGCTCGTTGTATTCGGAAAGGAAATGCAGGAAGGGTTGATCGAGCCACGTATTATAGATGGCTCCCAGTTCCGTCAAGAGTGCATCGCTCACCTTTTCTACCGACGGACATTCCCCGGAACACGTAAGCTCTGCGAGATAGACCTCTTTGCCAGCCTTGGAGGAGGAAGGAGGCACCACATTGATGCCGATGCCCAAGCACAGGCCCTCCGCCGTCCCTTCCAGAGAGATGCCGGAGAGCTTCCGGTAGGCTGCCTCCGTCTGCACGACAACGTCATTGGGCCACTTGAGCTTCACATCCTGGGCCACCCTCGGTGCCAGGAAGCCCACAGCCGTCCTGCGCACCGCGATGCCGCACGCCAAGCTCAGCGTAGGCAGCTTCGCCATCAGGTCGGCCTGATCGATAACCTGATAGACCCCAGGACGCAAGAGCGCTGAGAGATAGAGCCCTCCCTGAGGACTAGACCAAACGTGACCCCGTCGGCCATAGCCTCCCGTCTGGGTCTCAGCAATGACCACGGTCCCCTCCGGGGCACCTTGGGCCATCAGGCGCTTGATGTGCTCATTGGTGGAATCTACCTCACCGAAGCGGGTGACCTCGAACAAAATCACAACCGCTCCGCAGCACCGAGGCGCTTTGCCTGAGGCAGCTCATCGATGGGCCGCCCATCCGCCAGGATATGCCCCGGAAGGATAGCCTCGATGGGCTTCACGACGAAATCGCGCTCCGTGGCCCGCGGATGCGGAAGCGCAAGGTCTTCGGTAGCGTAGCTATACATCTGATAATCAACGATATCGATATCCAGGGTGCGTGGGCCGTTCGGCTCCGTGCGAACGCGACCCAGCATATCCTCGATAGCATGGAGGCAATCCAAAAGCTCCCGCGGAGGCAAGCCCGTTCGCAGCAGGACAGCGGTATTCACGAAATCATCCTGATCCTCTTTATAGGCCGCTTCGCTCCGGTAGAAGGGAGCCGCATCGATAAGGAGAGAATCAGGAAGCTGGCAGAGCTTCCCGATGCCCAGGTTGATCTGAGCCTGCTTGGCCTCGTCCTCCTCCCCCGCCTCAGCCACCAGGGCCACGTTCGACCCCAAGCTGAGGATGACATAGGGGCGAAGCTCCTTCAGCGCCTTCACCGTAGCCGCAACGTTGTGAACACGGATGATAGAGGCTCCCAGCTCCGCCGCCAGAAGGGCCTCAGCGGCTGAAGCCTCATCCCGCGCTGGTATGTCTTGAGCATCCAGCTTGTAAGCACGGGTGATGAAGCTCTTGCGCGAGACGGCGCACATCACCGGATAGCCCAGATGCCTGACCTCGTGGAGGTTGCGGAGGAGCTCTACGGTCTGCTGGGGGGTCTTGCCAAAACCAGGACCCGGATCCACGCAGATCCGATCAGGGGATATGCCTTCGCCCTCCAACAGAGCGGCTTGCTGGCCGAGAAACGCGCAGACCTCTGCGACCACATCCCCATATTGAGGGTCATCCTGCATGGTCTTCGGTTCGCCCTGCATATGCATGACCACGAGCCCCGCATCCGTTGACCGAACCGCTTCCACCATGGCGGGATCCTGGAAACCGGAGACGTCATTCACAATGGAAGCGCCTGCTGCTAGGGCACGCTCGGCCACTGCGGCATGGCGCGTATCCACGGATACGCAGACGCCTTCGGCAGCTAAAGCGCTGACCACTCCTTCGATGCGGGCCCATTCCTCTTCGATACCAACCGGGTCAGCCCCGGGGCGCGTGGATTCCCCTCCCACGTCGATGATCTCAGCTCCCGCCTCTATCATGACCCGAGCCTGGGCAAGAGCAGCTTGGGTATCAGAGACCAGGCCATCCCCTGAGAAGGAATCCGGCGTCATGTTCACGATGCCCATCACATGGGGGCATCGACAGTCGAATTCGAATGAGCCGCACTTCCAGAACACTAGCGCTTATCCTTCTTGGTGCCATAGGGGTCATCATAGGGGTCCTCAAGATGAGGGATGTTCACGTAAGGAGACTTCATCATGATATCTTCCCGGCGGATCTCCTCATCCACTTGCTCCTGAGTAGGCTCATCTGAGGTATCCGCGTTCTGCGCAGGCTCACGGTAAGAGCCGTTCGGATCTTGGTCCCCCGGCTCGACCCGCTGCTCGCGCCAATGAGGATCAGCCAGCGCCTCAGGAGCATCAGGATCCGCTTTCGCGTCGCCTTCCGAGGCTTCCAACGCTGGATCAGTGCCAATGGGCACGTCAGGGTTCAGCGGCTCGTCGGGCACCACCGATCGAGAGGGATCCACCGCGTCATACCTGTGGGGAGGGTCTGCCACCACTGCCTTCGAAGGCTCTGCACCTTCAGCGTCGCCGCCTTCCGAAGCACCCTCCGTCAGCTCTGGGTGTTGGGCAGCATCCTTCGCACGAGCCACCTCCTCCTCGCGCCGATGCTGTTCGATGATATCCTCCTCGCGCTCCAGATACTGCGGCCACTGGTTGTCCAGAAGCGCCTGGCACGCTTCGCCTTCCACCGTCTCTCGCTCGAGCAGCACACTGGCCATGAGGTTCATCTGATCCGCGTGGGCGGTCAGGATATCGTAGGCCTTGTCGTGGGCCTCCTTCATGATGAGCGACACCTCATCATCTATCTTGCGCGCCGTCTCTTCCGAATAATCCTGGGTGTTCCCATAATCGCGCCCCAGAAAGACCTCATGATTGGGCTGGCCGAACACCTGGGTGCCCAACGGGCTCATACCGTACTGGGTGACCATGGCCCGAGCCATCTTAGAAGCGCGCTCGAGGTCATTGGAGGCGCCCGTGGTGATGTCGTCGCAGAAGATCTCCTCGGCCACGCGACCGCCCATGAACACAGCCAGTTCGGCCTTCATCTCTGAGACCGTGTTGAGCACCTTGTCCTCATCCGGGATGGACAGGGTGTAGCCCAGCGCCCGGCCGCGAGAGATGATGCTGATCTTATGCACCGGATCTGCATGGTCGAGCAGGTGGCCCACTAGGGCATGACCGCTCTCGTGATAGGCGATGATGTGCTTGGTCTGCTCATTCATCACCCGGCCCTTGCGTTCGGGGCCCGCTATCACGCGCTCCAAGGATTCGTTCACCTCACGCATGGTGATGATCTTCTTGGACTTGCGCGCCGTGAGCAGCGCGGATTCGTTCATGAGGTTGGCCAGATCGGCGCCGGTGAAGCCCGGCGTGATCTTAGCGATGGCCTCCAGATCAACGTCGGATCCCAGGGGCTTGTCCTTGGAATGCACCTCCAGAATGCGCTGACGGCCCTTGACGTCAGGGGTATCCACCACGATCTGCCTGTCGAAGCGGCCCGGACGCAGGAGTGCGGGGTCCAGAACATCAGCCCGGTTCGTGGCTGCTATCAGCACCACAGATTCCGTTGCGTCGAAGCCGTCCATCTCCACCAGCAGCTGGTTCAAGGTCTGTTCGCGCTCATCATGACCGCCGCCCAGGCCCGTGCCCCTCTGGCGGCCCACCGCATCTATCTCGTCGATGAAGATGATGGAGGGGGCGGCTTCCTTAGCATCCTTGAAGAGATCACGCACGCGGCTGGCACCCACACCCACGAACATCTCCACGAAGTCAGAGCCGGAGATGCTGAAGAAGGGTACTCCCGCCTCACCGGCTACCGCTCGGGCCAGGAGCGTCTTGCCAGTGCCTGGTGGCCCCACCAGCAAGCACCCGCGTGGGATCTTCGCCCCGATAGCCTGGTACTTCTCTGGATTCGCCAAGAAGTCCTTGACCTCCTGCATCTCCTCTACGGCCTCATCCACGCCCGCCACGTCCGAGAACTTGACATCCGGCCGCTCTTCCACGGTCTTCTTCGCTTTGTTCTTGCCGAAGCTCATCTGGGAATTGCTGGCCTTCTGCATCTGGTTGAAGAAGAAGATCAACAGTACGGCGATCAGCACGAATGGCAGAATCGAAACGAGGATGGAGGTCCAAGCCGAAGGCAGCGTGATCTCATACTGCACGTTAGGATGGCTAGCCAGGAGCTCGCCCAAGGAATCAGCGCCCACATACACACTGCTGTAGGCCCGCTCCGTTCCCAGCTTGAGCGTTTCCAGCGTCTGTGTGGAGATGCCACCCAAGCGGTTGCCGTCCTTGTCCGTCTCCTGGGCCATGAGTGCATTCATGGCATCGAAGCCCTCATTGAAAGCATCTACCATGGAGGCTCCCGGTGTGGCCGCAGGATAGTACTTCCCGTTCACCGTGTAATCATTGGCGGCGTACACGACGCTGGTCACCCGGTCCTGCTCTACCGCGCGAACGAATTCGCCGGTATCCAACGTATCCGTGACCGTTGACTGGCTCATGCTCAAGAACTGGCTTCCCAAGAAGAACCCCACGAGGCACAGGGCTATCACCCAGATGACGATATTGCGCGGGTTCTTGTAGGGCTGAGGTTGCTTGCCCTGCTTCGGATCCGATGGCGTGCTTGGCTTGTCTGGCATTCGATCCACCTTTATCTATAGATCTCTGGTTTGAGAGAGCCGATATAGCTTAGATTCCGGTACTGTTCAGCATAATCAAGGCCGTAGCCTACGACGAATGCATCTGGGCATTCGAAGCCCAGATAGGCGCATTCCACCTCAGTGACGCGAGGGATGTCCTTGCGCAACATCGCGGCAACCTGGATGGAGAGCGGACCGCGCGAGAGGAGGCTCTGGCGCAGGTAGCTCAGCGTGAGCCCTGAATCGATGATGTCCTCAGCGATGATCAGATGCTTGCCCTGGATGCTGCCGGAAAGGTCCTTCGTGATGCGCACTTCCCCCGAACTCTTCGTGGAAGCGCCGTAGGAGGAGACGGACATGTAGTCCATCTCCAGGGGCAAGTCCACCGCCCGTGCCAGATCAGCCATGAAGATGGCCGCGCCGCGCAGGACGCACATCATGACCACCTCGTGGCCCTGAGCCACCAGGGGCGCATAATCCTCTGTGATGACTTGACCCAGCTCACGCACCCGCGCAGATATCTGCTCAGATGAGAAGAGGACCTCTTGGATATCGGTGTGCACTTGCTATTCCTTGCTACGCATTCTTTGTCCCCGTCAGTGTACCATTCGCACCTTCTCGGACAGAGGATGCGTCAGGGGATGGTCATTTTCTACACACAGGCACGCACCTGCGAACCCAACGGTTTGAGGCTCAGCCCTGGAGTTCAGGATACTCAGCCAGCAAGCGCTCCACCGGCAGACCCACGATGGTGTCGAAGGCACCCGTGTAGCCTTCGATGAGCGCACGGCCTTCCCCTTGGATGGCGTAGGCCCCCGCCTTGTCATAGGACTCACCCTTACGGAGATAGTCCGCTATCTCTTCCTCCGTCAATGGCTTGAAGGTGACTGAGGAGGCATCAGCGAAAGTGCGATAGGCCAAGGACACCTCTCCATCAGCACCCACCATCAGCATCCACAGCGAGACCCCCGTGATCACCTGATGGGTGCAGTCCGAAAGCTCGCGCAGCATGCGCTTGGCATCCTCCAGGTTCCGGGGCTTACCGAAGATCTCAGACCCCTTCACCACCATGGTATCCGCCCCGAGGACGGCGAACATGCCCGCTTCGCCCGTAGCCAGAAGCTCTTGCACAGCAGCCCCCGCCTTCTTCTCAGCCAGCTTCTTGGCGGCCTCGGCCGGGATCATGAGCTCACCGGCCTCCAAGGACTCATCCACGGGCTCTGAGGGCACGAGCACCCGCACGGCCACGCCTGCCTCTTCCAGCAGCTGCTTGCGCCGCGGGCTGGCACTGGCCAGGACGACCTGGGGCTTCAGTGCGTCAGTGGGGTTCGTCTCGTTCGACATTCAGACCTTCTTCCTTCGGGCGCGGAACTCGCTCATGGGTTCGATGCGCACGCCCAGCTTGTTCGCACTGACAGCGATGTCTCCTTGGATGTTGTCCACATGGCCGCTTACGGGCCGTTCGTCTGCAAAGGCTTCCAAGACCCGCTCCACGCTGCGAGCGTCGATGCGCTCCTCGGGCCCTAGCATGGCCTTGAGCACCTTGTGGATGCAGCGCCGCTGCAAAGGACGCGCTTGCTGGCCGAAGGCGGGTTCCAGCAGCCAACCACGCTCAGGAGCTCCGTCTATGAGCATGATGGCATCATCGTTGAGCACATCGTCAGCCATCGCATCCAGCATGTCATCCTCATCAGCGATGAGGTTCATGGACCGCACGAGGTTATCCGATGCCCGCACATCCCATTCACGCGTCTTGGGCACGATCAGCTCACGCACATAAGCGCGGAAGCGATCCGTGTGGGCATTGGTGGCGTCTTCGCGCCAGAGGTTGCCTCGCTCATCCAGAACGACCGTTGCGCCTTCCGTCTCTGCCAACCCGCGGACGAAGGAGCGGAGGTCCGACCGGGTGCAGTCCAGCAGGGGCCGCACCACGTTCCCGTTCCGGTAGAGCATGCTCCGAAAACCACCCGGCCCGGTACCTACGATGGAGCGCATGTAGAAGCTCTCGATCCGGTCATCGGCCGTATGGGCCGTGAGGATGCGTCCCTCAGAGAGCGGCACAGCCTCATGCATGCACACCGAAGAGAGCGCCTCGCGGGCCGCCAGATAGCGTTCGTGCCTCCCTTGAGCCTCTAGGTTCGTGTGGGCCAGTTGCGCCTCTCGAGCCACATCCACTTCGCAACAGAAAAAGGGGAGGTTCAACGCCTCGGCTAACTGACGACAGAACTCCGCGTCATCTTCGGCATCTTGGCCGCGCAGCTTGTGGTTCACATGCAGCAATGCCACCGGTCCCACATCCCCGCTTTGACGCAGCTCATGCATGGTATAGGCCAAAGCCGTGGAATCGGAGCCACCGGATACCATGAGCAGACAGGCAGAATCAGGCCCGAAGAGGTCACGAGCTTGGGCTGTCTTGCGGGCAGCATCCACGATATGTCCGTTGCGCTTTGCCATGGTGTAATCTTTGCTGTGGGAACTGTACCAGATAAGGAGCAGCCATGGCACCGAACCGCAAACCTCGCATCCTCTATACGGCGAAGATCCTCTTCGAAGAGACGGACGCGGAGCACGGGCTCTCACTACCCCAGATCCAAGAACGCCTTGAGGAGCATGAGATAGCCTCTGAGCGGAAGGCCCTCTACCGTGACCTGGAGCACCTACGCACCTTCGGTCTGGATATCCAGAAGCTCTCTACGCGCCCCGTGAGCTATGCCTTGGCGAAACGGCCATTCACCTCCGAGCAGATGGCGCTCCTGCTGGATGCCGTGCGCACCTCGCGCACCCTGACGGAAGCGAACGCCCAGGATCTGACCGAGAAGCTGCATCGGCTGCAGTCCATCCACCAGGCCGATGCCACCCGAGCCCAGGTGCACGTATCGGGACGGGTGGGCACCCAGAACGCAGCCGTGCTGGATACGCTTTCCATCATCCGCCAGGCCCTTGCTGAGAAACGGGATATCTCCTTCGAATATGTGCGCTATGACTGCAAGCTGAACCTGGTGAAGGCAGTTGCCGAAGACGGCCAGGAGCGCCTGCGAACCCCGCTGTTCCTCCTCTATGCCGATGACAAGTACTATCTGCTCACCTTCGATGAGGACGCACCGGACCACATCCGCAGCTACCGGGTGGACCGCATGGCGAACGTCATGATCCGAAATGAGTCTGACCCTGCCCACAGACCTGATGCCGCCTTCGATATCAGCCGCTACGAACGGGAGCGCTTGGGCATGTACAACCTGGAACCCGTGCGCATCAAGCTGCTCGTACCCCAAGAGCTGATCGGACAGATGGTGGACATCTTCGGATTGGAGGGCACCTCTTCGGTGCCTACGGGCCCGGAAGAGGAGAAGGCCTTCGTCCATGTGACCGCTGCTCCAAGCCCGGTGCTCTTCAGCCAGATAGCCCAGTTCGGCGGGAGGGTGCGCATCTTAGGCCCCCGCCGCGTGGTTGAGGCTTACCAAGCGCACTTGCAGGCTTGCCTGGCCGATCAAGAGGTCCCAGAGACCGAGGTCTGTGAGTGATAGAATCAGAGGAGCGAAACCCTATCCCACGCTCGAGAGGTTCACATGCCTTCTGGGTCCTACGCCGGTCTTCAAGCCCGTCATAAGAAGCGCGCCATCGTCCTGTCTGCGGGGGCGATCCTGATTGGGGCCGCCCTCTTCCTCTATGGAGAATGGACGGTTGGCACTGGTACGGAAGGTGTTATCCACTATCTCCTTCAGACGATCGGAATAGGGTTGGTCGGTGCGGCTTGCCTGACGATCGATATGGTTTTCACCGGTCACGCCTTTATCGGTTTCCGCGAGAAGGGAGCGGCGGAAAGGCGTGAGATCATTCGGCAGGCAGGCAAGCAATGCCTTGTTGTCGTCCTCAATGTATTCGTGTATGGCTCTGTATTCATTCTGGCAATGGGTGGTATCAGCGCCCTCGATCACGGGAACATCATCACGGCGATCGTCGTTCTCTTCCTCTGGGTGCTCTGCATCATCATCTTCATCGCCTACCGTCGGTATCGGAAAGAGCATAAGGTAGGCTACTCTGTCATAGGGACCCTGGGGGTTTCGCTCATCCTGCTCCTCATAGGCGCTGGCATGCTCTATCTAGGGGTATCTGGAACAGCGAATGCGGCTCAGGATCTCAAGGATGGTCCTCGAACAGCCGATGTATTCATCGTGGATGCACGCCTCGATAACCCTTATTGGAAATACAGACTCATCAAACAGCCAGAGCATGTGCTCACGTTCTACACTGCCGATGAAGAGCGTATCGTCTTAGAGGTTCATGACACCGACATAGACAGCGCCAAGATCATCAACGACCTGGGTAATTTCGTGCATCTGACCTATTATCCGCGTACCCAGATCTTCTGCGACGCAACTCGATGGGACAACGGCAAACAGGTCATGGGGCAGGACTTGCTCACCGATCTCCAAGAAAGCTACGGTTTCCAGATGCCATAGCCCTGACGGCAGATATGCGTTGCGCGAAGATCACGCGCAACATATTCATTGCGGCAATTGCCGGGTGACCTGGCGTACCGGGTTCATCCGGGTGCAAGAGCGGGCGGACCACGGTCCGCCCCTACGGGCAACCTGACCTGCATCTGTGTTGGAACGCGCAGCGTTTGAATATGCGTTGCACGAAGAACACGCGCAACAGATTCATTGAGTCACCAACCGGGTAGCCTGACGTACCGGATTTATCCGGGTGTCACAGGGGCCGATCCAGATCGGCCCCTACAATGCATGGTTCACCCGAGTGCACCTGGCGTACGATCCGTAGGGGTCGAACGTGTTCGACCCAACGTCACAACCCGGAGAATGCAACATCATCCGTAGACCAGCTATCATGTGTCAACCCAGATCT
>CAJUQK010000029.1 GCA_910588205.1 uncultured Eggerthellaceae bacterium
GGAGGCGACTGAACGATCCACAGCTATACTAGAGAGAACGGGCGGGTGGGGATCATCCCAATAGGATTCAGCGATCGCAGAACACGGCAGAAGACACAAGGATAAGGCAGCGGCTAATATCGGGATGCAGATTCGTCTCAGCATGAGCACTCGCTTTATCGAAAAGGACTATCTGTCGCAATGATAGACCATGACCACAAGTAGTTAAACGCATTGAAACAAGAAAACTTTTCTTCCGTTCAAAAACCGTACATCGGCATTTGATTTAGGAGGTGAGTTAGAGCGCTGTAGTCTTGCTTCCGTTTTGTTGCTGATACTCTAAAGACCCCCTCCCATCCCCCTTTCGCATTTGCTACAGTGTAGTCAGTCGAAAATGACATATGGGATAAGAGGCCGTTCTGAAAAGAGCGGCCTTTCTTGTATCCGGTGTCATATCTCTCAGTGGAGAGACGACGCATCTTTCAATCAACGGTAGCGGATAGAAAAGGAGGAGCGACATGCCGAGCGGTCCGCCATGAATCATCAGAGCATTGAAACAAGTGAATACGTAGCTCAAATCAGAAGCGGCCTGTGGGCCGTTTTCATTTTCTAGGAGGAATCATGGAGAATATCCAAAATGTATTCGTAGGAACCCCTAAGGCTGGCGGCGCTATTTGGAGTAAGGCATACGACGGCGTTGTACCGACGGATGCGATCGCTCCTCTCGGTCAGGAGTATGAAGGGCACGGATATATTTCCGAGGATGGCATTGCGAATGAAGTTGAGACAGAGACTGAGGATCTTAAGGCTTATGGCGGCCGTGTGGTCAAGACTGTTCAGACGTCTCGCAAGGAAACATATAAGTTCACGCCCATAGAGACCAATGCCCGCACACTCAAAGACCAATATGGTGATGATAATGTGACCGTGAACGCTCAAGGGAATCTCCGAGCCGTTCACAACGCTAAATTGCGTCCCGCCCGAACGTTCGTCATTGAGACCGTGCTGTCTGAGAATAAGGTGCAGCGTGATGTCATTCCCCTTGGCCGCATCACAGAGGTTGGCGAGAAGAAATACGCCAGCGGGTCAGCTCTTGCCAGTGAGATCACGGTGACTTGTGAAGAGGATGCACAGGGAAATACTGCGTATACCTATGTGGCTGAGATCGAAGCCGGTTCCCCTGACGTTGCTTCAGAGCCGCTAAACGTTCAGGGTGCGGGAAATGGAGTAACCGATGACAGCGAATAAGCGCACGCATTTCACTGTCACTGTCAAGGGTATTACGTTGAAGATCCCGAAAGACGTCACTGATGACATCGAAGTGGTGGAGTTGTTAGGCGCGATCCAAGATGGGGATATCTTCTCCTTCCCTAAGCTTGCCCGTCGCATGTTCGGCGAAGAAGGATATCTAAAGGTCAAAGAGACTCTTGCAGGAGAAGATGGACGAACGCGCATAACAGATGTGTTCGACTTCTTCACAGAGACGTTCATTGCTTGCGATGCCCTTGCGGCAAAAAACTGATCTGGCTTTCCGGAATCTGGAGGAACTATCCTAGCGAGCTGCGTGCCGACCTGCAACGGTATTACGGTATCTGCCTTGACGCGGTAGGCATCTCGGTAAGCGTGCTGCATGTGGCGGCGCTTGTGCGATGCCTTCCGCTTGGATCATGCGTTCTTGAGCGTCTTGACCCTAGAGCGCGGTATACGGAAACCGATTGGCTGCTCCTTGGGATCCTCAACTCGATCCGAACGAAGCCCATCAACCCATTTGAAAACCAAGAGAAGCAGAAGCCCGTCGCCTTGTCGGCGGAGAGGATGGGGGATCTGCTCTCAAAGCCTAGGAAGGAGGTGAAGGATGTCGACTGATCTTGCGAGTGCCTATATCGCACTCGCATCAACAGCTGAAAACGCTCAGAAGAGCATCCAACGCTTATCGAATATGGATCTTTCCTTTTTTGCAGTATTCTCTACTGGTGCCCAGTCGGCGGAAACCGCCTTAATGGAGTTGAGTACGTCGCTCAACTCCACGTCATCTGCGATGAATGGTTTTGTGGCCAGATTAGGGAGCTCGACGGTTGCGGCTATTGCTGCTTTTAGCAAAAGCGTAGCAGTCTCTATCGTGCCAAAAGGAGTTTCAGAGAAGCTCGACTCACTCACTCTTAAGATAGGGACATCTCTGCTTCGAATGAAAGGAACAATGAGCGGAGCCCTTGAAGGTGTGAAGCAGTCTATCGTATCGAAGGTTCCTGGATGGGTGCAGGTGTTGGGGGAATCTGCAAGGAATGCTGCCCAGGCATTCAGCTCAAAGTTCAATATCTCGAAACATGCAGAAAGCGTAAGCACTGGATCATCGAGAGCCTTTGCCAAAATAAGATCCGCAGCATCAACGCTGGGTGACGCCTTCAAGTCAGCAGGGACGGGTATCTGGTCTTTGACCGGCCCTCTTCGCGCATCCATGGGTGAGATGATGCAAACAGGATCGTCTGCTGCTGTTTTGGGTGCGAATGTCAAACAGGCCTGTAATGAGTCTATGCAGCAGATGATGACATTCATAACGAATCTGCCCGTGGTGGTTCAGAGCCTTGCGATGATGCTGCCCCAAATGGTCCAGCAGGTCACCGCTGCTATTCCAGCCTTTGTAAGCGCATTAAGCTATGCGATGGGTTCGATCATGAGCGTTATTCCAATGCTTCTGCCGCAAGTCATACAGGGCCTAACTGAACTGCTCATCCAGCTGGTTCCCTTGATGGTTACCCTTGCTCCTTTTTTGGTGCAGGCGGGTTTGCAGCTGTTTACAGGGCTTATTCAGGCATTGGACCAGGTCATGTTGGTGCTTTTGCCAACGTTGCCTGGGTTGCTCACGAATATCTGCAATGTGCTCATCGAGAATCTTCCGTTACTCCTAACAGCTGCCATTCAGTTGTTCACGAGCCTCATCAATGGATTTACGCAAATGGTGCCTGTATTGATACCGCTGCTGCCGCAGATGATCCTTTCGATATGCACTACGCTCATTGAGAATCTACCTTTATTGCTCGACGCGGCTCTGACCTTGTTCATGGCATTGGTAACGGCATTTATCAATATGCTTCCCGCTCTTATAGAGATGCTGCCAACGCTTATCGTGCAAGTGACGGGGAAGCTGCTTGAATTCATGCCTCGGCTGCTTGAGGCTGGAAGAACTCTCTTCATGAAGATATGTGAGGCTATACCCATGATCTTCGCATCTTTGGGCACAGCCTTATGGGGGTTGCTGCAGAGCATCCCACCTAAGATCATAGAATTCGCCCCCCAGATCGCTAACGCTGCTTTTGACATGATTGCTGGGATGGTCAATGGCATCAAAGATGTCGCAGGTTGGATCATCGACGCCATCGGAGGTTTGTGCGGCGATGTCCTTGGGGCCATCAAGGGGTTCTTTGGGATTGCGTCACCCTCGCGGGTGATGCGGAAGATGTTCAATCACGTGGGTGAGGGCATGGTGCTTGGGTTGGGTGATCAAGCCGGGCATCTTGCTGATGAGATGCGGAGCATGCTCAACGGGGCGGAAGCGGTCGCTTCTGGTTTTGCCCCTGATCTGAATCTCGGCATGCTCAATGAGCAGAACTCAGGGCTTGGCGGTAGTGGAGTGCCTGCAGCCTATGCTGCTGTAGCTGCATCAGATTCTATCTTGACATCTGACGAGAGCGCTCGGTCATTGATGAGGGCTCTCTCGGTGCAGAACGCAGGCGTGTCAGGCGTATCTATCCATGACTGCACATTCGTAGTGCGCAAAGAGAGCGATATAGACGCCATAGCCGGTGAGCTGTACCAGATGATCGGCCGTGAAACGAGGGGGCGGTTATGAAGCTTGAATGTGCTTACGGAGATGTGATGCTGACAGAGCTCTGGAGTGTAACGGATATCGTTCGTCCGATAGCGCCGAAGACTGTCAATACAGAAAGCCCTACAGGAAGTGACGGTGTTGTTCTCATGGGGGTTCAGTATGGATCCTATGAGATATCTCTGACCGTGTGGGCGCATGTGCCCTATATGGAACAAGCGCCAGAGATCGCCCATATAGCCCACGTATTCGATGCGCGAAAACCACAACAGCTTTGGTTCTCAGATGAGCTCGATCGCTATCGCATGGCTATCCCTCAAGGCAGTCCCGAAGTGACCCGGTATATAGATGCGGTATCAGTGAAGGTGTCTCTTTTAGTACCAGAACCCGCCATGTATGGTCATCATGCGTCTGTAACCGTCCCCTCTGGCAGCAGCGTGGAGGTTAAGGTAGGAGGAACCTATCCTACGCAGCCTAAGATCGTTGCTGGATCCGCCGTTCGTTCTCCGTCGTCTTTGGTATGGGGCGTTCGGTTGGATCAGGGAGATGTGCTCAAGGTTCCCCTCGCGTTTTCTACAGCTCGCAGGATAGAGATTGATTGCAAGGAGCGGGAATGCCGCATTGCGAATGCCCCCGCACTTCCTACATTGGATTCCGATTGGTTCAACCTTACACCAGGCCTGCACACATTGACGAATCATCAAGGTTCAGGTGCTTGCACCATTGAATGGGACGAGAGGTGGTTATAGATGGAGGAAGTGGCACGGTTCATCATTTACTCACCAGCGGATACATTCATACAAGAACTGTCGCAGTCGGATGTGTTCGCAGCTACTCGCACGGAAGAACTCAATGGTCAAAACTCGCTGGAGTTGATAACGTCTATCATTTTGCATCGTGAACAGCGGGTGCTTGTTCATGATGCAGCAGGTGTGTGGCGTGAATATGTCGTTATCGGAGTGGATGAAGCCCATGAGGCGGCTGAGCGGGCTATTGGCACCTACTACTGCGAGTGGTCGCTCCAGCATGATCTGCAGCAGCTTGCTGTAGAGAACAAGCAACCGGGCTTCTCGGGTTCCAAGGTGACCGCGTCAAGCGCTCTACGGTCTTTGATAACAGGAACCGCTTCCAAGCGATGGGGTGTAGGTACCGTTACGGTGGCTACGACCGGTGGCGCTTCTTTCCACCACGAGAGTGCGTGGGAGGCGTTGTCTGACTTGGTGAAGGAATGGGGCGGAGAAGTAGCATCCGAAATAGACGTTGATTCCCAAGGTGTTATCACGCGCAAGGTCTCTCTCCTGACTCATAGGGGTTCTTTGGAAGCTACGCGCCGCTTCGATTTCGGGCGTGATCTCAAAAGCATCAAGCGCAAGGTATCAGAGGATCCGCTCTACTGTCGCATTATCCCGCTTGGTAAGGGAGAGGATCTGAATGGTGACGGCAAGGGCTATGGCAGTTGCATCACCATTTCCTCCGTGAACGGTGGAAAAAACTATCTGGAGAATATTGAGGCAACAAAGGCGTTTCGTTTGCCAGATGGGTCAGGGGGATATGATTATCCAACCCTATACGTGAAAGAAGAGTCCATAGAGGATCCGTCTGAGCTTTTGGCCTGGGGTCGTGAGCATTTGGATGATTATACGGTCCCTAAGGTCACCTACGAGGGATCTGTGATCCAGTTCGCGGAAGCGGGTATGGATATCAAGGGTCTTGCTTTGGGTGATGAGACCCAATGCGTGGACAAATGTTTCCATGAAGATGCGCCTCTGCGTGTTTCCGGGCGTGTGGTGAAGCTGGTAGTGGACGAGCTTGCCCCACGCGATGCGAAGGTCACGTTGGGATATCTTCAAGAAGGGTTCAACGCTCTAGTTGATGGGATGCTTTCAGGCCTCAAGACAAGTGTGTCAGGGTTGCGTGAAACGGTAAAGGGCATCAATGGCGGCACCTTGTCTACTGCTGATTACCTGAACCGCTTGGTTGATCGCCTGAACAAGGAGATCAATGCTACGGGTGGGTACACCTACATCAAGCCTGGCGACGGCATTTGGGTCTATGACAAGGCTGAGGATCAGAATCCCACTCAAGTGGTACGGATCAAGGGCGGCTCCATTTCCATTGCAGGTAAGAAGAAAGCGAATGGAGAATGGGACTGGAAGCAGGTGATAACCGGGAAGGATGGGATCTTAGCTTCTGCCGTTACCGCAGCTGAGCTAAAGCCGGACGCATTCAGAGTGCAAATGGTACAAGCTACTGGGATTTAGATTCAGGGGAAGTGGTCACGAAAGATGCACACCTCAATGGTCTGTTTGTTAGTTATGGAGATACGCCAACCCGGATTTACGACGCAGTGACTTCCAAGTTTGTGTATTGGTGGCCTGCTGTTTTTTGTGAGGACGGACAAATCTATTTCAGAGGTGCAACGAGTGCAAATGGAACTATCCGGCCTGATAATTCCCAATACATTCATACGTCGGGTTCGCTTCTTGGGGCAGACCGAGACAGTGTGACGATTACCGCTCCGCGCGAGATAAGATTAGAGGTTGAATCAGATCATAACTCACTGGATTTTTCATTGCATAGAACTTCGCCTAATCAAGGTTCTCCTGCTACTTGTCATGCTTCGCTGTCAAGCGAATCTGTACTTATCATGGGCGATTACCTTAGTTTTCATTATCTAAAAAACCTATACATATCGAATGATCAGCATATAGGTGGGTACGGCTTTACTGGAACCAAGAATGGATGCTCTTTTATCCATGGAGTTTGCGTTGGCTAGGAGGCCTCATGGCAACTTACGAGATAACTCTTGATTTGAAAAAACAGACAGTAGTCCCACAGATCGTTGCCACGCGGGTGGGAGATATTGCAAGCTGTAAGATCATAGCCCATCTGACCGATGGGGGTTCATTCTATACGATACCCTCTTCTGCCAGTGTTAACTTGATGATCGGCGATGATACTGGTTTCATCCACGGGCAGGAATGCATCAGTTCGTCCGACCTTCAAGGGGATACGATCGTTCATACGCTAAGCGAAGTGGTCTTTGCGACGCCCGGTGTTTTCCGCACGGCATACTTTCGGATAGACCATTCGTCGGGAGCGATCGACTCCACGGAGTCGTTCGTTTTCATTGCGCTGCCTGGGGTTGCAGAAAAGCTGCCCCCGGGATACGTTAGTGAGATACAAGCAACCATTGCCGCTATGAAGCAGCAAATGGAGCATGTTTGGGGTGCAGAAGAGATCCACAAGGATGCATTCGAGACCTTTCTTCAGGAGAGCCAAGATCGCCTTGATGCTTCGCTAGAAGAGTGTGCAACAAGGCTGGAAGCTTATCAGAAAGAGACCAATGATGAGGTGATCTCTGTGATCGCCCATGCTCGCGATGCGGCGGCTGACGCAAGGAATGCAGCCAGCCAAGCATATTCTGAGGCCTCCAGCGCCAGATCAAGGACGGATATAGCTATCAGCCATTCGAGTTCAGCTACTGCAATGGCCAATGCTGCAGCTGAGGCTGCCAATGCAGCAACTGAAGCTGCTAATGCAGCCGCGGAATCAGTTCGGAACATCGAAACGATAGAGGATTCAATAGCCGTTCAAGCCATTGAATCTCTGTTCGCTGCTTAAGAGGGGAGGAAGAAATGACAACACCGGATAACGACAAGCTCGTGACATTCGGAACGCTCATGAAGATGTTCGAGGCATTTGTGGAAAATGCGGACAGACCAGAACCTGTGCGCCCTATCTACGATGAAGCTACGGGGCGCTATACCAATGAGAGCATCGTTGCGTGGATGGAGAGCTTTGCAGACGG
This sequence comes from uncultured Eggerthellaceae bacterium, assembly GCA_910588205.1. GTDB lineage: Bacteria > Actinomycetota > Coriobacteriia > Coriobacteriales > Eggerthellaceae > MGBC163016. The sequence goes on from CAJUQK010000029.1 coordinate 7,614, forward strand.
GAAGGTCTACGGTGTACAGGTGCCGCTGTACTCGTTCTCTACTGCCGCGACTGCGACGAAGACAGATGCCAATGCTGGGCTCGTATTGGAGCCGTCTACGAACGAGGAAGCTGGCCGCAATGACTATCTGAACAAGAAGCTGTTCATGTGCCCGCGCGTGAACGGTGGCGTGGATGCCGATGGCATGCCCTATGTGACGGCGATCGAAGGTGAGGATGATCGGTTCGATTGCAAGACGGCGAACACTTGGGCCCTGACCCCGGTCTATTATGTGAAGTACACTCAGACCGAGGAATACATCTGGCAGCAATACACTGACACCCCCGCGGAAGGATTCAGCGCTTGTGCAGGTGCTTATACGGCTAACGATGTCCTGCGTCCCTACATCCTTCGCGCTTGTTATATGGATAGCGACGGTCAGTGCTCATCCAAGAGCGGCACGGTCCCTGCCAGCAATGTTTACGAAGGCGTGCCTGCTCGTTTCAAACATAGCTTCTCAGATGATTTCTTCGCATCACGCAACCGTAGCGACGGGATGACATTCCTCAGCTTCGCAGATGTGACCTACATGAACGAATTCATGCAGCTCATGTTGGGCATGAAGGGTGTGAGCAATAATGCCAAAGGTTACATCCAGGAAATATATTACCTGACAACCGTCGCTGCGAACACGGGGAAGAGTGTGATCATTGCCGCCTCCGATGCCTGGATGTTAAGGGTCGGTTCGTACATCTCTGTCGGTACGCAGCATTCTTACGAGTCGCTCGAAGGCTGCTCCATCGCCTATTGCGTCCGGATCACCAGGATAGAGGTGTCGGGTGATAAAGCTACGGTGGCTTTAGATGTCCCTGAAGACATCACTACGAATGAGGGCGACTGCGTAACGACGGTTCCCTATCGCAACGGTGCTTGCGATGACGTTCTGGGAACCTATGGTTGCTTTGACCTTGAGGGTATGACAGACAAGATGGCACCGTTCCGCTTCCAGAACATGGAATGGGGTTTGGGTTACGACGAGATCATCGTGAACATGCGATGCTCAAGCACTGGGGATGTGACGATCGCCCCTGATGTCAGCGCTTGCACCGACTTGATCGCAGAGGACGGATGGCATCCGGTCGGAAAGATGCCTGCTGCTGGGTGGATCCGTGATCACGGTGTGTCTCACGGCGCGCGCATACCCACTGCAACGAACGCGACGTCAACTACAGGATCCTGCGCGTATTACATGAACAGTGGAGCAGGAAGAAGAGGGTTTGCGATGAGAAGCCGTTATGGCAACGCTAATTCAGGTGTGGCGAGTGTGATGACACTTCCAGAAACTAATGGTGGTGCGTTGGTTGGAAGCAGAGCATCATCTATCGGTCATTCTGTCCTGGCAGAGCAGTAGGGAGGAGCCATGCAGATGATCTGCTCACTCGTGAGGAGGTGGTGTGGATGGAGGCGTGGTTCCTAGCAGCAGCGGGGTGGCTCCTGGCTCCGGTATGCTCAGGCTTGATAGTAGGCTTTGCCAACAAAGCCAAGCAGAACAAGGAGTTGCATATTCGACTGGAGCGCGATAAGAGCGCCCATGACCAACTCGTGGATAAAGGTATGAAGGTATTGCTTCGACGTGAGCTCGTAGACGCTTACCGCGACCACGTGACCAACTCTCTACCTCTCACAGTGGAGCGTTTTCATGAGATAACGGAGGTTCATGCCACCTATAACGGCTTCGGAGGCAATGGCACAGGTGATGCGATCTATGACGCTATTGCTGAGAAGCAGATACATATCGTCAAGTAAGGAGAATGGTCATATTGGAACATGAGAAGAACATCGTGCGAATGGTATCTGAAGGGTTTGTAGCATGGTGCGCGGATGCGTCTCCCGCAGCACGCCTGGAGCGCACTATCGCTCAGGGTCTCATTGGTGTAGCTATTGGCATTTTCACGGGCTTTGTCGGTGCTCCTGAGTGGATACAGGTGGGTATAGTGCCCGTCGTGATGGCCATGTTGGCGCCTATCCAGGCTCAGATCGGCAAGTCGCTGGAAGAGGGCGCCTGATGGCTGGGAGCGTCTCGAAGCTTTGCGAGCGGATGCGCTACTGGTGCGAAGAGGCGAACCTGGGCTACGACCAGTCAAACCGTTGGGATATCAGAGTGGGAGGAGAGTGCGACTGCTCGTCCCTGGTCTACTGGTGTCTTTGGGAGGCGGGGTTCCTGCCCGAGAAGCCTACCTGGGGCAATACGGCCACCCTAAGCGTGGAGCTGACCAAGCGGGGCTGGAAGCGTATCGCCCCGAAGGGAAATCCGCAAGTGGGGGATATCCTTCTGAACGACGTCTACCACGTTGCTGTCTGCACCGCTCCGGGCATAATGTCCTATGCCTCAATCGATGAGAATGGGAATGCGTCTGGCGGGCAAGCAGGAGATCAAACAGGCCGCGAGACGCGTACAGTGAGCGGATTCGCTTATGCGCGTGGCTGGGACTGCTATCTTCGCTATAAGGACTCCGAAGATGCATTTCTGCCAACAGGAACAGGAGGCAAGGTCAAGGTGTTCATGTTCGGTTACGTCAATAAACAGAGCAGCGTAGGTAATCCAGTAAAGGTGTGTCAGGCGGCACTCAACGTTCGCAATAACGCAGGATTAGTCGTGGATGGTTCCTGTGGCCCCAAGACCGTTGCAGCTATCAGGGCATGGCAGAGGATCCATGGGTTAGAGGTAGATGGTTCCTGCGGACCGCTTACATGGCAGTCTCTTCTGACGGCGTAGGATCAACAGAGGGCCTCTTGCGTTATGCGAAGGGGTATTCCGCATCTGAGGCTAACAGGATGTAGTTGTCTGCGCCTCCGAATTCTGCATCCGTAGCATCCAGGATGTTCACATGGTTGAAGGCCCCATTCAATGCGTTCATCAGTTTGAAGAGCTCATAGGCTCCCTCTCGGCTCGAGTCTGTCACCACGTTCTGCGCATAGATCCCACCAGAATTCAAGCGGTCTTTGACCAAGGCGAAGAAGTTCTCCGTGGTGAAGTGCTCAGGTACGGTAGTTCCTTGGAACACGTCATTGATGATAGCATCGTAAGCATCCGTTGAGCGCTGGAGGAATTCGGCTCCATCTTCGCAGAAGATGCGGAGGCGGTCCCCTTCGCCCGCTTTCGCCAACCCCTCCTCCAGGCGATCGAGATAGAAGTGCTTCCGGGCTATCTCTACGATGCAGGGGTCCACTTCCACCACATCCAGGGAGAGGCGCTTGTGGGTGGTGAGCGCATGCTTGGGCCAGGCGAAGCCGCCCCCGCCCAAAAGGAGCACGCGGTCCATGGTATGGCCGCTCCTCTCTGCCTGGAAGAGGGCGTCGAAGCTGCGGAAGTACTCGAAGGGGAGTTCCGCCCATCTCTCTCCTTCGAGGGAGGCGCTTTGGAAGGTCCCTGCCAATTCCATGATGCGCACCCGTTCTCCCTGGGCATTCGGCATGCAAATCACGTGGAGGGGCCCGAAGAGGGTGTCGTAGGTGCGCCTTGAGAGCAGGCGGTCCAAGAATCCCATCAGGCCCTCCGGAAGAGGAGGTAGCGGTTCAGGTCACCGGTCTTGCCGTCGGCGCAGAAGTCGTCCACCACCAGCGCCCCGTGGGCTTCCGCTCGGTCCCGCAGGTGATCTATCTCATCATCGGAGAAGCTGTGGCAGAAGCGGAAGGCATCTGCTTCTGCCTGCCATCCTAAGAAGGCATCCCCTGGCTCCTCCAAAGCGATGCCGAACTTCTCCTGGGCACGCTCTGTGATACGCGTGGCCTTGGAAGCGAGCCGTTCGTCCAGGGAGAACCGCCAGAAGGAGACAGCGCACAGGCCGCCTGGCTGCGTCAGGGTGAGCAAAGAATCCAAGAGCGCTTCTCGAAGATGCGCGGTAGGTACATGGTGCATGAACCCAAAGCAGACACAAAGGCTGCACGGAGGGATGGAAAGTCCTGCCAAGGATCCTTCTTCAGCCAGCATCCCTATGAGATCGGCTTCGGTGCGATGGAGGGTGAACGCTTCCGGTGCAGGTTCTGCCAAGAGCGCAGGGCAGCCGTCCACTCCAAAGGCTTGGCCCATGAACCCCGCATCGGCCAAGAATCGCTCGAAGCGCAGGTTCCCACAGGCGATATCTGTCACGAAAAGGCGCGGCTCGCTCAGGTGGCTCACCAGGCGCTTCCAGCCCTCCCAGCCATCCTGACGCGTGGCTGAGAAAGAGGGAGCATGCTCCTCATAGAAGGTGCGGGTGATGAGCGCGATGTCGCTGATCTGTTCCATGGGTGCAAGTATAATCGCTGGTCATGGAAGAGGCTTTGAAGCACATAGCAGAGCGCCTGCGGGCGGGGGAGGACATCACGCCCAAGCAGCTCGAGCGCATCTTGCGCCAGCAGAGCCGTAAGCTGGCAGACCCATCCCAGCGCCTTTCCAAACGCGCTCTCATGGGTTGGTACATGCAGCAGCGGGCACGGCGGAGCGCCTTTTGGGTATCCCTCCAGCTGGATAAGGCCCACGATGACGCCCTTATCCGGCTCTTGCGGGCGAAGCCTCGCCGGACCGCATCGGGGGTAGCTACGGTCACCGTGCTCACGAAGCCGTGGCCCTGCCGAGCCGATTGCCTCTACTGTCCCAATGATGTGCGCATGCCCAAGAGCTACCTAGCCCAAGAGCCTGCCTGTCAGCGAGCGGAGCGGTGCTCCTTCGATCCCTATCTTCAGGTGGCGGCCCGTCTGGGCATGCTGGGGTCCATGGGGCATAACACGGACAAAGTGGAGCTTATCGTGCTAGGTGGCACCTGGTTCGACTATCCGTCCTCCTACCGGCTGTGGTTCGTCTGCCAGCTCTTCCGGGCCCTGGATGACTTCGGCACCCCTCGGCTCTCGGAAGAAGCCCAGCGCAGGAAGGCACTCTATGAACGCTGGCCCAAGGCTCCAGAAGCGCTCTTCGCATCTCTCCAATCCCAAGTGGATAGGGGAGGGCTCGGCTACCCAGAGGCTCTGAGGGAGTTACCGGGCTTTCCAGGAGCCCAGGAGCTCGAAGACGAGGTCAGCTGGGAGAGGCTGACAGCCTTGCACAAGGCCAACGAGACAGCTCAGGTCCGCTGCGTGGGGCTGGTGGTGGAGACGCGGCCTGACACCCTGTCCCCTGATACCCTCACCGAACTGCGGCGGCTGGGCGTGACGAAGGTGCAGCTGGGCATCCAGAGCCTTGATGAGGCCATCTTGGCCCAGAATTGCCGTACGGGGTCTGTCCGGGATGTGGAACGGGCCTTGGCGCTCCTGCGCCTGTTCGGTTTCAAGTCCCATGTCCATATGATGGCGAATCTCTTAGGGGGAAGCCCTGAGGGAGACCTGGAGCAGTACCGCAGGCTCATGGAGGATGAGCGCTATCTGCCCGACGAGGTGAAGCTCTACCCCTGCGCCTTGGTTGAGAGCGCGCATCTGACAGAGGCTCATGAGGCGGGGTCATGGCAGCCCTACGGGGAAGAGGAGCTCGTGGATCTGCTGGCCGCCTGCGTGCGGGTCACGCCCGTCCATACCCGCATATCCCGCATGATCCGGGACATCCCCTCTCAAGATATCCTCGTTGGCTGCAAGAAGACGAACCTGCGCCAGATCGTGGAGGGAACGCTGGGCGATCATCCAACGGATGAACCTGTCAGGGAGATGCGCCTGCGGGAAGTGGCCACGGATGCCTTAGACGAAGTAACCCTTCGCTTGGAAGAGGTGCCCTATCGGACGAGCAACACCGACGAGGTGTTCCTCCAATGGGTGGATGGCAAAGGTGCTCTGGCTGCATTCTTGAGGTTGTCCCTGCCTCGGGAGGCTGCTCCGTGGGGTAACCATACTGCCATGATCCGAGAGGTCCATGTCTATGGTCGTGCCTCCCGGATCCATGAGAGCGAAGAGGGCAACCAGCATCTCGGGTTGGGCAAGCAGCTGGTGGAGCGGGCTTGTGCGCTGGCGAAGACCGCGGGCTATGAGGCCGTCTTCGTCATCAGTGCGGTGGGTACCCGTGCCTATTACCGCAGCCTAGGCTTCCAGGATGCGTGGCTCTATCAGGAGAGGCGCCTCTAAGGCTTCTACAGCACGTCCTTGATAGCCTGGAGCAGCTCGCTGTACTCCGTGTAGGCAGGCACATCCGGGTATTCTTCGCGGAGCACGTCAGTGGTGCGGAAGAAGAAACCGGCCTTCGAATAGAGGATCATCCCCAGATCGTTGTAGGAATCTCCCGAGGCGATGGTCTCAAGGCCGGCTGTGTGGAGTGCGCGCACGGTGGTGAGCTTCGTTTGGTCGCAGCGCATCTTGTAACCGGTGATCTGACCATCAAGGGATATGACCAGCTCGTTGCAGAAGATGGTGGGCCACCCCAGCTTCTCCATCAGGGGCTTCGCGAACTGCGAGAAGGTGTCTGAGATGATGATGACCTGGGTCAGCTGGCGCAGCTCATCCAGGAAGGTCTTCGCGCCTTCCATGGGCTCCATCTGGGCTATGACCTCTTGGATATCCTTGATCCCCAGGCCATGGTCACGTAAGAGCCCCAGGCGGTATTCCATGAGCTTGTCGTAGTCAGGCTCGTCTCGCGTGGTGCGCGTCAGGCCTTCTATCCCGGTCTTCTCTGCTACGGCTATCCAGATCTCCGGGACCAGCACGCCTTCAAGGTCAAGGCACACGACATTCATCTTTGGCACTCCTATTCCCGCTTTCCTAGGTTATCCTATCCAGTATACGTTCTTTGAGGTTCACCATACCGGTGTGATGAGCGAAGCGGCCGGGTGGGGCGGGGAGTGCGGCAGACAGGATCCTATGAAGGCGATGCGTCTGACAGAGGAAGAGAAGGCGGATCTGGCGAAAGCTGGGTCCAAAAAACTAGACATCCTCAGCCGATGGCTGGATGGTCAGCTCACCTGTTCCCATTGTCGCAAATGCACCCGACGCTGCGATATCTTGGAGGGTCCTGGCTTTGACATGGGTCAGATCATCGCTGCCTATGAGAAGGTTACCAGCCTCCCTTATGATGAGCAGCCTGCGGGCGTCATCGCTTTGGCCCAGGAGGATCCCCTGCTCTACCACACGTTGCGCCGCTGCTGCTTCTGCGGTCACTGCACGGCTGCCTGTGCTCGTCATATCGGCGCCCCTGATTCAATGCGGGCTTGGCGTGAGCTGTTCATGCGGGCGAACCTCATGCCGCCGGATGACTCCAAGCTGGTCATGGTAGACAACGAATGGCATATCTTCAGCGCCTACCGGGCCATCTATCAGGTGACGTACCCTGAGGTGGTCACCTTGGATGCAGCAGCTGACTACGGTCAGGGTTGGGTGGATACACTCCTGTTCCCTGGATGCTCCCTGGTGTCCTACGCCCCTGAGGTGGTCAAAGCCCTGGGCCAGTGGCTCACGGATGCGAACGTTTCCTGGGCGCTCTCAGATGCCTGCTGCGGTAGCCCGCTCATGAGTGCGGGGCTCTTCCAGCGGGCACACGATCTTCGACTCTCGGTCATCCAGAAGATGCAGAAGGCGGGGATCACGCGCATGGTGACCATCTGCCCCGGTTGCGCCGATGAATTCCGAGAGGATATGCCTGTAGGCATAGAGCTCGTCCCCCTGCCGGAGCTGCTCCTTGCGAAAGCGGAAGCGCATCAGGAGCTGACCGGCTCATCAGGGTTCGATGCCTTAGATATTCCTTCTGTCACCTTCTTCGATTCTTGCCATGACCGGGAGGATGCGCGTAATGCCAACGCCTTACGCCAGCTCTTCGCGCGCTTCCTGCCCAACACGGCCCAGGCGGAGATGGATCACGCCAAACGCGGTACGCTCTGCTGTGGAGCAGGTGGGGCTGTCTCCGCCTATGATGCGGATATCTCCAATGAACGGGTGTGGCGGGTCATCGGAGAGGCGAAGCGCACCGGTGCCTCTACGCTCATCACCATGTGCCCCACCTGTACCTATACTGTGGCTCAGGCCTGTCTTGCTGCTCCGGATGAGGGGATCGGGAACCTCCATTATCTGGAGGCGCTCTTCGGTGTGAAGATAGACTGGGAGCACGTATTTCAGCAGTTGGGGGATATGTGGACGGGCGAATACGGCCCATGGCTCACTCAGACGTTCTTCTAGGTGGCAAGCATTCATGACAGCAGACGGAAACGAAACTCAGCAAAACGCTCAAAGGCGTGCCCCCTTCGGAAATCGCGGGCAGATAACCAGTAGGCCTTCGCGGGAGACCATCATCTCCTCCTATGCTGCCCAAGATGCAGCGCGGGCTCGGAATGCCCGTATGCACTCCCAGGAGGCAGCGCGCAATTACAACGAGAATTCCCTTCGCTTGAAGGAACGAGAGAGCCAGCGTCGCATCCTAGAGGCTCAGCGGGCCGAATCAGAGCGCATGGGCGCTCAGCGGCGGCAGGCGCAGCGCGAAATGGATGCGGCCAATGCACGCACCTATTCCAGCATCCATGAGCAGGAGGCCCATGAGATCACGCGGGCCCATAAGATAGCACGCCCCTTGAGTTCCCAAGAGAGCCGCAATCGCACCCAGATGTCTCGGGATGCCTACGAGCGCGAACGGGAGATGCGGGATGCGCTCTCGGTCCGGCGCAATGCCCGCACGACCAACCGCGAGGTCATCGACGGCCGTGGCAGCATTGATTCGAGGGCCTTCAACGAGCAGAACAGGATGGTGGGTTACTCCGTCAGTGAAGAGGACAAGCCTGCGCCTGCGGTAGACGCTTCGAACCCGAAGGCGAAGTGGCACTCCCATGCAGGACAGGGGTTCGGCAACGGTGCGCGCCGTAGGGTGGACCTCGGTACGCTCTCTGATTCCATCAGCGGCAGTGCGAACTACGGCAAGGGTCCGCGGACCTTCTCATCCCTTCCGCCTTTTGTGCGTATTGCCATTCCTGTACTGGTGGTGCTGCTTATCGTCTTGATCGTCATTGTGTTCTTCTAGGATGGGCCTGCTCTATGACATGCACTGTCATCTTGATTTCGCCGAACAAAGCGAACGGATCGCCCAAGGATCAGTTCAGGCACAGATAGCGGCCCTTAGCTGTACGGTGATTCCTGCCAGCTATGTATCGGACCAAGATCGGTTCGCTGGCTATGACAATATCTGGGTCTCGCTCGGGATGCATCCTTGGTGGGTGGCCGATGCCCGGGTGAGTGAAGCTGATATCGCTCATTTCGAGTCCCTCGTATCCGAAGCTCCCTTCATCGGCGAGATAGGACTTGACTTCGCCAGGGGACGTAAGGGATCCAAGGACCACCAGATCGCTGTGCTCACCCGTTTGCTTCGTTCCATCCATGAGGCGGGGGATGGCAGGGTCATCACCTTCCATGCCGTTCATGCTGCTACCTCGCTGATGGATCTCCTAGATGATCTGGGCATCTTCCAGCGAAACCGATGCCTCTTCCATTGGTTCCAAGGCTCTTCAGAGGAATTGGGCCGTGCCGTGGATAGGGGAGCTGTGTTCTCGGCGGGAAGGCGTATGCTGACCACTGAGAAGGGTAGCCGCATCGCCGCTGACATCCCAGAAGGCCAACTCCTCCTAGAGACCGATGAGCCTGCCCACGAGGGCAGTCCCTGGAGTGTCGCCGCATGGCGCGGGCAGCTTGAGAGCACGCTTAGTACCCTTGCCCAGCTCAGGGGGGTGGGCTCCAACCACCTGGAGACAGCACTCCTTGAGAACGCTCAGGCGCTGTTGGCTCATCCTTCCACCTGATGTGTCTCTATCCACGGTGAGTGCGGTCTGTTCGGGTGTATCATAGCCCCCACGCGCAGACAGGGTGCTTGCATCCTTTGAGCGCTAAGGAATGATCCGAAAGGATGGAAGATGCCAGATCAGAACCAGGCATTCGAGGAGATCGAGAAGCACCGCCGCTCTATCGATGAGATAGACAAGCAGCTGGTCAGTCTCCTCAACAAGCGCGCAGGTCACTCCCTTGTGATCCGCGGACTAAAGCCCGAAGCCAAGATGGGCCTTTTCGATGCCAAGCGCGAAGAGGAGATCTTGACCAAGGTATCCAGCATGAATGATGGCCCTCTCTACAACGAGAACCTTCGTGAGATCTACAGCACCATCTTGAAGGTCATGAAGGAGACGCCGTCAGTATGAGCTACGAGAACATCCCCCCCATTCCAGACCTCGGCCAGCGGTTTGAGGAGATAACCATCTATGCTGGCCCCTGTTCGGTGGAATCCGCTGAGCAGTTCGACGAGGTAGCGGCTTGCGTCAAGGAGCTGGGGCTCCATTGGGTCCGCGGCGGCGCCTTCAAGCCTCGCACCAACCCTCATTCGTTCCAAGGCCTTGGCGAAGAGGCGCTCAAGATCATGAAGGAGGCCGGGGAGAAGCACGGCTTGCTCACCTTGACCGAGGTCATGGATTCAGCCCATTGCGAACTGGTCCATAATTACGTGGACGGCTTGCAGGTAGGCGCACGCAATTTCCAGAACTTCAGCCTGCTGAAGAAGATCGGTCAGGTGACGGCCGACTCTCATAAGATGGTCCTCTACAAGCGCGGCTTCGCGGGTACCATCGCCGAGTGGCTGGCAGCTTGTGACTACATCTCTGACTGCGGCAATGACAACATCGTGCTCTGCGAGCGCGGCATCCGCACCTTCGAGACAGCCACGCGATTCACGTTGGATATCGCTGCTGTGCCCGTTATCCATAAGCAATCGCTCTTGCCCGTATGCATCGATGTGTCCCATCCTGCTGGTCAACGTGACCTGGTTCCGGCTTTGGCGAAGGCGGCGGTGGCGGCGGGCGCTGACAGTCTGATGATAGAGGTTCACCCTGATCCTCCTGCAGCTCTTTCTGACGGCCCGCAGCAGCTGACTCCTGCTCAGTTCAAGACCCTCGTCGCTGAGCTGCGTCAGATTGCGGATGTGCTGGGTAAGAGGATCGTCTAGGCTCTTGGGATGTTGTAAGGAAGGTACGCTTTGCCCATAGATACTGATTCGCTGAACCCGCCCCAAAGAGAAGCGGTCCTCACCACTGAGGGGCCGCTTCTCGTCCTTGCTGGAGCAGGTTCAGGCAAGACCCGGGTGCTCACCTATCGCATCGCGCACATGATAGACGCGCAGATAGCGCATCCCTGGGAGATACTGGCTATCACGTTCACCAACAAGGCTGCCGCTGAGATGCGCGAGCGCCTCTCTTCTCTCATCGGGGGGCAAGCCCGGGGAATGTGGGTCTCCACCTTCCATAGCATGTGCGTGCGCATCCTGCGTCAAGACGCTGAGAAGCTCGGATACACGCGCACCTTCACCATCTATGATGCCGATGATCAAAAGCGCCTGGTGAAGACCATCATGGCAGAGCTCGATCTGAACCCTAAGCTCTTTCAACCCAATGTCATTGCTGCCAAGATATCTCAGGCGAAGAATGAGCTCATCGTACCTGGCGACTTCGCGAATGAGGCGATGGATATCTCAGACAAGGCGGCAGCCCGTGTCTACGAGGCGTACCAGAGCCGTCTGAGAGCTGCCAACGCCATGGATTTCGACGATCTGCTCATGTATGTTTATCTCCTGTTCAAGCATCATCCCGAAGTGCTCAGTGCCTATCAGGAGCGCTTTCGCTATATCCTAGTGGACGAATACCAGGACACGAATCACGCTCAGTACGCTATCACCCAGTTCCTCGCAGCAAAGAGCCGCAATATCATGGTGGTGGGAGACGATGATCAATCCATCTACTCTTGGCGCGGTGCTGACATCCGCAACATCTTGGAATTCGAACAGGACTACCCCGATGCCACCACGGTGAAGCTCGAGCAGAACTATCGCTCTACGGGCACTATCCTGAAGGCGGCCAATGAGGTGATATCCCATAACACCTCTCGGAAGGAGAAGCGTCTGTTCACTGATCAAGGGGACGGTGAGCGCATCTCGGTCTACGTGGCTGCTGATGAGCGGGATGAAGGCCGGTGGATCGCGGGCGAGATGGAGAAGCTCCATGAAGGGGGCAAGCGCTACAGCCAGATGGCGCTCTTCTATCGCACGAACGCCCAATCTCGCGTGCTAGAGGATATGCTCTTGCGGGCAGGGGTGCCGTATCGGATCGTGGGTGGCACCAAGTTCTTCGACCGGGCCGAGATCCGTCATGTCATGGCCTATCTTTCCTTGGTGGAGAATCCCTCTGACGATATGGCCTTCGAGCGCATCGTCAACGTACCGCGTCGGGGCATTGGCGCAACCACCCTCGAGCGCATACGCAGCTTCGCCGAACAGCTGGGCATGCCCCTTTCGGCTGCAGCGGAGATGCTCTTGGTGGATGAGGACGTCCGCCCCTCCGTGCGCCGTGCTTTGGGGGAGCTCATAGAGCTGCTCCGCCAAGCACGCACCTACTCAGGGGACCTGCGCCGGGTGATAGAGCGCATCATCGAGGAAACGGGCCTCATCCAAGCCTACGAGGCCGAGGGCACCGATGAAGCGCTCGGTCGCGTTGAGAACATCAAGGAGTTCTTCGGCGTGGTGTCCGAATTCGCTGAGACCCATGCATCGGAAGACGCTCTCTATGCTCCTCCCACCGCTGAAGAGGATGGCGAAGAGGAGCCCCTGCGCGAGCTGAGAGGGGATTCGCTCCCGGATTTCCTGGAGTGGGTGCGCTTGCGCACCGATCTTGACTCCATGGCCAAGGATGGGGATGCCGTCACATTGATGACGGTGCATTCATCCAAGGGCTTGGAATTCGATACCGTCTTCGTGGGCGGCATGGAGGAAGGCATCTTCCCTCATATGACCTCCATCTCCGAGGGGTCGGGGTATGAGGAAGAGCGCCGCTTGGCCTATGTGGCCATCACCCGTGCCCGGAAGAAGCTCTACCTGAGTTGTGCTCAGACGCGCAAGCTCTTCGGGCAGACCAACGCCAATCAGATTTCCAGCTTCTTGCGGGATATCCCCCAAGAGCTCAGGGAGACGCGCGGGCTTGGTTCAGCCGGGTTCTCGGGGAGCGGCTGGGAGAAGCGGGGGAGTCGCCGCGGTATAGCTGGTTCGGGCACGGAAGCAGGCGGCGGTCGCGTGTTCGGCCAGTCGAGCGCCTCCGGTTCGCGCAAGGGAAGCTCCTGGGCATCTTCCTCTCGGGGCACGTCCCGGGATGGCAAGCGGGCCGGTGCGAAGGAGACCTTCAAGAGTGGGGATACCGTCGATCACAAGACCTTTGGTCGCGGCACGGTGGTGAAGGCGGCGGGGGACGTCATCTACGTCAAGTTCAAGAACACAGGGGCCACGAAGAAGCTGCTCAAGGATTACGCTCCTATCGTGAAGATAGGCTAAGCCGCTTCCACTTGGCCTGGCATGGCCTGCCAGCGCGGTATGCAATGGCCCGTTGAGGCGAAGGCATTTTGTCTCTTGTTCTTGCTTGCGCTAGGATGTCCTTTCGAAGAGAGAGGGTAGACCATCAAGGAGGGCAGATGCCTAAGCCCGTGATCGTCGTGGGGCACAAGAACCCGGATAATGACTCCATCAGCGCAGCCGTGGGCTACGCGCATCTCAAGAACGAGCTGGCTCGCAGGGCAGGAAGGGATGATATCTACATCCCTGCACGGCTTGGGCCCTTGCCGCCTGAGAGCCAATGGGTGCTCAGCACCTATGAGGTCGAGCCTCCGCGTTTGATCGGGCATGTCCACACGCGCGTGAGCGATGTCATGACCTCTGACCCCATCTCCATAAGCCAAGATGCCAGCATGCTCGAGGCTGGCCGCACTCTGCGCCAGCACAACATCCGTTCGCTGGTGGTGCAGGATGAACGAGGCCAATTCCAAGGCCTCATCTCCACGCGGGCCATCGCAGAGCGCTATATGGCGGCTACAGATGCTTTGGATGACGCCACCCCTGAATCCACCATGGCGGTGGCCACGTCGCTCATCGAGTCGCTCTCTCAGAAGGTGTCAGAGCTCATGTTCGGCAATGTCATCCAGCTGGAAGAGGAGGATGTGCTCAAAGAGGTGGTGGATGACATGATCGCCAGCGATCTGCGCGAGGCGGTGGTGCTGGGCAAGGATGGCCGGGCGGTGGGCATCGTCACCCGCTCGGATGTGGCTACGCCTCCGAAGCGCCGGGTCATCTTGGTGGACCATAACGAGGTGAGCCAAGCGGCGGCCGGCATCGAAGAGGCGGATGTCATCGAGATCGTGGATCATCACCGCATCGCCGATGTGTCCACAGCCAATCCCATCAAGTTCATCAACCGTCCCATCGGGTCTACGGCCACCATCGTGGCCTTGGAGTTCCAGGAATGCGGAGTGGATATCCCGAAGGGCATCGCGGCGGTGCTTCTCTCAGCCATCATGACCGATACCGTCATCTTGAAATCTCCCACGGCAACCCCGGTGGATGAGGCTCAGGTGGCTCATCTGGCGGCTATCGTGGAGGTCGAGCCCACCGAATTCGGCCTCGAGGTCTTCCGGGCCCGAGGCGGCGATGCCGATATGCCCATCGAAGAGCTGGTAGAGGCTGATTCGAAGGAATTCCACCTCGATGATAAGACCCTTCTCATTGCCCAGCATGAGACGGTAGACCTCGCTGCTGTGATGGAACGGGAGGAAGAGATCCGCGAGCACATGCGCAACCTGATCAAGAACCGGGGCTATGAGACCGTGGTGCTCATGGCCACGGATATCCTGGCCGAAGGGACCCAACTTTTGGCAGAGGGGAACCGCAAGATCGTCGATCGCGCCTTCGACATCCACTGCACGGGGTGTGGGGGTACCTGGATGCCCGGTGTGCTCTCCCGTAAGAAGCAGGTGGCGGCAAGGATATTGAGGTAGACCATGGATGAGGAAAGGACGCTCGGGCTCTTCGAGAGGCTGGTAGCCATCGAAAGCCCTTCTTGGAGCGAATCGGCCATGGCTCAGGCCTGCACCCAGGAGCTGGAACAGCTGGGCTTCACGGTGAGGATGGATGGCTCTGCCAAGAGCACGGGCTCTGATACGGGGAACCTCATCGCCTATCGTCCCGGCTCGGCAAAAGGCCAGCTCATGTTCTCGGCGCATATGGATACGGTGAAGCCCTGTCAGGCCATAGAGGTCATCCGCGTCTCGGATGAGCGGGGAGATGTCCTCTGCTCGGCGGGGGACACCATCCTCTCTGCCGATGATAAGGCGGGCGTGACAGCCATTCTTGAAGGTGTCCGCCGCTCCATTGAACGCGGTGGTGACCTCCCTGATCTCTACGTGCTGCTCACCACCTGCGAGGAGCAGAGCTTGCTGGGTTCCGGGGCTTTGAGGGGTGCTGACCTTCCCCAGGATGCTCATTGCTTCGTGCTGGATGCTGACGGTGCCCCTGGTTCTGTCATAGCAGAGGCGCCCTGTCATCGCACGATGCGCGTTCGCATCCAAGGTAGGAGTGCTCATGCAGGGGTAGAGCCGGAAGCGGGCGTCTCAGCCATCCAGATAGCCGCGGCGGCCATCTCCTCTATGGAGTTGGGGCGTTTAGACGATGCCACCACGGCGAACGTCGGCATCATCGAAGGCGGCGTGGCTACGAACATCGTGGCGGAGGAATGCAAGCTCGAAGGGGAGTGCCGTTCCATCTTCCCTGTGAGGGCGGATGCGGTGCAGCGTCAGATGACCGAGGCGGTGCAAAGGGCCTGCGCGCTCTTCGGCGGCGAAGCGGATATCGCATGGGAAGAGGATTACCCTGCGGTTCGGTTCACAGAGGAGAGTCCCATCATCGGCCGGGCACGCCAGGCTATAGAGGATTGCGGTCTGCCCTTCCGGTTGGTGCGCACCGGCGGGGGCGCTGATGCCAACAACCTGAATGGCTTGGGCATCTTGGCAGTCACCTTGGGCACGGGCATGGCATGCTTCCATTCCACGAGCGAATACATCCGCGTGCAAGACCTCCTTGATGACGTCCGCCTGGTAGAGTCCCTCATCCGAACCTACGCCGAGTGACTGGTTGGGAACGGTTGCCCCATCAAGCCACGCTCTGTGGGTGCGTTCGTGAGATGATCGTCCATCATCTCCCAATGGAAGGAACCTGATCATGGCCTATATCCCGAATATCATGCTGTATTCCAAGCCAACGTGCCCTTTTTGCCGCAAGGTGCTTGCGTATATGGAGGAGCAGGACATCGCCTGTGAGATGCGCAATACGCTCGAGCCTGGTGTGCGCGATGAGCTCATCGCCATCGGCGGCAAGGGCCAGGTGCCTTGCCTCGTCATAGACGGACAGCCCCTCTATGAATCCGATGACATCATCCAGTATCTCCACGGACTCGTGGCGGTCGATGAGATAGGCTAGCCTCAGGGCCTCCGTTGCCGGGAGGCTAGCCTCATTCCTTCAGCTGTTCCCCTGGGCATCTAGTGGCTTTCGAGGCTGACCTGCGGGATCACCTGATCTGATCCAGGTTTCAAGTTACGCCGCCGTTCGCCGGGATAAAGATAGATACGCCCGGATGCGTGGCGTTTGACACACGGGGAGGACATAACTAGTATGCATCGTCGCGCCTCATACGGGCGCATTTTTTCGCGTGCGCATTCGCGAAGCGCACATGAAAGAGCACAGCAAGGCAAGTACCAAGGAAAGAAAAGGAAGTGAAGAGTTGCCAACTATAAACCAGCTGGTCCGCAAGGGCCGCCAGAAGCAGGTAGACAAGAAGAAGACCCCGGCGCTCAAGGGCAATCCCCAGAAGCGCGGCGTTTGCACTCGTGTCTACACCACCACCCCCAAGAAGCCGAACTCCGCTCTCCGCAAGGTCTGCCGTGTCCGTCTGGTCAACGGCATGGAGGTCACGGCTTACATCCCGGGCATCGGCCACAACCTGC
>CAJUQK010000030.1 GCA_910588205.1 uncultured Eggerthellaceae bacterium
GCAGTGGTGATGCGGACCCAAAGGGTCCCATCAGCAGTGCGGTGAGGATTTTTTTGTTTTACACAGAAGACAGCCCTTCCCCGTGAGGGGTTGAGGCCGATTCTGAGGACCAGAAACCCATGATATACATCATTATGGGTTTCGCCTGTCCGAAGCCTAAGGCCGAATGTCCCTTGCGGGGAGGGCGAGCATCCCCATGAATTTATGACATCTGGACCGTCCCCTGTCATACGCACAGCCATGCATGTAGCCCCGGGCCGACCACGGTCGGCCCCATAAGATCATTCTGGGTCGTGCGTGCGGACTTTTACAAGGGCAACCAGGAGGACCACCGCAGAGAGCGCGGCAGAGAACGCGAAGGCCATCTGATAGCCAAAGGCGCCCGCGCTTGCCAATGCCGTGATGATGAGCATCATGAGCGCCGTACCAAAGGATGCGCAAGCCTGACGCAGCGTAACGAAGAACGTAGAGCCATCTCCCATGAGCGGACCAGGCAGACCACCCATGCCCCAAGAGATGAACGGACCGATGATGGTGCTCACGCCGATGCCGCGAATGGTCTGCATGAGGGTGAGCAGCCAGAGAGGCGTGGATGCATCCACGAAGATCATGGACACCGCTCCTAGCGTGAGGCACGCGGCACCGCCGATGATGACCGGCCGCGCCCCTATCTTGTCAGAGAGGATGCCACCCAGCGGGTTGAACACCACCGCCAGAACCGTAGCAGGGATGAACACGATGCCCGCATCCAACGCAGAGAGACCGCATATATTCTGCACGAACAGTGGGATGATGAGCGTGATGCCCATGAAGGAGGCGAAGAGGCTGCACTGGCCTATCAAGCTGGCCACGTAGCGACCATGGTTCATGATCTGCATGGAGATGAGCGGGTGTTCGATCCGCTGTTGGCGCGTGATGAACAAGATCAGGCATGCGATGCCCAACACCAGCGGGATGATGACCTGGAAGCTCCCGAATCCGAGGCGCGCCGCATCGGTGAACCCGAGCAAGAGGCCGCCGAAGCCGATGGTGGACAGCGCAAGCGAGAGCCAGTCAAGGCGCGCACCCTGCGCAGGCGCCTTCTCCCGGGGCACGAAGGCGATGATGCAGACCGCCAGAACAGCCAGCACTACAACGAGCATGATGAAGAAGCTCCGCCATCCTAAGCTTCCCACCAGGGCACCACCGATGAGGGGGCCGATGTTCGGCGCGAAGCCCATGGCAACTCCCGCGATGCCCATGGCAGTGCCGGTCTTGCCTGCGGAAAAGCGCGTCATGGCGATGGTCTGAAGCACAGGGAGCGTGATGCCCGTAGCGATGGCCTGAGGGATGCGGCCGATCAAGAGCACGATGAAATCCGGTGCCAGCCAGTCGATGACCGATCCCGCCAGGAACAGGATGCATGACGTCAGGATCAGCTGGCGGACGCTCATGACGCGAGAGAGGTGCGCCACCAAGGGCACGGTGATGCCGATGACCAGCATGTAGAGGGTGGTGAGCCATTGGGAAGTTGCTTCTACCGTACCGAATGAAGCCTGGATACCCAGGAGCATGGAGTTCATGGCCGTCTGCGTGAGAGAACCCAGCGCACAAAGCACCGTGGTGATGGCGAACATCACGTATACCTGCCTGCGGCCGATCGCTTCCGTTGTCATAGGATGCCTTTCGTATCAGGGAACGCGCATGATGGTACATGACACGCCTGTGAAAAGGAGCGACGGATTCGGCGGATGCCCCGTTCGGTACTATCCGATCAGCGCAGAAGCTGAAACGATCAGAGCCAGAATGATGCCCATGATGGATTCGCCACCAAGCAAGCCAGATGCCAAGATCAAGCCCGTATCGCCATAGGCACGCTCGCGGGCTTCACGCTCTTCGGGTGCAAGGCGGTCCATCCTCTTGCGATGGACGACATCTACCAATGCCTTGACCACCACACCCAGAAACGCGGTGAGTGACATATAGAATGGAAGGTACATGCCCAGCCCGAGCATCATGGCAGGAAAGCGAACTAGGTAGAGGACGAAGCCCGCCACAGCGCCTATCACGAATGCCGTCATGTTCGGCACACCAGACACCATGGTAGCGACCACGCTGGCTTGAGCGGAGACGAATTCCTTGCCAGGCCCGAATGCCTCTGCCCCGTAAGCCTGGAAGAGCACGCCGATGGCCAACGCTGCCACCACCGAACCGATGAGCGCTCCGATGGCCTGGCCCACCCATTGGGCCTTCGGGCTGGTACCCAGGACAGCACCAGCCTTGAGATCATTCATGACATCCCCTGCAAGGCCACAAGCCACCGCTACGAGCGCAGCCACGAAGAAGAGCTGGAGCGAGGATACCTCTGCCACCAAGGCTACTAGGAACAAGGCGATCAACCCGAATATCTCCATGGGATCGATGCTCGTCTGTCCTACCGATTGGGCGCTCATGGCACAAGCCACGAATGCGCAGATAACGGTGATGAGCGCCACGGAGATCGGCAGCTGCAGCGCGATGCATGCAGCCACGGCCGCGCTGGCAAGGGCCAGGATGGCAAGGCCTGAGTTGCGAATGGCCTTGGCTTGGGATGTGCCGTTCGAAAGACAGGCCACCGCCGTCAAGCCCAGAGATCCGCCTTGACGGTTCGCTTGTCCGGCTTTCTTGGAGAGCGTCCGAACGCCCAGGGGGAGGATGTCCCGCACGATCACCGCAATACCGCAACCC
Source organism: uncultured Eggerthellaceae bacterium (assembly GCA_910588205.1). GTDB lineage: Bacteria > Actinomycetota > Coriobacteriia > Coriobacteriales > Eggerthellaceae > MGBC163016. Next base: position 2,707 of record CAJUQK010000030.1, read on the forward strand.
ATCATGCATCCCATACCCACGCAAGATGCCACCGTACGGGCATCCTCTGCTGAGGCTATCCCCAAGGCAGGTGCTCCCACAACGAGACCGAAGTTCGCCAGCACTGCTCCTCCGAACCACACCACCATGGCACCTGTGCCCACCAAAAAGCCCACAGCCAGCATCATCGGGGACGCGTAGATGCCGAAGACGACGCTGGGAATGGAGAGCTGGCCCACCATGGAGGGGATCACCTTCAGCCCATCGCGCAGGAGGGCCCATAACGCCGCGAATCCCATGGCACCGAAGAGCTTCGCTCCCGTACGACCGCCGGTTTCACCCGCTTTCAACGTTTCGGCGGCCGCTTGTCCCAGCGGGTATTCCAGTTCGGCTTCGTCTATGAAATGACGACGCAACGCGATGGAAGCCACCAGCCCCACCACAGATCCGCAGAGCGCTATTACGAGCAATTGGAAGGTGGAGATGCCTTCTCCCAGGCCCAGCATCCAGGCACCGGGAATGGTGAAGGCCAGCCCTCCCGCCACCATGGCACCCGATGACATCACCGTATGGGTCACGTTCGCTTCATTGAGCGATGCCTTCCGATGCTTGAATGCCTTCAGAGCGAAGAGCGATATGAGGGCAGCGAAGATGATCGGCCAAGGAAGCGCTCCCATCTTGAGAGCGACATACACAGAGGATGCGGTGATGAGAGCGCATCCCAAGCATCCGATGACGATGCCACGAAGCGTGAGCTGACCATTCAAGGCGTGATCCTTTCAAGGCGGTCCAAAAGGGAACAGGGAAGGGCCGATTCTGGCACAATCCCCATCATTTGCGCAGGGTCAGACCACGAGATCGGCGTATGCGGCACCGATGAGGCGCGCAAGGTCATCCGGTGCCGTTTCCAGCTGACATCCGATGCGGCCGCCCGAATAGAGGATGGTGTCGAAGAGCTGAGCCGTCTCGTCTAGGGTCGTTCGGAACCGTTGCTTCATACCCACCGGAGAACAGCCTCCATGAACGTATCCGGTCAGAGGGAGCAGCTCACGCAAGGGCAGCATAGCCACAGCCTTCTCCCCCACCGCCTGAGCGGCTTTCTTGAGATCCAGCTCCTCGGCCACCGGGATCATGAACACGTAATGATCACCGGTCTTCCCCGTGGTGACCAGCGTCTTGAACACGCGATCAGGGTCTTCCCCCAGCAGGGCGGCTACCTCAACGCCACTGGGCGCCCCGTCCGCTTCGAACGTGCGGAAGGCGAAGGGGATGCCAGCCGCCTCCACTTCACGGATGGCATTGGTCTTGGCAGGCTTCTTCGCCATGAATGCTAGCCGCGCGGTGGCTTCGGGTAGTACCGGTAGACGGGCTCTTCCCGTTGAGGCTGAGGTTGATAAGCCCCTTCCAGCCCCGCCTGAGGCTCAGGCTGGTATGGGAATTGCGGATCGGGCTGAGGCCACGGCTGTGGCTCTTGCACGACCTGCGGTTGCGGTTCCGGCATGGTCTGGGACTGTGGTTCCGGCATGACCTGCGGCTGAGACCGGAAAGCGGGAGGCGTGGCCTCTAAGGCCGCTTCCACCGTCATCTCAGGGCCACCGAGCTTCGGGAACCCCTGAGCGCTCAGGGGAGGATCGACGAGCTCTTGAGCAGAAAGAGGCTCGCCCGATGGAATGGGCTCCTGCTCAGGAACGGAAGCGGGGTCCGAGACAGGAGCAGGCTCTGGTTCTGGAATGGGAACGGCCGCTTCAAAGGCTTCGCTCCCCTCATTCACCTCAATAGGCGCTGGTGCCGCCTCAACGGGTGCCGGAGCCACCGAAACTGGTGCCGGAGCGCTCATCTGCTGGAACCCTTCAGGCCGCATGGCCGGACGGCCGAAGATGCCGCTCTCTTCTATCCCTAGCCCGTATTCCCGAGACATCCGCAAGATATCTTCCTCGGAGATGGCAGACAGATAGGGTCTTCCGGTCATGCAGGTCTTAAGGTAGATCCCTGCAGCTTTTTCGATGGTCTGAGCGCGCCCGAACGCCTCATCCAAGGTAGCGCCCGCCACGAAGAGCCCATGATGGGGCCAGATGACCGCGCTCGTGCGCTCCATGGCCGCTGCCGTCTTCCGGGCCAGAGCCACGCTGCCGGGGACCTCCCAGCTCAAGAGCTGGACCCCTTCAGGGAAGACGAAGGCGCATTCGCTCACCTGAGCCCAGAGCAGACGCGTGAACAGGGCCCCATCCGGGGGCACGATATTAGTCATAGCCGCCAGATCAGCGGGGTGGCAATGATAGATGACACGGCTCTTGCCTTCCGTAGCCGCCATGCGCACCTCATGGCAGATCAGATGCGCCAGAAGCTCGGAAGTGGGCTGAGCGTCTCCCTTGAAGCCCCAGCATTCCCTCCAAGCGCTGCCGCTGCGGTCTATCTCGATGATCCCCAGGCTGTGCTTCGGGTCATGGGCGATGCTGCGGAAATGGCTCCCAGCTGCGGTGATCAGGAAGCACTCCCCCGCCAGACGAGGCAGTTCCACCTCGAGCCGCTGCCAACCATGGGCGCTGAACCCTGACCGAACCTCATTCGCCTCGCTCTTGCGCAGCCGATAGGAGGCATTGCCGCCGTTGGATTCGTGCCAACCGAACTGCCAGCCGTCATTGCACAGGCGGATGAATTCGCGAGCGAAACCGGTGTCTAGGACCTTCATGGGCACTCCTGACCTTCCAACATCTGCTTCAGAATACTTTACCAGGGTTGCAGAGCATCGTAACATCAGCTTGGGCTTTTGCCGCCGCTTCGTCCATGAACTCCTCTGCGAAATACACAACGAGCGCAGCCCCCGTAGGCGTGGTCAGCTCCCCCTCTTCGGGGCCTGCGAAGGCAGGGACCCCTTCAAGGACGTTCGCCGTAGCAGGGGCCGGGATGGGCAGACGGCCATGGGCGCAGTTTACGTGACCGAAGCCCGTGCATACCGGCGTTGCCAATACGCGCTGCGGTCCGAGGGCATCCATGGCCGCACAGGCTCGCAGCACGAATCCCACCGCTTCGGCAGAGCCTACCTCATGGAAGTGCACCTCATCCACGCTCACCCCATGAGCCTTCGCCTCTGCCTGAGCCAACAGGTCGTAGACCCCGTGAGCGTAGCGCTGGGCACGAGGAGTCACGCCAGAAGCACAGATGGCCTCTCGGACCTCCCCCAGGCTATGATGATGGTGGCTCTCTCCGGAGCCTTGATGCTGATGGGAGGCACCCCGGTCCGCTGACTGAAAGACCTCATGACCCACCAGGCCTTCGCATGCCTTCGCGAAACCATCTTTGGTAGAGCCATGGGTGCAATCCAATAGGAGCGTAGTCATGAGCCTCACCCTCTTCGGCAGATCATGGCAGCCGTGTAAGCCGCCCCGAAACCGTTATCAATGTTGACCACCGAAACCCCGGAGGCACAGGAATTCAACATGGAGAGCAGGGCCGCCACGCCGCCGAAGGAAGCGCCGTAACCCACGCTGGTAGGTACGGCGATGACCGGGCAGTTGGCCAAGCCACCTAGGACGCTTGCCAAAGCGCCCTCCATACCGGCTACGGCCACGATAGCCGAAGCCCCCAGGATGTCGTCCATCCGAGCCAGCGTTCGGTGCAATCCTGCCACACCCACATCGAAGGCGCGAACCACCTTGCATCCGAGCATTTGAGCAGTGAGGGCAGCCTCCTCGGCCACGGGCATATCGGACGTACCTGCGCTGGCCACCAGCACATACCCCTCCGTGAGGGGCTGAGGCATACCACCCACGATGCCCACCTGAGGGATGGGTTCATAGCTGAGATCCACCCCCGCCTCCTCAAGGAACCGGGCCTTCTCCGGCGCCAAACGCGTGATGAGCACGTGCTGCTGACCGTTATCTTGCAACGCGTCCACGATGGCCGCTATCTGATCCGCTGTCTTCCCTGCGCCATAGATCACCTCTGTGGCTCCTTGGAGCAGATGACGATGGAGATCCACCGTAGCGAACCCCAGATCTTCGAAGGGCTTTCTGCGCAGGGTGCGCTCGGCCTCATCTACGGGGATGCTGCCAGCCGCTACCCCTTCCAGGAGCGTGCGGACGCCTTCAACCATGAAGCCCCTCCTTGATGACCTCATTCAAGCTGCCTTGCCGATACCCCTCTACGTCAACGGTGACATAGGCAAAGCCCAGCTCATGCAGCTTCGCGCTCACGCGAGAACGGAGCGGATCCTGTAGCAGGCGCGAGATGCCCTCCTGCCCCACCTCAATGCGGGCCAAGTTTCTATGGGCGCGCACACGTGCCTGGGCGAACCCTTCCGCACGCAAGAGCGTTTCAGCTTGGTCTATCTGGTGCAAGAGCCCAGCATCCAACGGCGTACCGTAAGGAATGCGACTGGCGAGGCAGGCAGCGGCAGGGGTCTGGGCGTTCGGCAGGCCCAACGCCTGAGCGGCAGCGCGGATATCCGGCTTCGTGAAGCCCGCCTCAGCTAGAGGGCTGCGGATACCCAGCTCCCGAAGCGCCCGCTCTCCCGGGCGATAGTCCTCTGCGTCTGAGACGTTGCTCCCGTCGCAGAGAGTGGCACCCAGCACTTCCGCCCGTGCGGCAGCCTCACCCATGATGAGCCGCTTGCAGTGATAGCACCGGTCTTCGCCATTGCTTTGGACGGCGGGGGACTTAAGCGGATCCACTGCCAGTATGTGCTGAGGAATGCCCCACCCTTCGCAGAATGTGCGGGCGAAAGCGGCATCCTCCTCTCCCATGAGGGAGGATGCCACCGTGATGGCCTGAGCCTGGACCCCCGGCAATCCCCAAGCGAAAGCCAACAGAAACGTGGAATCAACGCCTCCCGAGAAGGCCACGGCCACGGAGCCCATCTCCATGAGCGCACGGGCCAGGCGCTCCTCCTTGGTTTCTCGTTCTGTCATGGCCCTACGTTGTCAGAGAGAAACGAGCGTTAGTCTGTGATGGTGATGGATCGGATGACCGGCTGATTCGCCTCCACGGTGATGGCTCCCATGTTCGGCTCATCCACATTGGACAGATGGTCTGCCACGATTTGGTCGATGACCTTCATTCCCTCTTCGTCTATGGTGCCGAACGCAGCGTACTGCCCATCCAGGCTTGCGCCCACCTGGGCTGCATCGCCCAGGGTGACGAAGAAGGTGCTGGTGGCGGAATCCGGATTGGACGTCCGCGCCATGGCCACCACGCCCCGGTCGAAGGCATCTGCTAGCGGGTTGTCTACCCCATTGGAGGAGAATTCACCCTTGATGGGAGTGAGGTCTGGGTCGTTGCCTGAGGCGCTATTCCCCTCAGTGCCCCCCTGGAGGCAGAAATCATCCACGATGCGGTAGAAGGTCTTGCCGTCATAGTAGCCGTTCTGAGCCAGATCCATGAAGTTCTGGACCGAGGTGGGTGCCGCATCCCCGTCCAACTCCACGGTCACGGGAGCATAGCCCTCCACTTCGATGACCGCATGATGGGTGCCGATGCCCTCGGCGGCCGTAGCCTCGCTGGAAGAGGACGAGCTACCCGCGGTAGAGGAGTTGCTCGAGCAGCCTGCCAGCCCCAGGGCTGCCGCTACCAACACGGCCATCACCAGAGCAGCCAGTTTCATACCAGTGAGATTCGCGCTTCTTTGCATGGTCTTCTATTTCCTTTCCGTAGTGGTATTGCCCCACAGGATACAACACCGATCGTTCTTCGACAGTGTAGCCTCCCGGCTTCCGTTCGGTTTCGGTTTCCTGGCGAACTCAGCAAATCGTCAAAAAGCCCCTATGCTCCTTGATGCGAAGGGGCTTGACCGCTCCTTGATCGGTGGGGAGCACAAGAGGAGGGAATGCTGCATGGGCGTCTGCTATGAACTGGAAACAGCGGGGCTGATGCTCTCGAACCGACACCTGTCAAGCCTCATCCAGGTGGATGAGAACGAGGCCCAGCATACTTCCTCGCCGGTCGTGGCCATCCTCTCCAAGACGGAGTTCGAAGGATTGGGCCTAGAGCACCCTGATGCCCACGAGTCTCTGGATCAGCTGGCCGCTTCTGACAGCAACTACGTGGATATCTACCCTGAGTACATCGTGGGTTCCCTGGCCGTGCCCAGCAAGGACCAACTCTCCATCACCCCTTCCCTGTTCGCCTTCTACATGGACCGCCACCAGCTCATCTTCGTAGACGAAGGGGGCACGGCCCAAGAGGTATTGGAGCACGTGGTGAACATAGGGGTCCTCTCTCAGACCACCACAGCCCACTGCCTCTACGTGTTCTTCAAGGAACTCTTAGTGGATGACCTGACGTTCCTTGGGCACTTCGAGGACAAGATGGAAGACATCGAAGAGTACATGCTGGATTCGAACCGCAACGTTTCCTCCTCCGAGATCATGACGTACCGACGCAAATCCATGAGCCTCGCTGTCTACTACCAAGAGATAGCCACCATGGCCAGCATCCTATCAGACAACGAGAACGGTCTCATGAGGGCCAGCGAAGCCCGGTCATTCGGCCATATCGAGAGCCTGGCGGATCGGCTGGCCACCCGCTCTGAGACGCTCAAGGAATATAGCCTCCAGCTCCATGAACTGGAACAGACCCAGATAGACTTGAAGCAGAACTCCATCATGCAGGTGTTCACCATCGTGACGGTGCTCTTCGCTCCCCTGACGCTGGTGACGGGCTGGTTCGGGATGAACCTGAGCGTCATCCCTGGTACGGAGTGGCATTTCACGTGGCTGGTGCTGGTGGTGCTGTCCTTGGTGTGCACCGGAGCGCTCTTGGCCTTCTTCCGGTGGAAGCGCTGGATGTGAGCCTCAGGCCATCAGCTCTGACTTATCCACTTGGGCCACATACCAGCTCATGAACCGCTCCAGCGGCTTGCGCAGCGCCAATCCCAGCAGCGCCGCCGGGATGAGGAACGCCAACAACCACCCCACCTGCTCCCAATACACACTACCGTAGGTGCCCATCATGGCTTCGCGCATAGCATTGACCACGTAGGTTGCGGGCAAGAACGGGCTCACCGCCTGCACGAAGGCGGGCAGGATCTGCAGCGGGAACGAACCGCCGCAACCTGTCACCTGGATGATGAGCATCAACACCGCGATGGCCTTCCCCAAGTTGGCGAATGCGACCACCAGCGCATAGATGATGAAGGTGAACACGAGCCCCGCCAGCCAGAAGATGAGCAGGTATAGCCAAGGATGGGCCACTTGCACCTGCAAGAACAGCATATTCCCCAGCGCCGCCAAGGTGGTTTGAGCGAGCGACAGCACAGCCATGATGCCGAAATGGCCCAGAAACACCTGGCGTGGCCGCGCATCCGGCACGCGCTTGAGGGTTGCTTTGCAGGGCCGTGGCTTGAGGACCACGAGGATCAAGAGCGACCCTATGAAGAGAGCCAGGGTGGAATAGAGCGGGGCCATCTGCGAGCCGAAGTTCTCGGCCGGATAGACTGCCTGGCGCTCCACGTGCACCGGAGCGGCCAAGGCGCTGGCGAAGGCGGAGACATCGGAGGTGAGGATGGCCCGCAGCTGTTCGGTATCCTCATCCATCAGAGCTTGGCGGATGTCTGCCGCCAGCCCGTCGATGACATCGGCCGACTGACGCAGCCCTGAGGCCACCTCGGTGGTCTTGGCAGCGCCCCCGCTCAGAGCATCAATGGCAGCATTGGCGGCAGCCGACAGGTTTCCGCTCACGCTCCCCAACTTGCCTAGAGAGGCTTGCACGCTCTGGGCAAGGGCGGCCGATCCATCGGCTATCTGCTCCAACCCGGGGCGCATCTGCTGGAAGGCGTCCTTCGCCGCCTGGAAGTCAGCGTGGGCCTGGCTCACCAAGGCCTTTACCTGGTCTCGCTCTGCCCTTAGATCCGCATCGCCCGCCTCCAGCTTATCCGCCGCCTGACGCAGGCTCTCCTGGCTTTGCTCTAGGAGGTCTGCCTGTATCTTGAGCAAGCGCACTACCTCTTCCACCGCAGGTTGATAAGCTGCATCCATCTGAGGAAGGAGCGCCTCCAGCTGCTTCGCCAACCCCCGATAAGCGCTGATGCGCGTGGTCAACCCGTCAGCTTCGGTCCGCAGTGCAGCCGCTGCATCTCCCGTAGCTACGCTGGCGCTGTCGAACAGCTCATCTGCTGCTTTGCCGACCGCATCCATATCAGCGGCGCCCGTGTCAAAGGCCTCACCGAGCTGCTGCACCGTATCTCGCAGGCTCTGAGCCAACGGTGTCAGAGCGCCTGCTCCTGTTGAAGCCGCCTCTTTCAGCGCACCCACCTGCTCCTCGGACACCTCAGCCAAAGACATCGTAGAACCGATGAGCGCATTCGCATCCTGACCAAGGCTGCCATAGAGCTCCAACACCTCTGCTGTGCGGCGCAGGCTGGCTGCCGTCTGGGTGACATGGTCGGCCAGCCGAGCCACCTGCCCGGATACATCCGCATCGTCGGCATACCGAGCCAACGCTTCACCCAAGGATATGGCCACCTCAGACAACGTTTGCGCGAACACCTGATTCACTTCATAGGAGACCGTATCAGCGCCTCTATCGGTGATCTTCGGCGCGATGGCACTCTTCTTCTCATTGCTGTAGTAGACGATGCTGGCCTGGCGTGCGTCGTCGGCGAAGAAGGTCAGCATATCACGGCTGAAATCCTTCGGGATGACCACGGCCGCGTAGTAGCGCCCTGACCGCGCACCATCCACCGCATCTCCTTCGTCCGTGAACAGCCAGTCGATCTGGTCATTGGCCCGCAGCGCGCTGACCACCTGCTCCCCCACATTCACCCGCAAGGGGATCAGATCCGACTGATAGCCCTCGTCGGTATTGGCTACCGCCACAGACAGGTTGCCCGTGTGGTCGAACACGTCCCAACAGGCGATGATGTTGTACCAAGCGAAGATGGAAGGCATGGCCACCAGTCCCAGGGCAATGACCACGGACATCACATTCGCGAAGAGCCTTCGCAGCTCGTCGGAGAAGATGAGCCACACATCACGCATCGGCGTTGCCCTCCTCCGTCACAGCAGAAGCGGCCTTGCGGTCTTTGATGAGGCCGAACAAACTCTGGGGGCTCATAGAATCCAGCTTCATCTGGCGCACGATGCTATAGCGCACGCTCTCTACCACCACGAGGAACAGCGTGATGACCACCAACCATACCAGCCAGAAGGTGAGCACCCATACCTTCTCGGCTGGCGTGAAGGCGAATACGACAGAGATGAGGATGGGTACCCCGATACCGCAGATAACGGCCCCGCGGATGAGCTTCGGGTACAGGCGGGAGAGACGGTCGTAGCGGCTCGTGATGGCTTCGCGATATTCATCCTTATCCGCCAACGCCCTCAATATCTGAGCGGTCCGATAGGGGCGCGGGGGAACCTGCACGCGCTCGCCGTTGAAGAGCCCTGCCTTGCGGACCTGATTCGCCACCATTCGGTTCACATTCGCCAGATAGGGGCGCACCCCCACACCCAGGGCCATGAACAACGCGAAGAACAACCCGAGCACCGCCAGATCCGTGACGTACTGAGTGCCATAGAACCCGCAGATAGCCTCGCGCATGGCCCCGATGCCATAGGTGAAGGGGAAGAAAGGATAGATGGTCTGAAAGAAGCCGGAGGTCATTTCAATGGGATAGAGCCCGGTAGCGCCAGGGATCTGGGCGAACACCAACACGATGCAGATGCCCTTACCTATGTGCTGGAGCGTGACCGACAGCGCATAGATGATGGAGAGATACGCCCAGGACGCCAGTACGGCAGCGACGCAGAGCGCAACGGGGCTTACCGCCTGAACGCCGATGAGCAGCACGCCTGCGCAGCAGATGAGGGCCTGGATGGCCGCTATCATGGCGAACAGGAGGAAGCGGCCCAGGTAGGCCTGGGTGACAGTGAGCCCCGGTATGCCTTCGGCATCCACTTCTTGACGCATGATGACCATGAGCATGAACGCCCCTATCCAGAACGTCAGGTTCATGAACAGCGGCGCCATGGCCGAACCGTAGGCGTTCAGGGGATAGAGCTCTTCGGTCACCACCTCGGTGGGCGCTCCCATGAACGCGGCGATGGATTGGGCATCCAGCCCGTCCACGCCCAGCAAGCTGGTGAGGTTCACGGAACCATCCAGGGCCGCCACATCAGCATAGAGGGAATCCAGCTCCCCTTCCGCACCGCTAAGCAGCCCATCCGTTTGGCGAAGGGCCTCGGCTGCATCCGCCAGCGCGCCGTCCAAGGAAGCGAAGACGATAACTGCTTGGTCGGCCACGGACTTCGTTCCCAACACGGCCGCCGAGAGCGAGGAGGCTGCAGTGGATGCCTGCGTGAGCGCATCCAAAGCCTGGGGCAGGAGCGTGGAGGTGATAGAGCCCCAGAGCGTCTGACCGGAAGCAACGGAATGCTGCACCGCCTGGTCGAAGGCGGAGGAGGCCTCCTCAAGGGCGGCAGAGGCCTGCCCCACCGAAGCGCTCAGACTGGTCAAGGCTGCCACCGTCTGCTCAAGGTCTGCATTGTGGGCCTTGAGGGTGGTAAGGGCGCTGGTCAACGGCGCTTTAGCCGGATCTGTGTCGGGCAAAGCGCCCACCACACCCTCCAGATAGGTTGCCAAGCGCTGGCTCTGCTCCAAGGCCCCCTGCGCCTGGGCAAGGGCGGCATCGGCGCTCGCCTGGGCAGCGGCTATGTCGGAAGCCAATCCTCCCACTGCCGCGTTCGCCCGGGCAGAAGCTGCGCCCACCTCGGTTAGCGCAGCGTTGATGGCTGGCGTGGCCTGAGCCATCAGATCGGTCAGCTGCTCCTGGAGGCTGGCCACCAAGCCAGAGATATCCTCAAGGGCAGCTGCCGCTTCGTCAGCCTGGTCTTTTGCAGAAGCCAGCTGATCTTGGACGCCTGCGGCTCTGTCCTGGGCCCCCACGCAGGCGTCAGCCGCTTCACCCAACGTGCTGCGAGCCTCAGCCAATGACTCCTTGGCCGCCCCCAGCTTGCTCATGGCCTGGGAGCGCACAGAGGCCGCATCGGCCTTAGACTGATCCAAGGCTTCATCTACCGCCTGGACTACGGTATCGCTCACGGTGGTCACGAAGGTGGAATTGACCGTCTCGTCCAGCGCACTGGCCCCGGCATCGGTGATCTTCGGCGCTACCGGACCTGCCTTCTCGTTCACGAGGTAGGTTATCTCCGGCTGCTGGAAGTTTCCCGTGGTCAGCGTCAATAGCTGCTGGGTGAAATCTGCGGGGATGACGAAGGCTGCATAGGCCCTGCCAGTCTGGAGGGCTTCCATGGCCTCATCATAGGAGGTGAAGTCCCAGTCCAGCTGCTTGTTCTTGCGCAGCTCCCCCACGATCTGCTCGCCCACGTCCAACTTGCCGGTCATCTCAGAGGAGCCCCCGTGATCCAGGTTCACCACACAGACCTTGAGGTTGCCTGTGTTCTCATAAGGGTCCCAGAAGCCCAAGACGTTGTACCAGGTATAGACCGAGGGAAGGATGGTCAGAGCGAACACCACCACCAACGCAGCAGGAGCTTTGAGCAAGCGCATCAGATCGCGCTTGAACACCCGCAGGATGCTCTTCACCCGCTGCCTCCCTTCCATCCCCAGCCTGATGACCTCGTATTCTACTGAATCAGGAAGGGTCCGGCCGTTGACGGTCCCATGACAGAAGGCCTCCCGGAAGCGGGTGCGAAGGTCAGGAGAGGCAGTCCTTCAGGGTGGACATCAGCTGGTGGATATCCAATGGCTTGGTGATCCGTCCGCTCATCCCCGCCTCTTCCACATCCCGTAGCGTCTCGTCGAACACATCTGCCGTCACAGCCAAGATGGGCACATCGTGGGCATGGGGATGATCCAAGCTACGAATCCGACGTGCCGCCTCTATGCCATTCATGCGCGGCATGCGCATGTCCAGCATCACCACATCATAGTGATTGATCCCCTTGGATCGAACATTCTCTACCGCGCCTTCGCCATCCTCTGCCTCGTCCACGGCGAACCCATAGCGCCCCAGCGCGCGCTTCAGCACTTCCCGGGAGAGCTCATCGTCATCAGCAATGAGCGCATGACGCCCGCTGAAGTCATAGACCTCAGGTGTGGCATCCTTCCTGTGCTTCGGGGGGAGCACCTGCGGGTCATCCGCGCCGTCATCAACGCCGCCGGATGGCTGCTCCTCGCCGCTGACCCCTTCCAGCTCTAGGGGAATGCTGATGGTGAAGACGCTCCCCACCCCTTCTTCGCTCTCTACGATGATGGTGCCTCCCATGAGCTCCACCAGGCTCTTCGTGATGGTCATGCCAAGCCCTGTACCCTCGACACGCAGCGTTGAGGAGGTATTGGCGCGCTCGAAGGGTTCGAAGATGCGGGCTAGGAATGCCTTCGACATGCCGCAACCCGTGTCTTGAACGCGGAACACGAATAAGCCGTAGCCCTTCGGCGCTCCCTTACGCTCGGTCACCGTACAGGTCACCTGACCTCCCATGGGTGTGAACTTGACAGCGTTGCCCAGCACGTTCACGAGCACCTGGGAAAGCCGCGTCTTGTCAGCCACTACCTGGTCATGGATGATGCCGCTGGCATCCAGAGAGAAAGCGATGCCCTTCCGTTCTGCCTCTCCGGCGAACAGCGTGCTGGTGGTGTCGAGGAACGAACCCAGCTGCATGGGCAGGCAGGTGATGGTCATCTTCCCGCTCTCGATCTGGCAGACATCCAGGATCTCATTCACCAGATCCAGCAGATGCGCACTGGACATCAAGATCTTGTTCAGGCAATCCTCCACGCAATCCCTATCATCCAGGCACTCCAAAGCGATGTCAGCGAACCCCGTGATGGCATTCATGGGTGTGCGGAAATCGTGGGAGACGTTCGCCAAGAAGGCTGATTTCGCCTTGCTGCTCTGCTCCGCTAGGTCGAGCGCCGTCTGCAGCGCCCGCTTCTGACGGCGCAAGAGCCGCGTGCGGTCTGCGCTCTTCTGCTCAGCTTCATGCAAGCGCGTGATGTCTTCGATGAGCCCGAAGGCGAAGTGATCGGTATCGCCCATGTGCCCCAGGCTGATGCGCAGCCAACGGCCGTCGGGCAGCTGCCCTGTGGCCAAGAGGCTGTTCGCGCTTCCCGCCCGGAACGAATCCATTTGATGGCGCACCCCGGCATTGTTCTCTTCACCGAACAAGCGGCTGGTGAACTCTACGAAGCTGATGTATTCCGTTTCGAAGCCCGTGATGTCACGGGCAGGAGGCGTGAGCATGATGAACCGGCGGCGCAGGTCGTAGAAGAAGATGCCCGCCTGGATCTTCTTGAGGGAGGTATGGGCCTGGCTGACCCACTGAGTGACCCCTTGGATGAAGAACCCGCAATATCCCCGTTCTATGGGGAAAACCGAGACATGCAGGAATTCAGAGAGCGCAAGGGAGGCAGCATCGAATTCGCTGGCTATCCCGTGATAGGCGGCCCGAGCGAAATAATCCAGCCATGTAGTGTCGTCGTTGGGCCAGAACTCATAGGCATCTTTACCCACCAGATGATCCACCGTCATGTCAGAAAGCTTTGCCATGGCGAGGTTCAGATACTCGTAGGAGAATCCGGTAGGAGTGCCGCGGTCATCAGTCTTGACGTGTGCAACGCCGAATGGCTGGGTACTCTTGTCGAATATCCTATGGCAAGTTGCTAGAAGCTCTTCCATAGTCACCCTTAGACTCGATGCTTTGACGGTATTATAACAGTTTTACCAGGCATTTTGCTTATATATAAGTCATAAAATCACCTTTTTCTGAGCCGACGATGGCGTGGTGCTCGGATAGGTCCCTCCCTTGGAAAGCGCAACACCATCCGTAGAGGCCGAGCGTGCTTGACCCGACGCAACAACCCAGAAAACGTGACCGAGTTGGACGAATCGCCCTTCGCGCAAGCATGCGTTGCGCGAAGATCGCGCGCAACATATTGATTGCGGCACCAACCGGGTAGACTGCCGTACAGGGTTCGCCCGGGCGCAGCATCGGGCGGACCACGGTCCGCCCCTACGACATCCTGACCTGCATCTGCAATGGAACGCGCAGCGTTTGAATATGCGTTGCGCGAAGAACACGCGCAACAGATTCATTGAGTCAATTGCCGGGTAGCCTGACGTATGGGGTTCATCCAGGTGCCACAAGGGGCTGATCCAGATCAGCCCCTACAACGCATGGTTCACCCGAGTGCACCTGGCGCATGACCCGTAGGGGTCGAACATGTTCGACCCAACGCCACAACCTGGAGACTGCAACATCACCCGTAGGGGCCGAGCTGGCTCGGCCCGAACCCGTTACACCCCAGAAAACCAGGCATTCCCGTTCCGGCCACAACCCTTAACCCCGCTGCTTCGCAGCGGGAATAGTTAGGCGGCGGTTGATCGCTGCTGGTCAAAGAACCCCATGCGCCGCGCATCCTTATGCGAAGCGCGTGAGTTTAGGAGCGTCCCAGAAGCACCTGAAGCGCAACGCCATAGGAAGAGTTCGAAGAGTGAAGTGAGTCTACGCCGAGATCAAGGAGTGAGCGTTTTGGAACGCCCCTTTTGCTCCCCAAAACTCACCCCCGAAAGCGCCTGACACCTGACCTGTCCCGTAACTTTCTTCTCAATGAGTTCAGTCGCATGGAATACACTTCGCGGGGAGATCGGGATTAAGCTTACAGACTTTTCCGACTTCACCATAAGCAACTCGCCGTATTGCCCTGCCGAATCGCTCGAGCATTCCCGGTTCGGTTTCGACCCTTATCTGACATCGAGCTAGTTCATTAGGATTGTCAAGGACCTGCAAATCTATATCAATCGGGATAATACCGTGATAGTTAGCGGGCAGAAAGCAAAAATCTACCGCCTGATGAAAACCTGATTCTTGAAATCGTATATTAAGCTGATCATTTAACGAATATGACTTCGTAACGACTGCCTGTCCAAACTTTTCAAACTCAAAAGTAGAGGTGTAGAAAACCTGGTGCATGTAGCCATTTTTCGTCCACACATCAATAGCAACTTCTATCAAGAGATCGCTTTGATTGAGGTTATCCTCCCATATTTTCGTAAATACAATATTACAATTGTTAAGACAACCCATCACTTTCATCCTTAATCTTTGAACTTAAAATCATCGAACTCTCCCGTTAAATGATTGTAATTAAAATGGATAACGATATTCCGACCATCAAGACGAAATACTCGCTCTTTCTTGATCCAACCTTCTTCCGTACGCCATCTCGAATCGCCGAGATTCTCTACTGCATTTCGTGCACCACTCGGCATGAACCCAATGGGGACGGGGATATTGGGCGAACTAGAACCCCCTCGTCACCTACTTCAGATGGCATATCCTCCTGATCGTACCCCTACCGATACCAGTCAACCTCTCCAATTGCCTGGTCGAAAGCCCTATCGCATAGAGACGCGCTATTGACCTATTCCGTCCCTCGCTCTCCATCAAGGGGATTCTCTCAGCGAAGTCCGAGCCACACTCGATGCGCGCGATGCGCCGCGCCTCATCATCGTTCAGGCGCCTCCGGTGCACAGGAGATGCGTCCAGGCCCAGATCGACCTTTGCGCTATGGGCTCTCTTGAGCTCATCGATGCTGCCGAATACCTCGATGACCTCCTTTATGGTAGGCGTTCGCGGACCGCTCATGAAGCGAGGGTAGCTTGACCAAGGGTAATCCGCAGGGTCATCGATCCCCTTGTCCCTGCAGTTAAGATGAACGTATCTGACAGCTTCTATGAGATATGCATCGCTTTGGATCGGAAAGCTCGCGAAACGCTCTTGGAACACGGGGCCCACATGCCCGTTCTCCTTATTGAACCGTATAGCATAGCCAGAACAGAGCCTATGCATGCACTTCTGGAGAGCTGGCAGGGTATTCGCCTTCACCACAAGGTGAATATGGTTGTCCATCAAGCACCAAACAGGGATCTGGACCGAGCCTTCGCTTCGATGCATGACAGAACCCATGTCTTGCAGAAAGCCATCTCTATCATCATCCGACTCGAATAATGAACGGCGGCCAGCTCCGCGCATGGTCACATGATACCAACCGCTATCTGATGCCTTCCGGGGATGTCTCGTCATCTGGGATACCCGTCACCTTTGCTTTGGCTCGATGAAGATATAGACATTCTACGTCAACCCAATATCCCCGTCCCCAATGGGTTTACGAAGCGCGTGAGCTTAGGAACGGTTCGGAAGCACCTGAAGCGCAACGCCATAGGAAGAGTTCGAAGGGTGAAGTGAGTCTGCGCCGAGGTCGACGAGTGAGCGTTTTGAAACGCCCCTTTTGCTCACAATGGGTCCCCCATATCATCAGCGTCTTCTATGCATTCGCATAGCATCCGAATGGGTGTATCCAATATATACCTAGATAAAGATGCACTACTCCGATGATCTGTATATGTTGCTCGTCCGCTTTTATCAGATGAAATGAATTTCAATTCGACTATCTCCTTCGGCCATGTGTTACCGATAAAAGGGTATCCATCAAGTTGCACGATTGCTCCATTTTCAATAAAAAGCGCGAATCCGCATACAAGGCGGTTGCTTTGATCAATACCAACCAGCCCATCTACTCTGGCGTACTCAATTTTTGGTGATAGAATCCTCGTATGGGAGTCCACTTCAAAATCAACGAATATCCCATACCCATCTTCTCGAATACTCAAAACTCGCGCAGAGGCGAACTGACAGCGTAAGGCTGAAAAAAACTCACACTCATCCACTAACAGCATCTCAACCACAGGTCGGTATAGACTACTGATGCTTCTCGTGTCAATAAAACTCATTACAGTACATCCCTTCGAGAAGCATCGACTAATAAAACCTCTCCGTTGATCGTTCTCCATGTAGCATCAAACTCTTCACCATTTACAGTGATTCGCGTCCACTCGGTAGTTGTATAGATCTCCGTCTTATTAATATGCTTAATCAGTTCATCTTCTATCGCGCGATATGCTTTTTCCTTATCCCCATCATATTTTGATAGAAAGTCTCCTAGCTTATGTTTTGGGTCATCAAAAATATGGTGAAGTTTGTTTGGATCAACACTGTCGACTCCCTTTAAGGTCGTCTTCGCCGTGGTTGATGCAACCTCTTTCGCGGCCTCTTTCATCCCAGCGCCTGCCACGACCTTACCGCCTGTGATGCCGAGCTTGGCTAAGGTCACACCTCCAAGAGTCACTGCATCAGCCACGAAGAAGAGCGCGAACAGCGCAGCCATGGGTCCGTTGCCTTCAGTTGCGTGATAGAGGTAATCGTTATAGGAACCCAAGATGGGCACGAGGGTAAGAGGCAAGGACAATGAGCCTGTGACATTGTGGATATCATCAAGATGGGCCCGGTCAGCTCCGCAATAGACCCTCAGGTACTCGTCGATGGTCGCTGCAGCAGCTTCCATGTATGTCTTGGCAAGGTCATAGTCCCCAGCGCGCATGGCGGCGATGCCAAGAGCGGTGTTCGTGTTGTATATGGCCTGTGCCCTCTTCGTAGCTGCCGGGGCGTTCGGAGAGATGAGAGTTGATTTGGTGGTTATCTGGCCGGGAAGGTTGGCGAAGCTGTCATTGTTGATGCGCGTGCCGCCGGTCTTCTTATACCAGTTAGGATGATTGGGGTAGCGGACCTTATTCAGCTGTA
>CAJUQK010000031.1 GCA_910588205.1 uncultured Eggerthellaceae bacterium
GTCGAACGTGTTCGACCCAACGTCACAACCCGGAGAATGCAACATCATCCGTAGAGGCCGAGCTGGCTCGGCCCGAACCCATTACACCCCATAAAACCATGCATTCCCGTTCCGGCCACAACCCTTAACCCGCTGCGTAAGCAGCGGATATTAGTCAGGCGGCGGGAGAGACCTGTGAGCAAGACGACCTTATGCGCCGCACATGCATTTCGCGCGAAGCACGGCAATGCGGCGATAAGCCGCCCGCAGTAGTGATGCGGACCCGGAGGGTCCCATCAGCAGTGCGATAAGGATTTTTATTGTTACACGGGGACCGCTCTTCCCCGTGAGGGGTTGAGGCCGATTCTGAGGACCAGAAACCCATGATATACATCATCATGGGTTTCGCCTGTCCGAAGCCTAAGGCCGAATGCCCCTTGCGGGGAAGGCGAGCATCTTGACACCCGTGACGCCTAAGGCCGAACGCCCCTTGCGGGGAAGGCATTATCCCGACTACGACCTTGGCTCACTCCCAAGAAGAACGGCCGATGAGAGCCTTGAGTCCGATATCTCGGCGAAGCTGCTTGCCTTCGAATTGGATGACATCACACGCCTCATAAGCCCGATTGCGCGCCTCTTCGAAGCTATCAGCCACAGCCACCACGTTGAGCACGCGGCCACCTGCGGTGACCAGTTCGCCATCCTCATTGCGAGCGGTACCGGCATGGAAGACGGTGATGCCCTCCATGGCTTCGGCATCATCCACGCCAAGGATGACCTTGCCCTTCTCGTAGGACCCCGGATAGCCTTCGCTGGCCAGCACCACGCAGACGGCCCACTGATCCGACCACTGCATATGGATATCGTCAGCGCGGCCTTCGGCCACGGCCTCCATGACATCTACCAGGTCAGATTCGAGGCGAGGGAGGACCACCTGGGTCTCCGGATCACCGAAGCGCACATTGAACTCTACGATCTTCGGGCCAGCTGCGGTGAGCATGAAGCCGCCGTAGAGAGTGCCTCGGTATTCTGGCACCGCAACTGCTGCCTCTTCCATGATGGCGACCATCTGACGCATCTCGTCGTCGGTTACGATGGGCACGGGAGAATAGACACCCATGCCGCCGGTGTTCGGACCCATGTCGCCGTCGAAAGCGCGCTTGTGATCTTGAGAGGGCGCCATGGGGAAGCTCTTGCCACCCGTGACGAAGGAAAGCATAGAGCACTCGGGACCACGCATGCACTCTTCGATGACCACCTTCGCGCCAGCTTCGCCGAAAGCACCGTCGAAGCATGCTCGCACTGCCTCTTCGGCAGCTGCTAAGGTCTCAGCCACCACCACGCCTTTGCCCGCAGCCAAACCATCTGCTTTGATGACGATGGGTGCACCCTGCTCCTTCACGTAGGCCAGAGCGCTGTTTGCATCGGTGAATGTGGCGTAGGCTGCCGTGGGGATCTGGTTGTCATCCATGAAGCGCTTGGCGTAGTCCTTCGAACCCTCCAGCTGGGCTTCTGCCGCATTGGGGCCATAGACCTCGAGACCAGCCGCGCGCAAAGCGTCTGCCACGCCCGCCACCAGCGGAGCCTCAGCACCGATGACCACCAGCTCGATGCCGTTGTCTTGAGCGAAGCCCAAGACCTCCTCCGGATCCAACGGATCCAGCTTCGCATTCCGGGACGAGCCCCCCGAAGCAAGGGAGATGCCATCCGTGCCGCCATTGCCAGGAGCTACGATGAGCGCATCCGTACGAGGTGACTGTGCCAAAGCCCAAGCGATGGCGTGTTCACGACCACCACTGCCAAGAACGAGGATCTTCATGGGAGGTCCTTCCGTGAGAGATGATGTCGGCCCATTATAAACAGCGGCTACGGGACTAGAACCCGCGCAATATGGTTTGATCGCGATCTGCCCCCACTGAGATGATGCTCATGGGCACCCCGGATAGCTTCTCCAGGTATTCGATGTAGGCCCGCGTGTTCTCAG
The DNA here is from genome assembly GCA_910588205.1 of uncultured Eggerthellaceae bacterium. Taxonomy (GTDB): domain Bacteria; phylum Actinomycetota; class Coriobacteriia; order Coriobacteriales; family Eggerthellaceae; genus MGBC163016. The sequence continues at coordinate 1,964 of CAJUQK010000031.1, forward strand.
GCAGCTCTTCGTAGGACCGGCAGCCCGAGATATCCTGACCCTTCCAGCCGGGCAGCTCTTCGTAGATCGGCTTCGAATGGAAGAGGACGGATTGCTGCTGAGGGAAGTAATCGTAGCGCTTGCCTTCACACTCATAGGCAACGCACACCTTGATGGTGTCGAATTCAGAGAGCACGTCCAGCTTGGTGAGGGCTATGTCGGTGAGACCATTGACCTCAGCGGCGTAGCGGGCAATGACCGCGTCGAACCAACCGCAGCGGCGACGCCGACCAGTGGTCACGCCGAATTCGTGTCCCGCTTCGCAAAGGAGCGCACCGTCTTCGGCATCTTGACCGGTACCGCCATCTTCGGCGAAGGTGAGTTCAGTGGGGAAGGGGCCTTCGCCCACACGGGTGACGTAGGCCTTGCAGATGCCCAGCACCTTATCAATGGCCGAGGGACCCACGCCTGAACCGGTGCAAGCACCACCGGCGCAGCAGCTGGAAGAGGTCACATAGGGATAGGTGCCGTGGTCGATGTCGAGCATGGTGCCTTGGGCGCCTTCGAAGAGGATGTTCTTACCCGCCCGCAGAGCATCGTTCAGCAGTTGAGTGGTCTCGTCCATGTACTGCTTGAGGATGCGCGCGTAGGGGAGGTACTCGTCGCAGATCTCTTCCACCGTGTAGGTTTGCAGCCCGTAGATCTTGCTCAAGATAGGGTTCTTCTGGGATAGCGCCGTCTCCACTTTGAGGCGGAAGATCTTCTCATCCATCAGATCCTGGATGCGGATGCCGCGCCGAGCCACCTTGTCTTGATAGCAAGGCCCGATCCCGCGTTTCGTAGTGCCTATCTGGTTATCTCCCAGACGCTTCTCTTCCGCACCATCCAGCACTTTGTGATAGGGCATGATGACATTAGCGTCGCAGGATATCTTGAGGCGCTCGCACGAGATGCCTTCGGCCTCAAGGAGCGCCATCTCCTTCACCAACACGCCCGGATCCACCACCACGCCATTGCCGATGACCGGAACCGCTCCCTCATACATGACCCCTGAGGGCATCAGGTGCAGTGCGAGTTTCGTATCACCGTGGATGACCGTATGACCCGCGTTGTTGCCGCCCTGATAGCGCACGACGTAATCATAATCCGAAGCAATCAGGTCTGTGATCTTGCCCTTGCCTTCGTCGCCCCACTGGGTGCCGACGAGAACCGTTGATGGCATGTCTCCGCCTTTCCGGGTAGCCTTACCTGCGGACCATTATATATGCGCAGGCATGAAGCGGCGGCCACACAACGTTCGGAGGAAGCCTACTTCTTGAACGGGGGGCGGAACAGCAGGACCACCGCCGCTACGGCCAGCAACAGGCCGAAACCTACGAGCACGACACCCAAGGCCGTGTAGGCCAAGCTGCCGGTCACGCGGCTTTCCATGAAGACAGGTACGCCGATCAAGAGCAACAGTGCACAGAGGAAGACCGACACGCCGATCTTCACGTAATAATGGATGCGGATGCGAGAATCCAGCCCTATCTGTTTGGCTAAGGCCAGCATCAGGGATTCTTCGCGTTCTGTCAGTTGGCGGTCGGGGACCAGCTCAGCGGCCGTAGCCTTCAACGCCTGCTGGGACTCTTCCTGGGCCGCTGCTTCGTGTTCATCTTTCATCAGACGTAATCCCCTGCGTAGGAATTGTCCACCCAGTCTCCGAACTTGGTGAATTCGGGGCTGAAGGACAGCATGATATCTCGAGTGGGACCGTTACGATGCTTCGCCACCTGGAGTTCTGCTTGGTTCAAGTCAGGGCGGTCGCTGCTCTCGGCCTCTTCCTCGTTCATGGAGCGGTCAATGAACATGACGATATCAGCGTCCTGCTCGATAGAGCCGGATTCGCGCAGATCAGCCAACATGGGGCGCTTCTTCTTCCCGCGCAGCTCCACCGCACGGTTCAGCTGGGACAAAGCGATGACGGGCATCCCCATCTCCTTTGCCAGCACCTTGAGGCCACGGGATATCTCACCTACCTCAACGGCGCGATTGCCGTCCCGGCGTACCGTAGGCGGCTGCATGAGTTGCAGATAGTCCACCACGATGAGGCCCTTCTTGCTCGTCCCCACCACATGCCGCAGCTCTCGGCGGGCCTTCGCACGAGCCTCCATGATAGAGAGACCCGGGGTGTCATCGATGTACATCTCTATCTGAGAGAGCCGGTTCGACGCGTCGACGATGGCCCCCCAGTCCCCCTTCTTCACGTTGCCGGAACGCACGTTGTTGAGGGATACGAGGGCTTCTGCGCAAAGGATACGCTGGGTGAGCTGGCTGGCGCTCATCTCCAAGGAGAAGAAGGCCACAGCCGTGCCGCTTTTGGCCGCATTCACTGCCAGATTCAGTGCGAAGGCCGTCTTGCCCACACCTGGTCGGGCTGCAAGGATCACTAGGTCCCCAGGGCGGAAGCCATGGAACAGATTGTCTGCATCTTTGAATCCGGTAGGCACGCCGATCATCTTGTCCTGCTGCTGAGAGATCTTCTCTAGTTCAGAAAAGGCCTCTGTGACCAGCGTGTTCATGGATTGGAACGAACTGGAGACGCGCTTTTCCGTCACATTGAAGAGTGTCTGTTCGGCCTCATCTACCACTTCGTTGAGATCCTCCGGCGCATCATAGGCCAGAGCGTTGATCTCAGCAGCAGCCCGAATGAGCTCCCTCTGGATAGCTGTGCGCTTGACGATGTCAGTATGCTTGCGCCAGTTCGTGAGAGCGAAGGTGTTGGCATTCAGGTCCGTCAGATAGATGCGGCCGCCGATGGTCTCCAGCGCCCCCTTCACAGAGAGCTTGTCGGCCAGGGAGATGACATCCGGATTCAGCCCTTCGCGAACCATCTCGCTGATAGCATCGAAGATGGTGCGGTGGGCAGGACGGAAGAAGTTCTCGGGCTTAAGGGAGATGATGACCTCGTCGCAGACATCCGGGCTCAGCATGCAAGCGGCCAGGACAGATTTCTCCGCCTCGACATCCGCGGGTAGCTGAGCGCGTTTCTCCGCTGAAACTCCGGTGGACCGACCCGACCTATCAGAAGCGTTATCAGGCATCAGGACCTCTCAATCAAGAAGAGCCTCCCGGAAAGAGAGGCTCTTTGCAAACTTTGATGCTGAAGGGCTACTCGCTGTCTTCTGCAGCCTCAACAGCTTCTGCAGCTTCCTCAGCCACCGCTTCGGCTTCCACAGCCTCTTCGATGGCATCCGCCACAGCCTCACCGGCTGCTTCGGCGTTCTCTGCCGCATCTTCCACGGAATCGCCCGTGACGACCACCTTGACGTTGGCCTTGATGTCACGATAGAACCCGACAGGGATCTCGTACTCGCCCACGACCTTGATGGGCTTGCCCAGCTCAACGCGGCGACGGTCGATCTCAAGATCGAACTGCTCAGCGATGGCATCAGCGATCATGGGAGCGGTGACAGAACCGAAGAGCTGGCCCTCTTCGCCCACCTGAGCCACAATGGTCACGGTGGCGTTGGCAAGTTTCTCGGCCAGCGCGGTGGCATCGGCCACGCGAACCACTTCGCGCTGCTCGATGTTCTTGCGACGCTGCTCCAGCTGCTTGAGGTTGCCCGGAGTTGCCTTGACGGCATAGCCCTGGCGCAGGAGGTAGTTGTTCGCGAAGCCGCGGGAGACGTTGATAACATCGCCTTCACCGCCGCGTCCCCGAAGCTCTTTAAGCAGGATGACTTCCATCTCTTACCTCCTAACGATTGCGGCGACGATCGCCGCGCCCGCTAACCGCAGGAACAGAGTAAGGGATGAGCGCCATGATGCGAGCGCGCTTGATGGCGTTCGCGATGTCACGCTGGTGCTGGTTGCAGGCACCCGTGACACGCCGCGGCTTGATCTTGCCGCGATCTGTGGTGTACTTGCGCAGCATCTGAGTGTCCTTGTAATCAATGAACTCAGTTTCGTCCTTGCAGAACTGGCACTGCTTGCGACGAGGCTGCTTAGCGTAATCGGCCATGGTTTACCTCGGTCTTTCTAGAATGGTATGTCTTCGTCGTACACGGAAGACGACGTGTCAACAACCGGAGTTGACGGAGCGCTGTACGCAGCGACATCGTTGCTGAAAGAGCCTGAGTCGCTGCCGCCACCGTTGCGGTTGCCGCCGAAATCGATGTCATCCACGATGACCTCGATCTTGGACCGCTTCTGCCCGTCACGCTCCCACTGGCTCCACCGTAGCTTGCCCTCTATGGTGACCTTCGTCCCCTTGGAAAGGAAGCGTTGGATGTTCTGAGCACGGGTACCGAACATCGTGCAGTCGATGAAGTTCGCGTAATCTTCCCACTCGCCCGTTTGGTTGTTCTTACGGCGATCGTTCACCGCCACACCCAAGGACATGATGGGCATTCCCGATGCTGTTGTGCGAAGCTCTGGGTCACGGGTCAGGTTCCCGCTGATGACAACTCGATTGATGCTCATAGTCTTCCTTCTTCGAATCCCAAACTAATCTCGGTCAGTACGTGCAACGATCATGTGACGCGCCACAGCGTCGGTGATGCGCAGAACGCGATCCAGCTCTGCGATGTTCGTCGGATCAGTGTGGAAATCAACGAGGATGTAATCGGCATCCGTCAAGCCATTGACCTCATAGGCCAGCTTGCGCCTTCCCCAGTCTTCTACGTTGTCGATCTGGCCCTTGGCATCCTTGACGACAGTCTCGATGCGCGTCTGCACCGCAGCGCGAACGTCATCTTCAGTGGTCGGAGCGACAAAATACAGCAGTTCGTAAGCCTTCATCAGCTCACCTCCTCTGGTCTAAACGGCTCCGGTCAGGTGGTCCCGGAGCAGGACAGCCCGCCTATTCTAGCAGAATGACCCCGCTTCGCAACCATCTCGCCCATCTTCTCCACACTGATCTGATGAGCTGCTTCGAGGTACCCGATCTGCAGAGCCACTGTTTGGCCGATTGTTTTCGCTCTGGATGCGAGTCACCCCGAAGCCACGAGAACACCATACCCAGCGCATCTGACAGATGTTTGGCAGATGCGCTGCCTTTCGCGACCATGGTTCTATCAATATCCTTACGCTATCGTCCAAGGATCCTCTTGATCCTTACATGAGAAAGGGCGCCTCTCAGCGCCCTTTCACCTTCGATCTGTCAGATTCCTTCATCTGGGGAACCGGTATGATCTCCGCCGTTAATCCTCGAGCACGTCCGTGTAGCGGGCGTCTATCTCTCCTTCGGAATATTCTGTGGCATCCCGCAGGTTGTCCATGAAGTTCGGAGCCTTCCCTATGTAAGAAGGGCTGTCATTGAACTGCGGCTTCCCATCAGGGCCAACGGTGTAGAGCAGGCCGATGGCATAGCCATCAGCATCTCCTGGAATGCCTCCTTCGGAGATGATGGCATCCTTCACGCCTTCGCTGGTCTCAACATACCCGTCATAGCAGAAGGCATAAGCCGAAGCCCCGCGTGCTCCCTGCACCGTATGCTGAGCTAGAGTGAAGCATTCTTGGGCCTCTTTGCCCGGATGGGTCTCGATGAATACGCTCTCATGGACCACCAAGCAGGTGAATGGGGTGATCTCATCCCCCGTTTCCATCTTCTGTTTGCCTTCGTCAATGGCATACAGCAGCACACGCTCAAGGATCTCAGGCATCTGAGGGACTTCGGTCCCCGGATTCTCAACAGTACGGTCAGCCATGGGCCCTCCTCGCACAGGGTGGACTGGTTTTCCACGATTCGATGGTTCATCCTAGTTTAATCCATGTGCAAACAGCAATCTTCCAATGTGGATGAATGATTACTTCCTTTAGGCGTGTGGATTCTCAAGAACCTGTTGAAGAGTGGCGTGGCTTTGGTTTATACTTCTGCGTTGCTGATCGCAGCCGCTGAACACGGAGAGGTGTCCGAGCTGGCCGAAGGAGCACGATTGGAAATCGTGTATGCGCCAAAAGCGTATCCAGGGTTCAAATCCCTGCCTCTCCGCCACTTTTATCTATTACGCGGCCGCGATGCGGACCGCGTAATGAATTGACGCTGCGGCTTCTTCTGACACACAATCTTATCCCTTCTGCGCTTGCCCTCACAGCCCATAGGCTGCTCGGCCGCGCAGCGGACGAATCTCGTGCACCAGAAGAACCCTCGCTAGCTTTACCAATACCGCTGCATATCCAAGAACGTCTTGTGGCATAATTACGAGACTTTGCGGAGAGGTGGCAGAGCGGTTGAATGCGGCGGTCTCGAAAACCGTTATGCCGTGTTAAGCGGTATCCAGGGTTCGAATCCCTGCCTCTCCGCCAGTACATGATGCTACCCCGAACCCCATGCTTGCGCATAGAGTACCTACCCGCTAGGGATGAGAACCCGTAGGGTTCGACTGCGGGTGTATCCTCTGGATACCCGCAGTCGCGAGGGTCAAGGTGTCGCGAAGCGACTGAGCAAAAGATCGCGAAGCGATGTTTTGCGGAAACTTGACGCGAGCGAATCCCTGCCTCTCCGCCAGTCTGCACAAGATCACCTCCATTGCGCTATCGGGTCGATCTTGATCGACCCCTACGAACCTTCCCTGAAGAAGCCCTCGGGTTCGACTGCGTTCGCCCTTTCTCATCAATCTGTTCCATCTGTTATAGTATAGATATAACAACACATCATCTCACCATAGGGACCTGAAGGAGGAGCCACACCATGGGGAATGAGCGCAGGACAGAACGACCCATCCTAGTCGTGAAGGATGTCACGAGGGTATTCGGAGAGAAGCGTGCATTGGACGGCGTATCCTTAGAGGTCTCTGCCGGATGCATCTTCGGATTCGTGGGACCCAACGGTGCCGGTAAGACGACGCTCATCCGCTCTATCGTGGGTGTGGCCAAGCCCGATTCAGGAGACATCCGCATTGCTGGGCAGTCGGTCATCACCGATGCCCTCGCCTGCAAGCGCCTGATCGCCTACGTTCCCGACAACCCTGACATCTACGAATTCCTAACCGGTATGCAGTACCTGGATTACATGGCAGACATCTTCGAAGTGCCCGCTGACCTTCGCGCTCAGCGTATCGATGCCTATGCAGAGCGGCTGGGCATTGCCGATGACCTAGGAAGCCTCATTTCCGCCTACTCCCATGGCATGCGCCAAAAGCTCGTGCTCATCGGTGCGTTCCTGCACGAACCGCTTCTCCTGGTCCTGGATGAACCTTTCGTCGGTCTTGATCCCGAAGCGTCCTTCCATATGAAGGAGATGCTGCGTGAATTGGCCGCACGTGGCTCCGCCATCTTCTTCTCCAGCCATGTGCTGGAAGTGGTAGAGAAGCTCTGCGACGAGATAGCCATCATCAAGAACGGTCGCATCCAAGCCGCTGGCCCCACTGCCAGCGTTGTCGGTGACGATAGCCTGGAAGAGGTGTTCCTTGATATGGTGGACCAGAGCGAAGAGGTGCTTCGATGAGGCCCCTCACTCTTCTGCTGAAGGTCCAGTTCCTCGGACTCTTCGGCATCAATAAGCGCCTCCACGAGGACGGCCGCAAGACGAAGCAAGTGCTGGGCATCATCTGCCTCATTGCAGCGTTCATCGGTGCTGCCGTCATCGCGTACATGGCCTGCGTGGCCCAGTCCATGCTGTCGCTTGGTCTGGGAGCATACATCCCCGCGCTCGGCGTGACCTTGATCGCCATGGCGACCATCATCAGCACGTTCGCGAAAGCCAGCGGGACGCTCTTCTCTCTGAAGGACTACGACCTGGTCATGTCGCTCCCCGTTCCCGTATCCACCGTGGTGCTCTCTCGGCTCATCCCGCTCTATGGGCTGAGCATGCTCTTCGGCATCATGGCAATGGCTCCGATGATGGTGGTCTATTCCTTGGCCCTCCCGCTCCCTGCACCCGCCATCCCCTTCACCGCGATCATCATGCTCTTGGCACCCATCGTCCCCATGGCTGTGGCCATCCTTTTGGCCGCCCTGATCGCCATGATCTCTGCGCGATTCCGGCATGCGAATCTGCTCATGAGTTGCCTGGCTCTTGTCGCGCTCGTTGGTCTCGTAGCAGTATCCGTCGCCTTCTCCTCCAGCCCAGAAGGCCTGGACGGGATAGGAGCCCAGGCCTTCTCTTCTCTGGAGGACATCTATCCGCTGGGTGCCTGGGCAGCGAACGCCATCGTCGCGGGCAACCTTGCCGCATTTCTCGGATTCGTTGGCCTTTCGGTGGGCATTGGATTCATTGTCGTCGTCACTCTGACCAAGCTCTTCGCATCCGTGAACCAGCGGCTCATGTCCAGCAGTCCTCGAGCGTCTGCCGCCAAGGCCGCAGTCCAAAAGCCACGCACGCCCTTCCGAGCGCTCTTGGCGAAGGAAGGTCGTCTGCTCACCGCTACCCCTATCTACTTCCTGAATGCATGCATGGGATTCGCCCTTGCTCTGGTAGCTGGTATCGCGGCAGCAACCTTCGCCGCCACCGGGACCCCTCCCATGGATGCCATACCGGAGGAGCTGAGACCCCTCATCATGCTCTTCCTTCCGTGGCCCTTCGCCTTCATGCTCAGCATCGCTTCAACGACCACCGCGTCGGTGTCCTTGGAGGGGAAGGCACACTGGCTGATGCTCACCGCTCCCGTGCCCGACCAGGTGCTCTTAGGGTCGAAGCTCGCCTTCGACCTGATGATCGCCATCCCCATCGCCCTCGTCAGCAGCACACTCGTGGCCGTGGCATTCAGTCTTGACGCCCTCTCCGCAGGTGCGTTCGTCCTCTGCACCACCTCCGCCGCTCTCCTGTCTGCGACAATGGGGCTCGCCCTAGATATGAGACACCCGAGCTTCGATTGGACAAGCCCGTATGAGCCAGTCAAACGCGGGATCCCTGTGATGGTCACCGTCCTGGGAGGCACCGTGTTCACCATCCTGGGATTCGTAGGCACAGCGCTCTTCGGACAGGTGGGCACCTTCGCCATAGCCGTTGTTGGGATCGTCGTGTCTGGGATGCTCTGGAAGCAAACCGTGAAAACCAACGCCATCGGATGATGTGAGGAGAGCTGCCATGATCTTAAACATAGACCAGCGCTCGGAAGCGCCTTTGTACCTCCAGATCCGCGATCAGATCATCGGAGCCATCGCCCGAGGTGAGCTTACTCCAGGAGACGCCCTCCCTAGCGTGCGGTCGCTCGCCAGTGACCTAGGCATCAACCTCCACACCGTCAACAAGGCCTATGCGGTCCTGCGTGACGAAGGATACGTGCTCATGCGTGGGCGCTCAGGTGCATACATCGCCGACCCCTGTGACGATGATCGTGCCGATACGGCCCAGGCTGCGCTTGCTCGCATGGAGGATGACCTCTTCGAACTTGCCCTGGCCCACCGCGCTCGGGGAGGGTCTCGCGGAGCGTTCCTGGAATGCGCGGCCGCCCAGGCCACACGGGCTTATGACATCCTTGACCGGCCCGAGGCCGCACGGAGCACATCCATGGACAAGGCCTCGAAGAGGGGCCTGCGCAGTGCCCGCGAAGAGAGCGGCGGCCTCCTCCAAGGCGATGCATCATCTACCTCCATTGCCACGGGTACCGCAGGCACAGCGAAGGCGTGATGCTCTGATGGATGCTCCTTCGTTCCTCTTCATCGCCTATGGGTTCCTGACAAGCCTCGTGTTCGTCTTGGGGATGCTGCTGGCGTTCATGCCCTATCTGATGCGCCGCCAAGAGTGCTTCGCGGTCACGATTCCTGCAGCCGCCGCCCTTGACCCTTACCTACGTCAGCTGAAGCGCCGCTTCGCTCTCATCATGGGCGCGCTCACCCTCGTGCTCTTCGCCATAGCGTTGCTCCTCTTGGCAACCGGAGCCGACACGGAATGGGATGGCCTGGATTGGCTCATCCCGAGCGCAGATGCAGTGCTGCTCGTCGCCTATTACCTGCTCATGCTCTTCTTTCGCCGCAAGGTGCAAGCCTACAAGCAGGAGCAGGGCTGGAGCGCCGCTTCTCAGAGGTCATCGGCCATCATCGGCTCAGAAGCCGTCTCTCAGATATCCCTACGATGGAACCTTCTCTACCTCCTGGTCATGGTAGCCACGCTCATCGCAGGCATCCTCTGCTATCCTGCCATGCCCGCCATGATCCCGATGCATATCGGATTCGACGGTGTCGTGAGCGATTGGATGCCGAAAGGGCCAGCAGTCATAGCATTCCCTATGGTGATAGAGGGATTCATGGGCGCTTGCTTCACCCTGTGCCATTGGAGCATCAACCGCGCTCGGAAATGGTCTGACCCCAACGCACCCGCAACCTCGGCGCTTGCCTATGGCCTCTACGCACGAGCATGGAACATCTATCTGCTTGCATTCGGTCTGCTCTTATCCGCCAGCATCGGTACGCTGTTCCTGCTCTCGGCGCTGGGCATCGCATCGCTTGCGGTCATGGGGGCAGTCCTCTTCTTCATCATCATCTTCATGGTGGCAGGCGCAATCGGGCTCTCCATCGTCTATGGCCAAGCAGGCTCCCGCGTGTTCAAGCGCATGCATGCGCCCAAAGGTATGCCCGAGGACGATGACGAGCACTGGAAGGGTGGCATCATCTACTTCAACCCTGATGACGCGAGCCTCTTCCTACCCGAACGGTTCGGCATCGGCTGGACGCTCAATTGGGCACGACCCGCAGCGTGGGCCCTTGTCGTGGGCTTCATCATCCTCACAGCCGGGTTCGTAGGCACCATCTTCATCCTCGTCGGCTGAGGAAGCCCTCACTCAAAGGGCTGCTGTCCTGCCAGATACGTTGCGCACCGTGTACGGAAGCACTCCTTGAAAGCACGCACATAACCGAGGGAACTCTCCGACACGTTAGCATGATCAAGGTAGGCGAAACCGACGAAGAAGCGCGCGGCCCCTTTGATGGATGCGCTGATGATGGCATCCTTGTCCCGAGAGAGGAAGTCGCTCAAGCCATCGGTGAAGGTCACGGCCTTGCCATCCGCAACATATTCGGAGATGCGGGAGGGGTTCGACGCGTGCGTGACCACGTTCTGCAAGGGGTGCTCTCGGAACATCTCGCTGATGATGCTGTTGAGCAACGGATCGTTGTAGTACGCCACCGGCAGCTTCGATACCTTCTCCAAGGAGAACGCTCCCTTGTCCGGATGGATGAACTGACGCGATCCCGCTAACATGATCTCCGTCTCGAAGAGCGGTTCGAACACCACGTGGGGAATGCGCTCGAGCTCTTTGCGGCGGGACGAGGGAAGGCCAAGCGCGTACACATGGGTGGCGGTCCCCATCTCAAGAGCAGCAAGGATCTCCGTATAGGAATGCTCGATGATGGTCACGTCATGCAGCCCTGCCTGGCGCAATTCTCGATCAAGCAGGGAGAACAGCGAATCCGTTACAAAGGCTGCTGCATGCAATGTGGGAGGGGCTTCCCCGGCCATGCGTCTCGGAGAGGCCATGCGGGCGAACGGCCCCATATCCTCACGCAGAGCATCAAGGTCAGCCAGGCATTGGCGAGCATGCGGAGCGAGCGCTCGTCCCGCTGCGCTCAACTTGAGCGTAGCTCCATCTTTCTCGAAGAGGCGACAGCCGAGTTCCTTTTCCAGCGCTTTGATGGCCTTGCTCAACCCCTGCTGGGACACGAATAGCCGCTTTGACGCTTGGGTGAATGAGCCTGATTCGGCTATCTCCAGAAAGTATGCAAGCGCTTCGAACCTCATGAGCATCTCTTCTCGCAATGAACCTATGGGGCCGTGCGGGGATGCCATCCATGATACGGCAGCTCATCGCTCCGTTCCAGAGGGCTGCTACAACTCGCGGTTGTGCGAGCGGAACTTTTGCCTGTTTGCCGTGAAGGCCGGGCGCTCATATAGTCAGGAGCATCGAGCTGGCGTACTGCCTGCTCCTGATGGCCTCACTTTGAGAGGAGTGATCGAATGCCCATCAAGAAGACCCGGACCGTATGCACTACCTGTCATGCCCGATGCGGAGTGATCGTCTACTCCGACGGCGACGAGATCGTCAAGATCGAAGGCGACCCGGACAATCCCAAATCGTTCGGCGTGATCTGCGGCGCCGGCATGTCCGAGCGCGAGATCCACAACAACACCGAAGGACGCATCCTGTATCCCATGAAACGCGTGGGCGAGCGCGGCAGTGGCGAATGGGAGCGCATCACCTGGGATGAGGCACTGGACACCATCGCGCGCGAATCGAAGCGCATCATCGAGGAGTACGGGCCCGAGGCCATCATCACCGGCCAGGGCACGGGCCGCACCACGAACCACTGGCACTGCCGTCTCAATTCGACGCTTGGCCTGGAAGGTTGGTCGCTCGTTCCCACGCATGTGTGCCTCATGCCCCACATCCTGCCGAACGCAATCTCGCTCGGCATCTTCAGCCCCGCCGATGGTGACCTTGCTAACTCAGGCACCATGGTGCTCTGGGGGCAGAACCCTGCCATGGAGCGCGGCATCATGAAGCGCATCCTGGACAACCAGGCCAGCGGCGCCAACCTCATCGTCATCGATGCGCGCTTCCAAGACATGTCGAAGCACGCAGACCTGGCCATCCAGCCACGCCCCGGCACTGACGGCGCTCTGGCGCTGGGCATCATCCGTGAGATCATCCACCAGGGATGGTACGACGAGCAGTGGATCGAGGACTGGACCTACGGTTTCGAAGACCTGAAGGCCCGCGTGGAGGAATGGACACCGAAGCACACCGCCGAGATCTGCTGGATCGAACCGGAGGACGTGACCACCGCGGCACGCATGATGGGCACCCAAGGGCCTGTTGGCATGATGGTAGGCTTGGGGCCTGGCTGCATGCACACCAACGCCATCCAGAACGGCCGCGCTATCGCCTGCCTCCAAGGTCTGCTGGGCCATATCGATGTTCCCGGCGGCGTGAACGTGCCCGTCGCATTCTCCGTCATGCTGGATGACAAGATCACCCTGTGGGACAGCGCACTTGACCCCGGTCGACCGGAGCTCTTCACCTTCGGCGGAGAGGCGCACCCGCTCTACAAGTCCTTCGGTCGTTCCAATGACCCGAACACCGTGTTCAAGGCCATGATCACCGGTGAGCCGCGCCCCATCAAGATGTTCGTTGCCATCGCTGATGATCCGCTGCTCTGCTATGAGGACACCAACCTCACCTACCAGGCTATGACCAGCCCCAACCTAGACCTCATCGTAGTCAAGGACTTCTACTTCTCCCCCACGGCGAAGCTGGCGGACATCGTGCTCCCTACCTCTGACTGGTCTGAGCGCTGCACCTATGACGAAGAGCTGGATGGCCCCTTCATCCTGTCCTTCGACCAGGCCGTTCCTGCTCCGGGCGAGTGCTGGGATGACTGGAAGTTCTTCCTGGAGTGGGGCAAGCGGATGAACCCTGAGCAATGGCCCTGGGCTGATGAGAAGGAGATGGTCCTCTGGCGCCTGAAGGAGTTCTATGGCTTCGACCTGACCTGGGAGGAGTTCCAAGCTACACCCGTGCGCTTGGCGGGCGGTGCCGATCTGGACGCAGAGCCCGTGCATAAGAAGTATGAGAAGGGCATGCTCCGCCCCGACGGCGCTCCCGGCTTCCCCACCGTCACAGGCAAGATAGAGTTCTCCTCACCCGCCATGGCTGCCTTCGGCTATGATCCGGTGCCCGACTACACTGAGCCAGCGGAGAGCCCCTTGAGCCAGCCGGAACTGGCGAAGGAGTACCCACTCATCGGCAGCACGGGGCACCGCGTCTACAGCTTCTTCCACTCCGCATGGACCAACGTCCCCGCTCAGCGTTTCTTCTACCCGGAGCCCTTCGTGGTGGTCCACCCTGATGACGCGGCAACCTATCACGTCACCAATGGCGAATGGATCACCATCAGCTCACCACGGGGCAAGATCATCTCGAAGGCGCTGGTGTCTCGTGAGGCGAAGAAGGGCGTCGTGTTCATCCCGCGCCCCGCGTGGCGTGACGAGTGCGAAGCTCTGGGGCTTCCTGGCTATGGCTGGGACAAGGCCAACGGCAACGTCCTCGTTCCCTCAGAACCAGCTGAGCCTGGCTATGGCGCAACGGCCATGCGCTCATTCCTTTGCAAGATCGAGCCCGGAAGGGGTGATATGTAATGAAGCGTATCGATGGAGGCGGGATAGCCCTGCTGCTTGACCTGGATGACTGCATCGGGTGCTACGGCTGCGAGGCGGCCTGCCGGGAGACCTACCGGTATCCCTATCATGAGGATTGGCTGAAGGTCATTCGCCGCGAGCCCTTCCTGGTGGATGGGAAGCTGCGCCAGTACCACCTGATCGCACCGGTGCTGGACAAGTGCAAGCTCTGCTACGACGCAGATCCGAACCCGCTCTGCGTCACGGGCTGTGCAGCCCAATGCTTGAAGATCGGCCCCTTCGATGAGCTGGTTGAAGAGGCCAAGGGGCGCCACTGCGCCATCTACACCGCCTAAGCCACACTCCCTGGCAGAAGACTCTCTTCGGGGCCGCCCTGGACGGCCCCACCATCACCCCCTGTAAGGAGGACGACCATGAGTGTCGCTTCAAGACGCCCGATGATGGCGGCGGTAGGGTGCGCCATCATCCTCACGGGGGGCATAGGCTCCACCTCCCTGCTCAATGCCATTGCCGTGCTCCTCGTAGAGGGCATGGGCATCGATCTTGTCACCTACGCCTTCGGCCCCATGCTGGCTACGATCTTCGCTTTCTTGGGTAGCCTCGTGGGCACGAAGCTCATCGACAGGCTCACCCCGAAATGGTGCCTGCTCATCGGGAGCATCTGTACCACCTGTGCGCTCCTGCTCTTCGCAGCAGCCACAGGCCCGGTCAATGGGTTCTCTGCCTATTCGTCGAACTTCCTGGCATCTGGCAGCCTGGATCCGTCCTTCGTGGTCACGCTGCTCTCCATCTTCGCGTTGCTGGTAGCCGTCGTGAGCCTGGTGTCGGGCAAGGTGTCTGAAAAGCTGGGGGCATCCGTATCGTCCATCATCGTGTTCGCGGGCTTCGCTGCAGGCATCACGCTGCTGGTGATGTGGCTTGCGAATGCGGGGAGTCCCTTGCTCTATGGAGGGCTAGTGCTCTGCGCGTTCATCGGACCCGTCCAGATCCTGCCGGCGCTCTTCATCCCGCAGCTCTTCGGCATGCGTGATTACACGGCCATCAACGCCGTGGGCATGGGCGCATTCTATCTAGGAGGCGCCGCGGTGTTCCTCATCGCCGCAGCCATCATGCAGAACGTCGGCTTCGCCGTGGGCTTCATCGTGCTAGCCGCCTCAGGCGTGGTGGCCTGCATCCTCTTCCTGCTGGCTATCGCCGCCAGCCCCATCCGCAAGAAGGGCGCAGACGTATCATTGCCGTAGGAGTCGAACGTGTTCGACACCGGGCGGATCTCAGATCCGCCCCACAGGATCCCTTTCGCTCGCAAGATACAGGAAGAGCGCAGACAAACTGCGTCCACAACCTCTGCATCGCGATATGACACTTGCAAAGATCGAGATTTCTTGCAAGGATTCACAGGGTTGGATCGTGTTCTTCATATATCGTCAGTCTCACAGGAAGAGGATGTCATGAAGAAGGGGCTTATCGCAGCGGGGATCGCCGTGGCCATGGTAGCCATGCCCATCGCAGCGTTCGCTGCATCCTATAAGGCCGTGCCCGAAAGCTACGTCATCACCGATGGTATCGGCGCGATACCGAAGACCGTACAGGTCGTTACGGAACGTGCCTGGGACGACATCAACAAGCAAGCGCTTGAGGCTGCAGCTCAGCCGAACATCCCAGAGGAGCCAGAGGCCACCACGCCTGAACCGGCAGAGCCCGATGCCGCGGAACCTGAGGCCACCCCTGCGCCTTCCTATGGCTACGTAGATAACGACCATGACGGCATCTGCGACAACTTCGTCGACCATAACGGCGATGGCTACTGCGACAACCATGGCGAATACTGCTATAACACCGGCCATGCCCGCCACAACGGCTACGGCTACAACAGCGGAAGCGGCTCTGGATCCTCCTCTGGCACCGGCAGCTCCAACGGATATGGATCAGGATACAGTACTGGTCACCATGGCGGACACGGCGGCGGCCATCATGGCGGTCGGTAGGACCATCAGCTTCCGAGTTCGTCCTCGCTCAGGCTTCCCTGTGCAGCTGGCTTGAGGGATGCAGTGGACATAGAAGCCGCGATGCAACGCCATGCCGATACGGTATGGCGCGTCTGTTCTCTGCATCTTCGCGAGCCAGCAGACCGGCAAGATGCGTTCCAAGACGCATTCCTCAAGTATGCCTTGGCGGATGACACTACGTTCGAGGATGACGAGCACCGCAAGGCATGGCTGATCACCGTAACCAGGAATCTCTGCCGCGATCAGCTCAAACGTGCTGCCCGGAAGAACGTCAGCCTTGACGGCCTTGAAGGTTTCGAGGCCACGCCGGTGCAATCCGACCCCGCAGCCCAACCTGGTTCTGCGACAAGCGAAGTGGTGTCGGCCATGCGTGCGCTCGACGATCCACCCCGCACGCCCCTCTATCTCTCCATCTACGAAGGCTATTCCGCACCCGAGATAGCATCCATGCTGGACGCACCGGTGAACACCGTCTATTCCTGGATCTCTCGTGGCAGAGCCCAGCTAAGGAGCGCCCTTTCATGAATGACCTCGATCAGCGCATCATCGGATCATTCGATGCTCTCAAGGCCCCCGAGAGCGCGAAGGCATCCGCCCTTGCCCATATCGAAGCCGTCCGCCACGCCAACCAGACAAGCGAAGGCAGCGGCGCTTCCCAGCTCCCCACCAACCGAACAGCAGCCCCCGAACGAGCAGCCTCGAACCGCCGACACCCTCAGCGTGCAAGGCGTTGGGCGGCCGCCATTGCCGCCTGCCTCATCTTGGCGTGCGTAGGGGCTTTTGGCTACAACACCTACACGTCCCCGACTGCCTTCGTCGGTCTGGACATCAATCCCTCCATCGAGTTCTCCATCAATCGCTTCGAGCGCGTCGTTGCTGTGAAACCCTTGAACGACGACGGCCGTACACTCCTTGAGGGCTGTCCATCGCTTACAGGCATGCCCTATGAGGATGCCTTGGATTCGGTGCTCTCATGCGAGGGATTCCAAGCTTACGCTGCGGAGGATGCCCTGGTTGCCGTAGATGTGGTGAGCGACGATGAGGTCCAGGCCACCCAGCTGATGGCCCAAAGCCAGCAACAGCTTGCCAGCCTTCCTTGCCAGACCCAGTGTCACCGCACTGATGAGGCCACGCGCGAGAGCGCACACCATGCCGGTATGGGCATGGGTCGATACCGAGCCGCCCAGGAGCTCATGGAGGCTGACAGTTCCTATACGCTGGAAAAGTGCGCCTCCATGAGCATGCATCAGATCAAAGATGCCTGCGCTGCCGCTCACGGAAGTTCTGCGGACACAGCTGATGCAGCAGATACGACCAACGTGAACGATGCAGAGGACGCGGCCGCCTCCGGTCCGGGGCGGCATCGGCGCCATGGGCAGGGCCACCACTCCTAATGTCATCGGGCCGACCTGGAGAATGCAACGGAATTGGATAGGTCGCTCTCCGCGCGAGAATGCGTTGCGCGGAGATCGCGCGCAGCATATTGATTGCGGTACCTACCGGGTAACCTGACGTACGGGGTTCACTCGGGTGCAACATCAGGCGGATCCAGATCCGCCACTACAACGCATGGTTCAGCCGGATGTGACGTCGGGCTGATCACGATCCGCCCCTACGGCAACCTGACCTGCATGGTTCACCCGATGGGAACCTGACGCACATGTATGGGTTCACCCGAGGGGAACCTGCCACACGATCCGTAGACCAGCTATCATGTGTCAACCCAGATCTTGAGGGATTCTCA
>CAJUQK010000032.1 GCA_910588205.1 uncultured Eggerthellaceae bacterium
TGGGTTCGGGCCGAGCCAGCTCGGCCTCTACGGATGATGTTGCATTCTCCGGGTTATGGCGTTGGGTCGAACACGTTCGACCCCTACGGATCGTACGCCAGGTGCACTCGGGTGAACCATGCATTGTAGGGGCCGATCTGGATCGGCCCCCTGTAACACCCGGAACAACCCTGTACGCCAGGCTATCCGGTTGGTGCCGCAATCAATATGTTGCGCGTGATCTTCGCGCAACGCATCCTCCGCGCGAAGCGCGACTCATTCGGTCCTGTTGCACTCTCGGGTTGCCATGTCGGGCCGAGCCAGCTCGGCCCCTACGAGGGACCTGCGACATCGCTTCGTAGGGGCAGACCGTGGTCCGCCCGGGGTTGCACCCGGGGTAATCCTGTACGGCAGGCATATGTTGCGCGTGATCTTCGCGCAACATATCCTCGGTAAAACGGGAAGGCAACGGGATGTTCGTTGGAAGACAACGAATGGCCTGCACGGAACCCCTTCACTCCGGATGAGGGCATCATGTGCACAGCTAGACGAACGATCAAAGGAGTGAATCATGACCGTTATGGATTCTTTGAAGCATGCAGCGAACGAAGCCAAAGAGGCTGCGGAGCGCGCTGGTGAAGCTGCCAAGCCGTTCTTGGATGACGCAAAAGAAGCTATCGGCAATGCGGCTGAGACCGCAAAGGAAAAGGGTGGAGAGGCTTTTGAGGCCGCCAAGGAGAAGGGCGCTGACGTGATGGCTGCCGCCAAAGAAAAGGGCTCGGCAGCAGCGGAAGCCGCCAAGGAAAAGGCCGAAGAGGTCACGGGCAAGGATCTTGACGGAGACGGCAAGATTGGAAAGTAGGAAGAGCACGGCGTAAACGCCTCTCCCCTTAGGCTACACCCCCCTACGAATAGGCAGGTACCGCTTGAGTGCCTGCCTATTTTGTTGTCAGGCCCCCTTCGCCGTCAGTCGATTGCAGAGGAGGGCGGCTCTCAGGGGAAATGGCTGCCAGCACAGGCAAGGCACTCAGGCCCAGTCCATGGCCACGGACCACTACCCGGTGCCTGCTCGCTTACAGAAGCGTGCCAGATGAGTGAGGGGGTGCGCTGCGCTGGAGCCATAGGCTTTAATAGGCGCCAGAGATAGCGAATGAAGACGCAGGTAAGGAGGCACCTATGAGCTTTCTCATCCGTTGGTTAGTGACGGCTATCGCTGTGGCGGCAGCCGTGTGGCTGGTACCGGGCATCGAATTGATCGGCGGCGATTCAGCCTGGGTCGGGATAGCCATCTTCGCGCTGATCCTATCCCTGGTGAACATCTCCGTGAAGCCATTGATGCAGATCCTATCTTTGCCTGTCACCGTGGTCACCCTGGGCATCTTCTATCTGATCGTGAACACCATCATGTTGTATTTAGCCGCATGGTTGGCGAACGGGCTCTTCGGGATAGGGTTCTGGATCTCAGGGTTCGGTAGTGCGTTCTTGGCATCCATTGTGATATCCATTGTGAGCGCGTTGGTGAATTCGCTGATCGGGAATGACTGACAACGAAAGCGGAGGGAGGCCGGTGCACGGTACAATGACCCCATGGGTTCTTTCCTTGCCTCCCTCACGCGCACGCAGTGGCTGCAATTAGCAGCCATCTCAGCGGTTCTCTCGTTCTGCTGCGTTTTCGGCATCTCATACACTACCGGTGAGGGCTTCGCCACTCTGTCGCTCCCGGTAGAGCTTCTGCTCACCGGCTTAGGCGTCATACCCTTCGCCCTGGTCATCTTGGTGCTCAACTTCGCCCTGGACAGCTTTGCTCAGCGCACCCCTCGGCGAAGGGGCGTTGCCTTTCGCCATCCCACCCTTGTGACCTTCGCGGTGATCCTCCTCTGCTGGCTCCCCTGGCTCATTGCGAACTTTCCGGGCAGCAGCTATTGGGATACCTATTGGCAGATGTGGCAGGTGTATCCTGACGCCCACCCTGTGGCATTGATCCAGTGGGCACCTGTGCGCCAGAGCACCCTGACAGATGCGTGGCTGGTGGACCATCATCCGATGCTCACGACACTGCTCTTCGGCGGCGCGGCCTGGTTGAGCGACCAGCTCACCGGCACATGGATGGCAGGTGTCTTCGTGCTATCCACGCTCCAAACGCTGGCGTACGCTGCGCTCTTCGCGGGGATGCTCCGCTTGTTCCGTCGTTGGGGCACGCCTCGTTGGGCACGCATGGGTATCTTGGCATTCCTCTGCTTGATGCCTGCGGTGCCCACGTGGGCAAGCTGTGTGGTGAAGGATGCGGTCTTCGGTCTCTTCTTCCTGCCTTGGTTGCTGATGCTGGCGAACTGTGCACGAACGCGCGGCCGCTATCTGACAACTCGGCGCATCATCCTCTTCGTGGTGCTAGCGCTGCTGATGTGCCTGACGAAGAAGACAGGCATCTTCATCGTAGGGGTTACGGCGATAGCGGCCTGCGTTTTCTTTTGGAAGCGGAAGCCTTTGGTGAGGGCGTTCGCTTGGCAGGGGGCAACGTGTCTTATCGTGATGACGTTGTTGTTGCCCCTGATCATCTTCCCTTTGGCGAATATCTCGCCTGGTGGCAAGCAAGAGATCTTGGGGCCTCTATTCCAGCAAACGGCTCGCTATGCCCAAACCCATGAACTGACCCCGGAAGAGGCGCAGGTCATTGATGCGGTAGTGGATGTGGAGCGCGTGCGCGAACACTATCAGTTCGATTTCCAAGATGGCGTCAAGTACTACTATCGGGTAGACTCCACTCCCGCTGATCTGGGTGCGTATCTGGAGCTCTATGCTGCCCAGGGGATCCAGGATCCGGAAGCCTATTTCGCAGCCATTGCGTCTCAGGCGGGGATGTATGTGGCGCCCACCACGTTCCTTAATATCCGGATGGTCACGGTGGATACCAAGCTGGGCGAAGAAGACCGGCCTGTGCTCTGGAACCCGCCGGAACTGGATTGGCTGCGTGAGGGGTTGGATGAGTTCTACGCAGCCATCGCATCCATCCCTGTGCTGAACCTGCCGTTCCTGACGGTGGTCTACGTGCTTTGGATCCCAGCAATCCTCTTATTCGCGAACCTACGCAAGCGCCTCGGCTTGGGGGTGCTCTTCGTGCCGTTGGCCGTGGTGGTGGGGTTCTGCGTGATAGCTCCTGTCTTCGACGCGCGCTATGTTTGGCCGATGTTGCTGGCCGTCCCTGTCCTGTGGGCAGCCTGCACCGGACCCTCTCTTCGCAACAGCTCTGAGGCGGGCATGCCTGTCTCAGAAACGTGTTCTTGCACTTCGATGGCTGTTTCTTCGATGGCTTCGCTATGACCGGTCAAGGCCGCGAAGGGTGCGAACTGCGCTGCCCGGTCTTCCATGGACATAGGAGGATAAGCGGATTCAGGGCGGGTGCATTCCAAGATATCAAGGTACTTCTCAGGCTTCTTGCTCACGCTGAATGACCTCCTATCTGCTTGTTTCGCTGTCGGGCCGTGGCTCCCTCCTTGAGGCTGGTGGCCTTCAGCACGGCATTCTTCCCGAACTTCTCCTTGATGCCCAACATAGTTTCTTGTAGGGTGCGCTCTCGCTCCAGCTCTTCGGCGGGAATATCATCCTCATCTCCGAATAACGTCAGTTGATCGGGCCGGTGGCGCAGCTCCTCTTCTGTGGCTAGGCGCTCTGCGGAGATGGAGATCTTCCGCGCCAAGAAGCGTGGCTCCACCAGCTCATCGAAGAGTCCAAGCACTGCCCGGCTGATCTGCTTGGCAGAAGAGGTTGGGGTAGACAGGCGCTTCGTGCCGTGGGCGTGCTTGGGCACGAGCCGACCGTAGCGGTCTTCCACCACCGGGTACGCCTGGAGGTCTTGGGCATCCTCCCCAAGGCGCTCGGCCGAGAGGCTTGTCCGGTCATAGCCCACCGTGAGCACCAGTAGATCCGTCTTCAGCCCGGCTGCCGTCAGATCCAGGGCCAGCTGCTCCGCCATCTCCCAGGCCACCAGCCGCGCATCTTCGAACCCATAGGGTGCATGCAGCACTTGCCCGGCTATCGTGCTGCGGGCGTGCGGCTGGTATTCCTTGATGTGAGCCATAGTGACCGGTTCCACGCCCCAAGCATGATCTATCAGTAGTTCGGCATTCTTGCCGAAGAGGCTGAACAGCACCTCTTCGTTGAGTCGGTCTCCGGAAGACCCCAACGAGCAACGGGCCACATCTCCCATGGTGAACATTCCTTGGCTTGCCAGCCTGCGTGCATAACCGGAACCCACGCGCCAGAAATCCGTGATAGGCTCGTGGCTCCACAGACGGCGCTTGTAAGCCGCTTCGTCCAGAGCCGCGATGCGCACCCCGTTCTCATCCGGCTCTTCGTGCTTCGCCAGGATATCCATGGCCACCTTCGCCAGATACAGGTTGGTGCCGATGCCCGCCGTGGCTGTGATCCCGGTAGCCTGAAGGATATCCGTGATGACCTTGGACGCAAGCTGCCGCGCATTCAGCCGGTAGATGCGCAGGTAGCTGCCCGCATCTATCAATACCTCATCAATAGAGTAGACGTGGATGTCTTCCGGAGCGAAGTAGCGCAGGTACACCTCGTAGACGCGGGTAGAATAGTCAAGGTAGAGGGCCATGCGCGGCTTGGCTGCCAGGAATGCCAGCTTTGCCTGAGGGTGGCGGCGCACCATACTATCCTCGAAGGAAGAGAAGGCGAACTGAGCATTCCGGCTCTGCCGCTGCAACTTGCGCAGACGGTCCTCGTTCACCTGATCCACGCGCTGGATCACTTCGAAGAGCCGCGCTCGGCCACCGATGCGGTACGCTTTGAGCGAAGGTGAGACGGCCAGGCAGATGGTCTTTTCCGAACGCGCAACGTCGGCCACCACTAGATTGGTGGTGAGTGGATCCAGCCCTCGTTCGCGGCATTCCACGGACGCATAGAAGGACTTGAGGTCAATGGCTATGTAGCGAAAATCCGAACGCATGTACGTAGTATATCAGACGTCCGTGTGATCCTGAGACAAACGCTCTTCCCCGCAAGGGGCATTCGGCCTTAGGCTTCGGACAGGCGAAACCCATGATGATGTATATCATGGGTTTCTGGTCCTCAGAATCGGCCTCAACCCCTCACGGGGAAGAGCGGTCCCCGTGTAACAATAAAAATCCTTATCGCACTGCTGATGGGACCCTCCGGGTCCGCATCACTACTGCGGGCGGCTTATCGCCGCATTGCCGTGCTTCGCGCGAAATGCATGTGCGGCGCATAAGGTCGTCTTGCTCACAGGTCTCTCCCGCCGCCTGACTAATATCCGCTGCTTACGCAGCGGGGGAAGGTGGGTTGTGACCTGTATACACCTGCGTGGTTTTCTGGGTTGACACATCGGGTCGACCGAGGTCGACCCCTACTAATCGCGTGTCAAGTTCCCATCGGGTGAACCGTGCAGGTCAGGTTGCCGTAGGGGCGGATCTAGATCCGCCCGATGTTGCGCGCGATCTTTGCGCAACGCATTCTCCGCGCGAAGCGTGACCCATCCAATCCTTTGGTGACAGATCGGAGATCTTCCGACTGCATGGGATCGTGTGCCCTACAGTGATTGAAACGCAGATCAAGGGATGGGGACATGCAACGAGAACGTGAGATCGTGAAGGCAAGCCTTCTGGGGATCGCCGGGAATGTGCTGCTCGTCGCCCTGAAGTTGGTCATCGGCTTCGTCTCCCATTCCATCGCCATCATCTTAGACGGCGTGAACAACGCCACCGATGTGCTCTCTTCTGCGGTCACCATCATCGGCACGAAACTGGCGGGTAAGCGTCCTGACAAGAAGCACCCCTTCGGCTATGGTCGCATCGAGTATCTGTCATCCGTGGTCATCGCGGTCATCATCCTGGCGGCAGGTCTGGTGTCCTTGCGCGAATCCATCCTCAAGATCATCCACCCCGGCACCCCCAGCTATTCCACCATCACCATCACAGTCATCCTTGTGAGCATCCTCATCAAGGTAGTGCTCGGGTTCATGTTCAAGCACTACGGGGACAAGACCCATTCCGAAGCACTGATCGCCTCCGGTGTCGATTCCAACAACGATGCCTTCATCACCGGTGGCACTCTGGTCGTGGCCCTCGTGCAGAACATCTGGGGCGTCAACATCGACGGCATCGTGGGGCTCATCATCTCCATCCTCGTGTGCAAGGCAGGCATCGATGTGCTGCGGGATTCTTTGGCACCCATCATCGGCTCGCCGGAGAGCAAACAGCTGGTATCGTCCATCAAGGAATACATCCGCCGGTTCCCTTCCGTGCAGGGCGTCCACGATGTGATCTTGGATGACTTCGGGCCCCATAGGGTCATCGGGGCCGTGCACATCCAGGTGCCGGATGATATGACGGCGAAGGACGTGGGGGAGCTGACGCGTCAGATCACCCAGGGGGTCCGGCAAACGTTCGACGTTCAGATCACGGTGGGGATCTACACCGACAACACCACCGGGAAGTACGCACCTATGAACGCGGTGTTGCAGCAGTTCTGCGGTGCGCAGAAAGAGGTGCTCAACAGCCACGCGTTCTACGTGGATGAGAGCACCAAGACCTGCTACTTCGACCTGGTGCTGGATGTGTCAGCCAAGGATGACGAGGCCGCTCAGGCGGTGATCAAGGGGATGAAGGCTCAGTATCCTGATTTCGTCTATGACGTTCAGGTAGACACTGACTATTGCGAATGATCGCTCACGCGGCTGCTTTCGTCATCACGAAGAGCGCACCGTGTCGATAGCCTCCTGAACACCGGGAGCGATCCTTTCGCGCTGACCCTCTTCTGCACTGCCGGGAACGGGAGCCCCCGCGGCTTCCTCAAGGGCTATCTGCTCTTCGAAGGCGCGATCGCCCTCGGACAGGCGGGATGGCGGATCCACGGGGAATTCCTCAGCCGGGGTGAACAGTGATACCACGGGCACGATCACCAGGGACAGGATCATGCAGAGGGCACCGCAGTTGATGGGGCTGGCGATGAGCGGCGTTCCCGCGAAGCCCATGGCCATGTTCACAGCCGTGAGCCCCACGCCCACGATGAACGAGCACCACACCGCCGCCTTCGACACCTTCTTCTTGTAAAGGCCCCAGAGGAACGGCCCGAGGAATGCGCCTGCCAGCGCGCCCCAGGAATAGCCCATGAGCTGAGCGATGAACACGATGGACGAGTGGTATTGCAGAAGCGCGATGGCCGCCGACAGGGCGATGAACACCACCAGCAGGCCGCGCATGGAGAAGAGCTGCTGCTTCTCGTCCATGTCCTTCACGAAGTTGCCCTTGATGAGGTCGATGGTCAGAGTGGACGAAGATGTCAGCACCAACGAACTCAGGGTGGACATGGAGGCAGATAGCACTAACACGATGACCAGCCCTATCAGGATGTCCGGCAATGTGGAGAGCATCGTGGGGATAACGGAGTCATAGATGGGCGTGCCGTTCGCCGCGTACTCGATCTGCCCTTCATAGAGCCGACCGAAGCCGCCCAAGAAGTAGCTGCCCCCTGCCACCACGAAGGCGAAGATGGTGGAGATGATAGCCCCCTGCTTCACGGCTGGACCGCTCTTGATGGCGTAGAACTTCTGCACCATCTGAGGGAGCCCCCAGGTACCCAAGCTGGTCAGCACCACCACACCCAGCAAGTTGAACAGGTCGGGGCCGAAGAAGCTGACGAAGGGCCCTTGCATGGCACTGCCGTCCGCGGGGATCTGGGAGAGCTGGGTGATGGCCTCGGAGAATCCCCCGTTCGACAGGATGACCGCCACGATGACCGCGGTGATACCCAGCAACATGACGATGCCCTGGATGAAATCGTTCATGACTGTGGCCATGTAACCGCCCACCACCACATAGATGCAGGTGATGACGGCCATACCGATCACGCATACATCGTAGGGCAGGTCGAAAGCCATGCCGAAGAGGCGGGATAAGCCGTTGTACACGCTGGCGGTGTAGGGGATCAGGAAGACGAAGATGATGGCCGCCGCCGCGATGCGCAACGTCTTGGAGCCATAGCGTTTGCCGAAGAATTCCGGCATGGTCTGGGCACCCAGCCGATGGGTGAGCTCACGGGTGCGCGGGCCTAGCACCCACCAGGCCAGCAGGCTGCCCAGGATGGCGTTGCCGATACCCGCCCACGTGGCCGCGATGCCGTACTTGAAGCCGAATTGCCCTGCGTATCCTACGAACACTACGGCGGAGAAGTAGCTGGTGCCATAGGCGAAGGCGCTCATCCACGGTCCCACTTTGCGGCCGCCTAGGATGAATCCGTCCACGGTGGAAGTGGACCGGCGGCAGTAGATGCCCACGCCCACGGCAATAGCAACGAACAGGATCACGAGCAGTATCTTGACGGTCATCAGAGGTTCCTTCCCCACAGATCATTGCGCTCGTTATATACAGGAAATGTTTCCAATCTGTTTACTGGCTCTGGGAAAGAGCGCTGAGCGGGGGCATCCGAAACGTGATAGGAGGGAATCTCGGAAGCGGAAACGGAGAGACATTCGCTATCATGGGACCTTGCCCTCTGTGAAAGGATTCCTATGGCGAACAGATCTTTGGCGAAAGCCTTCGAAGACACCACGATATTGGTCACAGGAGGTGCCGGGTTCATTGGCAGCCACACTGTGGTGGAGCTGCTGAGCGAGGGTTACCGCGTGGTAGTGCTGGATGACCTCAGTAACTCGTGCGAAGAGGCCCTGGACCGGGTTCGCCAGATCTGCGGTCTGGATGCATCGGATGACCGGCTCACCTTCATCCATGCTTCTATCTTGGATGAGCAGGCGCTCGAAGATGTCTTCGCCACGTTCCCCGTCGATGCCATCATCCACTTTGCAGGCTTCAAGGCTGTGGGTGAGAGCGTGGAGAAGCCTTGGGAGTACTACTGGAACAACGTGGCTGGTACGTTGGTGCTGACCGGTGTGGCACGGGAGCACGGCGTGAAGAACCTGGTGTTCTCTTCCAGTGCAACGGTCTACGGGGATCCGGACACCATGCCCATCACAGAGATGGCCCTGAAGCGCGATGCCACGAATCCTTATGGGCATACGAAGAGCATGCTCGAGCAGGTTCTGTCTGACCTCTACCGGGGGGATGACGAATGGAACGTGGTTCTGCTGCGTTACTTCAACCCCATCGGCGCCCACGAGAGCGGGCTCATCGGCGAGGATCCGCAGGGCATCCCGAACAACCTGGTACCCTACGTGGCGAAGGTGGCGGTGGGAACGCTGCCCGAACTGGGCGTTTTCGGAGATGACTATCCCACGCCAGACGGTACGGGGGTGCGCGACTACATCCACGTGGTGGATCTGGCGCGTGGTCATGTGGCCGCTTTGGATTGGATGGCCGGACGCGTGGGCACGGGTGCGGCGGAGGATCCGTATTCTCTGACAGGGCAGTCCGCGGCAGACGGCACGCGTCGAGGTGTGGGCGTGTTCAACCTGGGCACGGGCACCGGATCAAGTGTGCTCGAGGTGGTGCAGGCCTTCGAACGGGCCTGTGGCCATTCCATCCCCTATGCCGTGAAGCCGCGTCGAGCCGGAGACATCGCCGAGAGCTATGCCTCCTGTGACAAAGCCCGCGAAGAGCTGGGCTGGGTGGCGGAATATGATCTGGATCGGATGTGCCAGGATTCCTGGCGCTGGCAAAGCAATAACCCGAATGGATATCGGAGCTAAGGCATCGAAGCTAAGGGAAAGGCGGCAGTCATGGGAGAAGAGCGCGATACGGTGCAGACAGAAGAGCAAGCGGATCAGGTTGAGATGCAGCCTGCAGGAGCTGAGCTCACGTTCTCGTTGGAGGATGATCAGGGCAACGAGATGCAGTGCAAGCTGCTCTATACGTTCCATGCTTCGCACAACGACAAGTACTATCTGGTCTACACTATCGAGAATCAGGGAGAAGAGAGCGAAGAGGTCAGCGCCTTCCGGTATATCCCAGAGGAGCTCGAAGCGCTGATCAAGGGCGAAGATGTTGACGTGCATCTGGAGCCGCTGGCTACGGAGGTGGAGTGGTCCATCGTGGCGGATACGCTTCGGCGGGTAGCCGCTGAAGGCAGCACGGTAGATGCCTCCAGCGTCACTTCGAACGACAGCCTTCTCGCTGAAGAAGAGAACTGAACGGTATACGGGGAAACATCTTCGAAAGGGAAACAGCATGACTGAGCAGTACCCCCAGAACGGACAACCGCCGGTAGCGCCGCAACCAACGGATGCGGGCTATCAGCAGACCTATCAACAGGCGTATCAGCAGCCAGCCGCTGATGCCTATCAGCAAACCTATCAGCAACAACCCAACCAGCAGGCCGCCTACGATCAGGCTGCTTATCAGCAGCCTGTCTATCAAGCAACGCCTCAGCCCTACCCTCAGCCGTATCAAGAGACAGACAGCGGCAGCTTCGGCTGGGCCGTGCTCGGGTTCTTCTTTCCCATCGTGGGTCTCATACTGTTCCTCGTTTGGAAGCAATCCAAGCCCAAGTGCGCGAAGGTGGCGGGCATCGGCGCCTTGGTGGGCGTGGGCATCAGCGTTGGATTCAGCATCCTGGGTGTGATGATGAGCTTCATCTTCATGCCGTTCTACATGTTCTAGATCTCATCTCGTCACTAGCTACACCTGACGAGTACCGGCCTGTTGGGAGATGCGTTACCGTTCGTGGCGCTTCTTCAACAGTGCCAGGGTGGCGGTGGCCAACAGCGGCATGAGCAATACGGTTATACCGCCGGCCGCCACCAACACCGAAGCCGTTTCGGTATCCATGGCCCCGGTCGTAGTGGCAATGGAGGTGACCGCTACGATGAGCGGCAACGCCATGGTGCAGTAGAGGGCCACCGTAGCCCGGGCCGAAGGGTCCATTTCGCGGGTATCCGGGTTCAATCGCAGGGCGTTGTAGATGGGGAGCGCCCGCACCAGCAGTAGCATTCCTATGAACAGGAAGAGCGGTCCCGGCCGTTCGATCACCGCCTGCGGGTCTATCCCCATGCCGCTCACAATGAAGAACAAGGGGATGAAGAACCCGTAGCCGATGCCGTTCAGCTTGCGTTCCAGCCCTTGGTCGCCGTGAGGCATGATGAAGCGCAGCACGAAGCCAGCGGCGAAGGACCCCAAAACGATATCCAGGTCGAACAGCGCCGAGACAGCCAGCAGTCCCACGAGCAGCACCATCACCCCTCGGACTGCCATCTGGGAGTTCGTCTCAGCATTGCGCGAGACGAAGCCCGTGAGCGCCGTTCCTCGTTCCCAGAGCCGCCGCGGCACGACGGCGGCTAGCACCGCGATGATGGCGAAGGCTGCAAGGATGACGACGGTCACCCATGTCTTGCGGGTGGACATCACCAAGGCAATAGCGATGATAGGACAGATCTCTCCCCAGGTGCCATAGGCAACGATGGAATCCCCCAGCCGCGTGCCCATTAGCCCTCGATCGTGGAGGATGGGGAGCAGCGTGCCGAAGGCGGTGGTGGTGAGGGCTATGGCCGCGGCCATCCATCCGATGAAGTTATCGCGCATCTCTGGCAGGAGGCCTGTGATGCCAATGGCCAGCCCGAGCGTGACGAGCCAGGTCATGAAGCCATACTTCCCTTGGCGATCCGCCATCTTCTTCGGGTCTATCTCATAGCCTGCCAGCAGGAACAGAAAGCCCAATCCGAGGTCGGAGAGGAAGGCCACGGCGGTGTCATTGCTGGCAATGCCGAACACGTTCGGCCCTATGAGCATCCCTGCCAGCAGCAAGAACACCGTTTCAGGGATCAGCTTCTTGGGGATGACGGCTGCGAGCACGGGGCAGAGGAATGCCACCGCGCAGATCACGAACAGGGTGATGAGCTCTGTTTCCACCGCATCTCCTTTCTGGCTGCCTGTCTGTCTTCTGTCGTGCCCGTTCCCTGTGATCAAAGGGGACATGAAGGGCGCATGCCCCGCTATGGATCGCCGTTACTCCGTAGGTGGGCATCCGATCTTGATGCCCGCTCCCCCGGCTAGGCCCGCTCTTGGATGAGCCCCTTCCGGTAGGCCGCCAGCAACCGCTCCAGATCGGCTACGCGCTGCTGCAGGCGCAGGCCTGTGTCTGTGTCTGCCACCAACGTACGCTCTTCCACCCGTTCCACCACGCGCCGGGAGGAATGGATATCCAGCTCTTGTTCTACCGCAGCTGCGGCAGATTCCAGCGGCTCATGGGCAGCCAATACGAATCCGTAGGAATTCGAGATGAGCGTATACCCTGCTATCCCCGTGGTGGGTTGGTAGGCCCGGGAGAACCCGCCGTCAATGGTCAGCACGCGACCACCGCACTTGACCGGGTCTTCGCCGTCCTTCGCCTTGACCGGCACATGGCCGCAGATGATGCGGGAGCGGTTGGGATCCATGCCGAAATCCCGGAAGATCACGGCCATGGCCTCCGGGTCATCCGTCAAGGAATAGAACGAGTTCTTGACCTCTTTGCGCGCCTCCTTATCTGTAATCAGATACAACTCGAAGGTGGCCATCTTGCTCTTGGCAAATTGCGGGGATGAGGGGGAGAGCCACATCCACCAGAGCAGGTCGCGGCTGCGCTCTCGTTCGGCCTCATCTTCGCTGAAGAAGGCGGCCCGTACGGCGTGGTCCAGCACGTCGTAGAGCGCACGCCCCGCATAGGGCTTCCCGAATACGTTCGCTTGCTTCAAGCTGCCGTCGTCGTTCAGCGGCACGCAGGCGTGGAACAGCAGGTTGCCGTTGGAGATCTTGTATAAGCTGCCCGCTTCCAAGAAGATGCGCATGTGCCGTTGCAGCTTCTCCGATCCCATGAACGCCTGACACAGGCGCTCCAGCACGCTCTCTTCCTGGGGCGTGAGACGATAGGGGTCTGATGGGTCTATGGTTGGGAATACGGTGTCGGTCAGTTCGTAGACGGTGCCATTCACGTCAACGGTGCCGCGTTCGTAGTCTATCCGGTGCAGCAGTCGTCGGTCGTCCAGTTCGAATTCGGGATGCTCGGCGATCAGCTGGCCCTCCACCTTGAACTGGATCACAGCCATTGCCTTCTGGATCTTGACCGCCACTTCATATTGGCGGTCAGGCAGATCAGGGTTGCCCTTCAGCCCGAACGCCACGCAGGGGTCATCCGCGTAGGCATCCATGGCGAAAGAGGCCAGCGGCAGGATGTTGATGCCGTAGGCATCCTCGAGGATGGACAGGTTGCCATAGCGGGCGCAGTTGCGCACCACGTGGGCGATGCATCCCCGCTGCCCCAAGGCGGCTCCCATCCAGACGATATCGTGATTGCCCCACTGGATGTCGAGGCAGTGATAGTTGGCCAGAGTGTCCATAATGGCGTCGGGCGCGGGCCCGCGGTCGTAGATGTCCCCCACGATATGCAGGTGGTCCACAGCGAAGCGCTGCACGGCCTGGCAGAGCGCTTCGACGAAGGCACGCCCCCTGCCTGTGTCCAAGACGGCCTGGATGATGGTCTGGTGATACTGTTCCCGATTGACGGCGTGGTTGTTCTCGGTGGTCAGCTCCTCAATGGCGTAGGCGAACTCAGGTGGCAATGCCTTACGCACCTTCGACCGCGTGTACTTGCCCGAGGCCTGCTTCACTACCGTGATGAGCCGCTCGATGGTCTGGCGGATCCAGGCTTCTTCTTCCTGGGAGCTCATGCCATCCAAGATCAGTTCCATCTTCTCCCGGGGATAGTAGATCACCGTGGCTAGCTGGCGCTTCTCGGCCTCGGTCAGAGAAGGACCGAATGCGTCTTCTATCTTCAAGCGAACAGAACCGGAGCCGTTCTTGAGCACGTGTGCGAAGGCATCGTATTCGCCATGGATATCCGAGGCGAAGAGCTCCGTACCCTTCGGCAGGTCCAGTACCGCTGTGAGGTTGATGATCTCAGCTGACGCATCGGCGATAGAGGGGAACTTCTCAGCTAGTAGTTCCAGGTAGCGCAGTTCGTCTTGGTCCATGGATCTCCTCCGGGCAACAGGTGCGTTTCATCCCATTATGCCTCAAACGAGCAGTGTGCAAAGACGCACGTTCTTGCCAGATATGCTATGTTGCAGAGGATCGTAAACCGCAGTCCGAAGGATACCTATGCAACCGCTTCCGTCACAACAACTCAATCCCAAGATCAAAGCCGTATGGCGCATCAACGATGCCATCTGGATCATCGTCTGCTATCTGATCTGCATGGTCCCCTGCGCCATCGTTGCCGCCGCGGAACCGGGTGACAAGTGGCCTCTTCTGCTCATGATCATCTTCACGGTGCTCTTCGCTGTACTGCTCATCCTCTTCTTGGTCATCTTGCCGCCGGTTCGCTATGCACGTTGGAGTTATCAGCTCTCAGAGGATTACCTGGATATCGCCCGGGGCATCTTCTGGCGCAAGCGCTTCATCATCCCGTTCATTCGCGTGCAGAACACTGATTCGCGCCAAGGTCCCATCCTGCGCGCCTTTGGGCTGTCTTCCGTTACGGTGTCCGATGCTGCTGGCTCCCATGAGATCCCTGGCCTGGACAGTGCTGAGGCAGAAGCGCTTCGGGATAAGGCGGCCGAGCTCGCCCGTTTGGCAAGGGAAGATGTCTAATGGAAGAGCAACGTCAACGCGTCCATCACAGCTACATCTGGCTGGGCAGCCTGCGTTCGTTGGGCTGGCTGCTGTTCGTCTTGATCATAGGATCGTTCTCCTCCCTCGCAAGCCTCTTCGCCACCTTTACGAGTGGGCCTCAGAGCGTTCTGGCTCTGGCTCTCATCCTTGGGCTGGTCATCGGCGGCGTGATCGTGCTCTTCGGTTTGGTGGTGGGCATCCACGCCTGGGCCTACCGGCATCTTTGGTACGAACTGGGGCCTGAGGAGTTCAGCCTGTATTCGGGCATCTTCACGAAGAAGCGCATGCATGTGCCCTACGCGAAGATCCAGTCCGTGGACCAGAAGGCCAGCCTCATTCAGCGCATCTTCGGCGTGTGCAACATTTCCATCGACACGGCGGGTGGTGCAACCAACAACGCAATCCTCGTACCCTATCTCACGAAGCAACAGGCCGATACCTTGCGCCTGAGCTTGTACACCCGCAAGCAGCAGGCTGCGGCTCCTGCACAGGCCACAACGGAAGTGCCGGTGGCGGCCGCGGCACCAGGAGCGAGCCCTGCGGTCATGGCGAACGGGACGGCTGGAGCTGCCGTGGCGAATGGAACTGTATCGGCCGCGGCGCCCTCTGCTCCTGTCATCCCTGGCGCATCGGGTGCTCAAGGCAACATCCTGGATACCGGTGAGGTGGTGTGGGACCAGGTGGGCGGCATCTTCGCGGGGGATATGGTGAACCATGAGCCCGTCTCCTTCGAATATCGGCTTTCCAATAAGGAGTTGATCCTCACCGGCCTCTCCAACAGCAGCGGCTTCGTGGTGGCCGTGATAGTGGTGCTCGTGGGCCTGGCTCAGCTCATCAGCGGCGCCTTCGACATCTTTCCCGAAAGCGGTGAGCTCATAACCGGAACCCTGGCTACATCTTCGGAGATCTTCGGCTTGGAGGCGGTCATCGCTGTGAGCGCTTTGGCCCTTCTCGTTGTGGCGCTGGTGGTGTGGCTGCTTTCCGTCCTGAACGCATGCCTGTCCTACGGTGGCTTCCATGCACGGCGGCGCGGGGGCCGGATCGAGATAGAACGCGGCCTGCTCCAGCATCAGACCCAAAGCGTCAGCATCGATCGTATCCAGTCAGTGATCGTGAAGCAGACCTTCGTTCGCAAGCTCATGGGCTATTGTGAGCTCAGTCTGGGCAAGGTGGATGCTGCCAGCCCTGAGGAGCAATCCAATCAGGGAAGATCCTTGGCTCAGAACGGCATCGTGATCCACCCGTTCCTCAAGAAGGCCAGCGTACAGGAGATCCTGGACGGCCTGGTACCAGAATTCGCTGACATTCCCACCGACGAGCAAAAGCTGGCGAAGGCAGCCCTGCGCCGGGGCCTGATTCGGCGCTGCCTTTGGCAGGGCGGCGGCTTCTGGATCCTGGTGGTAGCGGTGCTGTTGCTGGCAGGGGTATCCTTCGCCCAGAGCGAAGGCATCTTCAGTGCCACGGTAGAGGATCTGATGGCCGTGTATTACCTGACCATAGCAGCCTACCTGCTGATAGGCCTGGGCGTGTTGCTCTTGGTGCTCGATGCGGTGCGCACGGTGCTCTGGTACAGGGAATCCAGCTTCGCGGTGAACCGGCGTTTCATGCGCCTCGCGAACGGTGGGCTTTCTACGGAGAGCATCACGTTCCCCCGGGTGAAGATCCAGTACGGATTTACGAAGGCGAATCCGCTGCAGCGGAGGGCGAAGACAGCCACGATCAATGCTTGCACAGCAGCGGGTGTGGGAGGGAGCACCGCTTCTCTCGTGGATGTTACGGAAGCGGCCGCATCTACGTGGCTGGAGTGGCTCAAGCCACGTAGGCCTCAGGGGTAGCGGCACCGACGTTCTCGTTCGCTCTAGGCACTCTTACAGTGATGCTTGACCTTGGTTCTAGTGGCCAAGCTTGAGCATCTTCCGATGCGCTTCCGCTATCATGTTCCTGCTCATGGAGGGAGGCGCGATGGATGAGATCGAAGGGTTGCTCAAGGCCTGCAAGGTCTTGTTCGACTACAGTCTGCAAGCGGTGGGCGTTGCCCATGTCTTGGTAGACGACCAGGGCGAACCCTACGATTTCCATTACGAATACCTCAACCAATCCATGGCGAATATCAGCGGCGCCTCCATCACGGATCTGGTGGGCATCAATGCCTATGAGTATTGGGGCAATGATGATATGAGCTGGCTGAACCATTTCGCAGATGCGGCATTCCTGGGTAAGGCTAGCGAATTCGAGACCGTGGCCATTCTCTTCGAGCAGTTCCATCACGTTTATGTGACACCCTTTGCGCCGGGGTACTGCACCTTCGTGATCCAAGATGTCACCGAATGGCTGGATAAGGATCCAGCCATGGATGATGATCTTGCCGTGGGTCTGTTCTACTTGGATCTACGCACCCTGCATTTGATGCTCTCTTCTCGCACTCAAGAGCGCTATGGCTTCGAGAAGCGCTACATCCCGGTGGACACGTTCGCGAACCGCCTCTTCCAACCCGAAGAGGCTGCGCTCATCCAGGGGCAGGCGGAACGGTTGCCCCATGAGGTGCGCAACATCCACTTCGAAGGGCAAGCTAAGGATGGGCGCTGGTTGCGGCTCAACTCAAGCCCCATCGTCCAGTCTGAGCGTTTCGTGTCCTGCTTGATCGAGGATGTGACCGGTCTCAAGGAAGCCGAGGAGCGCAGTGCTCATCGAATGGATGTCATCGAAAGCCTCACCCGCGAGAACTTCGCGCTCTTCGTGGTCGATATGGTCTCCGGCCAGGTGGATATCTATTGCCAAGCCGAAGACATGCTGGGGGAGGGTTTCGTTCGCTCTCTGGTGGATGACAGCTATGGCGAAGAACGGGAGCGTTATCTTCGTACGGTGGTGGCTCCGGATGACTACGACCAGGTGTCCGTGGCCATCAGCCGAGAGGGGCTCGAGGCATTCTTCGCATCGGGCGAGCCGGAATCCACGGTCACATTCCGTCGGATCCTCAACGACGAGGAGAATCACGTAGAGGTTCGCATCCTGAGCCTTTCGGGGCGTCCCCGCACAGCGGTGTTGGCCGTACGGAACATCCATGCAGAGATACAGGAGCAGCTCCGGCAGAAGCGCGCGCTGCAGAAGGCCCTTGAGCTAGCCCAGCATGCCAGCGCAGCAAAATCAACCTTCCTCACGAATATGTCCCATGATTTCCGCACCCCCATGAACTCCATCGTTGGCTTCACCGATCTTGCGCTGGAGCACACAGACGCTCCTGCTCGCATGGAGGATTATCTGCGGAAGATCAAACGTTCGAGCAACCATCTCCTGACTCTCATCAATGATGTCTTGGATGTGAGCCGCATCGAGAGCGGAGCCATCAGCCTTGAAGAGGAAGAGTTGGACTTGGGTGAGCTTGCCCAGGAAATGGAAGACATCTTCTCGGGAGAAGCCGTGCGCAAGACCATCGGCTTCACTGTTGATGTTTCATCGCTTCGCCAGAGGAAGGTGGTGGCTGACCGGCAGCACATCGGTCAGATCCTGGTGAATCTCATAGGCAACGCGTTCAAATTCACGGGCGAAGGCGGTTCTGTTTCTGTCACATTCGACGAGTTCAATGAGGCTCAGGCGAACTATGGAGCTCATGTGCCGGATGGCTATGGACGGTTCGAGTTCATCGTTGCTGATACGGGCTGCGGTATGGTGCCGGAATTTCTCGAGCGCCTCTTTGTTCCCTATGAGCGGGATGGCTTGGGAGAGGTCAACGCCACCGAGGGAACAGGCTTGGGGATGCCCATCACCAAGAATCTGGTCGAGCTTTTGGGAGGGGACATCGAAGTCAAGAGCGAGGTAGGGAAGGGGAGCGAATTCGTGGTCACGCTGCCCTTGCGCCTGGCAGCAGCGGGGAGCGAGCAGGACGCATCTGGCAACCAAGCTTCTCCGCATCCCACAGAGGCTTCCGCTTCTGATTTCTCAGGCAAGCGTGCGCTCGTGGTAGACGACGATGACCTTTCTCGGGAGATCACCCAGGAGATCCTCCAGAGGGCAGGCTTCGCGGTAGATGAGGCCACTGATGGTGCTGAAGCCGTAGACAAGGTGCTGGCATCGGACCCCTCTCCTTACGATGTGGTGTTGATGGATATGCGCATGCCAAAGATGAGCGGAGATGAGGCGGCTCAGATCATCCATGCTGCAGACCGAGAAGACCTCAAACAGCTGCCCATCATCGCGCTCACAGCAGATGCTTTCGAAGAGGGCCGCAAGCGCAGTCATCGAGCTGGTATGGTCGCTCACATCACGAAGCCATTCAAGCGCAAGGAACTACTCGACCTCCTAGCCCAGTTCGTGTGAACCGATCGCGTTCGACCCTTTTTATGACAGGGGACGGTCCAAATGTCATATGCGTGATCCTGGGACGTTCCTAAACTCACGTGTTTTGCGCGGAAGGATGTGCGGCGCACGGGGATCATCTGCCAAGCAACGTATAACCGCCGCCTAACTATTCCCGCTGCTGACGCAGCGGGGTTAAGGGTTGTGGCCGGAACGGGAATGTATGGTTTTCTGGGGTGCGACGGGTTCGGGCCGAGCCAGCTCGGCCCCTACGGATCGTGCGCCGGGCTCCCATCGGGTGGACCTTACCTGTCCGGTTGCTCGAGGCTCCTATAGTCGTCAAGCCCTCTTTTTGTAAGGTTCTCTATGCTTCCCG
>CAJUQK010000033.1 GCA_910588205.1 uncultured Eggerthellaceae bacterium
TCGAGCCGCCCAGGACCTTGATGCACTGCACCTTGCGAGCGCCGGAGTTATCGGCGACCGTGAGCATGGATTGCATTTGGATCATTGCTATTCGTCCTTACCTTCCAAGGCAACAGCGCAAATGCGCTATTTAGCCTTCTCCACTATCTTGTAGAGGCGCCAACGCTTCATCTTGGAAAGCGGACGCGTCTCCATGATCTGCACGGTGTCGCCCACACCAGCGGTGTTCTCTTCGTCATGGGCGTGATACTTCTTGGTGGACGTGATCATCTTGCCGTAGATGGGATGGGGCTTGCGCTCCTCCACCGACACCACGATGGTCTTGTCATTGGCGTCGCTGACGACAACGCCCTGACGCACCTTGCGAAGGTTCCTTGTTTGTTCCATCTGCTATCCCCTCCTACGCGCTCAGCTCTCGAGCCCGCATCTCAGTGAGGATGCGTGCGATGTCCTTCTTGACCTGCTTGACGCGCGCAGTGTTATCAAGCTGGCTGGTTGCCATCTGAAAGCGCAGATTGAACAGCTCCGCTCGCGCGTCTTTGAGCTTACCCGCAAGATCCTCTTGGGAAAGCTCGTGGATCTCTGATGCTTTCATCTATTCCTGCCCTTCCGTCTCACGCGTGACGATCTTGCATTTGATGGGCAGCTTGTTGGTGGCAAGCCTCAGCGCCTCGCGCGCTGTCTCGTCGTCAACGCCGTCGATCTCGAACATGATGCGGCCGGGCTTCACCACAGCCACCCAGCCCTCCGGATTGCCCTTGCCCGAACCCATGCGCGTCTCAGCGGGCTTGGAGGTGATGGGCTTGTCCGGGAAGATGGTGATCCAGACCTTGCCGCCACGCTTCATATGCCTGGTCATGGCGATACGGGCAGCCTCGATCTGACGGTTGGTGATCCAGTGGGCTTCCTGGGCCTGGAGGCCATAGGAGCCATGGTTGAGGCGCGTGCCTCCCTTGGCCTTCCCCTTCATGGAGCCGCGCTGGACCTTGCGGTGCTTAACGCGTTTGGGCATCAGCATTAGTTACGCCCCCTGTCATTGCGGCGGCGCGGCGGCCGAGAAGGCCCTTCGAGCGCCGGGTTGTTCATCTTCTGGTTCGGCATGACCTCGCCGTGGTACACCCAGACCTGCACGCCGATAGCGCCCATCTGGGTATTGGCGGTAGCGAAGCCATAGTCGATCTTGGCACGCAGCGTCTGCAGCGGCACACGACCTTCGCGATACCACTCGCGACGGCTCATCTCAGCACCGCCCAGACGACCGGAGCACTGGATGCGGATGCCCTTGGCACCGGACTTCATGGCGGACTGAACGGCCTTGCGCATAGCGCGACGGAAAGCCACACGGCCCTCCAGCTGCTCGGCCACGGACTGGGCAACAAGGGTAGCGTCCAGCTCAGGGCGCTTGACCTCTACCACTTCCACAGAAACGGTGCCATTGGCGATCTTCTCGAGATCCTTGCGGAGGGCGTCGATCTCAGAGCCCTTCTTGCCGATGACCACGCCAGGACGAGCCGTGGTGATGATCACCTTTATCTTATCGCCAGCGCGTTCTATCTCGATCTGAGAGACAGCAGCGCGCTTCAGACGCTTGTCCAGGAACTTGCGGATGGCAAGATCGTTCTCGAGCGTCTCCGCATAGTTCTTGTCAGCGTACCAGCGGCTGCGCCAATTCTCCGTGATCCCCAGGCGGAAGCCTGTGGGGCTTACCTTCTGACCCATGCTAGGCCTCCTCTCTTGGAGCAACGATGATGGTGATATGGCTCGTGCGCTTGTTGATGCGGCTGGCAGAGCCCTTAGCACGCGGACGGATGCGCTTCAGGGTAGGACCCTCATCCACATAGGCCTTCTTCACGACCAACGTGGAAGCGTTGAGCTGATTGTTGTGCTCAGCGTTGGCCACTGCGGAATTGAGGACCTTCTCCACCGTCTCAGCGATGCCGCGATTGGTGAATGCGAGGATCTCCCGGGCCTGCTCCACGGACTTGCCGCGGACTAGGTCAACCACCACTCGGGCCTTACGGGGAGAGACACGCACGTACTTCGCTTGTGACTTGACTTCCATCTTCTCCCCTCCTTATTTCTTGCCCTTGTCGGCGGAGTGGCCGCGGAAGGTGCGCGTAGGCGAGAACTCCCCCAGCTTGTGGCCGACCATGGATTCGGTGACGTAGACCGGAACATGCTTGCGGCCGTCATAGACGGCGATGGTGTGGCCCACCATCTCAGGGAAGATGGTAGATGCCCTAGACCAGGTCTTGATGACTTCCTTTTCGCCTGCCTCGTTCATCTTCTGGATCCGACCGAGAAGGCGCGGCTCAATGAATGGGCCTTTCTTCAGACTTCTGCTCATTTCTCTCCTAAACTCGGTTACTTCCGGCGACGACGGATGATCAGGCGGCTGGAAGCCTTCTTCTTGTTGCGAGTGCGATGACCCTTGGTGGGAACGCCCCAGGGAGTGACCGGGTGACGACCAGAGGTCTTGTTCTTGCCCTCACCACCGCCGTGGGGATGGTCAACCGGGTTCATGACCGTACCGCGAACGGTGGGACGGATGCCCTTCCAGCGGTTGCGGCCAGCCTTGCCGATCTTGATGTTGGCATGCTCTGCATTGCCCACTTCACCCACCGTGGCACGACAGGTAAGCAGCACGCGGCGCATCTCAGAAGAGGGCATGCGGAGAATGGCGTACTTGCCTTCCTTGCCCATGAGCTGGATGGAGGTGCCAGCGGACCGGGCCATGGAAGCGCCCTTGCCCGGCTGGAGCTCAACGCAGTGCACCAAGGTGCCCACGGGGATGCTCTCTA
This sequence comes from uncultured Eggerthellaceae bacterium, assembly GCA_910588205.1. Lineage (GTDB taxonomy): Bacteria > Actinomycetota > Coriobacteriia > Coriobacteriales > Eggerthellaceae > MGBC163016. The sequence continues at coordinate 2,802 of CAJUQK010000033.1, forward strand.
GCGGCAGAGCATTGCCCGGCTTGATGTCAGCCTCAGGGCCGCTCATGACGGTGTCTCCCACCTTGAGGCCCTTGGGATGGATGATGTAGCGCTTCTCACCGTCAACGTAGTGGAGCAGCGCGATGCGCGCAGAGCGATTCGGATCATATTCGATGGTGGCCACCTTGGCGGGCACGCCATCCTTGTTGCGCTTGAAATCGATGATGCGGTAACGGCGCTTGACACCGCCACCCTTATGGCGCGTGGTAATGCGCCCGTTGTTGTTGCGACCAGCCTTGTTCGGCTTCTTGGCCAGAAGCGATTTCTCAGGCGTCGAGGTAGTGATCTCCTCGAAGTCAGAAACCGTCTGGAAGCGCCGTCCGGGGCTTGTCGGCTTGTACTGCTTTACTCCCATGCCGATAGTGCCTTTCTTGCTTCTTCGACCTTTGATGGCACGCCTCTCCGCACTCCAAAGGCCTTCCTATATACCAGTGGTGAAGACGATGGCCCGAACAGACAGGATGGAGGCTCCTACCTGCGACTCCGTCTTACCACGCGTCCGGGTGTGCCCATAGGCACACAGACGCAAGCGAGAAGTTTACCACAGATCAGAGGCTACCTTACCAAGCATTTCGGACCACGGCCGATGAGGTCCACTCGTCCAGCCCGCTTGAGCGCCTCGCGCACGAGCCGTGCGTTCTTGGGGTTGCGGTATTGGATGAGAGCGCGCTGGAGAGCCTTCTCATGGGGAGAGGTGGGAACGTAGACGCTCTTCCCGGTCAGGGGATGCATCTTCGTGTAGTACATGGCTGTGGAGAGGGTCCCTGGGGTGGGATAGAAATCCTGTACCTGTTCTGGGTTATACCCCATATCCCGTACGAACTCAGCTAGTTCCACGGCAGCCTGCAGCGTGGACCCAGGATGGGATGACATCAAGTAGGGCACTAGATACTGCTTCTTGCCCGCCTTCTTCGTGAGGACTTTGAAGCGTTGGGCGAAAGCGCGGTAGGCTTTCGCGTAGGGCTTGCCCATGAGGCTGAGCACCTCATCTGATATATGCTCGGGAGCCACCTTGAGCTGACCGGACACATGATGCTCTACGAGCTCTTCCAGGAACTCCCCCGAAGGATCCAGCAGCGCGTAGTCATAACGGATGCCGCTGCGCACGAAGACCTTCTTCACGCCAGGAAGCTTCCGAAGCTTCCGCAGAAGCGAGGTATAGTCAGATTGATCCGCATCAAGACGCTTGCACGGATGCGTTCCCAAGCAGCGCTTATGGGTGCAGGCCCCAGCTTCATCCGCCTTGGCACATGCGCTGTGACGGAAGTTCGCCGTAGGGCCTCCCACGTCATGGATATAGCCCTTGAAGCGAGGCGAGGCGCAGAGCAGCTCCGCCTCCTCCAGAATGGACTCGTGGCTGCGAACGGATACCTGGCGCCCCTGATGGAAGGTGAGCGCACAGAAGGAGCATTCGCCGAAGCACCCCCGGCTGCTGGTGAGAGAGAACTCCACCTCACGGATAGCTGGCACACCTCCCGCCTCATCGTAGACAGGATGCCAGGTGCGCATATAGGGCAGCCGATAGACCGCATCCATCTCAGAGGTGGTCAAAGGCTGAGCAGGTGGGTTCTGTACCACGAAGATGTCCTCAGGGTACGGCTCTACCAGACGCTGAGCGCTGAAGGGATCAGCATTGGCATACTGGAGGGCGAAGCTCTTGGCGAAAGAGGCTTTGTCCACCTCTCCCCGGAGCTCATCCCAAGAGGGCAAGACCTGGTGATCTACTACATGAGCAAGGCTCTTCGTGACATAGACGGTGCCATCCAAGAAGGTGATATCTTGGATGGAAAGACCTGCGTTCAGGGCATCAGCGATCTCTAGGATGGAATGCTCCCCCATGCCATAGGAGAGTAGATCAGCTCCCGAATCCAGGAGGATAGAGCGCATGAGGCCGTCTGACCAGTAATCATAATGAGCCAGCCTGCGAAGGGATGCCTCTATGCCCCCGATGATGATGGCAGCATCAGGATAGGCGCCTCTGATCCGTTGACTATAGGCGATCACCGCCCTGTCAGGCCGTGCACCCATCTTCCCGCCCGGGGTGTAGGCATCCTTTGCCCGGCGCTTCTTAGCAACCGTATAGTGATTGACCATGGAATCCATGTTCCCGGCCGATACGAGGAACCCGAGCCGCGGGCACCCGAACTCTCTGAACGCATCCGGATCAGCCATGTCGGGCTGAGCCAAGACGGCGACCTTATAGCCCTCTCGCTCCAGCAGGCGAGTGATGATAGCCATGCCGAAGGAGGGATGGTCAACATAGGCATCCCCCGATACGTAAACGAAGTCAGGGGCTTCCCACCCCGCTTCGCGCATCTCTTGGGCGCTTACGGGCAGGAAGCCATGAGGTTCCATCAAGGGAGGAAGCCGCCCTCTCAGGCTTCTGCCGGGGTAGTGTCCGTAGGCTCGATGATATCGACCTGAGCCTGCTCCACCAGATGCTTGTTGGCCTTCAGGCGCTCGGCTGATTCCCGCAAAGCGAATCCATGACCGGATTGCTCTGCCTGCTTGCGCATCTGGGCCGGATTCATCTGGGGGTTCATGGCATGGCATGCCTCCAAGATGTCCTGGTCAGTGAGAGTGAGCCCTTCATGGCGGAAGTAGGCATCCAGAGCAAAACCCTGGGTGAGCATCTGACGCACCTGCAGCATGAGCATCATGCCGAACTGCTGTTCGCCGCCATTCTGCTCGACGAACTGATCCCAGCTCATCCCCTGCTGCTGGAGCTCCATGCGGATATTGGAGACCATCTGATCGCGCATGGCCTCATAGACCTCGTCAGCTATCTTCCCTTCGAAACGGGTAGCCAGCTCCTGGGCTGCCATCTGACGGACATAGGCGTCATATTCCATCCGAGCCTGCTGCTCAAGACCCCGACCCATATCCTTCTTGAGGTCATCGAGCCCCTTGTACATGGGCATGTTCTTCTGGATCCACTCATCGTCTATGACAGGCGCCTCTTCCTTCTGGAATCCGAGGATGGTCACCTTCGCGTCTACCACCTGCGTGCGCTCATTCATGTCCTCATCGAAATCCGGGCCCTCGAAGGAGAACTCCTTGGTCTCCCCCTTCTTCATGCCCAGCACAGCGCTCTCGAACCCATCCGGCATATAGCCCTCCCCCGCCGTATAGGTACGGCTAGAGGTGGAAAGACCCTTGAGCTCCTTGTCACCCTCTTTGGCCTCCAAAGCTATCTTGATGTGATCGCCCTTCTGCACCGTGCGATCTGCAGGCGAATCCTCATCATCCACGTAGGCAGTGTAGCGGGTGCTCATCTCCTGGATCTGCTGATCTACCGCAGAATCATCCATCTGGAAAGGCGGCACCTTGATGCTGACCGGCTCATAGGACGACAGCTCGTATTCCGGCTTCAGGGCAACATCCACTTCGAAGCGGAATTCCGCATTCGGGCGGAAGGCACCCTTCGCCCGAGCCTTCGGCGGGAAGGCGGGGGTGAGACCGCGCTTATCAACGGCTAGCGGCGCCAAAGCATCTATGGCCGAGGCTTCCACGATAGAAGACAGGTTCTTGATGCCCATCTGCTCTTCGGCTGCTTGATCGATGGTCTGACCCTGGGCGGGCGGCTTCATGCCCATGGATTGGGCGAAGGCCATCTTCGCCGCCTGAAGGGCCTGAGCGGCCTCCTGAGCGGTAGCTACCGCCTCTAGGGTGATCTTGTCTCCATCTTTCTTGATCTGCTTTACCTTCATGGGGAACCTCTCCTGTTGGGGGCGCTCATAGCGGCCCGCTCTTGTTTCGGAAGCATTCTAGCATGCATGAGCCACCCTGCGACCTTCGCCTCAAAGGAACAACGAGCCCCATTCTTCTCAGCTTGGGAGAAGCTGCATGTCATGCAGATCTTCGGAGATATAGAACTATGGGTAGCATCGCAATCTTCCATGCTCCTTTATCCTAAGTGCATCCAGGTAAAAGGGACGGGCATCCATCGTGAATGTCCGCTTGCGTTCTGTCTGATAGCTGCCCCTAAGGCCGCGCCTTTCCTAGATGTCGCACCCCCTCAGGAGAGCGCTCTCCTTAATGACGATGATGATGGCAGCGATGATGCCCGTGACCGCCTTCTTCAAATACGAAGACGTACTTAGGTGAACCGTGGCGGCCCTTTTTGTGATGTCGACAGCCCTTGCCACAGCGCCGACCATAGCGCTTCTTGATCAGAGAGGGATTTATGCCCATATCCTTCGCATTGGCCGATATCTTGTCGCAGAGGCTGATGAGCGTATCCATCTCCTCTAGAGAGATGCCCTCAAAAAGAGCATCGGCTGATTTGTCTTCGGCAGCCAGACGCTTCTTGACCACTTCGGTACCCTTATCAGTGAGCGTCATGATGAAGCCGTCCTCGGACTGGCTGATGGTGAGGTAGCCGTTCTGCTCTGCCACGCGGGCAACGGCGCGCACATCGCACCCGCGCCAACCCAATTCCTTCTTAGCCGTATCCTTGTCCAGCTCACCGTTGCCGAACTTATGGATCACCTTGATCAGCGCTCCCTGCCCACGCTTGAAGCTACGGGGGCCATCCTTATGCATAGCCAGCTTTGCATGATCCGCTGCCTGCTTCAGACTCTGAAGCGCTTTCGTTGATTCTGCCATGATGATGCTCGCTTTCTCTCGGACCGTTCTCAGAGGCTCATTCTAGGAAGCTGCCCGAGGCGGCAGAAGCCGAAGTGTTGGGGTTTGACCGAACCGTTAGCTGCTTGATGCCTTCCGGTGGCGCCATGTATATGCAGTGGCAATGATGAGCATGACCGCTTCGATGATCACCATGATGAGGATGGTGTGCTGAAACCCCGCCACATAGGCCGCTGGATGCGCCATGCCACCAGCAATAAGCGCCTCCATCGTGCTCGAGAACGACCCCACCAGCAGGGAGGAAGAGAGCGAGCTAGCCAACTGGATGGCAACGGAGGCAATAGAAGCACCCGCTGCCACCTGAGCAGAATCCAGTGCCTCAAGGGCCGTAGCCCTGTTCGGCGAATTCTCGAACCCCACCCCACCGAGGATGAAGAGGCAGGCTATGAGCAGAGGGATGACCAGCTTGAGCTCTGCAAGCCCGAGGATAACAGCGAAACCTCCCGAGATGACGAGGAACCCCAGGGGCACGATAGGCCAGATACCACGCTTATCCGTCACCTTCCCCGCCACCATAGCCACCCCAGCATAGGCCAGTTGAGGCAACAGCATGAACAAACCTGCTTCAGAGGCATCAAAGCCTAGAGCACCCTCCAGATAGAGCGGCAGCGTCAAGCGGACGGCATGCTCTGCCAATGATCCGAACATGAGGAGCAGGATGCCCGCGAGGAAGGCCCTGTTCGCCAGCGGAGCCAGACTGAGGAGCGGTACGGATATGCGCCTCTGACGCCATGCGAAGAGGCCGAGCACCAAGCATCCCGCCGCCATCAGGCCAATAGCTCCAAGAAGATGGCGCTCGAGCTGAGAGATGCCGAACATGAAGCTGGCAAGCCCGAAGAATATGAGCACGACGCTCAAGCCATCGATATGCGTAGACGCGGGATCCTTCTCCCCTATGGGCTTCATGGTGAAGGAGCTGGCTATGCAACAAGCAATCCCCGCAATGGCGGTAGGCGCGAACACAGCATTCACACCGAAGTGCGTAAGGAGCAACCCGGAGACGAAGGGGCTTGCCGCGAATCCCACTCCTCCAAAAGCAGTGAAGAGCGAAAGCCAGAGCGCCCGCTTGCCTGCAGGAGCGATCCTCAAGAGCGCTGTGCTAGCTGATGGGAAGAGCAACCCCGATGCGCCTGCCTGCAGCACGCGGGCCGCCATGAGCATCCAGAAGTCTTGGGCCACGAAGCCCAACAGGCCACCCGCTGCCATGAGAGCCGTAGCTGTGCAGAAGATGACTTTTACCCCGAAGCGATGCAGCAAGCGGGCGCCTAAGGTGATCATGGTGGCACCGATGATGGTGAAGGCCAAGATGACCCAATTCGCCATGGAAACGGGCACGTGGAAGGTGCTTGACACGTCTGGCAGGGTCACCGACATGAGCGTGATCATGAAACCGTTGCAGAACATGGTGGAAACGATAACGATGGTCATGGCCCGTGCATCCCCGGGGGAAAGGCTCGGCTTCTGCTGCTGAGCGTTGCTTTTCCGGCTTACCACGTCATACCCTCCTCAGACGCGCCTTCCGTTTCAGTGTATGCTCACCGACACGATGCACACGGCACACCCTCGGATGGATGCCGAATGGTTGCCATCCTCATTCGTTGGATTTCAGACTCTCTATCATGTCTATGCCTGCTAGCTTGCGCTTCATGAAGAGCATCACGAACACTGCGAAGAGGATGGTCACCACGAAAGCGATGACGAAGCTGACAAGATGGATGTCTCGGCCGAACATGACGTAATCCACCTCGGCTGTGACGATGACGAAACCCTCCAAGAACACCCCGAAGACAAGCCCCACAAGCGCTCCGAGGATAGTGAGGATGATGATCTCCCGGTAGATATACATATCCACTTCCCGGGGTGTGAACCCCAGCACCTTGAGCGTGGCTATCTCTCGCTGGCGTTCGGTGATGTTGATGTTGGTGAGGTTGTAGAGCACGATGAACGCCAATGCTGCCGCAGCGACCACCAACACTACTACGATCATGTTCACGCTGCGCAGCATCGTCCGATAGGAACTGATGGTCTCGTCGTTGAAGGCAACGGTCTTGACACCATCAATGGCCCTCAGTCCTTCGCTCAGATCCTTGCGCACGCCTTCATCCTCAGCAACCTCGGCATAGACGGTATTTGGGATGGGCACTTTGCCATAGGCATCCTCATAGACCTGCTTTCCCATGAAGACATAGTTCGCGATGTAATTCTCCATGATGCCGGTCACCGTGAACGATCTGCGGTCATCCGTAGCATTGCCCATCTGATCCTGGGTAGCCAAGGTCAGGCTCTCCCCCACTGACAAACCAAGCTCATTGCCCAGCTTCTCTGTGATGATGACGCTGTCCTCCTCAAGGGGAATGGGCTCTTGGCTTACTCGGGCGCGCATGGCCCAAAGCTCCTGATACTGCAGCGGATCATCGGGAACGATGAGCGTGACCGAGTGGTCCTTGCCGCCCTCGACGGTTGCTACCATGGATTCATCGAAGGACTCCGCCAAAGCGAAGATCTGCTTCTCATCTGAGAGCAGCTCATCCACCTTTGTCGCGGAGGCTAAGGAGATATCGTCATCTTCCGTGATGATCATGTTGTACTTGACCGTTTGACCGAACTGCTTGTCGATGATGTCGTTGATGGAATCCTGAAGCCCTAGTCCTGTGAGCAAGAGACCTGTACAGCCTGCAATGCCGATGACGGTCATGACGAGACGCTTCTTATAGCGGAAGATATTGCGGAAGGTGACCTTCCAAGAGAACGACATCCGCCGCCAGAGCGGCGTGATACGCTCCAGCAGGATACGCTTCCCCTCCTTCGGTGCCCGAGGCAGCATGAGCTGGGCCGGGGTCTCCCGTAGAGTGCTTACCGCCGCAGCCCATGTGGCGAAGAGCGTCACACCCACGCCCAATCCTGCCGCAGAGAGCGCGATACCGATGTCTATGGGCATGAGCAGCCCATGGGGCACGCTATAGATGATGGCGTATGCCTCCATGATGATAGGCGGCAAGATGAGCGAGAGCACCACGATGCCCACAACGCTGCCGATGATGGAAGCCGCTGCCCCATAGATGAGGTACTTGAAGGTGATACGCGCCCGGGAATAGCCCAGTGCCTTGAATGTGCCTATGAGGACGCGTTCCTCTTCCACCATGCGCGTCATGGTAGTGAGAGCCACGAGCGCTGCCACGAGAAAGAAGATGAAGGGGAAGAAGGAGGCGATGGAATCCACCCGATCAGCATCAGAAGCGAAGCTGACCACCCCGGGATTCTTCGTGCGGTCCATGATGAGCCATTCCGGCTCTTCGATAGCATCTATATCCGCTTGGGCATCGGCGAGCCTCTGCTCCGCCCGTGCGAATTCGTCTTGGGCCTTGGTGTATTCTTCCTGATATTCCGCAAGCCCGGCTTCATAGTCAGCTTCACCGTCCGCCAGCTGAGCCCGTCCACTCTCAAGTTCGGCAGCAGCGCTGTCAAGCTGCGCCTGGGCCTGGGTGAAGCGGTCTTTGGCCTGGCTCCACCGCTCATCCAACTGCCGCTGAGCTGCCGCGATCTGCACGCTTCCCGCCTCGTAGGCGGCCTGTCCCGCATCATAGGCCGCTTGACTCTCCTTGAGCTTCTGCAAGCTACTCAAAGCCTGCTTCAGATCATCCGAAGGGTGAGAGGCTATGGCCGACTCCAAGAAGCTGATAGCGGCATCGATGGTGTCTGGAGTGACCGGAGGCAGCCCTGGGATGACCGAGGGGAGCGCCGCTGCCTGCTGCCACCCGGCATCAAGCTGTGCCTTCGCCTGGATGAGCTCCTCTTCGCTGGCCTCCAAAGCCGATCGTTGGGCATCAATCTGAGCCTGCCCCTCTGCCATCTGAGACTCAGCAGACTCCCTCTGACGAACCAGCTCTGTCTTGCCCGCTTCGTAGTCCGCATGTCCACGAGCTAGCTTCTGGCGGCTTCTCTCAAGGGTTGCTGCAGCCTCATCCAGCTGGAGCCTTGCATCGGCCAGCTGGGCTTCAGCATCAGCCCGTTCGCGCTCATAGTCAGCCCGACGCTCATCCAATTCCTCCTGAGCATCGACCCTCACCTCTGCCAGACGCGCTGCCTCACGCTCCCCCTCGATGCCGTGGAGCTCTTTCAACACCTCATCTATGCAGTCTTGATAGGCAGTGCTCCCTGACAGCTTCGCCTTCGCCCCGCTCACCTGGATGAAGGCTTCGGTGTAGGGCAGATCAGCTGCGAAGTCATTGACCGGGACGTACATGAACTGGTCGATGGCTCCAGAACCCAATGAGGTGGAACCCATGGCCGTGGTTGACACATAATACGGAGAATGAGCGAAGCCCACGATCCGGTAGGAGCGCACCGTCAGCGTGTCATCGAGGTCTTGGACCCCTTCATCCACCTGGATCACATCCCCCAGCGCAACCGGAGCATTCATCACGTTATCGGCAGATATGACGCATTCATCGGGAGCAGCAGGCCACTTGCCCTCCACCAGCGTCAGCTTGTTCAATGCATCTTGTTCGGCTTCGCTGGCAATGGTCGCACCCTCGTCCCCCGATTCCGATGCCAAAGCGACATAGGGTAGCGAATGGACGCGCATGGCATACTGCTCGTCATTGAGCGTGACCATGACATCGGTCTCATAGCCCCCTTCGACAGCCTGGACTCCTGGCACCGCACGGATCGCTTGAAGGTCAGCGTCGGTGAGCCCCAACGTAGAAACCACTCGGATATCCATGAGATACGCCTGATCGTAGTACGCATCAGCGGTCATATCCATATCAGGAGCCGTCATGCGGAGCCCCGCATAGAACCCGCACCCCAAGGCCACGATACCTGCAATGGCCACGAAACGGCCGAGGCTGTCCTTGATGGATCGAAGGATGTTGATGTCGAAGGCGCTCTTCATGATGACCGGTACGAGACCTCAGCCCCCTTGGTTACCATTCCAGCGTATCTGCCGAAACGGGATCTGGGTTCAACTCAACGGATGCAACGCTCCCCTCGCGGACACGGATGATCCTGTTCGCAATGGCGCAGAAGGCCGAGTTATGGGTGACCACCACCACGGTCTTGCCGGAGGCGGAACAGGTGTCCTGTAAGAGCTTCAAGATGGCCTTGCCTGTGGAGTAATCCAGAGCTCCCGTAGGCTCATCGCAGAGGAGCAGCTTGGGGTTCTTCGCCAAGGCCCGGGCGATAGCCACCCGCTGCTGCTCACCGCCAGAGAGCTGGCCGGGGAAATTGCTCATCCTGTCTCGGAGGCCTACTTCCCGAAGCACCTCATCAGCGCTCAGAGGGTCCTTGCAGATCTGGCTGGCAAGCTCTACGTTCTCTCGGGCCGTGAGGTTCTGCACCAGGTTATAGAACTGGAAGACGAACCCGATATCGTAGCGCCGATATTCCGTGAGCTGTTTGGCGTTATAGGAGCTGACCTCATCACCGTCCAAGAGGATGGTGCCACTGGTGCAGCTATCCATGCCACCCAACATGTTGAGAAGCGTCGTCTTGCCCGCTCCAGACGGCCCCACGATCACGACGAATTCACCTTGTTCTATGGAGAAGGACATGTCATGAACGGCAGAGACCTCTATCTCCCCCATCCTATAGATCTTCGAGACATCTGAGAACTCAACGAACGCCACTGGCAGGCTCCCATCAACAAAACCGCATCGCTGCACGCTAGCACAGCTTTTCCCTTTCCTCTCATGATAGTCTAGTTTCCATGAAGACTGAAAGGAACCCACGGTGGCCTGCGACATGAAGAACATCCTGCTCATTGCCAACCCCGCTTCCCAGAATGGTCATGGCGCCTTCCTGGCCCAGCGGGCCATGGAGGCCCTCTTCCACCAGATGGAGGATTCCGAGATAGAGGTCATCCTGACTACGCATCCCCATCACGCCACAGAGATCGCTGCCAGCTCTGATGGGTTCGACGTCCTCATCGCATTAGGCGGAGACGGCGTGATACATGAAGCAGTGAATGGCCTCATGCAGCTACCGAAGGAGAAGCGACCGCAGTTCGGCGTGATCCCCACGGGATCGGGCAATGACTTCGCCCGATCCATCGGCATGCCGAAGGGGCTGACCAACGCCTGCCATGCCCTCTCCTCAGCAGTCTCACGATCCTCTGATGCCGGATGCGTCAACGGGCGCTACTTCGCAGAGACGCTCTCATTCGGTCTTGATGCAGCCATTGCCTTGGATACCGTAGAGCGCAGACGCAAGACAGGGCTCAAGGGAACAGCGCTCTATGCCACCAGCTCTCTCTATCAGCTGAAGCACAGCTTCCGATCTTACGAGTATTCCGTCAAGGTAGATGGCGAAGCGGCCGAGGAGGGGCGGTTCATCACCTTCGCCGTACAGAATGGCCCCTATTATGGAGGCGGTTTCAAGATATGCCCCGAAGCTCGGCTCGATGACGGGCTTTTAGACATCTGCATCTCTCATCCACCCATCAGCCGCCTTGCGGCTGCCCGGGCTTTCGCTCTGGCGAAGGGTGGCAGCCACACCCATATCAAGCAGATCCAGCTGTTCCAAGCGAAGAGCCTGGATATCACTTTCGCAGAGGAACCGCCTGTTCAGATAGATGGCGAGAAGCTCACGGGGACTACATTCCATGTGGATGTAGAACCTGGCGCGCTTCGCTTGCTCTATCCTCAGCACGCGGCCCGATCATGATCGCCCTCCCTATGAGCATGAAAAAGGGGCCAGCATCTCGCTGGCCCCTGAGCTCACGTCAACCTTAGACAGCCTAGGCTGAGAAGATCTCGATGGTGTCCCCTTCAGCCAAGGTCACCATGGCCTTCTTCCAAGTGCGCGTGTAGCCCTTCTTCTGGTAGCGCACGCGCTTGGGCTTCGGCTTCACGTTCAGCGTGTTCACCTTCACCACGGTGACACCGAAAATGGCCTCGATGGCTTGACGGATCTCGATCTTGTTCGAGTCCTTCGCCACCTCAAAGGTGTAGACGTTGTTATCCATGACGTCATAGGAATGCTCCGTGATGACGGGACGGATGATCACCTCACGCGGGTCTCGCTGCATTATGCCAGCACCTCCTCGATGTAGGGCAGGCACGTATCCACGATCACGAGCCTCTTGTTGTCGATGATGTCATAGGTATTGATCGCATTCACCGGCAGGATCTCAACCTTGGGGATGTTGCGGAAGGACAGATACGTGTTCACGTCATCGTCCATGATGACAAGATTCACCCGCATCCCTTCCAGCCCCAGGGCCTTCAGAGCCGCCACCGCGTCCTTAGTGGAGGGCTTGCCGAACTCGAAGGGCTTGACGATGATGAGCTCTTCGTCTGCCAGCTTCGCGGAAAGAGCGCTGCGCATCGCGAGCTTGATCTCTTTTCCGTTCACCTTCTGGGCATAGGAGCGGGTGTGGGGACCGAACACGGTACCACCGCCACGCCACTGAGGAGAGCGAATGGAACCCTGACGAGCACGGCCTGTGCCCTTCTGTCTCCACGGCTTCTTGCCGCCACCGCGAACGAATCCACGGCTCTTCGTATTCGCAGTGCCCTGACGCCAGCCGGCACGCTGAGCCTTCACGGTGCGATGCATCACGTGCATATTCGGCTCTATGGCGTAAACGGCATCAGGTAGCTCTGCGGTGCCTGCTGCCTTGCCAGCAGCATCCTTGATCTCAAGCTTTGCCATATTCCTTAGACTCCTTCGGCTAATCCTGCGTCTTGGTCATGCGAACACGCACGACTCCGTTCTTGGAGCCCGGCACCGCACCCTTCAACAGGATGAGGTTCTGCTCCTCGTCGATGCGAACGACCTCCAGGTTCTTGACCGTGACGGTGTCACAGCCCATGTGGCCGGGAAGGCGCACGCCCTTGAACACGCGGGAGGGCGTAGCGCACTGACCCACAGAACCAGGAGCGCGGTGGAAGTGGGCACCGTGGCCGCCCGGGCCGCCCCGGAAGCCGTAGCGCTTCATGACACCGGCAAAGCCCTTGCCCTTGGAAGTGCCTGTAACGTCGACCTTCTTAACCTCAGCGAAAGCGGCGACGGTCTGCTCGTCCCCCACCTTGTGCTCAGAGGCGTCCTCCACGCGAACCTCGCGCAGATGCTTCTTCGGCTCGATGCCCGCCTTGCTGAAGTGACCCTGCATGGGCTTGTTCACACGACGCGGCTTCACATAGCCGAAACCCATCTGTACAGCATCGTAACCGTCAGACTCCTTGGTCTTGACCTGGCAGACGACGTTCGGCTCTGCCTGGATGACGGTGACCGGCACGATGACGTCTCCGTCCCAGACCTGGGTCATGCCGATCTTCTTCCCATATATCGCGTTGATCATCTTGCGTCCCCTCCTACAGCTTGATCTCGATGTCGACACCGGCCGGAAGGTCAAGGCGCATGAGCGAGTCAACGGTATTGGGTGTTGGCTCGATGATGTCGATCAGGCGCTTATGGGTGCGCATCTCGAACTGCTCGCGCGAATCCTTATCCACATGCGGGGAACGGATGACGCAGTACATATTGCGCTCCGTCGGCAGCGGGATGGGGCCGGAGATCTTCGCCCCGGTCTTCTGGGCGGTATCAACGATGAGCTTCGTGGACTGATCCACGATCTCATGGTCATAGCCCTTGAGGCGAATGCGTATCTTCTGATTTGCCACTTGCTTTACCTCGACTCTCTTCAAGCTTCTCTAGGCGTTCCCGCCGGCTTTGCTGACGATCTCGGTTGCCACGCTCTTGGGCACCGGTTCATAGGAATCGAACTGCATGGTGTAGGTTGCCCGACCCTGGGTTCCGCTGCGCAGATCCGTTGCGTAGCCGAACATCTGAGAGAGCGGCACCTTGGCGGAGATAGCCACGGCATTGCCGCGCTGCTCCTGACCTTGGATGATGCCGCGGCGGGAGGGGATATCGCCCATGACGAAGCCGGTGTATTCCTCCGGCGTCTCCACTTCCACAGCCATGACCGGCTCTAGGATGACCGGATCGGACTTCTTGAGAGCGTCCTTGATAGCCATGGAACCTGCCACCTTGAACGCAGCTTCGGAAGAGTCGACCTCGTGGAAGCTTCCGTCGATGAGCTCGACTTTGATGTCTTCTACCGGATACCCTGCCAACACGCCGGAGTTCAGAGCCTCCTTGATGCCCTTGTCCACTGCCGGGATGAATTCCTTGGGGATCACGCCGCCGACGATCTTGTTCTCGAATTCGTAGCCGCTGCCCGCCTCCTGAGGATACATGTTGATGATGGCATGACCGTACTGACCATGACCACCAGACTGGCGGACGAACTTGCCTTCGGCGTTCAGGACCTCATGGCCCGGACGCTCACGGTAAGCAACCTGAGGCTTGCCCACGTTGGCCTCTACCTTGAACTCCCTCAGCAGACGGTCAACGATGATCTCAAGGTGAAGCTCACCCATGCCAGCGATGATGGTCTGACCGGTCTCATGGTTGGTGGACACGCGGAAGGTGGGATCCTCCTCGGCCAGCTTCTGCAGAGCGATGGCCATCTTATCCTGCTCAGCCTTGGTCTTCGGCTCAACCGCGATGTCGATCACGGGATCAGCGAATTCCATGGATTCCAGGATGATGGGATGGTTCTCGTCGCAGAGGGTATCACCGGTGGAGGTATCCTTCAGACCGACCACGGCCACGATATCACCCGCGGAGCAGTTCTCCACGTCGATCTGCTGGTTCGCATGCATCTGAAGCATGCGACCGATGCGCTCTTTCTTGTCCTTGACGGCATTCAGGACATAGCTGCCCTTGTCCAGGTTCCCGGAGTAGCAGCGCAGGTAGGTGAGCTTGCCCACGTACGGGTCGGTCATGATCTTGAAGGCTAGGCTGGAGAAGGGGGCCTTCGGATCAGCCGGACGCTCCTCTTCGGCATCCGTCTTGGGATTGATGCCCTTGATAGCCGGGATATCCACCGGAGAAGGCAGATAATCCACTACAGCGTCCAGCATCTCCTGAACACCCTTGTTCTTGTAGGCGCTGCCCACGAAGACGGGATTCAGCTTACAAGCGATGACACCCTTGCGGATGGCCTCCTTGAACTCCTCTACGGAGACCTCTTCCTCCATGAGGACCTTCTCCATGAGGTCATCATCGCAGTCCGCTGCAGCCTCCAGTAGCTCCTGGCGATACATCTGCGCATCCTCTAGGAACTCGGCTGGGATCTCATCCATTGGCTCAGGATAGGTCATGCCCTTGTCATCGGCCTTGAAGTCCCAAGCGGTCATGGTCACCAGGTCGACCACGCCCCAGAACTGATCCTCAGCACCCATGGGGATCTGAGCGGCGAAAGCCGGCGCATCAAGACGGTCACGCATGGTCTGGATGGCATGGAAGAAGTCTGCGCCCACACGGTCGTACTTGTTGATGAAAGCGATGCGAGGCACGCCATAGCGCTCAGCCTGACGCCAAACGGTCTCAGACTGGGGCTGTACGCCAGCAACAGCATCGAAGACGGCGACGGTGCCGTCCAGAACGCGAAGGGAGCGCTCCACCTCGGCCGTGAAATCAACGTGACCGGGGGTGTCGATGATCTGGAAGCGGTACTCCCTGCCGCTCTCTTCGCCGCGGGGGTACTTCCAGAAGCAGGTGGTAGCAGCAGAGGTGATGGTCACGCCGCGCTCTTGCTCTTGGACCATCCAGTCCATGGTGGCAGCGCCATCGTGCACCTCGCCGATCTTGTGGGTCTTGCCCGTGTAGTAGAGGATACGCTCGGTCGTGGTGGTCTTGCCCGCATCGATGTGGGCCATGATCCCGAAGTTGCGCGTATCGTTGAGTGATAGTTTTGCCATGGCTCTGACCTCTAGAAGCGATAGTGGCTGAAGGCGCGGTTCGCCTCGGCCATCTTGTACATATCCTCGCGCTTCTTCACGGCAGCCCCCGTGTTCTGGGAGGCATCCATGATCTCATTCGCCAGGCGCTCTGCCATGGTGTGCTCACGACGAGCGCGAGAGTAATCCACGATCCAGCGGATGGCGAGCGTAGTAGCGCGACGGGAGTTGACTTCCATGGGCACCTGATAGGTGGCGCCGCCCACGCGCTTGGGCTTGCACTCGAGGGTGGGACGGACGTTGTCCATGGCCTTCTTGAAGACAGACAGCGGATCTTCGCCGGTCTTCTCTTCCACGATGTCGAACGCGGTGTAGACGATACGCTCGGCAAGGGATTTCTTGCCATCCAGCATGATCTTGTTGGTGAGCTGGGTGACAAGGCGGTTGTTGTACTTCGCGTCAGGCTGGATGAGCCTGCGCTGTGCTGCTGCACGACGTGGCATAGATAATGCTCCTTCTTCTCTGCGTGCTTCTGGCTGGGTACCTCACGCCCAAGGCATCCCGGTCATTAGGCTTGACCTCCAAGCCCGCACGGCTTAACGAATGGTTACTTCGGGCGCTTTGCTCCATAACGGCTGCGGGCCTGCATGCGGTTGTCCACCGATGCGCAGTCCAGCGTGCCGCGGATGACCTTATAGCGAACACCAGGCAAGTCCTTCACACGACCGCCGCGGATGAGCACCATGGAGTGCTCCTGCAGGTTGTGGCCGATGCCCGGGATGTAAGCCGTGACCTCCATGCCGTTGACCAG
>CAJUQK010000034.1 GCA_910588205.1 uncultured Eggerthellaceae bacterium
TGGTGGTCGCTACAGGATTTGAACCTGTGACCCCCGCCGTGTGAAGGCGATGCTCTCCCGCTGAGCCAAGCGACCGGATATGTGCAGCCCGTTGCTGCAAGCAGACATTCTAGCGTGTCTGGCGAACCTAATCAAGGGTCTCTCTCAGAGCTTGTCTTCCAGATCCATCTGCATGAGCGCTACGTTGTCACGCATGGTCTTGGCAGCATGGCGATCGATGCGCGAGCGCTCGTACATCTTCTGGATCTCCTCCAATTCCAACTGGTAGGCAAGGCGACGGATGTCATCAGTCTGATCCACGATCTTGAACGATGTGGTCACGCTGGGCGCGCGCTTTCGCAAGGCCGCAAGCGTCGTCTCATATTCGACGATGAGCTTGCTCACATCTTCAGTCAGCACATCGTCTTGGGTGATCATGCCATGCAAGATCCCGAGAACATGGACATGGGTTTCCATCTGCAGCTGATGCATCTCGCTCAGACTGTCCGCTTGAGCAGCTTGGGGCACTATACGGAAGAAGGCTTGGCGAACCTTGATGAACGCCGTGCGCACCGATGCCAGAGCCCGCCGCAGAGAGAGCCGTGAGCCATGGTGAGCGAATCGCTCCATGCGCTCAAGGCGCCCGATGTACTCATAGCCCACGTCATGGCCCACGCGCCCTTCGTTGATGAGCTCCAGGGTGTGCTCCTGCTCCCATTCCAAAGCCTGATAGCGCAACTCAGAGCTCTCCCCTCCTTCTTGGGCGGTGTTGCTCTTGGTTCGCTCCAACCTGTCTTGGTATATCTGAATGACCCGCCGGGTGGCAGTGATGTTATCCCGTGTCTGCTGAGCCGTGAGCTCTTCGATGACGTTGCGCAAGATATCCGCCAAGCATTCGAAGTACTCTTGCCGGGCCTGGATCTCAGTGGGCTTCCGCTTGCGCTGAGGTGCCACCAGGGGCACCACGAATGTAGCCAGCAGGAGCGTCACCAAGATGACACCGCATCCGATGAAGGTGATCAGATGCCGCTCAGGGAAGCGCACACCCGTAGACAAGAAGATAGGGATGGTGAAGAGGATGGAGAGGGTGATGGTCCCTTTCGCCCCACAAAGCGTGACGACGAGGGCGTTACGCAGGTTCCTCCGGGTGAAGCGCATCTTCGGAGAGCGTTTGGTGTAGGCGAATTCCATCCCCAGGCACCAGAGGAACCGGACACCCATGAGGATGAGCGTGACCAAGAGCACAAGGGCTAGAAGCGTCCAATTCGATATGGAAGCGTCTTCCCAAGAATAGAACATGGCGGTGGGGATCTGGGTTCCCAGCAGTACGAACACGACCCCGTTCAGGGTGAACGAGATGACCTGCCATACGCTGGACGAGACGATGTTCATGTGCGCGATGGCAGGGCTCACCGTACGCGGAGCGATGACGTTCACCAGCCCTGCCACCACCACAGCGATGATGCCGCTCACATGGACCGCAGCCGCTGAGAGATAGACGACGAAGGGGATGCAGATCTCGAAGAGCACATGGAACGTGATGCTCTCCACACCGACATCGCGGATCTTCCGGAGGATGAAGTTGCTCAGATACCCGATAGCCACCCCGAAGATGAGGCCCCCGAGGAATTCGACGATGAAGTCTTCACCGGCGCTTAAGAAAGAGAACGCCCCTGTTGCCGCTGCCGCGATAGCGAATTGGAAGCAGACGATGCCCGAGGCATCGTTCAGGAGCAGCTCACCTTTCAGGATACCCCATTGACGCTCAGGAATGCTCACCTGCTTGGAGAGGGAGGAGACAGCCACGGCATCTGTAGGCCCGAGAGCAGCCCCTAGGGCGAAGGCGGCTGCCAAGGATATGGCAGGCATGAGCGCATGCAGAACGAAACCGATGATGAGCATGGTGATGACCACCAGCCCGATGGCCAGAGAGAGGATGGGGCCTCGATTCTTCCAAAGAATGGCCTTGTCGGCATGCTTTGCCTCGATATACAGCAAAGGAGCGATGAAGAGCACCAAGAAGAGGTCGGGCTCCAGCTCTATCACGATGCTGCCGCGGGCGAAGAGCGAGATGACCACACCCATGGCCACCTGGATCAAGGGAAGCGATACCTTAGGAACGAACCGATCAAGAACGGCAGAGATGAGGACAGCGATCACCAGCAACAATACCAGTGTCAGTGTCTCCATGCCCACCTCTTCTTCGTTTACGCTGTATCAGGCGAGTTTTGGTGGGCCCTGCAGGATTCGAACCTGCAACCAAAGGATTATGAGTCCTCTGCTCCACCATTGAGCTAAGGGCCCTTCTACAAACACGACCGACAAGGATGCCGGTCGTGTGAGCTTCGTGGTGCGCCATGAAGGACTCGAACCTTCGACCTTGGGATTAAGAGTCCCCTGCTCTACCAACTAAGCTAATGGCGCATATCCGCTGCGAAAAGCAGCGCAAGCTATTGTAGGCGAAGCCAATTCCCTATGCAAGGATGGTTTCAAGGTTTTTCTCCAAGAAACCTGCCACTGTAGATGCAGCCTGTCAAAAAGCAAAGGGCAGCTTGGATAAGCTGCCCTTGGATGATTCGAACTGGGGTGGCTGATGGGACTTGAACCCACGACCTCCAGAGCCACAATCTGGCATTCTAGCCGACTGAACTACAGCCACCACACCTTGGAGCGCGTGAAGCGCAATGCGAGATTATAGGGGTCTCGCCACCCTTGCGCAAGCGCAGTGCTACATCTTTTCGGGTGCGCTCACGCCCAGCAACCCCAAAACGAGGGCCAGCATGATACGCGTGGCATCACAAAGGGCCAAACGTGCCTGGCGAACAGGGTCATCTACCGGACGCGGGTTGTTGTCATCATCGGTCAATACGCGGCAATCCGTATAGAACGCATGGAAGAGGCTTGCCAGATCTTGAGCGTAATGGGTCATGCGGAAGGGAGCGCGATCACGTGCAGCCAAAGCCACGAATTCGGAGAAGTCAGCCATCTTGCGCATGAGCGCCAATTCGGAAGGATGGGTGAGCGAAGAGAGGTCAACGTCTTGGGGCACGACCGCTTCCGCAAGCTGCCCCATGGTGAGCTTCCCTTCGGCCTCTTCCTTGGCCACGTCCTCCGAAGCCGCTTTGCGAAGGATGGAGCAGATGCGCGCGTGAGCGTACTGCACATAATAGACGGGGTTCGAGTTGTCCTTCTTCTTGGCCACTTCGATATCAAAATCGATAGGCTGATCCGAAGAGCGAGAGAGCATGAGATAGCGGGTAGCATCCACGCCCACCTCTTCTACCAGCTCGCGCAGCGTGACCATCTCACCGGTGCGCTTCGACATGCGAACAGCTTCCCCGTCACGGAAGAGGTTCACCAGCTGGCCCAAGACGATCTCAAGGTCTCCCGGCCAACCCCAGGCTTCCAGCATGCATTCACAGCGCTTCACATACCCATGATGGTCAGCGCCCCAGATGTTGATCAGATGATCGAACCCGCGCATCTTCTTGTCGTAGTGATAAGCCACATCCGACATGAAGTAGGTCATCTCGCCGTTGGCCTTGATCATGACGCGGTCTTTCTCGTCCCCCAGAGCAGAGGAGCGGAACCAGATGGCACCGTCTTCCTCTTTGACGTAGCCCTTGTCTTCCATGGCCTTAAGGGAACGAGAAACCGGGCTTTCCCCCGTTTCATCTTCCACATAGAGGCTGCGCTCCGAGAACCACTGATCGAAGGTGGTGCCCAGCTGCGCCAGGATGTCTTCCTGATCTTCCTTCATCTGCTTGTAGGCTATCTCACGGAAAGCCACCATGCGCTCTTCGTCAGTGAGACCTTCGTACTTGGTGCCTTCGGCATCTATGATGGCCTGGGCGATATCCGCCACGTAGCTCCCACCGTAGCACTGCTCGGGCATCTCGGCGTCATGACCGAGCAGCTGCATATAGCGAACACCCACGGAATTGCCGAAGACATCCATCTGGGTACCGTGGTCATTGATGTAGAACTCCTCGTAGACATCATAGCCCGCATGACGCATCACGCGCGCCATGGCATCACCTAGGGCTGCCCAGCGACCATGGCCCACATGCAAGGGTCCCGTGGGGTTCGCGGACACGTATTCCAGGTTGATCTTGCGCTTCCCCTCAGGAATGGTACCCTTGCCGAAGCCATCCCCTTCCTTGCGGACAACACGGATGACCTCTTGGAGCTCCTTGTCCGTCAGGCGGATATTGATGAAGCCGGGACCCGCTATTTGGATCTCTTCGATCATGTCATTGGTCGGGATATGCTCGACAATGATCTGAGCTACATCCCGCGGCGCCATCTTCGCCGCCTTCGCAGATCGCATGGCAACAGTGGACGCCCAATCTCCGTTCGCCTCATCCCGGGGGCGCTCAAGGGCGCTTTCAGGCACGGCTTCCAGTGGCAGAGAACCGTCAGCAACGGCCTGGGCGATAGCCTGGTCCAATATCTCCTGCAGAGAACTGCGGATGTCCATCTTATCCCTCCTCTGGGAATGGGAACAATAGAAGCAGCCGAAGATACCTGGTGCGCCCAGCAGGACTCGAACCTGCAACCGCCGGATTAGAAGTCCGATGCTCTATCCATTGAGCCATGGGCGCATCAGATATCGTCAGCCTATCGTGGATAGGCATTATATAGCGTCATCAGGGAAGTTTCCCTCAGGTTCACAGATAATCATAGGGGCAGACAGCCACCCCGTTCACTTCCACCTGGAAATGCAGATGAGGGCCGGTGGATTTGCCCGTGGAACCCACGGCAGCGATGTTCTGCCCGCGCTCTACCCTATCCCCCACATTGACAAAGACGGCTGAGCAGTGAAAGTACTTGGTCGCGAGCCCATTGCCATGGGCGACGGTCACGTAGTTGCCCGCCCCTCCATGATAGCCACCATCTGCAGAGGCACCGATGACGGTACCCGCCTCAGCAGCGTAGATGGGTGCGCCCATGGGAGCGGCCATGTCCGTGCCCAAGTGGAACTTCTGGTCGAACTCACGCCAGCCGTAACCGCTGGATTCCCAGGCATCGGGGCAGGGATTCGCGAAGAAGCCATTGCCCACATCCTTGCCCTCGCTTGCCGACATAGAGGCGGCGAAAGCCCGGGCTGCAGCCTGAGCCGCTTCCTCAGCCCGACGTGCCTCTTCGGCTTCTAATTCTGCCTGAGCTTCAGTGTCCGCGATATCTGTGGCCACGCTGGCGGCTTCCGCCGAGAGCCTCCCCTGCTTCTCTGCTATCTCGTTCTTCTTCTGGCGGGCTTCCTCCAGCTTCGCGTCAGCCTCGGCCTTCTGAGTGACGAATTCGGCCTGAGCCGCCTCGGCCTCAGCCTTGACGATGCGGCACTCCTCCACCAGCTCCGCATGACTCTCGTTCACACGCTCCATCATATCCAACCCGGTCATGAAATCAGTGAAGTTGGATGAACCCAAAAGCACATTCATATAACTGGAGCTCACTCCGGCTTTATCGCTCTTGTACATCGTCTGAGCAAGGGCTGTGATCTGGGCTTGGAGCTTCTCCATCTTCTCCTGAGAACTGTCAATGCGCACCTTTGCCTCACGCATGGCCTTGGCTGCCACATGGCGGGCGTCAAGCGCAGCATTGTATTCCTCGGTCACCTGGTTGAGCTCAGTCTGAAGGGCATCGATGGAGGCTTTGATGGAATTCGCCTGCTGGCGAAGGGCGTCCAAGTGCTCCAGGGTGGAAGGATCCGCTTCGCCACCTTCATCGGCCGAAGCGGGCACCGTCAAGGTAAGGGAACCCGTGAGGGCCAAGGTGACTACCAGCAGAGCAGGGAACGCCCTGTTCCCAAGCTTCTCTCTTCTCTTTTTTGCTTCGTTTGCGTGCATGCGTCTCCAGTGCTGTATTGCAAAGCTTGAAAAGTAAACGGGATGGTAACGCTTTTAGATGAAGAAATCATGGAGCGGATGACGGGAATCGAACCCGCGTCAGGAGCTTGGAAGGCCCTTGCCATCCCTGACCGCAAGCTCGTTCAAAAATACCGTCTGACCTCGCTTCATTTAGTAAACATAGTGCTTACCTGCTGTCATTTTATCAAACGTACTGGAAGAAATACTGGAAAAACACGGAGTTTTTCAAATGAGCTCCTGATGCAAGAAAGCCGTCTGCAGGACGGCTTCCACGATGTTTCTTTGGAGCGGGTGACGGGAATCGAACCCGCGCTGCGAGCTTGGAAGGCTCGAATTCTACCATTGAATTACACCCGCGATGTAAAGTGGATTATAACTGAATCAAAGCGTAAATGAGAATAGGCCAGACGAATAATCCACTAAGCGGCTTTGCCGAACCCTCGTAGGAAACTCATGTATCGCGTACCGAGCCCAACTCCTGTCATTGGTACATAACCGGCATAGAGATCAAGAGTGTAAGCGGAGCTCTTATGCCCGAGAAGAACAGAGACCGTCTTGATGTTCTCACCGTTAGCAAGGTTCAGGGTGGCAAAGGTGTGACGCAAGGCGTAAGGACGTACATTCTCGAAGCCAGCCTTGCAGCAGAAGTCCTCCCAATACACGAGGAATGTTCTGTATGTGTAGGGAGTGTCAAGCGGCCCCATGAGCGGCGTGTTCATAGTGAACTTCAATCCTGCTTCCGCAAGAAGAGCCTTCTTCATCGCTATCCACTGTTTTGCCATCTCGGCTGTGTAGGCGTCGATGGGAACAGAGCGGCGCGAAGAATCTGACTTCGGGTAGTCAACGATCTTTGTCCCTCTGTCTTTCACGACGCTCGTGATCTTAACGACGGTTTCATCTTCGTCGAAGATGAAATTGCCGGGTCTGATCGCCTGCATCTCCTCGGGGCGCATGCCGGTATTGAGAAGCAGCAGGAGAGCCAGTTTCAAGAACCCGATCGGAAGCCTTTCAATGGCCTCAAGGAAGCGGGCGGCCCCGTCAGGCATGAGAGGGTCAATGAGGGGTTTGCTCTTTTTGAAGAGACGGGTCAGAAACTTCGCCTTTGCCACATTCTTGGCTATGTCTTCTTTCTCTACGGCGTAGTTAAGGACTTCTCGCAAGAACTTGAGAATCTTCGATTGAAGGTCAGGTCCGGCGACTCTAATCGGTGCCAATGGCTTCATCCTCTTGTGATGCTTCTTGCACCAGTCTGCTTGCTTTCGATTCTCCTCCCGAGCTGCCCTTTTCTCTTCCGCCCACTTGCGTGAAAGGTCTGGAACCGCCAAAAGGCACGCTTCCACATCCCGCGAAGTGAGGTCGCACAGTGGGATATGGCCCATAGCTGCATTGATGTAGCGGGCGTAGTTGTTCTCGTTTCTGATGGTCTCTTTGCCCACTGCACCATTACTGCGGATGTCAATGTAGCGATAGACGTATTCGCCGATTGGCGTGCGGCATAACTCATCATTTTGGTCGTCGCTCTCGGCGGTCTTACAGCCGCGTACTTCCAGCCTGCTCTCAAGTTCGGAGTTCTTCTCTTCCTCGAAGGACTTGACTTGCGATTTGAGGTCTTCCTTCTTGTTGAGCGCGAAGACGACGCGCGTGAGCTTTTTCTTGCCATCGAAATAGACCTGGTACTCAACGGGTACGCGAATGGTTAACTCGTAGGCCGTGGTGCGCGAGTCCTTGCGCCTGCGGCGCGGGAGCCCCTTCCTCTTGCGGGCCTCGTCGATGTCATAGGGCTTGTCGCAGCGGAGCTTCTTCATTTGCATCGCCTTCCTTCTCGCGGCGATCCTTGTAGAGGTAGTTGAGCAGCCCCAGCTTCGGCACGAGCCAGCGGATGCCGATGCGGCACCCCTGCATCTCCCCGCGGCCGAGGAGCTTGCGTATCTCCTGGCTCGTGGTGCCGGTGAAGGCGGCCACATGGTCGGGCGTCATCATGTAGGGGTAGTCCTCCAGCATGAAAAGGTACAGCCCGTCCGGGTCGGCCGCCGCAAGGCGCGCTTCGTCTATCTCCATCTCGCCATAGGTTTCCTTCATAGTCGCCTCCTCTCGAATGTGAGGCGGCCAGCGTCGCTGACCGCGATGATGGGGTGTTTGGATAAATGCCACAACGATGCGAACGCCCCAAGCGCATGCTTGCGCAGAGCGCGCAGTTGTGGCGCAGCTCGAAATGAGCGCTCGATGCAGTTATCAAGGTCCGGTAGAGCCCCGTGCGTTTCTTCTGTTGCTGGTAACGATATGAAGCACCCTGGATAACTTATCTTCCTGCTGTAAAGAATTGAGTCGATTGGTCTCATTACGGGAACAGCGGTTCCCAATACGAGCGCCACTGGAGAGACGACGCCTCCTAGAGAGGCACGCGATCACTCTCTTGCAACGCTGCCCGCTGCGGAAAACTGGAAAGGGCGCTTCCGATACCTGGGCGTCTTGGCTTTGCCGTATTCGGTGCGTAAGGGCTTTCAGCCTTAACGATCGTTCAGAAAGCCTTGGCTAAACCTTATCTTTCCCCATCCTGATTCTTATATTTGGCCCGCTCAGCGCCGTTAAGACGATTCCCCTTTCTATCCTAGGCCTACGGTCGAGACCCTTGGTGAGCTCAGATGCAAGGGGACTAGCAAGGATGTGACTAAACTTGGCAGCAAGAAGATATGCGACGGCGTACGGTAGAGGGCGGACGAAGTATCGCGCTGGCCGCTCCCGCAGGAGCGCGGCGAAGCTGTGCGCCATCGTTCTTCTGCTCGGTGCATTGCTCTCGGCTGTTTCCGGCGTGCTCCTCTCTGCCTCCAGCGCCAACACCATCCCTCTGGCATCGCAAGCGTTCGACGCAAGAGAGGCGTGGGACAGCGCCGGCGGCCCCTATTGCTCAGGCCAGGGAGATAGCCCCCCGAAAACCGTTGAAGCGAAGGAAGTGTTTCTGGTTGATGCGGAGTCGGGTCGTACAGTTTTCGAGAGAGACAGCGACAAGAAGATTGCCCCTGCGAGTACAGCAAAAATGGCGACGGCATTGACGGTCATCGACCTTTTGCCCCTCGACAAAGAAGTTGAGGTGGGAAAGGAGATTGGCCTTATCAACGAGGAGTCGTCGCGGGCATGGCTGGAAAGAGGGGATGTTCTCACGGTTCGCCAGCTTCTTATCGCGCTCATGCTTCCTTCGGGAAACGACGCCGCTTACACTCTCGCCGTCCATGCGGGCAGAGCCGCGGCGGGCAACAACGATCTGCCTATGCAAGATGCAATACGGGAGTTCATGGGATGCGTGAATGCGAAGGCGATCGCGCTGGGCGCGGAAAGCTCGCACTTCGTTGTTCCTGACGGCTTCGACGCCGAAGGACAGTACACCACTGCCGTCGATTTGGCAATTTTGGCAAAGGCGTGCCTCGAAGATCCGACTCTGGCCGAAATCGTCAGCACGCCCGTCTCTCACGAACAATGGCCCAGCGGGGAGGAGGCGACTTTTCGCAGCACCAATCAGCTCATTGACCCGGACAGTCCGTATTACTTCCCGGGTGCTATGGGGATAAAGACGGGGAGCACAACGCTCGCAGGGGCATGCCTCGTGTCCGCCGCTGAAATCGAAGGGCGTATTTACATAGGCGTGGTTATGGGTTCGAGCGATGAGTCGAGATTCCAGGACGCCATCAACTTGTACGAATCCATTCCTGGCTAGCACGAAAGGAAACCTATGAAAACGCGTAGCGGTCTTGTTATGTATGGCGGCCTACCCGATGAAGCCGAGGCGTTCGAGCGAGCCTTCAGCAATGAGCGTCTGCCCATTCGCTTCGTAGAAGACGAGTTCGCGCCGGACTTGGCATGTTTCGCGAAAGACTTTGCGATTGTGAGCGTGAGCCATAGGGCCAATATCGGAAAGATGGAGCTCTCGGCGCTCAAGGCGGCTGGCGTGGAATGCGTCATCACGCGAAGCGTAGGTACGGATCATATCGACATCCAGGAAGCGCGCCGGCTGAATATGTCCATCAAGACCTCCCCCTACTCTCCTGGCAGCGTCGCAGACTTCACTCTCATGCTGATGCTCATGGTCCTCCGGGGAGTTAAAGCGGGATTCCGCAACGCTCGCGAGGCCTCGCAGGGGTCAGCTGTGTGCGGCAAGGAGCTCGGCGATATGACTGTCGGCGTGATTGGCCCAGGCCGAATAGGAAATGCCGTTTTGAAAAGACTCGAAGGCTTTGGCTGCTCTGTTCTGATATGCGGTCGCGAGCAATCCAGCACCTCCGTTTCGCTCGAAGAATTGCTCGCTTCAAGTGATGTGGTCACGCTTCATGTTCCCCTCACGGCAGAGACCCATCACCTGATCGGTCGCAAGGAGATGGACGCGATGAAGCCCGGAGCGGTTCTCGTCAACACAGGGCGCGGCGCGCTCGTAGAAGCGGAGGCGCTCGTGGACGCGCTAAAGGAAAGACGGCTCGGAGGGGCTGCCCTTGATGTGGTGGAAGGAGAAAACGACGACCCGTCCCGGAACAGGGAGATGCTGAGGCATTTGGAGACATTGCGTGCGATGCCCAATGTCGTGATCACTCCTCATGTCGCCTACTTCACGGATCACGCAATGGAGGATATGGCGAGAAGCGCCTTAAGGGAATGTCGAGAGCATGAGAAAGAAGGAGGAAGCGATGAGCAAGCTCAGGGTTTTGGTCCTATTCGGAGGGTGCTCTGATGAGCACGATGTGTCGGTCAAGTCTGCAATGAACGTGGCAAAGAGCATCGATACGGAGAAATACGAGCCGTTCTATGTTGGGATAACGAGAGACGGGGCGTGGAAGCTTTGCGAGCGGCCTTGCTTAGGTTGGGAGGAGCAGCGCTTGAGGGCTGTGGCCCTCTCGCCGGACAAGCATACACGCGGCTTGCTGATTGCCGACAGGCGACAGTGCATCATCCAAAACATAGATGTCGCGTTTCCTGTCATGCACGGCAGATACGGCGAGGACGGCGCCATTCAGGGCTTGTTCGAACTGGCCGGGATTCCCTATGTCGGTTGCGGCATCGCCTCATCAGCGATCTGCCTGGATAAGGCCCTTACCTATGCAGTTGCTTCGGAAGCGGGAGTTGCGGTGCCGGAGCATGTGATCTGTGCTGCCGAAAACCCCTCTGACGCGGCTCCAATGGACTTGCCCGTATTCGTCAAGCCGGCACGATCGGGATCATCTTTCGGGGTAAGCAAGGTCGAGCAGGGTGGCGACTTCCGAAAAGCCGTAGAAGCTGCCGCGGCCTTCGACGAAAAAGTTCTCGTGGAAAGAGAAGTTCGCGGAAGTGAGGTTGGCTGCGCAGTGTTGGGCACAGGCTCCGATCTGGTCGTGGGAGAGCTCGATCAGATAGTTCTCAGCCACGGGTTCTTTCGCATCCATCAAGAGAGCGATCCCGAGAGCGGGTCTGAAAACTCGGAGATCAGAGTTCCCGCAGAAATTGCACCGGAGCACCATGACCGCGTTATAGAGGTCGCAACAAGCACGTTTCGTGCGCTCGGCTGCCAGGGTTTGGCGCGTGTGGACATGTTTCTCTGCGATGACGGGCGCGTTGTTCTTAACGAGGTAAACACCATGCCCGGCCTCACGTCATACAGTCGCTATCCGCGCATGATGGAGGCGGCAGGCGTGTCGCTAACCAATCTAATCGATTGCCTCATCAATTTGGCGCTAAAACGGGGTGCGTAAGCATGAATCGCGACTTCGTGTATATAGACGAATGTGTTTCTGGAATCCGGTGGGATGCGAAATATGCTACTTGGGATAACTTCATCGGGTGTCCCGTGGATGGCTACGACGTTAATCGTATTGTGGGAACGCGCCAGCTTGCGGAAGGTTTGCGCCGGGCCCAAAGAGTTGCTGGAGAGCTCGGTTTTGGCCTGCTTCTCTGGGATGGGTATAGACCGCAGATTGCCGTTGACTGCTTTCTCCGATGGGCGTCTAGTCCTGAAGACGGGCTGACGAAAGACAAGCATTATCCGAACATTGAGAAGGCCGAGATCGTGGAGCAGGGCTACGTGGCGAGACGTTCGGGGCATAGTAGGGGCGGAACAATCGATCTCACTCTGTTCAGTCTTGAGACCGGCATGCTGGTGGATATGGGGGGCCGCTTCGACTATATGGACGTAAGCTCACATCATGGCGCTGCTGGAATCACTGCGGCTGAATCCAGAAACCGTGACGACCTTAGGCTGATCATGGAGAGGAGCGGCTTTTTGCCGTATGAGCTCGAATGGTGGCACTATACCTTGCTGGATGAGCCCTATCCTGACACTTATTTCGACTTTCGTATTGCGTGAGCTCGCAAGCGTTACTCGTTGATGGGCAGCTCAACGACGAAGGAGGTCGTGCCATGCTCGCTTACCGCGCTGATGGCGCCTTTGTGGGCAAGCACGATCTCCTTCGCAATTGCGAGGCCAAGACCAGCGCCGCCCGCTTTTGTGTTTCGAGCATCGTCATCCCGATAGAATTTCTCGAATACCCTTTCGATGTTCTCCGTTGAGATTTCGCTGCCCTGATTCGTTATGGTGATTACCCAATGCTCTTGGGTGCTGCGAGCAGCTATTGTGAGCTTTGTGCCGCTCGCTGCGTATGCCAAAGCATTCTTGAGGATGTTGCCTAGGGCCCGAGCGAGCTTTTCTCCGTCAACGCAGAACTTGCCTTCTTCTGGAGCCGTGACGACAATTTGGATGTTGCTCTCCTTGGCTTGAGGGTAAAACTCATCGGCAAGCTGTTGGAGGAGGAACATAACGCCGACCTGCGACCGCTCAATAGAGATCGATTGTGCATTGAACCGGGTGATGTCGAAAAACTCATCGACCAAAAGCTGAAGGCTGTCTGCCTTTTGGGAGGCCAGGTAGACGAACCGCTGCAAATCCTTCGGCATGCGCTCGTCCCCGTTCACCATGGACAGAAACCCGATAACCGAGGTAAGAGGCGTGCGTATGTCGTGCGCTAAATAGGCTACGAGCTCGTTATTTCGTTTCTGCGCAGCTTCCGCAGCTCGTTCGCTTGCCGCCGATTCTTCTCGTATGTGGTTGAGCTCGTCTTGCGCAATCGAGAGGTCTTTCGTGAGCTTGATCGGCTTGAGTTTGTCGGTTATCAGGCTGACAACCGCCGAAGACAGCTCATCAAAGTAGCCCAGCGCTCGCCTCACTTCCATAAGGGAAATCGCTAGGCATCCGAGCAGATACAAGAGGATCGCACAAGGAATCTTGAGCGTCCTTGCGGTGTTGTAAAAAGTCGTGTTGCGGAGGATGAAAGGGTGAAAAGGAGCCCCTTCCTCGGTGCTCAGTTGCTCCCATTTCCAATCTCCGCCCCTATCTTCGATGGCCTGCGCCTCCCTGGTCGCCATGGAGTAGGCCAAATACATCGGCGTAAGCTCTATTACGGTTGTCTCGTAAGCGTTTGAGCCAAACCCCATCGAACTCAAGCGAACTTCACCTATAAGGTTGTTGGGGTATTGGTCGTGGGCAGGGTATTCCAGATCCGCGTCTCTTTCCCGTTGGGGATCATCCGCCTGAATACCGGCTTCGCTCAGCGGCTCTTGATACTCTGGCGCGACCCACAGAAGTGTGTGGCGCGTTCCGTTGTCGGTATACGATTCGAGCAGGTCAATCAGGAGCTCTTCGGTCGAATACTCCTCTAGATAATTTGCAGGATCGATATACACGTCGTCACTGGTGGTTTCAAATATCCAATCCGCGATCTTGGGGACGACCGTGATGTTCAAAATCACCATTGCTGAGCAGAACGCAGCTGTGTACACCAGCAGCGCTAATAGAAAATGCACGGTATACCGCCGCCTGAGCGCTCGGGACTGAGCGCTTTTGTTAGGCTTCATGGGGATTCGCTTCGCTTGAAGGCGTTTCCTGATGAGGCGTGGCAGAAACGATCAGCTTATAGCCAACGCCCCATACGGTTTTGATGTACTCACGCGACGAGTCGATCTC
The DNA here is from genome assembly GCA_910588205.1 of uncultured Eggerthellaceae bacterium. Taxonomy (GTDB): domain Bacteria; phylum Actinomycetota; class Coriobacteriia; order Coriobacteriales; family Eggerthellaceae; genus MGBC163016. The sequence goes on from CAJUQK010000034.1 coordinate 13,822, forward strand.
GGATAGCTTTTCTCTCAGATGGCGAATGTGCACCATTACAGAGTTGGCCCCTGAAGAGTCGTACTTCTCCTTCCAAACGCTCTCAAAGATCTCTTCGCCCGAAATAGGCTCGCCCGCCCGTCTTACGAGAAGCTCAAGGACGCCAAACTCCTTCGGTGTCAGCGTTAGCTGCTCTCCGAGAAGGAACGCCTCATGGCCCCTTCGATTGATTTCGATGTCTGACTTGCGACAGCGCGCTCTGGGCGTTCCGGAGCTGTAGTCAACTCTCCGGAGGTGCGCTTTTACGCGCGCTACGAGTTCACGGGGCTTGAAGGGCTTGGTGATGTAGTCATCGGCGCCGAGCGTAAGACCGGCCACTTGATCGGTTTCGCCGTCCTTCGCTGAAAGGAACAGGATTGGGGCGGTGGTGATCATCCTCATCTTCGAGCAGAGCTCGAAGCCGTTCATCTCTGGCATCATGAGGTCAACGATGGCGAGGTCGAACCCTTCTTGCGAACATGCCAGAAGCGCTTCGAGAGGCTTCGTAAACGGAAGCACCTGGAACCCTTCGGAGGAGAGGAGCGATGTCAGCAACTCGACGATTGCCTTCTCATCATCCACCACAAGGATTCGCGCGTCTGTGCCATCTGCGTCTTTCAAGATGGAAATCCCTCTCTGCTCAGCTTGGATACATTCTAATATCTATTGTTTTTGCTCATGCTCCAACAGAGGGTAAGTAAGAAAAACATAAGGTCTTGCAAATGCAAATGAAAGGAAATGTCAAGAGACAGAAAACCCGTGGCAGTTCTAGCATCGAAAATAGCGTGATTCTCTTCGAGGTAGACGCGAGGCATTCGAACGGGTCGTGTCTTCGCGCGGTCGAGAGGGGACGCTTGCGGCAAAGCCATGGAATGGCTCTTCTAGAGTCCTAATTTAGGAACGCATCGACCTGTTTTAGGACAACAGGGTTTCTGGAAATGGGTTCCTCGCTTAGCCTCACAAACAGTACGAAAGTCAGGCAATGCGAGCATGTAGCAAACGGCAGGCGAAACTAGAGGATGAACCACGCAAAACTAGTTGCAATACGAATGGAGGCGGTGCGAGAAGCATGCGGCATCAGCGTCGCAGAACTCGCACGGCGATCCTCCATCGATCGAAAGCGACTGTGGTACATCCTCGACGGGCAGCGTCAGATGAGGGCAGATGAGTTCATACGGCTTTGCGTTGTCATGAATGTGGACATGGGGTTCTTCCTCACCAGCGAAATGAGGGAAGAGCTCTCCTACCGCCGCAAGAAAGTTATCGAAGACTACGGGAGTGGACTTTGCGGTCTGCTTCCTCAATCTAGAAGAGGGGAAGAGCTCTGCACCCGCTAAGCGCATACAAGGGGACGACCTATCGTGATGCTGCGTATCAGAGCGCGGCTTCGCCGTGCATTGCCTCCAACCCCTCCCTCGCGCCATCGCCATCCCCACAGCTGATCGGAAGCAACCACTTGATTCGATAGCCGTGCGGGAAGTCCCTTCCCGCATTCGGGAAGGAAGGCCCAGGACATGGCGAGCGACTACGGCGACGAGGCCGGGAGCAAGATGATCGACGACTTCATGCGCTTCGGCGAGCGCATGGGGGAGCGGGCGATGTACACCCGGGCGGCGCAGATGCAGAGGGCGTTCCAGAACGCCACCCGCTCCGCGCAGGAACTGACCGGCGATCGTGCGCCCGAGGGCGATGCGCCCGAATGGGCAAAGCTCGACATGCAGGAGTTCCAGGGAATAGGAGACTACGACGGAATCAAGGGGATCATCGAGGACAAGCTCGCTGCGCACAGCGTTAGTTCGGCTTGGTTCCCCGACCCGGAGACCGGCAAGGAATACCTCCTGTTCCGCATCG
>CAJUQK010000035.1:0-1988 GCA_910588205.1 uncultured Eggerthellaceae bacterium
CCCGGGGAAGCTGATGAGCAGGATCAGAATGATGAGTCCTGCGATGCAGACGGCACCGAAGCTCTTCAGGTACCCGAGCCCGATCTGGCGCGTCTGCTCGAATCCGAGGAATGCCAGCGGGATCGGGGAGAACGCCGCCATGACGTAGAGCTGTATCGCGCGCGCCCAGCAGACGACGAGCGCCACGATGTACGCGACGAGCACGACGAGCCAGCTGATGACCGCGACGACGAGCAGCGCCAGGAGCGCAGACAGGTCGTCATCGCCCGTTACGATCGAGACTGCCGTCATGTCCAGTGCGCCGCCAGTGCCGAAGAGGCCCTCCACACGGTCTATCGCAAGGCCTATGACCTCGTAGATGGCCGCCATGAGGTCGAAGGAGTGCTGGATCAGGAAAAGGAATACTGCGAAGAACACGAGGAGGAACACCACCTCCTTCACGCCCGGGAAGGATTGGTTGCCGTCCATGCGCTGTGATATCTCGATGAGCTTCAAAGTGAACACGAGCCCGAGAACCCCGCAACCGATGGGCAGCACAGCGACCTGCCAGACGCCTCTGGCGATGTCGTACATGGAGACATCTCCCGCGCTGGCGAGCATGGTCTCGAACGGTGCCGACAGTACGCCGTTAGCGCCAAGCGAGCGCATCACGTCGGTCTGAGCCGCGAAGATCCAGTTGCACCAGTCGCGGAGCACTCCGCAGAGCCATGCGTTGATGTCGTCCGCGATCGAACCCCATGCGAGCTGAGTGGGAATGAACAGCGTGGAGAGCAGAACGAATGTGGCTGCGAACGCCACTATGAATCGTCTGTTTGAGACGAGGCTTTTGACTTTGCCCATCCCTATCAGAGCGCCTCGATCGTGCCATCGGATGAGCGCGTTACCGAGATCATGGTCGATGCCCCATCGTCGAGCGTGAACGTTGTCGTAGCCGCGTTGTTGGCATAGTCTATCCACGCCTCCGCATCCCAGATGGCGCGAGTCGCGCTTGGGGACACGGCTGCTGCACGCGCCGAGACGGCGGCCTCGATCTTCGCGGCGTCGATCCCCATCGCCTCTTCGAGCTTGGAGGTGACGCCGGTGAAGCTAAGCGACCTGTCCCCGACCTGCACCTGCCTGTATGCGCAGGCGAGGGCGTCCGATCTAAGTACGGTGTCTGCGCCGTCGCTGCTAACAGAGACGAGAACGGGGCTCGCGGCATCGGTCATTGACTTCGAGGCGAGCACGGTGGCCTCTATGCCGGAGGAAAGCAGCTCCTCGCCGTCAAGCGTCCAGTAGGTCACCTCCGTGCCGCCGTCCTTGGTCTCGACGAAAGCTCCCTTGACGATGGAAAGCGAGTGCGTTGCGTCGTCCACGCCCACCCACGAGGTTCCGACGAGCGATTCGATGCCAGAGCTCGCTTCGCCGTCTGCAGCATCGGTCTCGGACTGAGGGTTCTCTACTGCTGCCTCCTCTGCCGATTCAACAGCAGCCCGGCCTTCAGTCGACCCGTTTTGGGCGAGCGTGCACCTTGCCACGCCCGAGCCCACGAGGAGCACCGCAGCAACAATGGCCGCAGCGAGCATGAGCTTGTTCTTTCTGGTCATGTTTCGTCCTTCCTATCTAATTTTGATGGCGCTCGCGAACTGCGACGCGCCGCTTGCAATCGTGCAGGCCGCGCCCGAGTGCGGCTCGTGGATGTAGCGGTCGTCCCCGATGTAGATGGCCACATGCCCGGGCCTCCAAAGGATGTCACCGGGCGATGCCTCAGACACCGGCACCTTGCGACCGAACGCCGCCTGGTCCTCGGAGTTTCTTGGGATGGCGATGCCCGCCTGTCGGTAGCAGTATTGGGTAAGCCCCGAGCAGTCGAGGCCCACGCCCGGCGTCGTTCCGCCCCATACGTAGGGCACGCCTAGCTGGCTGTAGGCGGCGGCGATGACCGCGTCTGCCGAGAGCGCCCCGCTCTCAAGGTCCTCGACTGTCATCGAGTCGAAGCGGCGCAGGTT
>CAJUQK010000035.1:1998-14853 GCA_910588205.1 uncultured Eggerthellaceae bacterium
GGTTGTAGGTATCCATGGCGGACTTGAGGGAGTCCACGTAAGCCGAGCTCGTTGCCCATCCCGCATCCTTGAGTCCCTCCGCCATCTTGTCGGAGGAGCGCTCGGCGATCGCCTGCTGGATGAGGGCATTGGCGCTGTAATGGGATGCCTGCAGGAACACGCGGCTTCTGAAGCGAATGCACTCCACATCTCCTTTGAACACCGTGAAGTACGCCGTAATGGTGGTGAAGGTGCCGGGTGTGTACTCCTCTTGGGTCGTCCATCCCGCCTTTCCGGCGACTTCCAGTGCTGATGCGAAAGACGACGCCCATTTCATCCCGAACAGGTTGTGGTCACGTGTCGCGAGCTGGCTCATGGTCTCGCCCTGTCCCGACTCGCAGATGATCTGCGCGATGGTGCACCCAGCGGGGTGACCGAACTCCTCCTGGCAGCGGATGGCCTCTTCGACCATCTCGTAGGTGATGTAGGGCGGAAGCCCTTCCATGGAGCGCTTCTTGTCCTCTGCATCCCAGAACCCGAACAAGGCCGAGATAATCTGGCCTATGACGAGCGCTACTAGCACGAAGGCGATGACCCCGCAGAGCACCCCACCGCCTGCGGCAATCCCGCTTCCGCCTACCGTGCCAGCGACGGCGGCGTTGCCGGACGACGAGGCGGCCGTCTTCGCGGCGGCTCCCGTCGCCTGGGCGGCGTGGCTCGCTTGCGTATGGCTGACTCCTCGGGCGCTTGTTGTCTTCGCCTTCTTCGTGCCCTGGGCGCTCGTGCTCTTGATGGCGTTCGCGCTCGATCCCTTGGAGCCGCCTGAGGCGGAGAGGGCCCCTTTCGCCTTCCTGTCGCGCATGGCTGCGATTGCCCGCTTTGCGCCTCGTTCGGTGTCGTAGGTGCTACCCACCCCCTCGAACTCGTCTGTTTCGTCGAGCTCGGAGACGGCTTCACATTCCAGGAACTGACGAACCTTGAGCCGTTCGCTCGGAGTGCTGGATGTCTCGGTTTTTGAGGATGCCTCCCCGACACCCGATGCGCCATCGGAATCCGCGTTAACTGCACTCGCATCTGCCGACTTGCGCATGCGCCTCTTGGAGGGGGCCGCCTTGCACGTTGCCCTCGTGCCGAGTGCGGACTGTTTCTCGCTTAGGGCAGAGAGGCTTTGGCTCTCGTCGTCCTTCACGATTCCCGCGCTCACGGCGTCGAGCTTATCGGCGGTGACGATGTCCGCGATCGAGGCGCTCGTGTTGTCGAGGCTTCTCGGGTCCATCTAGCTCCGGCTCCTCTTCGCGTTCTTCTCGAAGACATGGGCTCGCTTCAGCTGTGCGATCTCCTCGGGCTTGGTGTTCCAGAGGTCGTAGAGCGCGCCTTTGGGGAAGTCGTCACGGATGGGCACGCGCGCCCCTCCCGCGACGAGAAGGCCCTCTCCGGCCTTGATTGACTCGTCGATGTACTCGCGCTCGGCACCGGAGAGCGATAGCATCTCCGCCCACGCGGCGAGATCCTGGCTTGCCTGCTTGTGAAGCAGCATGAAGTCTGAGTTCAGAACCATGGTGCGGGCGCGCTCGTGAGTGAGCATGTGCGAGGTGTTCTGGGAGATGCCGGTGCAAATCAAGTTAAACTTCCTCCCTTCCGCCCAGAACTTCGCGAAGTAATCGATGATGGTGGGGTGGCCGAAGAGAGACTGGACCTCATCGATGTAGAGCCAGGTGGTAACGCCCCGATCGAAGTTCGCATACATCCGGTTGCGCACGGCCTCTAATGCGGTGAGCATGCCGAACACGCGCATGTTGGTGGAGAGGTCGTGAAGGTCTATGTTGGTGATGCGGTTGTGGAAGCCGACGTTGGACTGGCGGTTGAAGAACGACAGCGCACCGGTGACGTATCGCTCGTAGCGAAGGGCTATGTCGCGCGCCTCCGCCTCAGGCTGCTCGACGAGTATCTCGTGGAAATCGGAAAGCGTCGGCATCCCCTCGCCGCCCGAGCATCTCGCGTAAGCCGCCTCGACGCATCTTGTGATGATCGACTTGTCCGCCTCGGGAAGGCCTTCGGAAGACTCCGCCATCATCGCGCTCGAAAGGGCCAAGAAGGCATCGATCTTGAAGGCGAGCTGCGCGGCGTCGGCGCGCCCCTCCACATCAGCCAAATCGAAGGGATTGAGCGCGGTATCCGCATCGGGCGCGAGCCGGACGTTCACGCCGCCGAGGGCCTCTATGAGATTTCCGTACTCACCAGCGGGGTCGAAAATGATGATCTCGTCCTCCGGATAGGCGAGCACTGTATTGGTGATCTCGCGTTTCACAGAGAAGGACTTCCCGGAACCGGGCTTGCCGCAGACGAACCCCATGGGACTTGCGAGCTTCTTGCGGTTGCAGATGACGAGGTTGCCCGACTGCTTCGACTGCCCATAGTAGCCCCCGCCCTCCTGGTTTAACTCTAACGATGCGAAAGGCATCTGCATGGCGATCTGCCCGGTTGTGAGGTAGCGGGTGACATCGACGTGGTTCATGCCGAGCGGTAGCACCGAGTTAAGAGCCTGGCGCTGGCGATAGTAAAGCGGCTCGATACCGAGCGAATTTCCCTGCCCGACGGAGATGATCTGCTCGACCTGGCGCTCAAGCGCATCAACAGTATCGGCGTAGGTGTAGATGAGGCCGGTGTAGGTAAAGAGGCGCTCGTTCTTGTTGCGAAGGAAGTCGAGGAGCTCTTCCGCCTCCTCCTTGGAGTAGCGCAGCTCCGGAGGCAGGATCGTATAGTCGTAGCCCTTCTTCATGGCGCTCATCTGCTCGTCGATTATCTCCTTGTCCATCCAGTCGAGCTGTCGCTTCACGAGCGCAAGGGCGTCCGATTGCGCGATGGGCTGGATGTGCAGGTTCACCGATAGCGGCATGGGAAGGTCGATGATGTTCGCGAGGTAGTGGTCCTCAAGCATCGATCCGAACGTGCGGATGGAAAGCACGCAGCCGTATGTCTCGTCGATCCTGAAGATGTCCGAGCGTCCGCTGGGCTTGAAGTCCACGAGCGCGGGGGCGATCAGGTCGCGCGTCCTTGTGTTCGAGCAGGGATTCACCTTGTCCCATGTGAACGTGAACGCTGCCTTCGGACGAAGCTGGGAGTGGATCGCGCTCAAGCGCTCGATGCCGTTCAGGGCATGCGCCTCGCAGCGTATGCGCGAGAGCGTGTCGGTGACATCGCCCTTGATGCGGGAGAGCTTCGGCACTGCCTCCCACACGTCGCTTGCACCGACCATGTAGGTGAGGTAGCGATGGCGCGTGAGGTTGGAGACGCCCTCTCGCATCTTGTCGTTCAAGATCTGGTTGTATTCCTTGGCGTACTTCTCTGTGTCGGTACCTGCCGCCTTGAAGAAGCGCTTCTTGCCGATCTCATCTTCGGGGATGGGGACGTTGGCTATCGTGAGCTGGACGCACGAGTCCGCCCCGAAGTAGTTGTAGAGGGAGGAGAGCACCGTGAAGATGTTCTGCTGGTTCTCGCGACGAGCCGACTGGTAGGAGATGTCCGAGAACTCGATCGTCTGCGAGAAGAGGCCCTCCTCGACCTGTGCGATGCCATCCTTGTAGATGGCGTCGTATCCGATGTAGGAGGTTATGTCGCTCGCTGACGCCCTTGTCCTCTTCTGTCGCTTCAGCTTCTCCTCGTGGACCTTCTTCGAACGGTCGGATTTGGTGGACATGCCGATAAGCTGCCGCAGGAGGCCTGTCTGGGAACCACTCCGCTCGCGCTTGGCCTTAGCCATCGCTGCACGTTCGGTTCTGATGCGGGCCTTGGCGAGACTTTTCTCATTCTTGAGCCTCTTCTTGTCCTCTTTCATCTCTTTCTTTGGCTTCCTTGTATTCTCTGGTTGGCTCATTGGCCTCCGCTCCTTTGCGTTTGGACATCCTCTTCGCCCTGCGACTTGACGCCCCGCGCTTGATGCGCGCCAGATGCTTCGGTGCCGGGCTCTCATAGAGGAGTCTCTGGTCTTTCAGATGGTGGGAAAACAGAAGGGGTGCGAACTTCTCAGCGCGCATCCCGAAGGGACGCCAGAAACCGGCGAGCCAGAACGGGATCGATGCGCACATGACGGGGAATGCGGCATCGGCGACCTCAATGCCGATCCAGAAATGGCAGATCGCCGCCACGAGGATCGCCGATCCGAAGCCTCCCGCTACGCACACAAGGGTGCGGAAGGAGAGCTTCCCGACGATCTTCTCCTCGTATTCTCCGATGTCCTTCTGAATGGGGATCTGAAGCGACATGGCTCACCGCCTCCCTAGGCGGGGAGCCAGGACGTGTCGAGCATCCCGAAGTAGACCGCTGCGGCGATGATGATCGCGCCGCCCGCGATGGTCGATATCGCCGAGGCGATCTGGCTGCCTCCCTGCTGCTCCCTGATGGCGAGTCCGAGCGACACCGCGCCCCAGACGACCAGAAAGCCGCCGAGGAAGGTGACGCAGCCAGAGACAAGGCTGATGATGTTTGCGAGCATTTGCCCTCCTTTGCCGTCTTTCGCGCTACCGCCCTGAATGTGGAATGGGTCGGTTGCGCCCCGATGATAGAATTGGGTTCGCAGGGGCGCTTGCGCGCTCCTTTGCGTCTTTCGGCTGCGGCAGCGTCCGGGTGCGTGGAATCACCTAGGCGTCTTGGGGATCCGCCGATCCTTGCCGCAGCCGCACATTTCAGGTCTCCATCAGCTCTCCTTCCCGTCGGGCGCGATACCGTTTGAATTCGAAGGGACCGGATTTCTCGGCCCTTGCCAGCAAAGATGCGCGGGGATGCGACGAAAGCACGTACTTCTTGTCCTTGAACGCCTGAGCCCCGTTTATGAGCACGAGCGCCTCGTCCTTGGGCATGCGTGAGATCTCGGAGCCCTGCATGAGGTCTCGCTCTATGAGGCCGTAGTTATGCGTGTAGGTGGGGTTGTTCCCACGAGAGTCGTTCACGGAGACGTTCGCTACCGTCTGCTTCCCGATCATCTCCGCAATCTTCTGATTGGTGTCTGCCGACTTGCCTCCCAGGTAGAGCATCGTGTCGCAGGCGTTCACAATCGTCGCCGCGTTGTTCTCGCCGTAGTTCTCGTCGAGCTGCGAGAGGGATTGGCAGATCATGGACACGGCGATGTTGCGGCTTCGGGTGACCGTGATCATCCGCTCGAAATCGGGGATGGTGCCGATGTTCGCAAACTCGTCGAACACGAAGTGCACGCATCTCGGGAGCCGTCCCGCGAATCGCTTGAGCGCGCACTCGCAGAGGGTGTCGAGCGCTTGTTGCATGAGCAGCGCGAATACGAAGTCGAAGGTGGAGTCTGTGTCCGACATCGACGCGAACACTGCGACCTTTACATTAGCGTCTCCCATGTGGTCGAGGGCCATCTCGTCAAAGCGGAGAAGCTCGCGCATCTCGGCGATGTCGAAGGGTTTCATGCGAACGTTGCACGAGATCATGATGGATTTGAGGGTCTTGCCCGCAGCCACTTTGAACTGCTTGTAGCTCGACAGGGCGAAGTCGTCCTCGGGTCGCACGGGCTCTGCCACCTTGACCCACGCCCAATCGCCCGTGTCCGTGGTGAATGCCCGGGAGCTCGGATCGAATGCGCGGCCTTCTGACACCTTCATGAGACGACGCCCCGTTTCGAGCTCTTTGAACAACATGTCGAGCGGGCTCAGGTACCCCTCGTCGTCCTCGCGCGCATCCGCTAATGCGAGAAGGGAGAGGAGGCCGGGTATGTTCCTGTCCTCCTCGGGACAATGGTCGAGAAGATATGCCACAAGGGCTGTATAGAGGAGCTTCTCGGCGTTCACCCAGAAAGGGTCTGTCGCGCTCTCGCCCTCTGCTGTGGTGTTCCTGATGAGGCATTCAACGAAGCGCAGGAGCCCCGCCTCGTCCTTGATGTATGCGATGGGGTTGAAGTGCATGGAGCGCGAGAAGTCCACGGTGTCGAACGTCTTGATCTCGTATCCCAGCCATTCGAGCACCCATCCCATATCGTGGATGAGCGTTCCTTTGGGATCCGTAATGAAGAAGCTCGCGTTGGCCTGCATGAGGTTGGGCTTCACGTAGTAGCGCGTCTTGCCGGTGCCGGGTCCTCCGACGACGAGGACGTTGTTGTTCGTCTCCGTCCTCTGGTCGTGAGAGGTGTCCTCCAGGCGCTTGCGCGCGGATGCCGTGAGGATGATGTTGTTGTCGGGGTTTCCCTTGTCGGAGAAAGCACCCATCTCGCTGGCCGTGGCCCAACGGGCGCTACCATGCTCCTCGCCCTTGCGGTAACTTCCACGCCGTTCCCACCATCGCACCCATACGAGCCATACAGCGCACGCGCATGCCGCGCCAACGCTCAAGGGGAGGGGTTCAAGATAGATCACCTGACCTTGCGATAACCGACCGATGAAGGCGTGGGCAAGATTTAACTGGCCATTTCCCGCCTCCATGACGAGCCCCGTGCAGATGTTGCCCAATATGAACAGAGCGAGGGACATGAGCCCGATGGCGAGAAGCTCTCGCCTCATCGGGCCTTCACCTCGATGCGCTCCATCTCGTGCTCGGTCTTGCTTGCTGCCTGATACGCATGGCTGGCCTCGTGGGCAGCGGCGGCCTTCTGCTCAAGGGGCTCTGCGTCGCGCTCTGCGCTCAGATCGCGCCCTCGTTCCTTTACTGCTCTCTCGCATGCCGCGTCGGCGTCGCGTTCGAGCTCCTTGAAAGCCTCGTCCACCTCCGGCGCGTCTTCCACCTTGAATATGAGGTGGTCGTGCCCATCGATGCTCGCGATGTCGTGCTCAATCGCGGCAGCGTCGAGCCGGGCATCGATGATCTTGCGCAGGCTTGCGTAGTCGGGCAGCTCTCCGAATTCGGAGAGGTTCAACCGTGCGTAATCCCGCACGCTCTCGTGCTCCGCTTCTGCTAGGGGCTCGTCGATCTGACCTCTAAGGTTTCTGATGGCATTTTTGAGCCTCTCGGCGCTCGCTCGGATAGCGTCCTGGCTTGCGTCTTGGCCCATCCTGAGCATCCAGTCGAAGAGCTTCTCTCCTGCCTCGTCGCCATAATCGCTTGCCATGATGTTTGCCCCCTAATCTATCTTTCGTTTTCATGCGTCTGCTCCGCATGTTCAGTTCGCACTTGGTTCTCAGATGCGATGACGGCATGCCTTGCTTTGTCAGACAGCCCTTGGGCGTCCGGGATCATCGCAGCCTTCTCATACTGGTCTGCCTTCTCGACCGCTGCTCTTAGCTGCTCTATCAATGTGCCGAAGTTCTCTGAATCGAGGCCTTCGAGCAGGCCCTCCTGGGCCGTCATCGAGACGCCGCGCCCTATTCGGCTTGCAACGACTTCTAGCTCGAAATTCTCGCCTCGTGCCCTGACGTAGCTGCTCGAATCGTCGGGGAAGGCCTCTCCGTCCCAAACGAGAGAGGTCTTCGGCAGCGAGTATTCGAGGCGCTTGCACTCCTCTGGCGTTGCCAGCTGCATGCTCGCGATCGCACGCGTGAAACGGCTCATGTCGGGCAGGATGTAGCTCATGGTGTAGCTCTCGAAAGCAAGCCATGACCCATCGGGGCATCTCTTCAGCGTCCACCATTCGTCGCCCCCGTTGACCTGCTGGATGAAGGCAAGGTCACCGAAGAGCACGCCTTGGCGGATTGCCCAGTTACCGTTTGAGAAGAAGTCGGCGAGGTCTTTGATCGTGGATGCGCGGGAGAAGTCGTATGGATACTCTTCGAGCCACGGATCGTCTTGCCAATCGAATCCGCCTCGCTTGAGCCATCCGTTCTTCTGGCACTTCTCGACGAGCGAGTCGTGCTCCTCCTGGGTTGCCGGTGTGAGGTTGAACATACGGTGCGCTCCTTGTTTGCCATTCGATGGCGGCGGGGCGCATGTCTTTCGAGCCAAGCCCTGAGGGGGTCCGAGTTAGTTGTGTTTCGGGCGACCTGCATCTCCCCGCCGCTAATTTGCTTTATAGCGGGGAGGCAAGGCGATTGCTTGCGTGAGGCTATTCGGAAAGTTCAACTAGGTTCTATAAGGTTTACTGGATCAAGAAAGCAAGATTGAATGTTTTAAGAGAAGTATGCCGTAATAGCGGATGTCACCTTGTCAGGAGAAATCTCAAGCCAATTGTTCTTCGCTCGCGAAAGCTCCCTTTTGAATCTGCGGTCACCGAACACGCGAGAAAGGCGATTGGCTATGTCACCGTAACTTCTCTCACGCATTGTCGGATCTTCGATAACAAGGGCGCGAACCGCATCGTCGAGCTCACGTTCTCGCACACCTTTTTTGCAGAGCAGGTAGTAGATGTCGAAGACATCTTTGTAGCGGGTGGACGCAGCACCGATGCGCAGCAAGGAGCGGAGCTTTTCAGCTACCACCTGCTCGTTGCTATCGGCGAGGATCGTCACGGCATCGTCAAGCTTGCCGAGATCGAAGCATATTTCGGCAAGGTCTGGGGAGACGAGGTTGTGCACTCCTATGTCCACCTTGGTCTCGATGGAGCTCCCTTGGGCATCTGATATGACGACATGGATCCTCTTGCCGCTGTAGTCTTGGTGCTTCAGTTGCTCTATCTTGCCCGTCATCCTTATCGAGAATGTCGAAGACCCGTCTGAGAGCGCGCCGATAAACTTCCTGATAGAGTCATCGGCTATCGAAAAGCGCACGAAGTCCAGGTCGAAGTCTGTGGTTGCGCGGCGCGTGTCATTGGATACGTGCTGCATGAGGACGCCGCCTTTTACCGTCACGTTGCGCGCGAGGTCGGATTTGGCGATAAGGTCCAGCATAGCGTCCTGGGCGGTTCGCGCCCGAGCCTGCTCGTAGACAAGTCCGTCGGCAATGTAGGAGTCTCTGATCTCCGCCAGGCTTTCCATTTCTACAGAACCTCCCTCTGGAGTATGTCGAACATGAAGTCATTCTTCTTGAAGAGGGCCATGTAGTCCTCGACGAGTGCGATGTCGAGCTCGTCGGCTATCTTGCGATAGGAGCTTATGACCTCCTTGTAATAGTCGAGGGGAAGGGATGCCTGGCGGCGCATCACCTCAACGAGCATGCGCTCACGGTTGTACATGCGCGCTGTTCCGCCATCTCGCTCGACATCCATCGTCCCCGGTGTCAGGAGCGCATCCTCGGTGAAGTACTGTCGATATCCAGGCCGAGCGATCCGTGTGGAGCTTCTGCTTGTGGCGAGATGCACTTCATCGGGAATCACATCGGTAAGGTCGTGGGCGTAGAGCGCGCTGTCCATGGTAATGACTGCCTCGGGATAGAGAACGTGCGCGAGCACCAGAGGATCCGGATGCTCGATCTTCGAATATGCCCCACGCGTAAGCTTGTGCAACTCCTTCGATTCCAGCTTCTTCTTCAAGAGGAAGGCCGATCCTGCATCTGCCAAGGCTTGCTCATATGTCATCACTGCGTTATCCATGACGACAATAGTATTGTAATCACTCACATTAAACAAGACCATGTGAGTGATTACATGAATTAATTTTCATACTGATCTCCGCAAAGGAGCTTCAAGTTTTTCGGGACTTCTTGCTATCTCGTGCCAAGCGCGTGTTTCGCTTGAACCAAGCCATGAGCTCGCCGCGCTCCGCAAGGGCTCCCCTTGCTGACCAGCCATACATACGCATAGGCAACGGATCTTCTTCGCGTTCGACAAGCTCGTAGTATTTCTGCTTGCTCAGTTTCAACAGCGCCATGACTTGCCTTGAGTCGTAATAATCCTGGGGCAGGATTTGCCGCTTCTCTTGTTTGGGACTGTCTTCGCTCATGGAACTATCTCGAATAGATTTGCAAGCTGATAGGACAATCAGCTCTCGAAGCTATGCGGATTCGTGCTCAGATCCCGAATCGCCTTCCAGCATCTGGCATCGAGGTCTTCTTGGATCTTCTCGTTGATGAAATGGTTGAAGTCGAGCTTGAGGACGTAGCAGAGAGCAACAAGCTCGTCTGCCTTCATCTCTCGGTTTCCGTGAAGGGTCTTCCAGAGGGTCTTGTTCTTGATGCCTGCGCGCCTTGCCAGTTCGGTGATGTCCTGGCCACATTGCGAGCGGACTTCGTCAATCCTTATCGATATTAGCTCGATTAGCTCCATCCTCGTCTACCTAACGCATCCTTCTCATTAATCCAATAGGAACATTTATTAGGCTAAAGGCGATATAGATGCTCTTGCGATTGTTTCCCCTTCAGGGTGATTTATTTCACCGGCATGGTGAATATTTCCAGCTCCTTACCCTTTTCTCACTAGTGTTCGAGAAACGACACAGCGCTTCGTTTTCGCAATCTGGGAAACGTGCGCCGAGCCATACACCTTGACACTCAAATACGCATCCGCCTCGCAGGCGCGAGGCATACCTACCCCGAGGCGTCAACGACGCGAACGGGGCTTTCGCATCGTTGCTCCGGATGCCGACAGAAGAAAAGATTGTGGCAGGAAGCCACCTTAGCGAGAGGAGGCTGATATGGAACATGAGATAGAAGAAGTCCCGTACGACGAGCAGCGCTTAAGAGACGCCGACCCCGATGGTCTCTACCTTTTCATGCTGGAGCCTTACCCATACATGATGACTCCGGATCAGGTCGCAGACTTCACCGGATCGACCGGACAAGAGATCAGGAAACTCCTGAACAGAGGAGATATCCAAGGTTGCCGAATCGGCATCAAGTGGTGCATCCCAAAGCTCGGGCTTCTCAACTACCTCAACAAGAACCGAAAGGCGGTAGATGAAATTGGGGACGAAGAAGCTAAAGTGCGACAAACCGTATGACATAGATGAAGCTCGCAAGAAGAAGGGGCTCCCGCGCCGAAAGCGTTCAGATTCGCGCACTACAGCCTACGAGCTGACCATTCGCATTCCGGAGGAATATCGCACCTACTTCGATAACAAGAAAAAGCTCACCCGAGTTGTGTTCGCGCTCAACAGGAAGGATGACCTGAAGTCTCAGATTGAGTCTTTTGAGAACGAGAAGAACGCTGAACTTGAGCGCAAGCAAGAAGAGCGTGGATATGCACGCCAAGGAGATGACAGAAACGAGCCGGGGCGATGCATGACCCCGCTCGGAAGTTATGCCGAACGCTATATCGACATCAGGAGCAACGGCTCAGTTGGCAAAGAAACTATCACGAGCGAACGTCGTCTCTTGCAGTACGTTGACGCTGTGATAGGCAGCATCCCCATCTGCAAGGTGACAGCTGAGGACATAGAGGGATGCATCCTCAAGGTACCGGAGCTCTCTGAGAAATGGGCGCTTGAGCGTAGAGCAGCTTGGGAGGAGAACCGAAAAACGGCACGATGGGCAAAGAAGCACGGTACACTTGTTAAGCCATTCAAGCCAATTAAGGTGGCAGGACCTGGCATGCAGGCAAAGGTGCTCAAGTTTCTGCGCGAGCTCATGAACTATGCGCTGGAAAAGGATGACATCACGAAGAACGTCGCGAAGGCGAAATTCCTCACGAGGTTATTCAAGAAGAGCAAGCCCCTCATCGATCCCCTCATGGCTGATGATGCCGCTAGATTTCTCCAGGAAGTGGAGAAGCTGCCTTTGGGCTATCTCAAGGTCACGCTACTTCTCCTTCTCAACACCGGGATGAGGCCAGAGGAAATGCTCGCTATCCGCGTAGGCAACATCACCTCCGATGGTAATGAGACCATCATCAGCATCACGAGTGCTCTCGATCGCGATGGGAAAACCATCAAGGACTATCCGAAGTCGGACGCAGGGCGGCGATCGTTGCCTGTGGACGACTATACGGCAGATACTGTACGAGCATGGATAGAGCTCAAGTCGGAGATGATGAGGAAGATGGGGCTCAAGCCCTCCATGAGTATGCTGGTCTGTGGCCCTGAGATGATTCCTCGCACCTATCAATCCTGGCACCGAGATTGGATGCGATTTGCGGCAGAGGCAGGGTTTGAGGGGGTGCGGCCTTATGCCCTGCGTCACACTTTCGCAACGTTGAATCTTGCAAACGGAGAGAACATAAAGACCGTGGCGGTGCTTATGGGCCATGCCAGCTCTGCCTACACACTCGACCTCTATGCTGCCTATGTTCCAAACACGGGTATAGGGATCGGCACGCGATACATGAACTTCCTACGGGCTGCCGCTTAAGGTGTTACTCGTGGGGATTCCCTGAAATGACCGGCGGTACAAAGGAGGTAAGGTTATAATGGATTGCCAATGCGGGCGTCGTATAATGGTTATTACGGCAGCTTCCCAAGCTGCTCACGCGAGTTCGATTCTCGTCGCCCGCTCCATAAACAATTGTGTCGGAAGTCGCCTCTTTGGCGACTTTCGTATTTCAGAGTAGAATTGACTATTGGTTAGAAAACCAATCGTTTTTCCAGTATTTCGTCCAGTACGTTTGCTAGAATTACAGTATTGGTTTTAAGAACAGCGAGGTCAGACGGTTAATTCGAGTCGCGGAAGGTCGGGTAAGGAATAAGCTTCCCAAGCTTGTATTCGCGGGTTCGAGTCCCGTCGCCCGCTCCAGAGAAGCAAATCGAGCGCCGTCCCCTGTGGGCGGCGCTCGTGTTTTCGACCGGCCGCGAGAGATCGAAGGAAGGGAGATCCCCTATGTCCATCACCGTGAACATCTACTACCGCGGCACCGACGGGAGCGCCCGGCGCTTCGCCGAGGAGATGACAGCCTCGGGCACGGTGGACGCCATCCGCGCCGAGCCGGGCAACCTCCGCTACGAGTACTTCCTTCCCCTGGCAATGCTCTGTGCTATCCTGCAGTGACATGATTTCTCGTCAGAAGGATATTCCCATGGCCGTATCTTCCACCGCCGACAACGCAGCTGCCATCGACCGCTTCCTCGGGTTCTGGGACGGCGCGCTCACGCCAATGGAAGCCATCGAGGCGCGCCATGCAGTGCGCAGCTATAC
>CAJUQK010000036.1 GCA_910588205.1 uncultured Eggerthellaceae bacterium
CCATTTGCAATGCATCTCCTATTATCAGTGTAGGGGCTGATCTGGATCAGCCCGACGTCACACCCGGCTGAACTATGCGTTGTAGGGGCGGATCTGGATCCGCCCCACCCCCGCACCTGGAGGATGCGTTGCGCGAAGGCCACGCGCAACATATCCATTGCGACACCTGCCGGGTGACTTGGCATACAGGGTCACCTCAGGTGCGACCCGGGGGCCGAATACGTTCGGCCCCTACGGATCGTGCGCCAGGTTTCCATCGGATGAACCATGCATGTGCGTCCGGTTCCCGTCGGGTGAACCATTCATGTCAGGTTGCCGTAGGGGCTGATCTGGATCAGCCCCACCCCTGCACCTGGAGGATGTTCGGGATCGTTGGTCATCTCTTGCAGGATGGGTGAGGGATCTGTGGGGATATCTTGCAGATCCCTTGCGAACGAACGGTGCATATCTGTCATGTATCTGTCAGATGCGTACGTTAGGGTCTTATCCAGAAGATAGCTCCCAAGCGAAGGAGAGACCTTGACCAGAGACCTCACCATCAAAGACTGGCCCATGTTCGACCGGGTGGTGCGCGACCCGAAGGCGTGCGCCATGATGCTCGAAGCGATACTCGGGATAGAGGTAGGGCGCATCGAATACATAGACGATGAGCATGCCGAGAAGCCGAGCCTGGGCGGGCATGGGGTGCGCATGGATGTGTTCGCCAAGGCAGATGGAGCGGTCTATGACATCGAGATGCAGACCACCCGCGAGCTCTCCCTCATGCGGCGCATGCGGTACTACCAGGCGGTGATGGATGCCGCATCCCTTCCAGCGGGCACGAGCTATGCGAAGCTCCCTGAGAGCTACGTCATCTTCATCTGCGACCATGATCCCTTCGCCCGCTCCCTTCCTAGATACACCTTGGAGCACACCTGCAGAGAAGATGAGGGGATCGAGGTGGCAAGCGGGATGCACTGGGTGGTCTTGAGCGCTCCTGCTTGGGAGCACGCTGAAGACGAGAGGCTCTCCCACCTGCTAAGATACATCCATACAGGGCGTGTGGAAGGTGACCTTGCCGCCACCTTGGAAGAGCAGGTGAGGCACGCCAACGCCGAAGAGGCATGGAAGGAGCAGGCCATGGGGTTCATGACGCTCGAGATGGATGCGCTCGCCCGCATGGATGCTGCCCGAGAAGAGGGATATGCCCAAGGGGAGGAGGCTGGCGAGCGCAAAGGCCGAACCCAAGGCATCTCTGAGTCCCAGAAGCGCATGAGTGCCCTCATCGCCAAGCTCTCTCAAGAAGGTCGCCTCTCAGACCTGGGATCCGTGGCCGATGACCCTGATGCCCTCGAAGCCCTCATGGCGGATAACGGCATCTAGCTATCTACAGCCACATCCCTCAGATTCCACATGGGGTCGAACACGTTCGACCCCTACGCGGGACATGTCAGGTTTCCATCGGATGAGCCTTGCATGATGGGGTGCTCGTAGGGGCTGATCTCGATCAGCCCCCAGAAAAACGGTCTCAAGGGGTCAGCGTACGTTCGATATACTCCACGGCGTTTCGGAGGGCGCGCAAAGCGCAGGCATCATCGTGGAAGCTGACGGTGATCCGCGCCAACCCTTCGGATTCGCTTGTCCAGGTGGTATGGCCCGCGAAGGTGACTGCGGCCTCATCGGGGGCTTGAGCCACCTGCAAGTCGATGATGAGGTGTTCCAGCAGGTGTGCTAGGGAGGTGTGCTCCAGCACGCTGGCAAAGGTGGGGCCGTGGGGGTTCACGCAGGCATGAAGCGGCAGCTGAGGGAAATCCGCTACCACCTGTTGGGCTAGCTGCGGGTTCGTGTACCGCGTATCAGGCCGCAGCCGCACGCAGATGGTCAGCTTCCCAGGCGAGATGTCAAGGCGTTCCACCGTGATGGGGACTGCCGTTCCATATGATCTCATGCGCTCCATGATGGTCGATGATTATCGCAGGGGTGCGGTGCGTTTGCCACCCCGTTCGAGGGGCTTTGAGGCTGCTGTGCCCAAGAGCTCAGGAAAGTGGTTGTAGAATAGCGGTCGCTTTCGCAAAGATCGAGCACTATCAGGAGCTGCCTTCATGAAGCAAGAGAATATCCGCAACGTTGCCATCATCGCCCATGTTGACCACGGCAAGACCACGCTCGTGGATCGGCTGCTCTGGGCTTCCCATGTGTTCCGCGAGAATCAGCAGGTAGAAGAGCGCGTGCTCGACTCCAATGACCAAGAACGCGAGCGTGGCATCACCATCCTGTCCAAGAATATCTCCATCGCCTATAAGGGCGTCAAGATCAACGTGATAGACACACCTGGTCATGCTGACTTTGGCGGCGAGGTAGAGCGCGTGCTCAATATGGCCGATGGCGCTCTGCTTATCGTGGATGCCTATGAAGGGCCGAAGCCCCAGACGCGCTTCGTCTTGTCCCATGCGCTGGAGCGCGGGCTTCGCATCGTGGTGGTCGTGAACAAGATCGACCGCCCCAATGCTGACCCAGAAGGGGCCGTGGATAAGGTATTCGATCTCATGGTCGAATTGGGTGCATCCGACTCTCAGCTGGATTTCCCGGTCATCTATGCTTCAGCAGTGAACGGCTATGCCCGCCGGGAGCCGAACGATGGCAACACTGACATGGCGCCCTTGCTCGACACCATTCTGGAAGAGATCCCAGCGCCTGAAGTAGATGAGGACGCTCCGTTGGCTCTGCAGATCTGCACGGTCGACCATTCTAGCTACGAAGGGCGCATCGGTGTGGGGAGGCTGCACAGCGGTGTCATCCATGAGAAGGAGAACGTGCTAGTGGTGAAGCCGGATGGCAGCCAGAAGACGGCACAGATCCGCAAGGTGTACACCTTCGAGAACTTGGGCAAAGCCGAAGTGGATGCGGGGGTAGCGGGAGACATCGTGGCTGTCATCGGCATTGAGGATGCTGATATCGGAGATATCGTGACCGACCCCGAGAACCCTGTGGAGATGGCACCCATTGCGGTGGAAGAACCCACCATGGCTGTGGTCTTCGAAGCCTCCACTTCTCCTCTCGTAGGTCGCGAAGGGGACATCGTGGGGGCTCGCCAGCTGAAGGAGCGACTGCTGCGCGAAAAGGAGAGCAACATCTCCATGCGCATCAACGAACTGGAGGATAAGAGCGGCATCGAAGTGGCCGGACGCGGTGTGCTGCATCTGTCCGTGCTCATGGAGACCATGCGCCGGGAAGGCTTCGAGTTCCAGGTAGGGCGCCCCCGGGTGGTGTACAAGACGGAGAATGGCCAGAAGCTGGAGCCCATCGAAGAGGCCACCATCGACGTGCCTAATGACTACGCAGGCAAGGCCATCGAGGTCATGGGAACGGCAGGCGGCATCATGGAGGACATGGCTTCGGATGAGACCATGACCCACCTCACCTTCCGCATCCCCACTCGCGGCACCATGGGCCTGAAGACGCGCATTCTGAATGCCACCCATGGCGAAGCGGTGCTGTTCCATCACTTCTTGGAGTACGGGCCCTATTCCGGTGAGATGACCGGACGCAAGAACGGTGGCATGATCGCCATGTCCACCGGCAAAGCGGTGGCCTACGCCTTGGATACGCTGCAAGAGCGCGGGCGGCTGTTCGTGAGCCCGGGAGATGAGTGCTACGAGGGGATGATCGTTGGCGAGTCCGCCAAAGAGGGCGACATGGTAGTGAACGTGGAGAAGACGAAGAACCTGGGGAACCAGCGCTCCTCCACGGCAGATAAGGCCATTCAGCTCACGCCTCCGGTGACTTTCACCCTGGAGGAAGCGCTGGAGTACATCGAAGACGACGAACTTGTAGAGGTCACTCCCGAAAGCGTACGCCTGCGCAAGCGCTTGCTGTCTGCCACTGACCGCAAGAAGGCTGCGAAGAAGTAGGTCGGCATCAAGATCGGATGCCTGTGTTCGCCTTCGTGCTCAGCAGGTCATGACCACTGACCACGGGTGGGGCACAGGTCTCCGATGATGCATTCAGCACAGCGAGGGTGACGGGCGCGACAGAACTCTCGGCCGAAATGGACCCACTGGTGATTTACGTAGAGCCAATCGCTTCGAGGGAACACCTTCAAGAGGATATCCTCTACCTTTTGAGGTGTGTTTGCCGAGGGTCCTGCCAGCTTCAGCCGATGGGCGATACGGTACACATGGGTGTCTACGGCGATGCCCTGAGGGTCTTTGAACGCTTCGCACATGACGCAGTTAGCCGTCTTGCGTCCCACGCCCGGAAGCTTTTGCAGAAGATCGACGTCGGCGGGTACCTCTCCGCCGAATTCTCCCATGACGGTCTGCGCCAACGCCACCAGACTCTTCGCCTTAGCGCGGAAGAAGCCCAGCGAATGGATGATCTCCTCGATCTGGGCCGGATGAGCCTGGGCCATGGCCTGAGGGGTGGGAAAGCGCTCGAAGAGCGCGGGTGTTACCTTATTGACGGCGGCATCGGTGCATTGAGCTGAGAGCACCACGGCCACGGTCAGCTGGAATGGCGTCTGGTAATCAAGGGAGGCTTCCCCGGGGCCGTAGTAGTCGAACATGCGCGCTTCGATGAGCGCTGCACGCTCTCGCTTTGATGCCAAGGACTCCCGGGCCACGGTTATTCCTGGCCTGTCATATCCTCAAAGGATTCGAACAGCTCCAACTCTCGTTCGACCACCGCATCCTCGATGGCGCACTGGATCACCTGAGCTAGCATGCGCAAGGTGACACCTGAGTTGTCCGGGAGATGCAGGCTGACCACGCGACGATCCCGTTCGGCCAGGGCCATCATGTCACCTACCGCTTGCGCCTTCGCCAGCGCTCCCAGAGAGGGCGCCTCGCATCCTTCGGGAAGCGGGACATCCTTCAGCTCATCGGCCGAGAGGGTCAGGAACACCCCGCAGTTCGGGCCGCCCTTTTGCAGCTGGCCCGTTGAATGCAGATAGCGAGGCCCTACCTCCAAGCAGGAGACAACGCCGAACTGGCTGGCAACCTGATGGCGGATGGTCTCCAGCGCTTCACGGCGCCCTTCGCCCGTGAAGGGGAGGAACGCATTCAGCGCGAAGTAATCTCCCGGTTCAAGAGACAGGAATAGATTGAGCAGCGTATCATAGAGTCGGGTGCACTCGGCGAACATCGGCGCTTGGCGCACTTCCACCTGGCCCATATCCACGTCTTCCGTGAACGGCTCTATGTAGTCTGGGTCAGGGATGCCTGCGCTCAGGTTCTCCAGGACCACGGCTTTGGTAGAGGCCACGTCAGGTTGGTCGAAGGGACTCACTTTCATCAGATAGCCGCACATGGCAATGGCGTATTCCCACATCACGAAATGCTCTGCCAACTCCATGACGCTGTCTATCTTGTAGTTCTGGCGCGGGATGTTCGGGTCAATGTAGGCCAGGGACATCTCGAAGTTGCGGCTTTCGTCCCAGAGGTCGGTCTTGGTCTGGTACATGATGACAGAGCGATCCCCGGGATCCTCGGTCAACAGCAGGGAATCCACTTCGATATTGGGCAAGATGCCCTGACCATTCTTGCCGAGGGATTCTGCAACCAACTGCTCTATCCACAGGCCCAGCACGCGACCGCGCTTCGGGGTCAGGAAGCTGAACTTGTTGCGGCCTTGCTGGTAGTTGTCGAACAGGAACGCTGCCAAGTTGATGGCAGGATTGTCGATGGCATCCTCAGAGCAGCGCACTTCGGCTTCTCTGGCATGGGCTAAGAACTCTGCCAGATCGATGCCCACCAAAGCTGCAGGCAACAGCCCAAAGACGGTGAGGGCAGAGAAGCGGCCCCCTACTTCAGGCAGGCCATGGAACACCCGGCGCCACCCTTCGCTCTGGGCCAGCTGGTCCAGGTTCGTGCCAGGGTCTGTGATGGCCACCAGGTGCTTTGCCATAGCAGCGCCCATCTCTGACTCATACTCTGCTCGGATGGCAGCTAACAGGCTCCGCGGCTCAATGGTCCCCCCGCTCTTCGAGGAGATGATGAAGAGGGTCTTCTTCGGATCGCAGCCAGCATAGAGCTCGCGGATGCGCACCGGGGAAACAGAATCCAACGTGCGGAAGCGCAGGCGATTGTTATCCTGTTGGTTGTACTTCGTGATGGTCATGGGTGCTTGGGTAGAGCCGCCTTGGCCGATGAGCACCACGGTATCGATGCCGTCAGAGGCTATCTCATCAGCGAAGCGCGTGAGCTCCTCGATGTTGCAGCCGGGGTTGGCGGCCAGATCGGTCCAGCCCATGAAGTCGTGGGCGAATCCCATGGCCTCTTCTGAGAAGTCATATAGCGTTGCATCCTTTTTGAGGATGCGGCTTGCCACGTAATCCTTCACCAAGGTTTTTGCAGAAGGATAGAGCTTTTCCATGTCTCCGGAGATCATGTTCTAGCCTTTCGGGTTCCAAGTAAAGTTGCTCGCAATTCTACCATCCCCGGGAATCCTTCTGTCTGGTCGTATGACAGGTTGCCGTATGACACGGGACGGTCCAAATGTCATGATCCATGGGGTCAATGCCCTCCCCGCAAGGGGCGTTCGGCCTTGGCCTCGCCCTTCGAAAAGACGTGATGCTTCGCTTATATCACGCTTTTCTCGGCCTGCGGAATCGGCCTCAACCCCTCACGGGGAAGGGCTGTCTTCTGCATAAACAAAAAAATCCTCACCGCACTGCTGATGGGACCCAACGGGTCCGCATCACCACTGCGGGCGGCTCATCGCCGCATTGTCGCGCTTCGCGCGAAAAGGTGTGCGGCGCATAAGGTCACCTTGCTCACAGGTCAGATCCGCCGCCTAACTATTCCCGCTGCGAAGCAGCGGGGTTAAGGGTTGCAGCCAAAATACGAATGCGTGGTTTTCCGGGTTGTAACGGGTTCGGGCCGAGCCAGCTCGGCCTCTACGGGTGATGTTGCATTCTTCGGGTTGTGGCGTTGGGTCGAACACGTTCGACCCCTACGAAAACCAACTGCGCATGTCACTTGGGTGAACCATGCGTTGTAGGGGCTGATCTGGATCGGCCCCCTGTGCACCTGGATGAACCCGGTACGCCAGGTCACCCGGCAATTGCCGCAATCAATATGTTGCGTGCAGGGGCCGACCGCGGTCGGTCCGAATACCCACGTTATGCAACTGTAACGCAACCTTAGGATTGCGGTTGAGGCCCCCTTCGCGTCTATGCGTACACTGCATATATATCGTCTGTGGGAGATCAAAGGAGGGAGCATGGCAAGAGACATTACCCGTCGCAGCTTCGTCAAAGGAGCTGCTGCTGCGGGCGGCATGGCAGCCGTTGTGGGGGCATCGGCGCTGGCCGACACGTATCCCCCTGCCGCCAAAGCCTTCGCCGAACAAGCGGGAGACGAAGGCATGTGGGTGCGCACCACATGCTCACCCAACTGTACGGGCGCATGTGGGACGAAAGCCTTCGTCCATGATGGCCAGATCAAGATGATCGATCCGGCAGCGGATTATCCCTACCCTGCGTATAACCCCCGTGGCTGTCTGAAGGGGCTGTCCATCAATACGCTCGTACACGGGCCTGATCGCCTTTTGAACCCTCTCGTTCGCGACGAATCCACCGGAGAGCTGCGCGATGCTACCTGGGATGAGGCCATCACCAAAGCGGCCGAAGGGCTGAACGCGGTAGCCGAGAAGTACGGTGCAGATTCCATCGGCGTCATCTGGCAGGTGCAAGGCACGGGTCACGTGCAGAAGGGCAGCATCATCCGCCTGACGAACATGATGGGCTGGTCGGCTATCGGCTGCTATGAGATGAACGGTGACCTTCCTATGTTCTGGCCTGAGACCTTCGGATGCCAGAGCGAAGAGCTGGAAAGCTATTGCTGGGAGGA
The DNA here is from genome assembly GCA_910588205.1 of uncultured Eggerthellaceae bacterium. GTDB lineage: Bacteria > Actinomycetota > Coriobacteriia > Coriobacteriales > Eggerthellaceae > MGBC163016. Next base: position 7,830 of record CAJUQK010000036.1, read on the forward strand.
TTCCCGCTACACCATGGTCTTCGGTTCGAACGTCATGGTGACCCGTCTGCCGGATGCCCAGTTCTTGAACCGGTCGCGTGAAGCGGGCGGCAAGATCGTCACCTTCGATCCGAACTACTGCCCCACGGCTGAGAAGTCAGATGAGTGGGTGCAGATAGCCCCTGATACAGACGCGGTGTTCGCGCTGGCCGCCAGCAAGCACATCATCGATACTGGTCTCTACGACGAATCGTTCATGGCGAACTTCACAGACATGCCGCTGCTAGTGAACGTGGATACGGGAAAGCGCATCCTGGCTGAGGAGGTTGCCGGGCTCACTGCTGTGGAGGCGCCGGATCACCGTTCAAGCTACGTAGCCATCCAAGAGGGCGTGCCTGTGGCTACTGATCCCGAGCACTTGGGCAGCACGGACGCCTATCAACTGGATGTAGACATGCAGCTTCCCATGAAAGGCGGCTCCACTGCTCATGCCCGGAGCGCTTGGTCTCTCCTGCAAGAGCGCCTGGCGGCCTACACGCCCGAATATGCCAGCAGTATCACAGGCATTCCGGCTGAGGACATCATGCGCATCGCCGAGGAATGCGCCACCATCAAGCCCATGCACATCATCTTCGGCGGCGCTGCCACCCAGTGGTATCACGGGGACCTGAAGGGCCGTGCCCTAGCGCTCATCGCCTGCCTGACGGGCAATATCGGGCAGCTGGGCGGGGGTATCTCCACCTATGTGGGGCAGTACAAGACGCGCTTCATGCCCGGCAGCTGGTTCAATCCGCCCAAGCTCCAGAAGAAAGCAGCTCCATTCAACTATGCGGTCACGGGCCGTACCCCCACCATGAGCGCCACGTTCCCCCAAGCGGGCTTCAAGGGCTTCGTCATCGGCTGGGGAAACCCGTTCGACCAGCACGACGTGGACAACTGGTGGCGTCGGGCGAAGGAGAGCGGAGAGCTGGAGTTCGTCGTGGTGTTCGATTTCCAACGCACCACCAGCGTAGACTATGCCGACGTCGTCTTCGCATGTCCCACGTGGTATGAGAAGCTCGAGCTCACCACCACGCCGCTGCATCCCTGGGTGCAGATCCAACAACGTGTCGTGGATCCGCCCGAGAACGTGCGCGAAGAGATTTGGATCTGCAAGGAACTGGCTTGCGCCATCAACCCGGATCTGGCGGATCAGTGGCCCGTCTTCAGCCCTGAGGAGTCTCAGCGGACCTCCGAAGAGGTGTGTTCGATGCTATTGGAGAAGGGCGGCTGGACCATAGACCAGATCACCTTGGATCAGCTGCGGGAAGGGCCCGGCAAGCTGGCTCATGCCAACCCGGGCGAGAAGAAGATTCCCTTCTGGGAGCAGATCCATGAAGGGCAGCCGTTCCCCACGCTCAGCCGTCCGAACCCCCTGGAAGCCACCGCGAAGTTCGTGCGCTCGGGGCGCATCCAGTTCTATCGGGATGAAGACATCTTCCTTGAGCTGGACGAGCAGCTTCCCTGCTACAAGCCCGCCTTCGAAGATACCGAATGGAAGGACGACCCGGAGGCAAAGGAGAAGTACCCCTTTGCCTACATCACCCGGAACTCCGTCTTCCGGGTCCATTCCACCTATGTGAAAAACCCGTTCATGCTGGAGCTGCAAGATGAGACGCCGAAGGCGTGGATGAACCCGAACGATGCCCATGCTGTGGGGCTGGAGCAGGGTGATGTGGTGGAGGTCTACAACAGCCGGGGCAAGGTGACGGCGGCGCTCGTGTGCGATCCGGGGATGCATACGGGCCAGGTCATCTTCGAGCAAGGCTGGTGGAGCGAATACACTGACGATTCCAGCTACAACACGCTCATCTATCCCTGGATCAACCCCACCAATGAGGTCTACTACCTTTCCAGCGTGTGGTCTCCCAACATGGCCTGGAATGAATGCGTCTGCAATGTGCGGTTGGTAGAGCGCGGCGGCGCACTGAAGGAGATGATGTCATGAGATACGCCATGGCCATCGATCTGAACCGCTGCATCGGGTGTCGTACCTGCGCGGTGGTGTGCAAGAACCATAACGCGGAGCCGGAGGGCATCTGGTGGAACCGGGTGTTCGCGTCGGGGGCAGCGGATTATGCAACATCGGTGGTGGTCCGCTCGGACGAAGACGGGCCCCGCATGGAATTCACGCCGGTGAGTTGCCAGCACTGCGAAGATGCGCCTTGTCAGACTGTCTGCCCTACGGGGGCAACCTATACAGATGAGGCAGGCACGGTGTTGGTGGATTACGACCGCTGCATCGGGTGCCGCTATTGCATGGTGGCCTGTCCCTACAACGTGCGGCAGTTCAACTGGAACAAGCCGCAGATGCTCGAAGGCGACGAAGGCCCTTATGCCTATGGCTGGCCCTTCGAGGTGCGCCAGGATGGACGGCTTGTCTATACGCCGAAGCGCCCGGAGGGGGTAGCTGAGAAGTGCACGTTCTGCGTTCAATACACCGAACAGGGTCAGGACCCGGTCTGCTGCGTGGCCTGCCCCGCCAATGCCCGCATCTTCGGGGACAGCGATGACCCCGATTCCGCCTATTCGCGCTATGTAGCCGATAAAGACCTCTACGTCTTGGGCGAGGAATATAACACCCATCCCAAGGTGGTCTATGTGCCCTCCCAGCGCAACGGAGGCAGTCACGTGGGTTGGGATGGCGAAGGGGCAGCAACTCCCACCGGGAATGAGGAGGTGGCCTGATGAAAGAGCTGATGAAAGGCACGAGCGGCCGCTGGATCTTGGTTAGCCTGCTTGCCATGGTCGTCGGGTTCGCCTGTTGGATCGCCATGCTGAATCTGGGGCTTCTGGGCACCACGGGTCTGGGCAATATCTTCAATTGGGGGATGCTCATCTGCGTCTTCGCGTTCCTCGTCGGCTTCGGAGCGGGCGGTCAGCTGGTGGCCTCTTATGCGGTGCTCTCCGGTCGTGAAGGCTTGACGAAGTTCGCGCTGCCTGCCCAGGCCTTCGGATTGGCCGGGGCGGTAGGAGCGGCCGTGGCTGTAGTGATCGATCTAGGTCAGCCGTTCCATATCTTCAGCATGCTCATCCATCCCAACATCACCTCTCCACTGGTCTGGGATATGGTGGCTCTCACGGCGTTCATCGTGGTGGCTTTCGTGGGGATGTTCGCTCTGGCTCGGGATTGGGAGTCAAAGCGCGCGTGGATGATCGCGGGAGTGGTAACGGCAGTGGTGTTGCAGCTGGTGGAAGGCCTGTTGTTCGCTACCCAAGGGTCTCGCGCTTGGTGGCATAGCTACATGATGCCGGTGGATTTCCTCGTGGTGGCCTGCGTCTGCGGCCTGGCGCTCATCTGCGTGATCTGTGCGCTGTCGAAGGAGCCGGGCGCCCTTGAGGCTGGTCGTTCCTTTGCTGGCCTGCTCTTCTGGGCCGTCATCATCCACGTGGTGCTCGCCTTGACGGAGATGACCCTCTTGGCATTCGAAGGAGGTTCAGGAGCTGAGGAGGCGCTGGGCTTTGTGTTCCGTTATGGCGCTCTGTATGCCCTGGAATTGTTGCTCCCTTTAGGGGCGGCTATCGCGCTCAAAGTGCGCCTTGGCGAAGCGAACAGCCGGAAACTCACCGTCTGCGGCGTTCTGGTCATCATCGGCATGTTCTGCCACAGACTGATGCTGCTCATCCCAGCCCTTTCCGGCGTGACGCTGTTCACCTGGCTTTCGAATGAGCCCTCTCCGGCCTGGGGATACCCCATCTCCACAGGGTATCTGGCATCGGCTCAGCAGACCTTCGCCTTGAGCCAGGCTTACGTGCCCGGGGTGGTGGAATGCCTCAGTCTGCTGTTGCCGTTGGGCCTGGCAGTGCTGATCGCTATCGTGGGATACAAGCTGGCGCGATCCTAGGAACGCGTTCAAGGAGATGCTCCCGACGCTCAAGGGGTGGCTTTGCTACCATGAATCCATCTTTTCGGCGAAGGGAATCTCATGGGTTGTTTCGACGACGTCACCGGTAAGCTCGGGTTCGGTCTCATGCGCCTTCCGAAGACGGAAGGCGCTATAGATGTGGATCAGGTCATCCCCATGGTGGATGCGTTCCTTGCGGCCGGGTTCAACTACTTCGACACCGCCTGGGCCTACGTTGGCAGCGAAGAGGCCACGCGCAAGGCGCTGGTTGAGCGCTACCCCCGGGACCGGTTCCTTCTGGCTACGAAGGCGGCGCCGTGGAATCAGTGCGAAACGAAGGAAGACGCCCATCGGCAATTCGAGGACTCCCTTGAACGCACGCAGGCAGGTTACTTCGACTACTATCTGATGCACAACCTGGGCAGCGTGCGCACCCAGGCATTCGACCGGTTCGGTATGTGGGAGTTCGCCCAACAGAAGAGAGAAGCGGGCCTCATCAGGCATCTGGGCCTATCTATCCATGATGACGCCCAGGCATTGGATACGGTCCTCAAAGCCCATCCGGAAGTGGAATTCGTGCAACTCCAGGTGAATTATTTGGACTGGGAGAACCCTGTCCACCAAAGCCGTGCCTGTCTGGAAGTGGCCGAGGCCCACGGGAAGCCGGTGGTGGTGATGGAGCCTCTGCGCGGCGGCCTTCTGGCGGATCCGCCCGCGTCCGTGAAGCAGGTGCTGGAAGAAGCGCACCCCGGCATGCCCTTCGCCGCTTGGGGGTTGCGCTTCGCGGCCAGTCAACCGGGGGTGAAGGTGGTGCTCTCGGGCATGGGCAGTCTCAGCCAGATGGAAGAGAACATCCAGGTTATGGCTGGTTTCACGAAGATGACTGCTGCTCAGGAGCAAGCCATCCAGCACGCCCAAGAGGAATTCGCGAAGTTCGATCTGATCCCCTGCACAGGGTGTGACTACTGCGCTAAGGTCTGCCCTGCGAATGTCGGGATATCTGGGGCGTTTTTGGCTATGAATGCCCATACCCTCTTCGGCAGCCATCGGACCGAATGGGTGGTGGGGGCCGAACGCAAAGGGCGCTCCAAGCCTGATGCCTGTCTCCGCTGCGGTGCGTGCGAAGCGGTTTGTCCTCAGCAGATCCCTATCGTAGAGGAGCTCATCAACGCCGATCAGGTGCTCGATCTCTAGCTGATCATGCAGGGAAAGCGTCTCTTTCCTCGCGGGTCGTGAAAAGTTCGTGACCTCGGATCCCTTAAGGCTTTCGTGGGTGCAGGGGTTGTGCGAAAATGCTGCGATACGTCATTTTCACGAAAGCGAGTTCGCAACCTATGAAGAAGCCTTTCGCAACGCTTGCCGCCACAGTCCTTGGATGTGCTCTGGTGTTCGCCCTTTCCGGGTGCTCTTCGGAAGATGAGGCCAATGAGATCCTTGAGACGGACACCGGTCTCACTGGTGGCGTGGCTGCTACCGTCAACGGTACAGATATCGAAGAGGACAAGGTCACACGCGCTATCAACAACATGCGCTTGAATTACAACTATGCTGAAGACGAGGATTGGAAAGAGTATCTCAAGGGCCAGAATGCAACGCCTCAAAGCATGCGCGATCAAACCCTCGGCACCTTGGTCAACCAGGAGCTGATCCTGCAATTCGCTGATCAGCGGGGAGTTACCGCTACGGACGAAGAGATCCAATCCTACGTGGACAAGATGAAGGAGAACTACACCACTCCCGAGAAGTGGGATGAGGCACGCAAGGAAGGCGGCTTCGAAACAGACGACGATTACAAAGAGGCGCTGCACTACTCCATTCTTCAGGAGAAGCTTCTGGAAGGGTTCGAGCAGGAAACGCAGCTTTCTGACGATGCGCTGCTGGTGAAGGCTCAGGAATCTGCCGCAACCTATTCAGGCGCGAAGAAGTCCAGTCACATCCTATTCGCTCTGGAAGACAAGGAGACGGCTGAGGATGTGAAGAGCCGCATCCTTTCAGGGGAGCTGGCTTTTGAGGATGCCGTGCAACAATATTCCACGGACGAAGGCTCTAAGGAGAATGGTGGTGACGTGGGTTGGGATCGCTTGAATCAATTCGTCACTGAATACAGCGAAGCGCTCACGAACTTGAATGCCGGAGAGGTAACGAAAGACCTGGTAGAGAGCAAATACGGGTATCACATCATCATGGTAACCGATGTGTTCGAAGCTCCGGAGACCATCGAGAGCCTGGACCAGGTTCCCTCTGAGATCCTCGAGGAGATCCGCACTACCAGCTCTGAGACCGACTCCCAGGATGCCATGGAAGACTGGCTCAGGGAGATGAAGCTCTCCAGTGAGGTGACCATCAATCCTATGCCCGAGAATGTGCCTTATGACGTTGATATGAGCGGCGAATACACCCAGGAGGAGATCGATAAGATCAACCAAGAGGCAGCTGATGAGCTCGCAGGCAAGGTTGCCGATGAAGAGGAAACGCTAGCCGCAGAGGGTGCTGCTGATGATGCAGCTGCGGCTGAGGGCGATGCGGCTGCAGCCGCTGAGGCAGAGGTTGCTCCTGAGCCTGAGACCACTGAGGTAGAGCCCGAGGCCTCCGAGGGCTAGCCTTTTGCCCTTGGAATCAGTTTTCATATCTGGATCCGCCCTCTTTTATGCCCGGGATAATGCCCTTCCCCGCAAGGGGCATTCGGCCTTGTGCTCGGCCGTCGAAAAGACGTGATGCTCCGCTTATATCACGCTTTTCTCGGCCTGCGGAATCGGCCTCAACCCCTCACGGGGAAGGGCTGTCTTCTGTGTAAAACAAAAAATCCTTACCGCACTGCTGATGGGACCCAACGGGTCCGTATCATCACTACGGGCGGCTTATCGCCGCGGTATCGCGCTTCGCGCGGAAGGATGTGCGGCGCACGGGGGCTTCTTGTTCACAGGTCAAATCCGCCGCCTAACTATTTCCGCTGCTTACGCAGCGGGGGGGGCGGGTTGTGACCGGAACGGGAATGCATGGTTTTCTGGGGTGTAACGGGTTCGGGCCGAGCCAGCTCGGCCCCTCCTACAATGAGCAATGCCACATTCCCAAGGGATCGTGCATCCTTCAGAATGTGGCATCAAATCGGCT
>CAJUQK010000037.1 GCA_910588205.1 uncultured Eggerthellaceae bacterium
CACCATTTGCAATGCATCTCCTATTATCAGTGTAGGGGCTGATCGTGATCAGCCCCCTGTGACACCCGGATAAATCCGGTACGGCAGGCTACCCGGTTGGTGCCGCAATCAATATGTTGCGCGCCCTTTGCGCAACGCATTCTTGTGCGGAGCGCGGACCATTCGGTCCTGTTACGTTTTCCGGGTTGTTGCGTCGGGCCGACCGAGGTCGGCCCCTACAAGAAAAATGCCACCGGTCCTGCGTAGGGGCTGATCGTGATCAGCCCGATGGTGCACCCGGGTGAACCCTATACGTCAGGCAACCCGGCGAATGCTCGCTGGGTTGCCAGGTCATTGACGGTTCGTCTGATCTGTTCATTGACGGTGTGTTAATTAGAAAGATAACCTTTATCCTAAGCATTCGAAAGAGAGAAGTCGATGGCCGAGCAACGGAAAAGAGAACAACGACACCGCGCTGATGTAGCTGATCTCCGTCGGCTTGAGATCATCGCTGCGGCCCGCGAGCTGTACGAGGAAAAGGGCCTCTCCAAGACCTCGGTGCAAGACATCACCAACCGGGTGGGTGTGACACGTACCTTGTTCTATCACTATTTCTCTGACAAGGATGCTGTCACCTTGGCTGTTCTGGATGACTATATCGATGATTACGTGGAGGCATTGACCTACTGGAACGAAGGGCGCAGTGAGGGCGAGATAGACGAAGCATTGCTCTCGGTGGTCAAGCTGCTGCGCCGGGGCCTCTTCGAGGAGGACCCCTTCCATAAGGCCTTGGCCTCTCGGGAGAACGCCGCGCTTTACCTGGAATTCATCAACCGCGTGGCTGATCATGCAGCCCACTATATCATCCAAACCACCGTGCGGGATTATGCCGCTCTTCATGAGATACGGATCGGACACCTCTATGAGACCTTCACCGTGCTCATCGTGGGTGTGATCGGGTATCTGCGCCAGCACCCGGATACTGATGACGCTGTCATCGCCGACGTGATCGCGCAGACGCTCCATATGGATAGGCCGTAAGGAAAGGAAGGAACGGAAATGCTCTTCGACGTCTATGGTCCCCATGCGCTCTACCAGTGGACCGGGCTCATCCTGGTGCTCGTGGTGCTCATCTTGCTGAACGAGTTCGCACGCCGTACGAAATTCGGTGGCTGCTTCATGTTCTTCGGTGTCTGCGGTGCCATGACCGTGTATTGCCTCGCAGTAGAGATCGGCGCTGCGATGGGTGCTGAATGGGCGCTGAACAATCCCACCCACACGGACATGAACAGCTGGTTCCACTACGCGAAGGTCTATGCGGCTACAGCGGGGTGCATCGGCTTCATGATGTTGAAGTACAGCTGGGGCAAGGTGGGTCGCTCTCATTGGTTCAAGGCATTCCCGTTCATCATCGTGGCCATCAATATCCTGATCGCCGTGGCATCTGATTTCGAGAGCGCTTTCCGTGCCTGGGGTACGAGTTGGGTATCCACCGAAGGGGTGGTGCTGAACGGTGGATGGCACAATGTGTTCAATGGTGTAGCGGGCCTTCTGAATATCGCCTGCATGACCGGATGGTTCGGCATCTATATCTCCAAGAAGCGTCAGGATATGCTTTGGCCTGACATGACCTGGGTGTTCATCATCGCCTACGATCTGTGGAACTTCTGCTATACCTACAATTGCCTGCCTACTCATTCTTGGTATTGCGGCATTGCGCTTCTGTTGGCACCTACCATTGCAGGCCTGCTGTGGAACAAAGGCGGCTGGATCCAGAATCGTGCGTTCACGCTGGCCATGTGGTGCATGTTCGCTCAGATGGTGCCCATGTTCGTGAACGACTCCATCTTCGCTGCGCAATCTGTGAATGATCCGGTCGTGAACACCGTTGTCTCTCTGATAGCTCTGTTCGCGAACATCGCGGCGCTCAGCTACATCATCTATCGTTCCAAGAAGCTCAAGGTGAATCCCTACAAGCAAGAGGCGTTCGTGGGCACGAAGGATTTCCGTGAGGCCATGGAGCGCCGGGCAGATACAGCCTACCTGCTTGAGACCATGCCGAAGACGGCAACCTCGGCCGAGATAGCCGAGATGGTGGCTTACAACGAACTTCCCATAGAGGGCAGTGTGGGGTATGTGTATGTGGCGAAGGATACTGCGGGTGACGTTGCTGTGGAAGTGGAGACACAGCGGCGCGAATAGCTTTCTGTCAAGGAGCTCCTCCTTGAATGAACGCGCCCTTCCGGGCGCGTTCATTTATCGTGATGAGGCCAGAGTTGCAGCTCGCGGGTGCCTGCGAGCCTTCTTGGTTCGTTGCGCCGGGCCGACCACGGTCGGCCCCTACGAATCATGTGCCAGGTTCCCATCGGGTGAACCATGCATGTCCGGTTGTTGTAGGGGCGGATCTAGATCCGCCCGGCGTTGCTTTCCCGCAACGCACCCTTTGCGCGAAGCGCGACCATCGGAAATCCCTATCCGTAACTGTGGATGCGTACGTGCTCCAGATACTGCTCGAAGGTGCGCACGGCCAAGCTGGCGCTCTTCTGGTTGCGCACGGCGAACCCGATCTCACGGATAGCATCCACATCCAAAGGGCGTATGGCTAGGTTGTAGGGCGCGCGCTCGAGGATCAGTTCCGGCAGGATGCTCACTCCAAGGCCGCTCTCTATCATGGCCATGATCACGTAATCATCTCGGGTTTTCAGGCGGATCTCCGGCACGATGCCTGCCGTGCGAAAGAGGTCCGCCACCATGGTGTCCGTGCCCTTTTCGTCAAGCAGGAACGGCTCGTTCGCCAGATCAGCCAGCTTCACGACGCGCTTCTTCGCCAAAGGATGCTCAGGGGGCAGTACGGCTAGCAATCGGTCTGATCCCAAGGATATGGTGTCGAAGCTTTCCTCGGTGGGTAGGGGGAGGAAGCCGCAGTCTACGCGGCCCGAAGCGATCCATTCCCGGATCTCAGCATAGTTCCCGATGACCAGCTCATAGTCTATGCCAGGGTAATCCTCCTGAAGGCGCTCGATCACGCTGGGGAGCCATTGCGCTGCTACACTGGAGAACGTCCCGATGCGGATGATGCCTGCCGTGAGCCCGGAGAGACGGTCCACTTCCATCTGGAGGTTGCGCTGCTTGGTGCACACGTCACGCACGAAGGGGAGCAGCACGCGCCCCTCGCCGGTGAGCTCGACGCCGCCTCGGCCGCGTACGAGCAGCCGGATGCCCCACCCCTTCTCCAACTCTGCGATCATGCGCGAGACCCCTGATTGGGTATAGGACAGCGCCTCGGCCGCGCGGGTGAAGCTGCCCAGGTCCACCGTTTCAATGAAGGCTTCATACTTCTGCAGCGTGCTTTCCATGGCTTCCCTCGCTCTGACCTTTGTTCCATTCCAAATACTCATGCAAATGATAACGAATATTCGCTTTTATTCTAGTGCCTCCCATGGTTTACTATCCCGGCACTGAGAAACGCACGAGAAACGAACCACCCAGCGGGCGCGCACGGTCGTGCGAGATGCCCGCTCCAAAGGGATTCGAATCGCATAGCAAAACAACCGGACGCCATGCCCGCGGGGAACCCGTGACGCTCGGGCTCCGGAGAGAAGGAGGAGCCGTGCAGCATACGCTCAAATATCTCGCATCGTTGTTCATCTTCGGGTTCAACGGGATCTTCGCCAGCTACGTAGATGCTACGAGCACCCAGATCGTCTTCCTGCGCGTGCTGATCGGCTCCGTTGTCCTTCTGGGGGCCTTCGCCATCACCCGCAAGCGCTGGACCTTTCCGGATCATAAGCGTGCCTCCGGGTTCTTGGTGCTGTCTGGCTGCGCCATGGGCTTGCAATGGCTGCTCCTCTTCGAGGCGTTCAACCATATCGGCGTGGGGATGGCTACGCTGCTCAACTACTGCGGTCCCATCATCGTGATAGCCCTGGCACCCTTTGTGTTCAAAGAGCGCATGACCTGGAATAAGATGCTTGGCATCCTGGTTGTCATCGGCGGCGTGCTGCTGTTGAACGGCACCGCTACCGGCCCTCTTGATCTGGTAGGCATCCTCTGCGGGTTAGGGGCAGCGGTGCTCTACGCCGTCATGGTGACCTTCTCCAAGAAGGCCTCCGCCATCCAGGGCCTGGAGAACACCACCATCCAGATCATCTCAGGTCTGGCCATCGTGTTCGTGGTGCTGTTGGTCAAGGGAGAGGCCCAGGTGAGCTTGCCGCTGTATAGCGTACCTGCCATGTTGGAGCTGGGTATCGTGGGAACGGGAGCGGCCTGCCTGCTGTACTTCTCTGGCATCGGCACCATGAACGCCCAATCCGTAGCCGTGCTGGGCTATCTGGAGCCACTGGGGGCCGTAGTGCTCTCCGCCATCATTTTGGGAGAGGCTATGACGGGGCTTCAGCTGGTGGGCGTGGCGTGCATCATCGGCGGCGCTTGCCTTGCGCAGATGAAGCTACCTACCCAGGTCCAAGTGAAGGGACTGTCGAAGGTCCTGGCGAAAGGGCTAGCGAAGCGGCAGGCCGCCTAGCGTCGTTCCGTGGCATAATGAGGGCGTTCGAAAGGAGCCTCTATGCCCATCGAATCGCCTCAGCACCGGCCGCCCCATGACATGGGTTGCCCCATGTTGGCCATCGTCACGGGATGCAGTCATGGGAAGTGCCATTTCTGCGACATCTTCGCAGGCATCCCCTTCGCGCCCATCCCTGAAGACCAGGTGATGGCGGATGTCCAAGATATCGCGAAGACGGCCACAGTGCTCACAAAGCGCATCTATCTGACGGGCGGCAACCCCTTCGCATTGCCGACGCACCGGTTGGTGAAGGTCTTCGATGCGGTGGAACGGCACATCCCTACGGTGAAGAGTTACGGCGGCTTCTGTCGCATCGTGGATGTGGCGGCGAAGTCAGACGAGGAACTGGCGCTGTTGCGCAGCCGCGGGGTGGATGAGATCACCATCGGTGCGGAGAGCGGTTTCGATGAAGCCCTTGGATTCATGGAGAAGGGGCATTCCGCTGCAGACATCATTCGGCAAGGCCGCCGTTTGCATGAGGCAGGCATCAAGTTCACGTTCTTCTACCTGGCTGGGATGGCAGGTGCGGGGAAGGGGCAGGAGAACGCCCTTGCCTCAGCCCGCGTCTTCAGCGAAGCGGCTCCGAGCCGCATCCTAGTGGTGACCCTCACGCCCACTCAGCAGTGGCCTTTGGCGCAAGATATCGCTCGGGGCCGATGGGTGCCGCCCACGGAGGTGGAAACGGCGCGGGAGATCCAGACCCTCGTGGCGAACCTCACCTGCATCACCCAGGTGAACTGCTCCCATGATACGGATATCGTACGCTTCGAGGGCATGATCCCTCAGAATCAGGCAGCGCTCGTCGAGCTCATGGAGCATCGCATTCCCCTGATGAACGAAAAGGCCTCCCGCAAGATGCGAGAGGCCTTGCACAAGGCAACCTTCTGATCATCGGGCCTGGAGGGAAGAGCTCACCACGCTTCTGCTGGTCAGATAGGTAACCAAGAGATATCCTCCGTAGATGACGGCTACCAGCACGGCCGCCATGCTGATGGGGCCGATCACTGATGCCCCCAATGCATCGAAGAGTTCCTTGGAAAGGACGCTGATAGCGCACGAGGCATGGCACGCTGCCACTCCCAGAGGCAGGAGAAAATAGACCAACACCTGGATGAGGAGGGAGCGGTTGATCATGGGTGCGCTGCACCCGATGCGCGAGAGCATCCGGTAGCGCGGCAGGGAATCGGCCGTCTGGGAGAGTTGCTGGACAGCCAGAACGGCAGCGGTGGCTAGCAGGAAGATGAGGCCGATGTAGAGCGCCAGGTAGGTGATCATCATCTTCAGTCCGCTTGCCTGGACGATCATCTCAAAAGCGGTGATGACGCGCGTGACCGGCCAGAGCAAGTGCGCGTAGGTGTCATCAGCTCCGGCGAACCCTTGTTCGAACCCGCCCAGGCTCAGCGGTTGGGCGGCGGCTACGATGGCCTCTAGGGCCTCATCATTCTCAGCTTCCGTGCGTCCGTTATCTGCATACATCACATCCAGTAGGCTGCGGGCTGGGATGGCTCCGGCCTCCCACAGGGCATCTACTACGGCATCAGGAACCACGATGGTAAGGGCTGTGGCCTTCAGGGTATTGTCTTCTATCTGGGTGGTGATGATCTGGTCAGTGAGGGTGAGCTGGTGCCCTAGGGCATCGAAGGATAAGCCTGAGCCAGCCAGATCGTCAGCCAGTGGGGCTGCTACTTCCATGTTGTTCGCAATGACGCACTGGTCATCAGCAAGCGCGATGGGTTCTTGGTCAATGAGAGTGCGCACAGCGTTCATATCGGAAAGCGATACGATGCCCACATTGGATGCACTCAAGCTGCTCTCACCTAAATCCTCCAGATGTTGTTCTGCGCTCTCTCCGGCTTGACTGATCAATTGCCCATAGGTGATGCCAGGCAAGAAGAATAAGTTAAGCTGGGCACTGTCCTGAATGGTCTGCTCCCAAAGCTCAGGGGCAGCGTCACGCAAAGGCTGGGCCATGTCCCATTCGTGGGCTACGGCGTTTTCATAGCGTTCGGGCGCATCGGCTTGCATACCGCGGGCACGAGCGGTGATATCCGTAGAGCTATCCCGCAGGGCATCCTTCGCATCATCTTGATATACCTCAGCGGTAAGCGTGGCGCTATAGGGGTTCGCCTCCTCTATCCCATCGGTGAAGACGCTCACCATGCCCATCCCTACAGAGAACGTGGTAATGGAGAAGAACAGCATCACGCAAACGGCCCACAAGGATACGAAGGCGGTGTTCACGCGGCTGGCTATCTGACGCACCGTGAAGGGTGTGAGTCCGCGAAGGTAGACACCCTTCACCCGGGTGATGAGGGCGATGATGAAGCCCGCCAATGACCAAAACAGGATGAACGTGCCTACGAGCATGCCGATGGTGGCTCGCATGAAGCGCGGATCATCCAGCATGACGAGCCCGCTCTCGATCAGTTGCTCATAGGCATAGGCCAGAATGGCGATGGAAGCCACGAACGCCACCAGGCACACCCAGGGGTTGCGCGTGACAGCCTTCTGGTTCTTCGCGTTTGCATGGAGAAGGTCGATCAGCTTCTGGCGGTTCACGATGAAGGTGTTGAAGAGCGCTACCACCACATAGATGATGGCGAAGCAGAGGATGGTGAGCCTGAGCGCCTCGGGGGAGAATACGAACTGATAGTTTATGATGGTGGTCCCGAACAGCCAGGCGGTGAAAAATGACATGGCCTGGGACAGCAGGAATCCCACGATCAGTCCCAATGCCAGTGAGATCAATCCCACGAGCACCGTTTCTATCAGCATGATGGCCGAGACCCGGGAAGGCGCCATGCCCAACAGCATGTAGGTGCCGAACTCGCGCTTGCGTCGGCGGATAAGGAATCCGTTCGAATAGAGGATCAGGAATCCCAAGACGCAGGCGATGAGTCCCGAGAACATGCTCAAGAACTGCTCAGTCATCTGGAACTGACGTTCATCGGCCTCTGATTGGAGGTCGAACATCACCTCTTGGCCACCGATGGAGTTGAATGCGTAGAACACGGCCACGCCGAAGAGCAGCGTCAGGAAGTAGATGGTGTAATCGCGCACCGAATGACGGATATTGCGCCATGCAAGCTTAAGCAACATGGCCCACATCCCCTCCCAAGAACGAGACTACTTCCATGATGCGGGCGAAGAACTCCTCGCGCGGCATGGCTCCGCGGCGTATCTCGTTGAACAGGCGGCCGTCCTTGATGAATAGCACGCGGTTCGTGAAGGATGCTGCATAGGAGTCATGGGTGACCATCATGATAGTGGCGCCCATCTTCGTGTTCATCATCTCCAGCGTTTCCAGGAGCACGGCGGCAGACCGTGAATCAAGGGCACCGGTGGGCTCATCGGCCAGGATCAGCTTCGGATCGCCCACGATGGCGCGGGCGGCCGCCACCCGTTGCTTCTGACCGCCTGACATCTGATTCGGGTAGCGCTTGAGGACATCCGCCACGCCTAGGGAGGCGGCGATGTTCCGCACCCTCGCGGATACCTGGGAAGGGGCTATGCGCTTGATGGTGAGCGCGAGGGCGATATTCTCCATGCCATTCAAGGTATCTAGAAGATTGAAGTCCTGGAAGATGAATCCCAGCTCGTCGCGGCGGAACTTCGCCAGAGCGCGCTTGGAGAGGGCGGTGATGTCCTGTCCGTCCACGAGGATCTGACCTGAGGTCACCTTGTCAATGGTGGAGACGCAGTTCAGGAGCGTGGTCTTGCCGGACCCCGACGGTCCCATGATGCCGACGAATTCTCCCTGGGCTACGTCGAAGGAGACACCGTCCAAGGCATGGGTGAGGGAATCGCGGCTGCCGTAGATCTTCTTCGCCTGGCGGACAGAGAGGGCTAGAGGACGCCCATTCTGGACGGTGGGAGTCGTGAAGGAAGGCTCTGTATATATCTCAGTCATGGCGTCCTCATGCTTTCACGAGACGGGGGGACTCATAGGCTATGAAGGCCCCGATGGCTATCACGATAGCGAATGAGAGTGCAACTTTTCCGGCTATGCTCATGTCTCCTCCTTCGGAGCCCTGAAGACCCCTGTTTAGGTTGGATGGTATAGAGAACATGATGGCTGGGTTCAGTGACGGGTGCCATCGAATGGGCTTACAGGAACCTTACATTGCTGTCACCGAAGCCACAGGCCGGAGCCTTAAGGGAGGCGACTGCGGTCATGGGGGAACCCGAAGATCATCCGCGTGCCAACCCCCGTTTCGCTTGCGGCAGAGACGCTCAAGCCCAGGCGGCTGCTCATGAGCGCCACCAGATAGAGGCCCATGCCCGTGGCCGTTCCTCGGGCCCGGCCGTTGCTCCCCGTGAAGCCGCGGTCGAAGATACGCGGCATGTCTGCTTCACTGATGCCGCACCCGTCATCGCGCACTTCGAGCACGGTGCAGCCTCGGGGTGTGTCAGGCTCTTCAACGCGGGCGGTGAAGGTGATGGTCCGAGCACCGTACTGGGCTGCGTTCGCAACTACCTGGCTCAGCATGAACACGAGCCACGGTTCGTCGGAGAGCACGCGGAGATCGGGAGGGATATCCACCTGGGGGATGGCTTGCACTTCGATCAGGAACCGGGCTTGGCGCTTGCAAGCTTCGCGGGCTGCATCTGCAAGGGAAATGCTCCGAATGGCGTAGTCCTTCTGGAGGGAGGTCGACCGGGCGTAGTAGAGCGCCTGATCCACTTGCACCTCCATGCGCTCGAGCTCCCGTGAGAGCTTATAGGCATCCGGTCCCTCCAAGCGGTCCAAGATCAGCTTCGCTGCTGCGATAGGGGTCTTCGTCTCATGGATCCAGAGCTCGATGTATTCGCGATAGGCATCTGCGTCGGCTTGAGCCTGCGTTAGTTCCCGGCTGGCCTGGGCGGAAAGGCGGTCGATGGCATCCTGGGCAAGGCGCCCCTCGAGGAACCGCGGATCCGCCAGCAGCGTTACGGATTCGCACGCGCTCAGCTCGGGGGTGCCCACTTCTTCTGCCGATGTCCAGAAGCGGGCCCGACGCAGGTAGTCGACGATGAGCCCAAGGCAGAGACAGATCAGCACGAATGTTGAGAGGGTCACGCTGGCATCGATGCCGATGCCCAGCGTTACGGCCATGGCGAAGACCCCTGCAATGCAGCCGGTGCCAAGGAGGATAATAGGGCCGTGATCGCGCAGGTAGCCTGTCGGGGTGAATGACTCTGCTCCCTCAGCGTGCCCCCACCAGGTCATAGAGCGTAGCCGATCCCGCGCTTGGTCTTGATGAGGTCCTCATCTGCACCCAGGGCGCACAAACGCTTCCGAAGGCGGTTCATGTTCACGGTCAAGGTGTTGTCATCGATGAACGAATCAGATTCCCAAAGGTGCATCATGAGTTGTTGACGGCTCACGATCTTCCCTGCGTTGCGCATGAGCAACGACAGTATCTTGAGTTCGTTGCGGGTGAGCTCACAGCTCTCATCCTGATACGTGACGATACCCGATGCCTCATCCAAAGCGAGGCAGCCTTCCCGAAGGAGCGGGGTTGGGGTGGCGCCCGTGCGAACGAGGTTCTGGATGCGGGCCAGCAAGACCGCGGGCCGGTAGGGCTTCGTGACGTAATCATTCGCGCCCAGACCCAGGGCCATGACCTCGTCGAATTCGCTGGTGGAAGACGTTAGCATGATGATGGGGACCGCTGAGGCGGCACGGATATCCCGGCAGATGGCAAGGCCATCGGCCTGGGGGAGCTTCAGATCCAGCACGACGCAGGCAGCATGGCTTGCGAGAGCCTGCTGGGCGGCATCCTCGAACCGGTCGCACCAGCGGGGTTCATAGCCTTGGAGCGTGAGCAACCGTGCCAGCTCTTCGCGCAGGACGGTGTCATCTTCCACGATGAAAATGGTATCCATGGTGAAGATGATACCCCATGAGGGAACCCTGTGGGAGCTTTTCGCCATCCCTGCTATACTCACGTCCTATGTTAGACATCGTCCAATCATCTGCCTCTCTCGAGCACGCAGCGCGCGTCGTCACCCTTGAAGGGGTGGGCAACGTGCGTGATCTGGGTGGCATTCCCGTCTACGGTGACCGCATGGTGAAGCCGGGCATGATCTTTCGCGGTGCGGCACTGGCGGGAGCCACCTCAAAGGATCGCCACACGCTCTTCGAGGAACTCGGCATCTCCTGCGTGATAGACCTGCGCTGTGGCTGGGAGGTGGAGGCCAAGCCGAACCCCGTCCATCCGGGGGTGGATTCGCTGCACATCCCCTTCTACGACAAGGAGAAGGTGGGCGTCGAATACGAAGTGGGCGCCATCAACGGCCAGAAAGTGGGGCGCGATGTAGCCTGTGACCCCGATGACTTCTACCGGTCATTGGCGAACCCGCGCACGACCGCCCAGATGCGGGAATGCCTGGCTCAGATCATCGCTCGCACCTCCAATGGGCTTCCGGTCTATCAGCATTGCAGTGGCGGCAAAGACCGTACCGGTGTCATGACGCTGTTGGTGCTGACGGTGCTGGGGGCGGGATTCGCAGACATCCTGGAGGACTACCTCTACACGAATGTGTTCCGGGATACCCAGTTCCCGGAAACCTATGCCAAGTTCCTTCATATCGCCCAGGGAGACGAGGAGCAGGCCCTCAAGCTGGTGAATGATCACCGGGCGCGCCGAGAGAACCTTGAGGTGTTCCTCGAGGCGGTCAGCGAAAGCTATGGCAACATCGACGCCTTCGTCCACGGGCAGCTGGGCGTGGGGGATGCTCTGCGCGAAGAGTTCCGTGCCGCATGCACCTGCTCTAAGTGAAGCACTCCTCAAGCAGCATCTCAAGGAAATCGTCAGACAGATAGCGGGGCAGCTTCGCCGCCGCCCGGGCAGTCGTGTGCTCACCGGACCCCCCATAGCGGATGAGCGCCTTGCAGCACCAGGCCACGGCCCGCAGAGCGGATACCTTCATCCAGGCGGGGAAGCGCTCTTCGAAGCCTCCCGGGTTGAAGCGGCCGTCAACTGCCCTCCAGTATTCTCTCAAGAACATCTCCTGGTCTTGGGCGGTGAAGAATCGGTCGCTGTCCCAGAAGGTAGTGGTGGGAGTCAGGAAGAAGGCCAAGTCTTGGGCTACGTCACCTAAGAGGGGCCGTTCCCAGTCTACGAACCAGCCGGTTTCGCTATCGTTAGGCAGGAGGAAGTGGGAAGCCAGTGTTTCGGTGTTCACGATGCGCGGGTCGCAGGGTGCGGCTTGGGCCCTTTGGATAGCCTGTATGGTGAGGTTGGTGAACAGATCCACCCAGGCGGTGATGCGGGCATCCTCGTAGGGCGAGTCCCGATAGAGCTGAAAGCGCTCTATGCATTCGTCGAAGAGCCCTTGAAGGGGGTCGGTCGGATGGTGGAGCGGGCAGTCCTCTGGAACAGGAACGCTGTGGATGGCTCCCAGGATGCGAGCGCAGCGCTTGAGATCATCGGGCTGCAGCTCATCCAGATCGAATACCCGTCCCGGACAGAAGGTCTCTACGAGCACCCCTTTGCCGAGAGCCGTACGGGAGCTGTCAACATAGATGGGTAACGGCGTGCAGCCTGAAGCTGCTACCGCCGTAAGGGCATCGAATTCGTAGCGTACCTGGCAGGTATGGAAAGGCTGGGGGAGGACGTTCACGCGCAGAACGAAGCATTGTTGGCCAGCTTCCTTCCCTTCGTCGTGGCCCTTGCTTGGTACGGAGAACCGGAAGTTCACGTTATGCTCACCCTCGCCCAAGGGGTGAGGGGTCAAGACATCCTGAGGCTGGGCGCCCACCTGGGCCCGCAGCTCTTCATTCTTCGCAAGATACTCTGTCGCCCTCTGCTGATAGGCGTCCAAGGAATCCACCGATATGCTCCTAGAATCCTAGCCAAAGCTGTAGATAAGATAGAGTACAGCATCCGGCGAAGGCTACGATGATGAAGGCCAACAGCCAATTCGCTGCGCGGGGGCGCATATGGCCGAACATCTCGCAGATCAGGGGATAGATCAGCCATACATAGAGCACGGCCACCAACCCGATGAACACATCATTCACCAGCCATGCCTGTCCTAGGATATTGAAGGGGAGCTGGGAATTATCCCAGAAGGGATATTTGCCGAATTCGTCAGGCTGGTTCACCAAAAGGCCTATCACCAGCTCCAAGACCATGCTCAAAATGACGGTGATGGCGAAGGTGGCTAAGAGCGCGCCCCACAACGTCTTGCAGCGCACGACGATATACTCTTTCAGAGGCTCGATCACCAGCGTCATGGCTACCGCCCCCACGCCATAGACCCAATAGGGGTGATACCACGGGTCATTCCAGACCACGTAATCAGGGGCGACGATGCTGAAGAGCGCATCCATGATGACGCAGTAGAGCAGTTCCAGCCAATGGCCCACGATGGTGCAGATGCAGAATGCGGCGATGAGCGCACGCCAGAACTCCCAGGTCTTCGGAGCGAAGTAACCTATCTCATCGTTGGCGGTGATCCTATGCAGCCTGTGCTTCCCCACGGTTCCGGCTTCCTCCGCCCCCATCTTGCGTGAGCGGTTGCTCTTGGCCCCAACCCTTTCAGATAGGTTCGATGATACGCATAGGCTGCCCCGGCCGAACGAGCGGGCACATACAGCTACCGAAAGGACACCGAGCTGCAATCTTGCTACTGCTGCATTTGGGGTCAATGCCCTCCCCGCAAGGGGCGTTCGGCCTTAGGCGTCACGGGTGTCAAGATGCTCGCCTCCCCCGCAAGGGGCATTCGGCCTTGGCCTTGCCCTTCGAAAAGACGTGATGCTTCGCTTATATCACGCTTTTCTCGGCCTGCGGAATCGGCCTCAACCCCTCACGGGGAAGGGCTGTCTTCTGCATAAACAAAAAATCCTCACCGCACTGCTGATGGGACCCTGCGGGTCCGTATCATCACTACGGGCGGCTTATCGCCGCGGTATCGCGCTTCGCGCGGAAGGATGTGCGGCGCACGGGGGCTTCTTGTTCACAGGTCAAATCCGCCGCCTAACTATCTCCGCTGCTGCGCAGCGGGGTTAAGGGTTGTGACCGCAACGGGAATGCATGGTTTTCTGGGGTGTAACGGGTTCGGGCCGAGCCAGCTCGGTCCCCTGTGACACCCGGGATGATCCTATACGTCAGGTTACCCGGTTGGTGCCGCAATGAACATGTTGCGCGTGATCTTCGCGCAACGCACCTTTGTGCGGAGCGCGGACAATTCGATTCTGTTGCATTCTTCAGGTTATTGCGTTGGCCAACCGAGGTCGGCCTCTATGGTTTGGGCTTATATCATCATTTCTAAGATTGTCAACAACGACTTACAAAAAATCGGCGAACTGTTATATAATAGCGCCACATTCATATATAAGCACTAAGGA
>CAJUQK010000038.1:0-2290 GCA_910588205.1 uncultured Eggerthellaceae bacterium
GTGGTGCGAAGGTGGCGTGCGTGTCATATGCTGTGAATGGCCTGTTTTCCCGCATGTGCGGGCTGGCGCGGGGCATACATGTATAATGCGATTCTTGGTGCAGTTCTCTCATGCAGTTCTCGCCTATCGAAACGATATCGAAAGCAGCCGAAGGAGGCGCGTAGAATGCAAACCAACCACGCCAATGCCATCAAGGGGCTCAGCATTGCGACCATCATACTGGCCGCACTTGGCATTCTGGGGGCGGTGCTCACATTCGCGATAACGAGCATGATGGGCAGCATGCTGCTCGAATTTGGACCCGATATGGTGGCGAGCGGCCACGCGTCGGGAAGCGTGCACGGCATGGAATATGAGTACGATATGAGCGACGAACAGGCCGTGGCGCTGATTTCCATGCTGATGTCCACGGTTGGCGGTGGCATTTCTATCTGGATCTTGATCTGCCATGTTGTCATTTTGATCGCGGGTATCATGGGTCTGCGCGGATACAACAACCCCGAGAAGCTTGGCAGCATATTCATCTGGGCCATCGTGGGCGCGGTGCTCTCGTTCTTGGGTGGCGGCATCATCACCATGGTGCTGATGATCGTGGTGGCTGTGTTCGCGAACAAGGACAAGAAGCTCTCTGCCGGGGTGGCAGGTGCGGTTCCGGTAGCGGCGGTGCCGACTGCGGCTCCGGTGGCAGGTTCCGTTCCGACGGCGGCCGCTCCAACGGCAGCGCCGACTGCGACAGCGGCTCCGGTGGCGCAGCCCGCCGTTCAGCCGACGGCCCAACCCGTTGCTTCAGCGCCCGTGCAACCTGCGGCCCAGCCCGGTGCGACCTCCGCATCTACGGCGGTGCCTCCTGCGTCGAACGACCAGCCGATGGCGTAGCGTCAGCAGCGTCACCTCATGCGACCATGCGGGCCCGGCAGCGCAATGCTTCTGGGCCCGTTTTGTTTGCGAAGTCGTAGAGAGGCGCTGGACGATTAGGAGCCGCGCCACCGCGCTGCAGGGTTTGGAAGCGTATCTTGTGAAAGGTAAGCTCTCATGCGATTTTTCCGTTTGCTCCCCATCGTGCTTTGTCTCGTGCTGGCAGGTGCCGCTGCGTTCGGTATGACCGGATGCGCTGCACAGGGCGGACAGAAAATGGCTCGTGGCATGAGGCGCGCGCCGAATATCATACGCAACAAACAGCACGCGCGGCAGACGCGCACTACGCAACGCGTTCAGGGCGCGGTGTCATCCACGCATCGCTTTGGATGCGCAGGCCATTGGTGAGAGTGCGGCCACCCATCAAGACGAAATCGAAGGCACCCCAGAGCAGCCCGCAGCGCACAGGGCCATCGGCGATGTGCGAGGCTGCCCCACTGACGAGCAGCACCAGAACACCAACGTAGACAACGGCGACTACAGTGCAGGTCCAAGCCAGATAGCGAAAATCTCCTGCGCCGATCAGGATGCCGTCGGCTGCCCACATCCACCCTTGCAGGGGCAAAGCGATGCCGGTGATGACCATGCCGACGCTCACCAGCTGCTGCACTGAGGGGTTCGCTGAGAAGAGCGGTGGCGCCGCGAAGGCGAGCGTAGCGAACGCAAGACCGATGAGCGTACCTGTTGCCAGACCGGCCCGCAGCGTGGTTCGTGTCAACTGCCGTGCGCGGATGCCATCATGAGCACCCAGCGCTGCTCCCACCATCGTTTGTCCCGCGATAGCCACTGAATCCAGAATATTCAGCACGAAATTCCAACTGGCGTTTACCGCTTGGTAGCTTGCCAGTGTTTCGCTTCCCAGCGCTGCCGCCGCCATGACCGTTGCCACAAGGCCCGTTCGCAGTGCGAGCGTGCGCAGGAACAGCGGAAAACCATCTTTGCCTGCATGGGCGATACTGCTCCAATGGGGTCGCAGCGACGCACCTCCCCAACGCGCCCAGCGTACAGCGGGCACGAGCAACGCTATTCCCATGAACCACTGTGCGATGAAGGTGGCAAAGCCAGACCCTGCCACGCCCCATCCTAGACCGATCACGAACAGCACATCCAGCACGGTGTTCAGTACCGCGCCGCATACTGCCACGATCAGTGTGATGCTCACCTTCTGGAGGCCGCGGTACAGGCCGTTCGCAGCATAGACGAGCAGCATGCCGGGCGCGCCCAGCACCACTGCGCGCGTGTATGCGACACCTTGGACAAGATCGTCACTGCGTCCCCCGAGCGCTGCGCACAGCGGCTCGGCGGTGGTGAAGAGCGCCGCTGCCAGCACGCATCCGATCAGCAGAGAGAGCCACAGGTTGTCGATGCCAGCTTG
>CAJUQK010000038.1:2300-9133 GCA_910588205.1 uncultured Eggerthellaceae bacterium
GCCCTCGCGCAGACGTCCTGCGCCGAAGAGATGCGCGACGTGCGAAGTGGTGGCATACGCCAGAAAGATGCAGAGCCCAACTGCGGTCAGGATGATGGTGGACCCCAGCGCGAGTCCCGCCAAGGCACCGTCGCCCACATGTCCCACGATGGCGGTATCGATGAGCACGAATGCGGGTTCGGCGATCAGCTGGCCGAACGTGGGCAGAGCTATCGTCGCTAATTGCTTGTATGTTGAAGGAGCGCCCATCTCAAGCAGGGTAGCATAGCGCATGCCTTGAAAACGTTGCCAAGAAGCTTGCTCGATAGCGCTTTCGACTTTCCTATACTATAAGCATCATAGATGCACATGCTCGTTGTGGGGTTCTCCAGCGGCGAAGCGGGAGTCTGCTCATGGATGTGGTTGAACAGGTTGAGGAAGCGTTCAAAGGGCTGCTACTGGGCAAGCCCTATAGCAAGATCACCGTTTCGGAGATTTGTCGAACGGCTGGCGTGACCCGTAAAGCGTTCTACTCGGTTTTTCATGACAAAGAGGCGGTCGTCGAAGCGCTGTTTGATAAGCATGTTGTGAAACGGCTGCGCGACCTGCATCGTTTGTTCGACCTGCAGGATCGATTGATTCTCAATGACACCTTCGTGAAGCGCATGTACGAGGCTCTTTATGCCGAAAAAGAATACTACCTCAATCTAGTCGGTCCGCTTCGCGGACACGATGACACATTCCTTCGCGTGGTGACGAATTCGATCTACAAGCTCAATATGGAGAGCACCTCGATACTTGACGTCATTCATCCAGAATACAAGCGCGATTACGTTGCCTATTTCTTTGCTTCGTCCCAGGCTATGCTCATGCAGAAGTGGATAAGCGAGCGAATGGTCATCAGTCCTGACGAGCTTGCAGATATCTACAACGATCTGACCATGCCATTCCTCTTGAAGCTTCTTGATTGACGTTTGAGTCAAGAGCGCCCTCGTTCAGTTTGTGCAAGGCTTCCGCTCGGGCGCCCTGAGTCGCCGCAGACACAAAAGCGATATATTGGTCATATTGACGGTACAGATAGGCGAAATTGTTCCCTTTGGTATCCAAAGTTCGGCGATTGAACCAGTGTTGGCCCAATGTGGGAATTATGGCTGCTGTTCCCGCTGTTCTCGCTCTGTTTTGATTGACTCAAGGAGTCCATCAGCACGATGGACGCATGAAGCGAGAGGAGCGTGGCATGGGGAGTGAGGGTATCCGGACCACTGCTGAGAAGCAAAGCGATTATTCGACAACACTTCAAAGCATCGCGTGCGGGGGAACGGGCGGCGAACTGACAGCCGTCGATGCGGTGGACGGCAAGATCGTTCGCATACGTCCGTACAACATCGACACGAAGTACACGAAAGAAGAACTCGCGGATTCTCTGTGGGAGCTAGAAAAAGATGGAAAGACGTTCTCCCCTCCGATGAAGACCGCGCCAAACTATTTTGCGTTGGCGTATAAGAACCGCGTCTATTCCAAGAACCGTGTTAGATATCCGCTGAAGCGCGTTGATTGGGAGCCGGGCGGCGATCCCGACAAGATCAACGCTGCGAACCGTGGGAAGTCGAAGTTCGTGCGTATCAGCTGGGATGAAGCGCTCGATATCATGGAGAGCGAACTGAAGCGCATCATCGACACCTATGGGCCCTATTCCGTTCTAGCAGTGGGCGAAGACGGGCATCGTGAGTCCAAGGATCTTCACGCCGGCGGCGGCATGCATGCGAATCTCATGAGCAAGCTCGGCGGCTATACCCGCGAGACGCGCACGCCTGACTCGGTCGAGGGATGGTATTGGGGCGCCAAGCATGTGTGGGGCTCCGGTTCCAATAAGGGCCTAGGCATGATCGCGCCGCCCCAGACCGGCTATAACTCATGGAACGTCATCAAGGACATCACGGAATACTCCGAGCTCATCTGCTTCGATGCTGGTGACTGGGAATTGACTCAGAACTATGGAAGTCAGTTCTGGTCCCGCTTGCTCAAGTACTGGGAGGAGCTGGGCAAGGAATTCGTCATCGTGGATCCGTTCTGCAATTACACGGCCGTTTGTCACGAGACCATGAAGTGGATTCCCATCCTGCCGAATACGGACGTTGCATTCGACTTTGGCGTCATGTACGTGTGGATCACCGAAGGTCTCTACGACAAGGACTACGTTGATACGCACACCATTCATTTCGATAAGGTGCGCGATTACATCCTCGGCAACGATGAAGAGGGCATCGCCAAGACTCCGCAGTGGGCATCCGAGCGGTGCGGTGTGCCGGTGCATACCATCAAAGCCTATGCACGCAACGTGGCCAAAAAGGTCACGTCCCATGCTCACTTCAGTTCTGGCTCGGTCAAGACGCCCTATTCACATGAGCCGGGTCGCACTGGTGCCTACAAGCTTGCTATGCAGGGGCTGGGGAAACCTGGTGTACAGCAGCTGCATCTGAACGCGTCCAGCATGGCGAAGGCGCGCATCGCGCGTTCAACCTCTGCTCCGTACAGTTCCATCAACCAGTGCCGCATGTTCTATCCCAACGCGCAATCCATTCCGCGCACCATGGTGGCCGAAGCTTTGCAGAAGGGTGAGGTCAAGTGGTGGGGTAGCCCCTGCATCGTCTATGTCGAGACCTCTGAGCAGTTCCAGGAGTTCAACTATCCCGCAAAGCCCGAAGCTGTGCTCGGCATGATGCGCGCGATGGCTGAGGCAGCCGGTATGGAGGCTCCCACCGAAGCACCGAAGGTGGGAAAGGTGCACATGCTCTGGTCCGAGAAGCCCTGCAACATGAATTGCTGGGACGGTGGCTTCAATTACCAGGATGCCATTCGCACCAACGAGGTGGAGTTCTTCGTCACTAACCATCAGTGGCTTGAGAATGACTCGCTGTTCGCTGATCTGGTGCTTCCGGTGACCACCTGCGTGGAGGACAATGACTCCATGGGCTCTGGCATGATCGTGGCACAGCCCCACTCAGGACTCACGCCTCCAGGTTGCGATCGTGTGGGAGAGTCTTTCTCCGACTTCGAGATCGCATGCATGATCGGCGACCGCTTCGGTGTGCGCGATCAGATCGATCTGGGCATGTCGGTTGACGAGTGGATCCAATACGGTTTCGATCAGTCTCGTCTGGGCGAAGAGATCTCATGGGATGAGTTCAAAGAGAAGGGCTACTACTTCCCGAAGCTGGACGAGAACTGGAAGGATCTGCCACCAGGAATGCGTCAGTTCTATGAGGATCCCGAGAACTTCCCGCTGGATACGCCGTCCGGCAAGATTGAGTTCTGGTCCCAGGCTCTTGCTGACAATTTCCCTGATGACAAAGAGCGCACACCGATGGCTCGTTGGATCATCGGCGGCCCAGCAGAAGAGGGGTGGACGCACGATGAGACGCTGTGGGGTGAACGCTGCAAGAAATACCCGCTGCTGGTGACGGCGAATCCTGCCCGCTTCCGCGTCCACGTGCAGGGAGACGACATCAAGTGGTTCCGCGAGATCGAGACCTGCAAGGTGAAGGGGCCGGATGGCTACCTGTACGAGCCAGTCTGGATGAACAAGGCGGACGCCGAGGCCCGTGGCATCGAAGCCGGGGACATCGTGAAGCTCTTCAACGAGCGTGGCTGCGTGCTCACGGCAGCGCGCATCTCTGAGCGCATCACGCCGGGCTCTGTTGTGGTCAACAAGGGGTCGCGCGTGGATCCCATCGCACCGCACTTGGACCGCGGTGGTGCCATCAACCTCATCAGCCCCAACAATCAGGTGTCGAAGCATTGCAAGGGCTTTGCGGTCACGGGTTACCTGCTTGAGGCGGAAAAGCTTTCGCAAGCAGAGTACGACGAGATGAAAGCGCAGTACCCCGAGGCATTCGCCCGCGACTACGATCCTGCCATCGGCATCAATTACAAATCTTGGGTCATCGAATAGCAACCGACCAACAGAGGAAGAGGATAGTTATGAAAGCATTTCTTATCGACCTGACGAAGTGCGTCGGCTGCCACGACTGCCAGATCGGGTGCAAGGACGAGCACTGCGATCAAGCATGGATGCCCTATGCCGAGGCACAACCCGAAGTCGGGCAGTTCTGGATGAAGGTCAAGCAGTTCGAGCGCGGGCACGCCCCTCACGTCAAAGTCACCTACATGCCGACGATGTGCAACCATTGCGAGAACGCTCCGTGCGAAGCTGCCGCGAAGAATGGCGCGGTCTATCGTCGCGAGGATGGTCTGGTGCTCATCGACCCGGCTAAAGCCAAAGGCCAGCGTGAGATCATGGATGCCTGTCCGTATCATGCGATCTACTGGAATGATGCCCTGAACATTCCCCAGAAGTGCACAGGCTGCGCGCATCTTCTCGATGGCGACCATCCCATCAGCGTGCCGCGCTGTGTGGACAACTGCCATGTTGATGTTATTACGTTCGGCGAAGAGGCGGACCTTGATCTGGAAGGCACCGAGGTGCTGCATCCGGAGTATGGCACGAAGCCACGTGTGTTCTATCGCGGGCTTCCCAAGAAGTTCATCGCGGGCACCGTATTCGATCCCGATGCTGAAGAGATCATCGAGGGTGCAACGGTAACGGCAACAGGAGATGCGGGCACGTTCACCGCCACGACAGACTCCTGGGGCGATTTCTGGCTCAGGGATCTTCCTGACGCCGAATGGACGGTGACCATCGAGCACGGTGGTAAGAAGAAGAGCGTTGCCGTGAGCACGGTCTCCGAGGATCAGGGTTTGGGAGACGTGGCGCTCAGCTAGACGCAATTTCCTTCCAGGAGCCCGGTTCACTCCCTAGCGTGGGCCGGGCTTCTTGTTCGTTCGATCGCGGGTCGATTGAGCGTATGCGCAATAGAAGACGACGAGGATGAAGGAGCAGGATCATGTGCTTCAGACCAGCAGAGATTCAAATGAAGAAATGCCCCAGTTGCGGCAAGGCGTGCAAGCCGGTTGATAAAGTGTGTTCAGATTGTGGCGCAGAGCTTGACAACACCATCAAGGATTTCGATGCCGATCAGGCAAAGCTCGATGCCGCAGCAGCCCCCAAGGCTCCTGGAGCGCCCCAAGCGCCCGGCGCACCTAAGCCTCCTTCGGCACCAGGGGCACCCAAGCCGCCAACTGCATAAGTCGGTACAGCAGAGGATACGGTAGAGAATGGCGTGCTCGTTCATGGCGTTGTACGCCTTCTGACTCACAGGTCAAACAAGGCGAGGGCACTTCACGTTCCCGACGAGCCCCATTGCTCCATCAAGGAGGTTTTTCAATGACTGCGAACATGTTCGACTCATATGGCGTCAAGCAACTAGGTTACTACGTAGCGAGCATCGAAGAAGCAGCGGCGCAGATGCGCGCTGCATTGGGTGCGGGTCCATTCATCGATCTTGGCTTGAGCAGCAACAAGAATGTGGATATCCGCGGAAAGAAGACAGAGCTTGATATGCGCACGGCCCTGGGGCATATCAACGATATCCAGCTTGAACTCATCGAGGTGGCAAGCGAAGGGCCCGATCCGTATCACGAGATGGGTCGATACGGCCTGCATCATTTCTGCGTCTACGTTGATGACGTGGATGTAGCGGTGAAGCAGATGGAGGATGCAGGCATGACCTTGGCTATGCGTATGACCAGCGGTCAGGGCATGGAGATCGGTTACCTGGATGCCCGCGATCTTCTTGGACAATACATCGAGGTCACCACTCCTTCAGAGCAGCTTTGGCAAGGTATCAAGGCCATTCACGAGAAGTCTCCTGTAGATGCTCCCGTCCTCATGCCTCTGTCGGTTCTTATGGGTGGCGAATGATTACCGAAGCGGTTCGCTGTTGAGGGCATGCGGCTTCGGTGTGAGAAACCCATCATGCAGTCTTGAGTTCGGAGTTCATCATGGTAGAGATTGGCGATACGGTGCGGATCCATTGCACGGGGCGCTTGGACGATGGTTCGTGTTTCTGCGATTCGCGAAGAGCAGGCCAACCCATAGAATTCACCGTAGGCTCTCAGATGCTTCTTGCTGCCCTCGAAGAGGCGGTGATCCATATGGAGCCAGGCGACGCACGCACGTTGCGGATTCCAGCCGAAAAGGCCTATGGTGCGTATGACGAATCGTTGCTCGAAACGATCCCGAGCGCGCAGTTCCCTGAGTGGGAGAATCTTCCTGTTGGCGGGTATATCAAGATGCGCACGGGTGTAGGGTCGATGCGGGTCCGGGTCGATTTCGTGGATGAAGAGGTTATCAGATTCGATCATAACCACGAACTCGCAGGAAGAGATCTTGAGTTCGATATTGAACTGATGGAGATATTGAAGTCTGATGCCATCGCCCAAGAGGCGCATGCAGCAGAATGCGGATGCGGTTGCCAAAGGTTGAAAGCGTCGCTTCAGTCATGAGCGGCGCCATTTCTCTCATTGATGAGCTCAGAGTTCAGGGCAAGCTTCGAGCGCTCCCTATCGTTTCCGCTCATGCATCATGCGCAATGTTGCTCGCTGCTGATGGTTCCCAGCTATTCGAATACGGTGGATTCGGTAGCGGAAGATGGATCCGCACGGGTGAGCTGTGCGATGGATCGATCCTGTATCTCGGCAGTGCGACCCATGCAGGTCATATCGAGCTGAAAGCATTCTCGGTGCTGATCGGAGGTGTCTGGCACAGGGTGTGACAATAGTGAGTGAGAGCGTGACAATAGGGTCAGGTCATTCCGTCACCGGTCAGATGAGGGCGGTGACCGCGAAGGCGAAGGCGGCGAACGTGGCGATGATGCCGCCGAGGATAGCCCAGGCCGCAGGACGCCCCAGTTCATCGTCCACCCGATGCCGAATCGCTCCGGCAGGAACAAGCC
>CAJUQK010000038.1:9143-12417 GCA_910588205.1 uncultured Eggerthellaceae bacterium
CCTTCCAGTGCGCGTCATCGTCTTCAGGCATGGCATCGGTCGCCTTCATGCGCGAGAACAAGCGCGACCCCGCCTGGCCATACACCACGGACAGCACGAGCGCGCTGCCCACAGCCGCCACCGCCAGCACGATGATGACGGCCGCCACCACGATCAGCGGGATCAGCTCCAGAGACGCCAGCAAGAACGATGCGCCCACCACAGCCACCATCACCGAACCGCAGACGAGGTCATACAGGCTCCAGGCGCGCGCATACAGCCCGTACGCGAGCGCAGAGGTGGCGGGCGCTGTTGGGTCCACGTGCTTCTTGGAGCGGTTGATGGACCAGAGCGCGAACGTGAAGCACCCGGCCAAGAACGCTTGCAAGATGATGGGGAACGCGATGACGGCAGGGCCCTTCGCCATCCACTCTTGCACCGTGCCATCAGCGCTCACGCGCACGGGGACTTGGTCGGGGAACAGGGGGTAACAGACGAGCGCGCACGCGAACGTGGCTGCGATGATGCCCGCAAAGACCCAGCACCAGGCAAGCGGCACGCGGCGGACGCCCTCTTCCGCGATGACCGCAACGCTGCGCTGCTCATGCGCTGCCCAGCTCATCTGATCCTTACGGGATTGCACCTTGCGCCGGAACAGCAGCATGAGCGCATAGTAGGCTATGAGCACGGCTGCGTCGGAACCGATCAGGTACCAATCAAGGGTGTCCAAGAGCCCTGCGTCATCTTGGATGCCTCCCGTGAAGAGCGCGCATGCGCCCAGGCTGAGCAAAACCGTGAGCGCGAGCAACGCAGCGGTGAAGCAGCGCTTCAAGCGGCGAAGGTAAGGGTCAGCGCTGGCGGATGCCGGCACGGTGACGGCGAAGCATCCCTGCCGGCGCGTAAGGTATGGCATGAACGCCAAGAAGGTGCCCAGCGCGAAGAGCAGCCCGATCAGGAAGACGTAGGCCAGCGTGAGGAACGACGTTGCCTGCATGGGCGCCGTCACGCTTGCGCGGGAAGGGCGCTGCCTGAGATCGCATCTCGCCCGGGGGCTTCCTTTTTCGCTTTCGCGATGGCACGCTGCTCAGCTGTTTCGGGCCGATCGAGCACGTCATAGGCGCGAGCTGCTTGTGCGGCAGCGCACTCCAAGAACGCTCCGCGTGCACCACCCCGCGCCCGGTGCGCCAGCGCCAGGCTGAACAGGTCGTCCTCCATGCGCGCGAGGGCCGCCTGTGCCGCATCCGCGCGGTCGGTCTCGCAGGGGTCCGCGATGCAGGCACCTGATCGGCCGCGCATGAGCACGTAGCCCTCATCGCGCAGGACCGCATAAGCCTTGTTCACCGTATGCAGATTGATGCCCAGATCGGCCGCCAGCGCACGTACGCTGGGAAGCGCTTGACCGGGTTGCAGTTCGCCTTGTGCGATGGCCTTGATGATCTGCGCACGCAGCTGCAGATACAGCGGCTCAGCTGATGACTGGTCGATGCTGATGATCATGGCGCCTCCCTTTCGCTGTTATGCGCCTTCCACGTTGATGGCATCTCGCCAGAAGAATACGGCGAACACCAGCCCCGCTGCCGCTATCATGAACGTGCCCGCAAGCCCCAGCAGCGCCGTGGCCGCACACCCCAAGACCACATACACCGCCGCGCCCAGAACGGAAGCGAACACGGATACCCCCCGTTTGACCGGCTCGTAAGGACTGGTCCAATCGAACCGAGGATACCGCACATCCATCATGAGACCAAATGTAGCTGAGAACGTCACGGCCGCCACCGCGCACAGCAGGAGCACTGCCGCCTGGAGCGCATCCATGCCGAACCCCCAGGCCAGAAGCGCCCCGCTCACCACTGCCGCCGGTACGCCCGTCACCAACGCCAAGCCGAGCTTCGCGCCCAGAACCGTGCGCGCGGGCACCGGAGCGGTGAGCATGAGCCAACGGCACTTTCCCTCCAAAGAGACGGATGCTGACGTGGTGGTCATCATCCCCACCATGAACGCCAGCACCCAGGGGATGAAGAGGACCACCATGCCGCGCATCTCTCCCGGTACCGCTTCAAGCGGATCGTACCCGAGCGCTGCGGCCACCACAACGGCCACGGAAGCCACCAGCGCCAGCACGAATCCCGCACATGCGTTCATGAAGTAGATGGGCGTGTTCATGAGCATGCGGGCTTCTTTCGCCAGGAGCGCCCCGAAGGGCGAGCGGACGCGCATCGGGCGCGCGCTCAGTCCCGCTGCGTCTTCTGCGCGCACTTGAGCCGAGGTAAGGCGCTGGTTCACGGGCTGGAACAGGCGGGTGAGCACCGCTATCATGAGCGCTCCCACGACCAGGGACGCACCCGCGAACAGCGCGAACGCACCGAGGTTCTGGCTGGTCATGCCCGCCGCAGCCCACGATGCCACTGGATAGGCATTTCCCAGCGCATCGATGGTGGAGGCGCCCATAGAAGAGCCCAGAGACACCAGGCTATCCTCAGCTCCAGGACCCGAGGTCATCACCATCACGCCGATGACGAGCGCCACCATGAACACCATGAGCACGCAGCTCATGACGATGTTCGCATGCCGCATGCGCGCGCTGGCGAATGCCGCCAACGCTGCCAGTACGACGGCCACAGCAGCAGGGATGGCCGGGGTCAGTACGACCGCCACGACCACGCACGCTATCGAAGCGGGTGCAAGGGAGCATGCGTGCGCATAGACCGCCATCATGGGAATCAGCACCACAGCGCTGAAGAGCATGCTCAAGGCGTACAGCGGGATCAAGCGGGACAGCACGACCACGGGCACCTTTACCGGAAGCGACATGATCTCGTCGTAGTCAGACAACATGAACAGCGTGCCATGGGCCTTCATGAACGTGGTGACCACCACCGCAGCGCTCACGATCACCACCCCGAGAAGCGGGATGGTGCGAGCGCTTCCCATGATCACCAAGGACTGCGCGATGAGCGCCATGTATGCGCAGATCGCAGCTCCGATGATGAGTGCCACCACCGCCACTACGGCCGCCGATGATGCCGTCTTGCGCCTGTTGGCATGCAGGCGCTTGTTGATGCCGAACATTCCGGCGAATTGAACCTTCAAGAGCAAGACGAGGTGCTTCATCGCACGTCCTCCTGCGTGGGCGTTCCCTCTGGCGGTTCTGTAGTTTCGCGCACCATCTCCAAGAACACCGCTTCTAGCCCCGCAGCGCCCCGTACTTCCTCGGTAGCGCCGCACGCCTGAATGCGCCCGTGCTGGATGATGGCCACCTGGTCGCAGAGCTTCTCCACCACTTCTAACCCGTGGC
>CAJUQK010000038.1:12427-13418 GCA_910588205.1 uncultured Eggerthellaceae bacterium
CTCGCGTAGCATCCCCTTCACCTGGAACGACGCCTCCGGATCGAGCCCTACGAACGGCTCATCCAGCACCATGAGCAAGGGTTCGTGCAGAAACGCGCCGATGAGCACTAGCTTCTGGCGCATGCCGTGGGAATAGGCGGAGATGAGGCTGCCCAGATCCTGAGCGATTCTCAGGCGTTCTGCATGCGCGCGGATGCGCTCGTGCTGCAGGGCGGCGGGCACCTCGAAAATGTCGGCGATGTAATCCAGGTACTGCATGCCCGTTAGGAATTCGTACACGTCCGGGTTATCCGGCACGTAGGCGGTCTGGCGCTTGCAGGCAAGGCCGTCCGTTAGCACGGACTGACCGGCTATTCGGATATCGCCCGCATCCGGCTTCGCCACGCCCACGATGGAGCGGATGAGCGTGGTCTTGCCGGCGCCGTTGGGCCCCACGAACCCGAAGATGCTGCCAGCGGGCACATCCAAGGACACGCCATCCAGTGCGCGCTTCTCCCCGAACACGCGTGTAACATTCAACACCTTCAGTACCGGTATCTCAGCTGCTGCCACCTTTGCTCCCTCTCCTTTGTTCTATTTGTTATATCTATACTATAACAAATAGAACAAAGGAGAGGGAATCGGACATGGTCTTTCGTCTCGATGATCGAGCATATACCCTTCTTGAATCAGATACCAAAGATATGCGGGGTGTACGGATGCCCTTGCGCGAGCGAAGCCGATACGATGTGAAGAGCCGGTATCTACACTGCGCAGGCGTCATCTCCATCCGCCTTACTTGGCACCTGTACGCTGGGACTGTTGCGCTAAATGCCTCACAACCCGAAGGCCGCAGGGCAGCTTTGGCTATTTTTGAGAAAGCTGCTCCTGGGCGTTGATTACGGCATCCGATCGGGCTTCGGCGTCACCGCCATCCTCGGGGCGGTTCCTGTAAGATTCGGGGTTAATTCTCAAAAAGTGTGTCCGGAATGGCCAACAATTCCCAGATCAC
>CAJUQK010000039.1 GCA_910588205.1 uncultured Eggerthellaceae bacterium
GGGAACCACCACACGCCGCGCAGGTCGTCGGCGACGTAGTTGGCCCACAGCCACGTCCAGCTGCTTGACTCGGGCAAGCCCGGGCGCAGGAACAGCTGGTTGTCGTACACTTCCTCCACGGTCTCGAACTTACGCGAGCCGTCGTTGAACACCGATGAGTTCACCGGCATGGTGGCCGTCGTTCCATCATAGCCGTTCAGCACGTTGTTGCGCGAATGCAGGATGGTGGCCGTGGCACCAGTGTCCATCGCCGAGGTGCCGTTCTGCCCGTCGAACCACGCCTGTGACGCCACTGCGTTCTGCTCGTCCTTATCCAGCCTGAGGAACGCCTGCAACGCAGCATAGTCCAACATGTCCAACGTCTCGTACATCTTGTGGTAGTAGTCGTCTATCTTCTCCTTGGACATGATGCGCTCGCGGCTCAGGTTGGATGACACGTCCTTCGACAGGTCCCAGTCGAAGGTCAGGTTCATCACGTACGTCCAGCCGCCGAAGCCTTGGGTCAGGAAGCCGTCGGTATAGTCCTCGTTGTTGGTGATGCCGCGCTGCTCGCCGTTCAGGAATATCTCCTTGTCGATGGCGTGCGCCATCTCGTGCGACCAGTAGTAGTCCCACGCGCACCCAAGCGCGGTGTAGGCCAGGAAGTAGATGTTCTTGTCGGTCCTCGATATGTTGTTCGTCATGGCCGCAGCGCCCTGGCCGTTGGCGATGAAGCGCCCGGTGACGTCGGTGAAGTTCTTGAGGTAGGGGTCCTCGGTGAGCTTCTTGCCCGTGGTGCCTTCCCGCTCCATGATCGACCTGCCCGAGTCGTACTTGGAGAAGATGTTGTCGAAGCTGACGACGCAGACGGAGTCGACCCGCTCGACCCCCACGATGGAGGTCACGGTGGACATATAGCGCGACGCGGGGATGAAGATGTTGTCCAGGCGCTTCTTGTACGAGGCCCGGTGCGCGTCGTCGAGCGGGGTGCCCACCTCGTAGTTGCCGGTCGTTCCTGAGGCTATCAGCAGCGTGGTGGAGGCGAAGTACTGCGTGCCCGGCTCCAGCGTCAGCCACAGCAGCAGGTAGTCCGGATATCGAGACGCCTGGTCCCAGCCGCGCCATAGCGGCCGTTCGCTTTCGGGAACGTTCTCGTATTCGGGCGGCATGTATTCGTGGTAGAACGCGATGGAGCTCATGTAGTCCTTGAACCACTCGGCCATGCTGGCGTATCCGGTCGTGCGCTTGACCACGAGCTGGACGAGCTGCGTCGAAGACGTGAGGCCCGTGTAGCTGTAGAACATCTTGGGGATCACCATCTCGGAGAGCGCATCCACCTTGGCGAAGACGGGCATGTAGGATTTCCGCAACGTGGGCGTCATGCTCAAGAGCGACAGGCCGGACCTGATGACGCTGCCCCGGAACGCCATCACCAAGAACGCATTCGAGTCCTTCCGCGCCTTCACGGTCTCGTTGCCGCCGACGTCGAAGCCTATGAAGCGCTCCAAGTAGGCGTAGAGGAACATCAGGTTGAACATCTTGGTCTCGGGCGCCGTCGAGCTCCAGTCCTCGCTCGGCGTGGCGGCCTCCGCGTTCTGCATGATGTAGTTCCACGCATACGACTGCGAGTCGCAGGCGTTCCATGCAGGTATGTTGGTGACGAGGTTGGCCGCCACCTCCTCGGCGTTGTCGCGGATGTTCTTGTCGAAGTAGTCGCGGACGCTGCGATGCATGCGGGGGTTGCCGCTGTAGCTTTGGAACCACGATGCCCAGGTCTTCGAGCGAATGAACGACGCCATGCGGGTGATGGCGGGCTGGGCGCTCTTGCCGATGATCCAGAAGTTCGGCTGGTACAGCACGCCCGTGTCTTGCGTCGCGTAGGATGCGGTGCAGGCTCCTTTGCCCAGGTAGTCAAGGTCGAGGGTCTGCGAAGTGCCGTCGGCGAAGCACACCACGCTGCGCACGACGTCCTGCTCTTGGCCTTCGAACAGGCTCACCTTCATGCCGTCGTCCTTGTGCACCGGCCACATCTCGCGGATCTCCTTCGTGGCCAGCGGACTGTTCGCCGGCATAGCGTTGCCCGACTTCACGATGTCCTCGTAGGAGGCGAAGGGGGCCAGCTTGTAGGCGTTGAGATAGGCGTACTCGCGCGCGGCCACATAGCCGGGGGTGTTCGCAAGCTCGGCCTTCACGGTGGCATCGTTCACCGTGGGCTGGCCCTGCACAGTCTTCACGTAGCCTTCCCAATCCACGCCCGAGGTGTAGAAGACCTCGAAGTGCCTCTCTTCCTCATCGATGGAAGCAGGCAGCCGAAGGGTGAGGTAGCCCTTGCCGCCGCCCCAACGCACATCGACGACGGGGCTGTAGAACTCCGGCATGTTGTAGGCCTTGACGCGCACCGTGTAATCGCGGGCGTTGCTCTTCACGTTGTTCATGAAGAAGGCTCCCTTGCGGACGTCTCCGGTCCTGGTGCACAAAGCAACGGACTGGACGTTCTTCACCACGACTTCGGGCGAGTAAGCGCCGCGGGGTGCGGCGGCCGAGTTGGCCTGCGCGGCAGCTCCATCGGGGCTGGCCTGCGCGGCACGGATGGCAGCCCCATAGGCGACCGGCTCTTCATCCATCGCGCATAGGCTCACCGTAGCAGAGATGATGTCCGGCCGAGCACCATTCCCATTCGCATCGCTTGCGGCATAAGGCTGCTTCGTGACAACCTCGCCGGGCGAAAGGGATTCGTCATGGAGAACGGCCGCCTCTTCTTCGGCCTTGCGCGCCTCCTCGGCGGCAAGGACGTCTTCGTAGGTAGGCCCTTGTGCGAGGGCTTCGAGCGCAGCCTGGACGGCTTCGTCGTCCTGCGCCAAACGCTCCTCTACTTCGCCCGAGAGGCTACCGTCCTCGTCAAGGCAATTGCCACACGCATCTTCAGGGCCAGCCTCGGGAACAGCTGCTCCAGAGGCCGACCCCCCCCCATCGCCATTTTGCTCAAGGTACGACCCCGTGAGCGAGCTGACGATGAACTCGTTGTCTAGGTCGTCTTCGGTGATGGTGCCATCGGCCAGGTAACTATCCAGTATGGCCTGCTTCTCCGCCTCGGTCTTCTGCGGAGCCGTCTGCTGGATCTGTTGGGTGGCGAGCGGGCTTTCCGTCTGGCCCTGGGCGACGATCAGCGTACCGTCAAGCGGCACGTCCATATTGATACGGTCCACCGGAAAACTCGTGGAAGATCGATCCTCTTGGTTTGACGACGCTTCGACTGCCGCATTAGAAGACACAGGATCGGCGTAGGCGGGCAGCACTTCGGAAAGTGGGAACGCGGGCATGAGCAGCGCACCCGTAAGCAGCACGGAAATGGCGACGCGCCCGGCTTTGTGCGTTGTCAGCTTCGTTTGTTCGAGCACCCGCAGCTACCCTATCCCCTCGCAGCAGACGAAGTTGGTATAATCCGCTGCATTATAAAGGGTGAAGTAACAGTTCAGCAACGTCTAAGACCGTACTTTACCGAGCGTTCTTAGTAGATGTCGCCAAGCGCTGCACTAAGTACATTCGCCGAAATCAGACGAACGTGATCTATCCTCTGAACCACCCTCGCCAAGACCCATCACACCCCAAGAATCCCATCGCCTTATTGAACACAACGCGCTTCCCGAGATATATCATCAGTTGAACACAATCGTCTCTTCATGATCATCGAATTCGCCCATCGAAAACCAAAAGAACTGTTCATGGACCGCGAGCACGCTGCACCCATCACTTTTCTCTAACAACAGGAAAAACCATCTAAGAATGATTCGGAAAAGCATCAGTAACAGTCATTGGTTCCCTCAGCACTCTTCGATCGGTATGGCTACCGTACTGCCAAGCACATGCGAACGCTTCAAGGGGAGGGGACAATGCCAAGAAGGACCCAGATCATGGTAGTAGGCTGTGGCATGTTCGGTGCCTCTTTAGCGCTGGCTCTTTCCGCATCGGGTCACGACGTCATCGTGATGGATATGCAAGAAGACGCCTTTGATCAGCTTGGGGATGACTTCGACGGAGAGACCATCACCGGCGACGGAAGGAGCGCGCTTATGCTGCAAGAATGCGGAGCCGACCGCATATCTCACCTAGTAGCGGCCACAGGCGACGATGCCTCCAATCTCCTCATCGCCGAACTAGCCAGTGAGATACTCGGCATCCACCACGTGCTGCCTCTCATCGACGACGACTCACTGGTCGAGATCCTTGAAGACATGGGGATCACTCCCATTTGCCCCCATCGCATCTGCGAAGAGGAGTTCTTCCATCTCACGAGCCTAAGGCGAATGGAGGATGTCCTATGAAGGTAGCTATCGTGGGTGGCCGGTCACGAGCCGACTACCTCATAGGAGCCTTTGCTGAATCAGCGGATACCGTGGTGGTCATCAACGACGACCACGCCTTCTGCGAGTACCTCTCTAGCCGCCATGAGGCTACGGTGATCTGGGGCAACGGCATGCAGCGTCGCGTTCTGGAAGATGCGGGGATAAGAGGATTCGACGCTATCGTTGCCCTTACCGGATTGGATGCTGACAATCTGACCATTTGTCAGATAGCTAAGAGATTCTTGGATATCTCTCTCCAGCTCTGCATCGTATCCAACCCCGAGAACACCAAGATCTTCCGCCAGCTGGGCATCACAACAGCCATCAGCGCTACCGCCACATTAGCCCAAGCTATCCGCGATGCCATGGGAACGACCCTCTCCAAGAGCTGTTCGCCCTCCAGATCCCCCATGAATGACCCAGAAGAGTTCGGTGACCCGCCTTCGTCTCTTTCCTCGGTCTTGAGCTCTTGGCACCGGTTAGGCAAAGGATAAGGTCCCTCCCGATGACACGGCCAAGCACTCTTCCCGCTTTATCCGGCTTCAGCCCTTGCGGGCCCAGCAGGAGACCTTCCCGCCCCCTCTACCTACTAGCTCGCTATGTGGGCGTTGCTGCGATGTTCGTAGGGTTGGCAACCTTGATCCCCCTTGTCGTGTTGATCGCCTATCCCGCAGAAGCGTCACTTGCGCCGTGTTTCATCTTCCCTGGTCTAGGTGCTGCTATGCTAGGGTATCTCATCTGCTTTGCGATCCCCGCCCCGCCTCCAGGTGCCCGGCTCTCACGAGGACAGGCGGCTGTCTGTACGGTGGTCGTCTGGATCTTCGCCATCGCAACCTACGCCGTTCCCTTCGTTGCAGCCGGGCTGCTCACCCCCGATCAAGCCATCTTCGAATCTACGAGCGGGCTAACCACGACAGGCTTGAGCGTTGTCAACGTGGACGAATGTCCCGCCATCTTCCTGTTCCATCGCAGCTTGACATGCTATCTTGGCGGCGTAGGGCTCGTGCTGATCCTCACCTGCGTGGTCACGCAAACGGGCGGTCTTGGCGTCTACAACGCCGAAGGCCATACGGACCACCTTCTGCCCAGCGCGGCGAAGACCGCCCGGATGATCCTGCTCATCTACAATGGCCTCATCATCGGCGGAGCCGTTGCCTACTGCTGGGCTGGCATGACTCCGTTCGATGCCATCAACATATCCATGTGCGCCGTGCCCACCGGCGGGTTCGCAACCCACAGCCAAAGCATCGCCTATTGGAACAGCCCTGCCATAGAAGCCATAACCATCCTGTTGATGCTTGCCGGTGGCACGAATTTCCTCCTGCTATTCCTGCTTCTTCGCGGAAAGCTCAAGGCATTCTTGACCCATATCGAGACCCCTCTTTACTTCGGGATAGTCATGGTGATGTCATTGATGACCGCTGGGTTCTTTTTCATCCAGGGCACCTCAGAGAGCGGTGGGGAGGCCCTGTACCAAGGGCTCTTCCAAACCGTCTCGATATTGACCTCCACCGGGTTCCAGACCATCCCTTCCTTCGAAGACCTCGGATCGGCACTCCCCTTCCTGTTCATCCTGCTCATGCTCTGCGGTGCTGAAGCCGGGTCCACATCTGGCGGCATCAAGATCTATCGCGTTGCCGTTGCATCGCTTGGCCTCGCCTACAACGCTCGCAAGCATTACGGCAACAAACGCCATGTGACCAGCATGAGGATCGATCGCTTCGGCAAGCGCACCCTGCTCACTGACAAGGACATAAGCGAAGCCCAGACGTTCGTCATGTTGTATCTCCTGATCCTCGTCATCGGCTCATTCCTCTTCATCCTCTGCGGCGCCACCCTGCAGGAAGCCATCTTCGACTTCGCCTCCTGTCTTGGATGCACCGGCATCGGCATGGGCTTCCTTGGCGTTGACAGCGCACCAACACCACTGCTCATCGGATCTGCCGGAATGCTGTTGGGCCGTCTTGAGATCATCCCTTTGTTCCTTGGCATAGGAACGTTGCTGTCCCTGATCAGGAGAGGAATGCATCGTGACCGATAATGCCCGAATCCGCAGAGCGTGGGCCTCTGTCAAAGCCCAGCTCATCATGCGCAACATCATCGTGTTCGTCATCCTCTATGCAACGGGCTTGGCTGCCGTGTGGGGATTGTCTTTGATAGGGGTGAGCACTCTGGTGGTGTTCCCCGTCTTCGTGCTTGGAGTGCTCATCGCAAGCCTGGAAACCGATTCTGGGGTCTGGGGCGCCGCCTTGGGCATTGGCTATCTACTCTCCTACGATCTACTGTTCACCGAACCCGTCTTCGCATTGAAGGTGCTCAGCCATACAGACCTCGTAGCATTGGGCCTCTTCTTGGTGATATCGCTCATCATGGGAGTGATCACCCACCGCATGAGCCGTCAAGTCCAAGCAGCCGAACGCACCGAAGCAGCTCTTAGCCGCCTGAATCAATTGAGCATCGGACTGCTTGAGAGCGCCACACCCCAAGAAGCATGCGAAGTTGCTCAAGCTTTTCTCGCAAGGACCCTGAGACGCACAGTGACCATCAGCCTAGGGCAGCCCGATGCCGAACGGTCCCCTGCCGCAGGGCAATGCTATGAACAGCATTGCCCCACAGGTCACGGGACCTCAGAGGCCCCCGATGATCCAGAGAAGCATCTACCCCTCGGCATGAAAGGACGTATCCTAGGGGTGGTCTCCATCGACTGTGCCGATGGGGATCTGGATAAAGCCAGCATGCCCCTCATCACCTCCGTGGCAGCCCAAACCATCGTGGCCATCGAACGGAACCGCCAAGATCAACATCTTGAGGAGGCCCCCTGACCCAGATCCCTGCTCCTTGGACCCGGCAGCGCGAGCCGCTTCCTCGCTCCCGGGTCCTCCCCTTCAAGCATGGTAGGATGTGCCCCGTGGCTCAGCGGTCCACCGGG
Organism: uncultured Eggerthellaceae bacterium; assembly: GCA_910588205.1. Taxonomy (GTDB): domain Bacteria; phylum Actinomycetota; class Coriobacteriia; order Coriobacteriales; family Eggerthellaceae; genus MGBC163016. Next base: position 7,252 of record CAJUQK010000039.1, read on the forward strand.
AGAGGAACCCATGGGAAAGCGCCTGCTCTTCATCATCATGACCTTCGCTTTCGGCGCATTCGCCGGAGCGTTCGCCTGGACGTTCTTTTTCCTGATGAATGTGGGGATCACCCTTCTCTGGGAGGTGGCACCCCGAACCCTCGCCGCACTCGGCCTTCCAGCCGTGGTCTATCCCCTTGTCTTCTGCACCCTCGGCGGTCTTTGCATCGGACTCTTCGCGAAACGCTTTGGCCCCTACCCCGCTGATATGAACACCGTCATGGCCCAGGTGAAGAAGAGCGGCCGCTACGACTACGATCATTTGGGCGCGTCTTTCTTCGGCGCATTGCTGCCGTTGCTGTTCGGAGGGTCCATCGGTCCCGAAGCAGGGCTGACCGGGGTCATTGCAGGCCTCTGCACCTGGGTGGGAGACCGACTGCGCTTCGTGGGTTCTGAGATGCGTGAACTTGCCGAAGCGGGCACAGCGGCCGTCATCTCGGCCATCTTCACAGCACCTCTGTTCGGGATGGCCGTGCCGCTTGTGGGAGCCGCTGATGAGTCCGGCAGTGTTCGCTCAGTGAGCGAGGTTCGCCTTGGCGTACCCAAAGGAGCCAAGATCGCCGTGTACCTCCTAGCGGTTGCAGGTGCGCTGGGCACCATGATGCTGTTGGGGCATCTGTTCGGTGCCAATGGCGGCCTGCCTCGGTTCGAGCATCTCACCCTCGGGGTCCGGGAGCTCGCCTGGGGCATTCCGTTCGCCCTCATAGGAACCGTGGCCGGATGGCTCTTCTTCCCCTTTGGTGCCACAGCACGGTTCCTCTCGGAGAAGCTAAGCGGTCACCTCGTGATCAAGCCGGTGATCGCGGGAGTTGCTCTGGGGGCCATCGGCATAGGGTTGCCGTTCGCGCTCTTCGCCGGAGAGACCCAGTCCGAACAGCTCGCAGGAACGTGGACCACCTACGGGGCTGGGATCCTCCTCCTTACGGGAGTGGCGAAAGTGTTCACAACCCAATTTTGCTTGAATATGGGCTGGCGCGGCGGCCACTTCTTCCCTCTCATCTTCGCAGGCGTTTCCCTTGGCTATGGCCTTGCGCTGCTCACGGGTGCAGATCCGGGCTTCTCCCTCTGCGCGGTCACGGGGGCCCTCATGGGTGCCGTCATGCGCCAGCCGATCATGACAGTGCTCCTGCTCTTCCTGGTCTTTCCTCTGGACGGCGCCTTCGTTCTCCTGGTTGCCGCCGCTCTAGGTTCCCTCGTGCCCGTTCCGCATTCCTGGGAGACGAAAGATGAGCCGCAGGAGCCCGAGCACACCTGATATCACTCTGCTCAGACCAAGCTATTCCTCTACGATCACACCCAGAAGTCGCGCGAGTGAAGCGGCTTGATAGACGCTCAGCTTCGTTCCGTAGAACTCGGTCATGGAGTCAGAGAATGAGACGTTCTCCAGAACTGATGCGGTGAAGTCCATGCCCGCCAAAGCCGTGCGGAAGAAGTTCGTCTCGATGAAGCGGCATTCGGATACGCGCACGAAACGCTGGTTCACCTCAGCCATATCCGCCCCGGTGAAGTCACACCCGAGAACGCTGACGTGCCTCCAACGGCTACCCGTGAAGGCGCTGAAGCTCAGAGGGCAGTGCTTGAAGGTCACGTCCTCGAACGAGGCCTCAGCAAAAGAGGCACCGGTCAGCTTGCAGCCCACGAAAGAGCAGCGCGTGAACCCCACCTGATCCATGACCACGTTGGACAGGTCACAATCCTCGAAGATGACATCCCGGAAGATGGATCGGGAAAGATCGCTTGCCGCAAAGCAGCAATGGCTGAATTTGGCACCCTCCACCTCAAGTTCCTGGAAGGAGGCATGGATCGCTGTCTCCCCTGCGCATGCAAGGCCCGTGACCTCCACTTCGCCATCAGCCATGAGCGCGTCCAGCGTTCCCGCCGTCAATGCATCAGGGATGTTGGGAGCCATGACATCCCGGGAGGGCGTCGTCCTATCGAAATCACCTTGCACCATGCTGGGGATGATCACCTGCCTCTCCACCTCCGTAGCCTTGATCCCACCGAAAGGGCGATTCCAATGTAGCCGAAATCGAATGGGAAGGGAAGGTCATCAGGTGCTAGGCTCAACCCCACAACAACCGGACGTGAGAGCCCTGTAGGGGCCGAGCTGGCTCGGCCCAACGCATCATTCCGAAGAACGTGACCAGGTTGGACGGGTTGCGTTGCGCGGAGACCACGCGCAACATGTTCATTGCGGCACCAGCCGGGTAACCTGACGTAGGGGGTTACCTCGGGTGCCACAGGGGGCTGATCCAGATCAGCCCCTACGGGAATCGGATGCAGGTTCCTCGTAGGGGCCGAGCTGGCTCGGCCCGAACGTCACACCCCGGAACATCACACCAGCACCTCTCGTAGGGGCCGAGCTGGCTCGGCCCGGCGCAACAACTCGGAAAACCCTGCAGGTGTGCACAGGTCACAACCCTCAACCCCGCTGCGTAAGCAGCGGAGATAGTTAAGCGCCGCCGAAGAGGAGCAGAAGGGGTGTATTGACCGGCGCACATCCTCCCGCGTAGGGGTCGAACGTGTTCGACCCGAATCAAAAAAATGCCTAGAGACAAATGGGAGCTCGAGGGAACCATCTGCGCCGCTTTATTCTTCTAACATCACGGCTTTGACTATACTTGCCCAAATCTTCTTGATGCCTTCGAAGGAGCGCTTCATGGATGAGCTGACCATTCGTAGAGCCACGACTGCGGATATGGACGCAGTCTTGGCGTTCTATACGACGATGATCGACGAGATGCAGGGAACTGACTTCGATATCCTCTGGAAGCATGACCAGCACCCTTCCCATGCGTTCCTGCGCACATCTGTAGAACACAACCACCTCTTCATGGGCATTGCAGAAGATGACCGTATCGCCTGTGCACTCGTGGTGGATCATACGCGTGCCCCGGGATATGAGAGGGTGTCCTGGGTGGTGGATGCTCCCCTCGAGGAGATAGGCATCGTGCATTCCGTAGCAACGCTTCCGGCCTATCATGGCCGCGGATTCGCCTCTCGACTCATGACCGCTGCCATAGAGGCAGCGCAGGAAGACGGTCTGAGGTCGCTTCAGCTGGACACCTTCGTGGACAACATCCGCTCCCATGGCCTGTACGAGAAGCTGGGGTTCGTGAACCACGGGGCCCATCCCATCTTCTATGACGACTTGGGCACCGTGGATCTTGACATGTTCGAATATGTGATCTGAGCGTGACAACCCACCGAGCGTTGGCCCATCTGCCCTGCGTGCAAGCTACAATTCAGCTCAATCTGAACGTCAGCACAACGGGGTTGTGATCGGAGTAGGCGAAATCCAGATCGAGCGTTTGGCAGTACACGACCTCCACATTATCCGAATAGATGAACCCGTCCATCACCCAGCGGTCGTTCGTGCCGTCATAGGGGCGCCCCGCATCACGACAAGTGGCCGCTGAGTCGAACACGCCGCTTTCAAGCTGCACCTTAGGCACTACGACGAACCCGTCTGGTACGCTCTCGAAATCGAAGGGCTTCGCCCAGCTAGCCTCGGTGGCCGTCTGGTTTCCGTACACTTCGTTCGATACGCCCAGCATGTCGTGATTGAAATCGCCACCCACCACGACATAGTTCCCTGCATCACGCTCGCGCTGCATATCTTCGAACAACATGGCACGCTGAGCTTCCATGATGGATGCATCAGCGCCATAGGCAGACAGATGCACGTTGAACAGCACAAGATCCGGCCCCGCTTCGCCGTTAGCTACCGTATGCACGCGACACAGGGTATAGCAACGATCCAGGTCGAGGAACTTGCCCATACCCTCTGATATGGGAAGGCTTCGACGCAGGCTATCCGCTATCTGGTAGTTCGAGAACGTGACCATGCCTGCCTTGTTGGCACCATGGGGCGCATAGGGCGGCCATGCCAGATAGGGCGAATCGTAGTTCTGTGCGAATGCTGAAGCGTACCCTGCAAGATCAGAACGCAGCAGCGCCCACTCATCCACGTGATGGCTGCGCGTACCATCAATGTCCACTTCCTGGAACAGGATGAAGTTAGGATCTTCCTTGGCAATAGCCTCAGCTAAGCCGTTGATATTGGCCGTTACTGTCTCAGCGCTCTCGGCAACTGACCCCGTTCCCCCATCCATGAAGAAGTCGAAATCAGGACCATAGGCGCCAAATCCCAGATTGGATGTGACCACGGTAAGCTCCGGCGAAACCGCTGTGTCTATGGCATCAGGCAACGAAACTGACGCATTCGGCTGCGCTTGTTCGAGCGGCAGAGCATCATCAAGCCGGTAATAGGTCAGCATGACGTAGGCAATATAGATGACCACAACGGCTACGACCGCCGCCGCTGCAATGCCTATCCCCTTCAGCACCTTCTTCATCATAGATTGCTCGTCCTTTCTGCGCACTTGCTTCGATCGCATCTTATCCATGCTATAGGACCCACATCTTCTCAGAAAGGAGATTCCAGAGACCAGCACCGCATAGCTTCGTCAGCTCTTTGATGACAAAGAGAGCGCTTCTCTAACTCTTCCAATATATGATAGTCTCAGACTGATCGCACTCGAAGGTATGAAGGAGGTGAGGTTCATGGCGAAGAAGAAGCGGGCGTGCCGCGGCAAGGGCAACACCGTCTGGAAGCAGTCAGCCGAAGAGGCCACGCTTGCCCAGAAGCCCCACTACAACGGCTTTGCCTGCGGGCACGGAGCCCACGGGCCCACAAAATATGACCGAAATCGGTCGAAGCGCCAGTGGAAAGCGCAGCTACGCCAGGAAGGAGCCTCTCGAGGCTCCTTCCTTTTTGCTGGCCCATAGAGGACGGTAGAAGAGCACCCTAAGCGTTGCGAGTTCAACAAGGCGTGGCGGTTTCAAGCGGTGAATGCACCTTATGCTACTTTCGCCAGAAGTCGTGAGAA
>CAJUQK010000040.1 GCA_910588205.1 uncultured Eggerthellaceae bacterium
ACCCACCCCCTCAGATGCGCACGCCCCCAGGTGCGCTGAGGCCGAATAACAGGTTTGGATGACGAGCGGTAGAGTTAGCCTGACAGGCGATCCTCGCCCCTATGAGGGCCACTTTTGCCCCAGCCGCTCCTACAAACAGGCACGCCCAGACGGCCGGTTACAAGCTGCCAGAAGAAGAGAGAGCGCGCTTTTAGAGATAGCGAAAATAAGCAGCGCAGGATCCTTCGCCCGACACCATACAGGGCCCCACAGGATTCTCTGGCGTGCACACCTTCCGGAACAAGGGGCATTCGTCGGGCCGCAGCACACCGCGGAGCACGTTTCCGCACTGGCATCCAGCATGTTCGACGGTTTCTTCCACCGCAGGCGCAAACCGGCGCATCGCATCGAAGTCGGCGTATTCTTCCCTGATCTCATAGCCGCTTCCCGGAATGACCCCGATACCACGCCAGGTGGCATCGGAAGTGCGGAAGACCTCATCGATAGCCGCAAGCGCAACCGGATTGCCCTTCGCCATAACACCCCGAGCGTAGGCTATCTCGATCTCAGCCCGGCCCTCATGGAGCTGCCGCATGATCATGGCGATGCCTTGGAGGATATCGTTGGGTTCGAACCCAGTGATCACTCCCGGGATCTTGTAGCGTTCGGCCAGGAACTGATACGGTTCTACACCGATGATGGTGCTCACATGCCCTGGCAGGATCAGGGCGTCCACGGAAAGCTCAGGATCATTCACGATGACTTCAAGGGCTCCCGGCATGTTCTTGTGGGCGGCGAAGACGCTGAAATTCGGCAGTCCCTCATTCTGAGCCCGCTGAATAGCCCGGGCTACCAGTGGGGTTGTGGTTTCGAACCCCACGCCCACGAACACCACCTCTCGCTCGGGGTTCTCCCGAGCAATGGCAAGAGCGTCCAGGGGAGAATAGACGATGCGCACATCGGCTCCAGCAGCCTGCTCAGCAAGCAAGCTAGAGCTGGAGCCAGGGACACGCGTCATGTCGCCGAAGGTGGCGATGATCACGCCCGGAACCTTCGCTAGGGCGATCACCTTGTCAATGTCGTGGTTGGAGGTGACGCATACCGGACAACCGGGGCCGGAAGCCAACCGCACGTTGTCTGGCATGAGCGAACGGATGCCATTGCGTGCGATAGAGACGGTATGCGTACCGCAGACTTCCATGAGCGTAATGGGAGCATTATCAGACTTGGTAGGCGTTAGCGCACGAATGGACTGAGCTAGCCCGCGAGCTAAGGCCGGATCTTTGAAGGCGGCTAACTCTTCACGCAGTGTATCCGGCGTTGCTGCTGAGTCAGTGGCTGTCACTGAGCAACCTCCGTCGGCGCCGAAGGCAAGTCTTCGCCTGCCAACTCCGGGAATTGTCGGATCAGATCGATGGTCTCTTGAGCGAACTGCTCATCCACTACTTCAATGGCGAATCCCGCGTGGACGAGTACGTAACTGCCTTCCACAGCCTGAGGTGTGAGGTCAATGGAGATCTGACGCGTTACCCCCAAGATATCCGCCGTAGCGAGGCCGCCGTCTTCAAGCTGGGTGATCTTCGCAGGTATAGCAAGGCACATGATTCTTCCTTACAGCTCTATGCGTTCGAACATATCCTTACCCACACCGCAGATGGGGCAGGCATAGTCATCCGGCAGTTCGTCCATCATCTCAATATAGCCGCACAGCTTGCAGCGCCAGCCGTATTTCGGCACAGCGCCCTCTTCAGCAGCCCCTTCGCTCATGTTCGCCTTAGCGGCTTTCGGCTGATCGGCTGGCTCTGAGGTCTCTTCAATATATGACACGGCTTTTGGCGGCGTCTTGCCGCGCAGCACCTCATGGTAGTAGGCGTAGGTCATGGGCGTACCCTTCGCCAACTTCTCTGCCTCTGCCACAGGCCCTACGAAGAGGATGTGCGAGCCTACGTCTACCTGATCATGCACCTCTGCACTGAACGATGCGAGGCATCCGCTGGTTACGAAGGGAACCCCTGTCTCACAGAGCCGATGCTCGACTTCGGCGAACTTATCCACATCGTTAGAGCTTTTGAAGCCGAAGGGGCCGATCAGATCCATGGTGGCCTCTTCGCTCAGCACACTGGCAGCGAACTTGCCTGTCTCAAGGATGGCCTGGGTGGTTGCATTTTCTTTGTTGAGCGAAACGCTGACCGTAAGCGGTTCAGAAGCTACTTGCTGGAACGTGTTCGCGATGCAGCCTACATTCCGGCCATCCTTGGTGATAGCGGTGATGATGTACAGACCGTAACTAAGATCCCGCAGCGCTTTCTTGTCCAGCATGGTGCTTCCTTCCGTTGGCTTCCTCCGCGCTTTGTGCTTTCGCAATCCTGAGATATAGAACAGGCCAGAAGCGAAATATGCCCCTGGCCTGCAGAAACTCTGGAGCCAACGAGCGGACTCGAACCGCTGACCTACGCATTACGAGTGCGTTGCTCTACCAACTGAGCCACGTTGGCTAAACGTGCGCGCCGCGCGAAAACGGCGTTCAGCCAGTATATCGAAGGGGAAGGGCGCGCGCAAGATGCATGTCTGCATGCTATCCTTATTCCAACAGAAAGGAACCCCCATGACCAACGGTAACAATGAAGCCGGTTCACAGAAAGAACACCCCATGGACCTGGCGAAGATCGAAGAGGGCGTTCGCCTGATCCTGGAGGGTATCGGCGAAGATCCGGCTCGCGAAGGGCTGTTGAAGACACCTGCTCGAGTAGCGCGCATGTACGAAGAGGTATTCTCCGGCATGACAGAGGACCCGCGTCGGCACTTTGAGACGCTCTTCGACGAAGGTCATCAGGAAATGGTGCTCGAGCGGGGCATTCCGTTCTACTCCATGTGCGAACATCATCTGGTTCCCTTCTTCGGTCATGCGCACATCGCGTACATTCCCGGCCAGGATGGCCGTATTTGCGGGCTGTCGAAGCTGGCGCGACTATTGGACGCTTTCGCGAAGCGCCCGCAAGTGCAGGAGCGTCTGACCTCTCAGGTAGCCGATACGTTGGTAGAAGAGCTGCAGCCAGAAGGCGTGTTGGTGGTGCTTGAGGCAGAGCACCTCTGCATGAGCATGCGCGGCGTGAAGAAGCCGGGCAGCAAGACGGTCACCAGCGCCGTGCGTGGCATCTTCGAGCGGCGGCACGCCACGCGTAACGAGGCGCTCTCGCTCATCCTGCGCGGATAGCCTTAAGTTGGATATACAGTTCCAGCCCGATTCATCATTCGGTCAGAAAGGATCCTCTCTATGAAATGCGTCGTATCAGTGCTTGGCAAAGATCGCACCGGCATCGTGGCAGCAGTGGCAACCGTGCTCACGGAGTGCCAGGCGAACATCGATGACATCAATCAGACCATCCTCGGTCAAGAGGAATTGTTCTCCATGACCATGCTGATAACTCTGAATGTTGATGCCGTACCCTTCAATGAGGTGCAGGAACGGCTCGCGAAGGCGGGCGAAGAGCTGGGCTGTCAGGTGATCATCCAGCGAGAAGACGTATTCCGGTTCATGCACGAGGTGTAGCTGACCTGTTTTCGCCTTGATCTAAACGGGCGGGAAACGCAATACCAGGTATACGGCCGCTATGATCGTGGTCAGCATCATGATGGGGAATCCCACCTTGAGATATTGGATGAACGTGATGGTGTGCCCGTTCTTCCGTGAGATGTCCGACAGCACCACATTCGCCGAGGCCCCGATCAGCGAACCATTACCACCCAAGCATGCGCCTAGGGAAACCGCCCACCACAGGGGCGTCACGTCCATACCCGTTGCCTGCATCGAAGCCAGGATGGGGATCATGGTTGCCACGAACGGGATATTGTCCAAGAATGCAGAGACGATGGCGGAACCGAACACCAGCACCAACATGGTGAGGAACACGTTGCCGCCCGTGATATCCACCAGCCAAGAAGCCAGCATGTCAATGACACCGGTGGCAGTCATGGCTCCCACGATGATGAAGAGTCCGGCGAAGAACATCAGGGTGGTCCATTCCACCTGGGCTAAAGCATGGTCGATCTGGGCGCGCGAGAGCAGTAGGATGAGCCCGGCTGCACCCAGAGCGATCACGCTGGATTCCCAACCCAGCGCACCATGGAACATGAAGCCGACGACCACAAAGCAGATCATCACTACGGAGATGCGCAGCAACCGGTGATCCTTGATGTAATCTGCGGGACGCAGTTCGAGCACGCCATCTATCTCAGATTGGGGCGCTGTCATCTTCCGGCCATAGAGGAAATAGAACACCACGCAAATGACCGCTAGGATGACGATGACCGCCGGGGTGTCCATCAGGATGAAATCCAAGAATCCGTAGCCCGCGGCAGAGCCGATCATGATATTCGGCGGATCACCGATGAGCGTAGCTGTGCCGCCGATATTCGACGCCATGATCTCAGTCAAGAAGTAGGGCACCGGATCCACCTTGAGCAGCTTGCAGATGTTAAGGGTCATCGGTCCGATCAGCAGCACAGTGGTCACGTTATCCAAGAACGCAGACAGCACCGCCGTTAGCAGCACGAAGATCAGCATGATGCGCCAGGGCTGCCCCTTCGCAATATGCGCGCACTTGACCGCCAAATACTCGAACAGCCCAGAGAGCTTTACCACGCCCACGAAGAGCATCATTCCAAAGAGGACGCCGAGGGTATTGAAATCGATGTGGCCGACGGCTTCTTCGAAGGGCATGATCCCCAGCATCATGACCAACACAGCACCTGCTAAGGCCACCACCGCGCGATGGATCTTCTCGGATATGATGATCCCGAGGGCTACAACGAAGATGGTTACCGATGTCAGTTGTGCGATGTCCACGGACGCTCCTTGCTCTCTTGGTGAGCCATTCTAGCGAACTGTATACTTGTCAGTGAGGAAATCCCATTTGACGAAAGCGTCGGAGGTTGCGATGAGCGTTCGAGCACAGGTGGCCCAGGCTGCAAGCGCAGTTCTCACCTGGGGATTGCGCACCCTTGCACGTCGTCCTGCAGCGAACCTGCCGGGCATCGTAGGTCTCAAGCTAGACCCCCGGCTGATCTGCGAACTGCGCGACCGCATCCATGACGGCTCATTCGTGGTGGTGGGCACCAATGGCAAGACCACGGTAACGAATCTGATCGCTGACGTGCTGGAACGGGCTGGCCGAAGCGTGGTCTGCAACAGAACCGGCGCGAATCTCAAGAGCGGCGTAGCTTCAGCGCTGCTGCACACCCGGGGTGCGGACTGGGGGGTCATTGAGTGTGATGAGCTGTGGTCAGCGAAAGTGCTCCCAGACTTGCGTCCTAGCTATCTGGTATTGCTGAACCTCTTCCGTGATCAGCTGGACCGCTGCGGTGAGATAGACCGCATCCAGGATGCTATCGTGGCTGGTCTGGCCGGGTCGCCGGACACGACGCTCATATACAACGCGGACGACCCTCTTTGCGAAACCATTGCGCGACGCGCTGCTGCTGAACCGGCTCGGGCAGCGTCTCCGGCATCTATCTCCTTCGGCGTGGACGGCTGTATGAACCTGGAGCAGAATCTGGTGGCAGACGCCACCATGTGCCAGAGCTGCTGCTCTATGCTGGCCTATGGGTATCGTCAGTATGGGCAGCTGGGTGCATACGAGTGCCCTACCTGCGGATTCACGCGACCTCCGTTGACCTTCGCTGGAATGGATGTGTGCTTGCACTCTCATGGCCTCACCTTCGATATCTTCGATAGAGAAACCGGGCATACATCGCAGCTCTCCACCAAGCTCTCCGGCAGCTATATGGTCTATAACCTGCTGGCTGTATTCGTCGCCGCAGTGCAAGCAGATTGCCCACCGAAGGTGGTACAAGCAGCTGTGAACGCTTTCGATCCGAAGAATGGGCGCTTGCAGGAATACACCGTGAATGGGCGCCGTGTGTTGCTGAACTTGGCGAAGAACCCCACTGGCTTCAATCAGAATCTGCGCATCGTAGGTGCCGATCAGGGGCCGCGCGCAGTGGCATTCTTCATCAACGATAGAGACGTGGACGGTCGCGATATCTCGTGGATCTGGGACATTGATTTCGAAGAGTTGCTCTCTCAGCCGAACATCCAAGCCGTCTTCGCTGGCGGCACTCGCAAGAACGACCTCCAAGTGCGCCTGAAGCACGCGGGGGTGCACGCACGATTAGTCGACGGGATCCAGGATATGTTCGCCTACCTACAGGACGAGACGAAGATGGGACCAGGGACGTCTGTCTACGCCATTGCGAACTACACTGCGCTTCCACCCGTTCATGCCGCTCTCGATCAGCTCGCGGATGCGAAGGGTTCCTCTTCTCAGACTCACGATACCCACGATGTCCATGCGAATGACGAAGCAGCTGATGCAGCCGAGATCGCCGACGCGTGTGTGAATAGGATTGCTCCGGCTGAGCCTTGCACACCTCCGTCTTCTGCTCCCGTGCGCATTGTCCATGTGCTGCCTGACCTGCTGAACCTCTACGGCGACGGTGGCAACGTGCGCATCTTAGCGAACCGCCTTCGCTGGCGTGACATCCCCGTGGAGGTGCACAGGGTCTGCTATGGTGAGCCTCTGGAGCTGGACGATGCCGACCTCGTGTTCATCGGCGGGTCTCCGGATAGGGAGCAGCGGCTGGCCAGCGAGGTGCTGGGGAACGTCCGCGATGAGCTGGCTGCCTACATAGATGCAGGCGGTCCGGTGTTGGCCATCTGTGGCGGCTACCAGATGCTCGGACGCACATGGCTTCTTGATGGCGAAGAAGTGCCGGGGCTTGCCATCTTGCCCATGGAAACGCGACGACCCGGCACATCGGCTGATCGGTTGGTAGACAACATCGCCCTGGACTCGCCTCTGGCTGTGTTACCCGTCATCGGCTACGAGAACCATGCTGGGCGCACGGTTCTGGATAGCGACGCGACTTCTTTCGGACGAGTCATCTCCCACACAGGCCGCGGCAACACAGATGAGACAGGGCCCGGCCAAGGCGTAGACGGCATCCTGTATCAGAATGTGGTGGGCACGTATCTGCATGGTCCGCTGTTGGCAAAGAGCCCCCAAGTGGCTGACTGGTTGCTCGAGCGCGCACTCAAGCGCTGGGCAGCCCGCACAGAAAGCGCCCCCGTAGAGCTACAGCCGCTAGATGATGCTGTGGAAGAAGCAGCGAATGCATTCATGACCCAACGGATCATCCGCTAGGAGGCGCCAGTGCTCCATCTGCGCGTGATAGCTATCGGCCAGCTCAAAGAGCGCTTCTGGAAGGATGCCTGCGCGGAGTACTTGAAGCGGCTCAGGCCCTATGCGGAGGTTTCCGTCGTGGAGCTGGCGGATGTGGACCCCGCACGGGCAGGCGGCGAAGAGGCGGCAGTGCTTCGCGAAGGGGAGGCTGTCTTGCGAGCGCTGCAGCCGGGAGAACACGTCATCCTGCTCGATATCAATGGCAAGGAAGCAACGAGTCCCGGTATGGCGAATGCCCTTGAAAACCTTCCGCTAGAAGGTGTGAATGACATCGCGTTCGTCATTGGCGGGTCTTGCGGCGTGTCGAAAGCTGTGCGTGAGCGCGCTGATAACCGCTGGTCGTTCGGGCGCATCACGCTACCACACAATCTAGCTCGTGTGGTGCTCTTGGAGCAACTCTATCGTGCGTTCAAGATCCAGCGCGGCGAACCGTACCATAAGTGATCTGCCCCTACGGGCAATCTGACGCATCACTTGTAGGGGCCGATTGAAATCGGCCCTGGGTCGATCATGATCGACCCCTACGCGGGGGTTCGTTGCACTCTTTCGTAGGGGGGGTCGACCAAGGTCGGTCCCCCCTACAGATCCATCTCCAAGCCAATGGGACAGTGGTCGCTACCTTCGACATCATCATAGATAGAGGCGGCTTCTATCCTGTCTTTCAGGGATTCGCTCACGAGGAAGTAGTCGATGCGCCACCCGGCATTCGTGCGTCGCGCCCGGCGCAGATAGCTCCACCAAGTGTAGACACCAGCCAAATCAGGATGCAGATAGCGGAAGGTATCAACGAACCCGGCTCCTTGTAGAGCATCCATCTTGCCCCGCTCTTCGTCGGAGAAGCCACTCACACCGCGGTTCGGCTCGGGGTTCTTGAGGTCGATATCCTGATGAGCCACGTTGAAATCTCCGCACATCACTACCGGCTTCGGTGTAGTGCGCTCACCTTCGCCCGTTTTCGGCAGCGCATCCATGGCGACATCGGTATCTTTTGCCTCCAGCCACGCGAGGAATGCCTGAGCTTCGGCCTCATCTGCCGTAGAGGGGCTGCTCTCTTCGCTGGTCTCTGAGCGAACAGCGCGGCTCACGGGCACGTTTGCTGGGATGACCCCTTCTTCAAGCCCCTGACAGAACTCACGGAAGGCATCGTCCCATTGCATGCGATGGTCGATGCGCGCCAGCTCATTCTGGGAATTGGGTGTGTAGACGTTCACGAACCAGAAGGTGTCGAATTCTGCTGCCAGGATGCGTCCTTCTGTGTCGAGATAGGCATTTCCCAAGCCATGAAGCACCTGGATCGGTTCGTCGCGGGTGAAGAGCGCCGTGCCAGAGTAGCCACGCCGCTCAGCGTAGCTATAGAACTGGTGATACCCGGGCAACGTCAACGCTACCTGGCCTGGCTGGCATTTCGTCTCTTGAAGGGCAAAGATATCAGCACCGAACTGAGCAAAGATCTCAAGAAAATCCTTCTTGAGCACGGCACGGATCCCGTTCACATTCCATGAGATGAATCGCATGATGCCTCCCTTGTGGCCCTGCTACAGAACCAACTGGTCCACCTTCACCAAGGCCAGCGCCTCTTCGTTCAGCGTACAACCGATACCGTAATCGAAGCCTGTCGGGTTCAGCCGCACTAAGCCACCTTCGACCGTGTAAGCAGGAAACGTGACATCTACATCGAAGAAGCGGGAAAGGGCACCGATGTCTCCCGGGAACACCATATCCGGCAGCGTTTCGAATGCCGCAGCCACCCGCCGCGCAATGCCTGTGTCGTACATGCCGCCCATCCATACGACGCGCCCTGCCATCTTCGCCCGAGCGATGAATCGTAATGTCTCTCCGATGCTGCCCAGCTTCGGTGCCTTCACGGAGATGCAGCGGATGTCGGGGAATTGCAGGACTCGTTCGGCCTGAGCCACGTTGGCATAGGATTCGTCTGCGCACACGGGCGTGGCCATATACGGTTGCATGGATTGCATCTTCAGCAACGGATCGCGCCGCACGGCATTGGAGCCGCCGGAAACATCAAAGGGCTCTTCGATCCAGCCGATATTCAATCCATCGTAAGCCTTCAGCTCAGCGAAGGTGTCGTCGGTGAAACTGCGATTCGCATCAAGGGTGATGAGCAGGTTCGGGAATGCTCGGCGAATAGCCTCCGCGGTGGCGAAGCCCACGCCTGGAGCGATCTTCATCTTGAGGCGTCGGTAGCCTGCCGAGACCGCTGCATTCGCGTTCTCCATCATGACGGGCGTGGGCGCCAGCCCGATGATGGCTCCCGAAGCCACGAGAGCTTCATTGCCGGAGACCTCGGCCACCACCGGCAGCTTTGCGTAATCATTCATACGACCAGCATCTGCCCAGATCTGACGATACTCTTCGCCGATCAGTTGCCATAGTGGCCGTTCAGTGGCTTGACCGTACAGATCCCACAAGGCGTTATCAACAGCGCTGGATGCCATGGGGTGCGACTCCACTCCTGGCAGTGTAGACGCCAGTTCTGCCGCTTCGCGCGGGTGCAGGAAGACACGGCCCTTGATGGCCGGAACCAGCACATTGCGCATCCAGGCCACATCTTCAGGGAGCGTTTCCTCAAGCCCGTAACCTTCGCCGAAGGCTACGCATTCACCCAGCCCCCGGCGGCCCAGCGCATCCACCACTTCTACGATGACCGAATCTCGTTCATTCAAGGTGCCCAAGGCTGTTTTCAGAGGTTGCTTGAACGGGATGCGGATGTGATGCAACACGACCCGAGCTACTTGCAGGCGGTTCTTGAACATCTCTTCCGTACGGATACGGTTGACTTTGCCGTCCTCGGTGCGAGGCAAGTGATCCACCACGACCACACCGTCAAGCTGGCTTTTTTCGCCCATCCAGAGAGCAGCTGTCTCTTCCACTCGCTCAGGTGTAAGCGTAGGGTCATCCCGCTCTACGATGGCCACCGGCCGACGTCCTTTGCGCGGGTCCGGCACGGCGAATACGTGAGCGCCGCTGACCCCTGGCACGTGGCGCAGAACGTCAGCGATCTCTTCGGGGTAGACCATCTCGCCCGCGCTTTCGAACATATTCGCCGTACGGTTGCGCACGTAGATGCAGCCATCATAGAGAGCGGCCACATCCCCCGTGATGAAGTAGTGGTCCACCGTGAAGGCCGTGGAAGCGTTGAGGTAGCCATCGAAGACCCCCGGGCCCTGGACCGCTAAACGGCCAAAGCCAGATTCGTCCGGGCCGACGATATGGGCTGTGTAGCCCTCCATGAGTTTGAGGCCTCCACGGAATTCTGGCGTGATGAGCGAGGCGGCGATGAAGCTGGATGTTTCCGGCATGCCGTAGCTTGCGAACAGGCGCGCGCCCACATCCAAGCTGCGACCCACTGTACGCGGGTTGAGCTTGTGCCCCGCCAGCAGGATGCATTGGTAAGCGGCCAGGCGGCTCTGGGCGTTCGGCAGGATATCGGAACGCCATTCTTCCACCGTGAGGAGGTCCTGCATCATGCGGTCCGACACGGTGATATGGGTGATCTGGCAGGCTTCGGCATCATTGAGAACGGCTTCGGCCTCGAAGCGTTCGTAGACCAATAACGGTGTGCGGCCTACCACAGAGCGCACGAGAATCTGGAAGCCCGAGATGTGATACAGAGGCAAGACGCATTGCCAGAAGAATTCAGGTGCAGGCTCGACTGGATTTTGGGTGCCTCCCGAAGAGGTATCGAAGAGGCTGCCTGAAAAGGTGCCTGTGCCTGAGGATGCGGACGCAGGAACGCTCGTAGCCTGGGTTGTTTCCTTCGCTTTCGCTGCAGCTCCTGCAAGTGGCAGCTTTTC
Source organism: uncultured Eggerthellaceae bacterium (assembly GCA_910588205.1). Classification (GTDB taxonomy): domain Bacteria; phylum Actinomycetota; class Coriobacteriia; order Coriobacteriales; family Eggerthellaceae; genus MGBC163016. The sequence goes on from CAJUQK010000040.1 coordinate 11,036, forward strand.
CTGCCAGAGGTGGCTGCTGTGCTGGGCCAGGGAGTTGTTCGCCAGGGCAGAAGCCTCGGTCAGTTGCGTCCAGGTCAACGGGATGGCTCGGGTCTTCGCAGAGGAGGCGGTTCCCTTGGTGAAGAGGATGTTCGCCCGTGCCGAACCATCGAATATATGGGCTGCTCGCTCAGCGAAGTGTATGGTGTCGTCCACCGTGTCGCGTTCCTCACCCAAGATGGAGCGGGTGCGCGTGGAGGAACCCAGGATGCTCTCGACCAGACGCGCTTCTTGCGCTTCGCCCTCAGTGGAGCTTAGCCGACGCACTTCAGGCATGAGTTCACGGGCGCGGGCCGGGTCAACCTGCAAACCGATGCGCAGGCCATCTCGTTCCAACTCCAGTACACGAGCCAGTTTCTCCGTCTTCGTAAGCGTATGCTTAAGAGTGACCAGCGTAAAGCCACCGTAGGCCGAAGCCAGCGTGAGGAAAATGAATTCGGGGCAATTCGGAAGGTCTACCACCACAAGATCCTCAGGATGCACTCCTAGCTTGCGGATGCGTCGAGCTAAAGCCGCAGATATGAGGCGGACCTGTTTATAGGTATAAGGAATGCGCGTACCGTCTTCGGCAACGAAAATGAAGAATGTGGTTTCGGGAGTTGCGCGGACGCTACTTTCGAATAGGTCGATCATCTGGACGCGGACATCCAGTCTTCGCGCGGGACAAGCGTTGCAGCTGCGGTCATTCCAACCCTTTTTGATTCCGTTGTGAGCGTTGTGAAAATGACGCAGCGGGCGAGTTGGATTTATTGGGCATTTGCCCGCGGCCTTTGACATAGTAATGCCTGCGGGGGCGAAAGTGAGCGAGAATCCACATTATCTTGTGATTTTTTTCGTTGCGGGCACAATCCTTGGTTGCGAATGTTGATGTATCTGATTTGAGGATAATTGTCCGATCTCTTGTCTCAATGCAAACGGACGCCGCATGTTCTGGGCTGACCTGGTCTTCGCTTTCGGCCTGATCCGAATCCCTGGGGGCGGTCTCAGCGCATCTGGTTGGGTGCGCATCTGAGGGGGTGGGG
>CAJUQK010000041.1 GCA_910588205.1 uncultured Eggerthellaceae bacterium
CCATTTGCAATGCATCTCCTATTATCAGTGTAGGGGCTGATCTGGATCAGCCCGATGGTGCACCCGGGTGAACCCTTTACGCCAGGCTACCCGGCAGAGCGCCATTGCGTGAAGGAGAGAAGCACCTGTCCTGTTCCATCATCCTGTGCTAGCATGCACATGGCAACAAAGATCTGTTTCAGGGCGGGGTGGAAGTCCCCACTGGCGGTGAGCCTTCGGGTAAGTCCGCGAACCTCACACCCACATGGCGCGAGGTTGATCCGGTGAGAATCCGGGACCAACGGTCAGAGTCCGGATGAAAGAGGCAGAAAGGAACCCTCATGAATGGGAATATCTCCCCGTCTTCGGCCGCGCCGAAGCAACCCAAGCAACCAGCATCCCCTAAACAGCCTACGACTCAGACAACATTCAAGAACACGAACACCTGGTCTACCAAGCAACTGGTCACCATGGCGTTGCTCTGTGCCATCAGCGTGCTGCTGTCGTTCGTCGAATTCCCCTTGCTGCCCGGCGTGACCTGGCTCAAATACGATGCCTCCGCCATGCCTGCCATGGTCTGCGGGTTCGCCTACGGCCCTGCAGGCGGTCTGGCCGTTGGCATCGTGTGTGCCGTTCTCCATGGTCTCCTGATGGCTGACTTCTCAGGCGCGGTCATGAACATCTTCGTGGTTACCGGCTTCATTGCCCCAGCAGCCCTCGTTTACAAGCATTTGCACACCTTCCGTGGTGCCCTCTTGGGTTTGGCGTTGGGCATCCTGGGGGCCATCCTCATGTCGGTGATAGGGAACCTCATCATCACCCCCCGCTGGCTGGGGGTACCACTGGACGCAGTAGTAGCCATGATCGTGCCTGTGCTCATCCCCTTCAATCTAGCGAAGGCGGCTTTGAATGCCGTGCTCACACTGATAGTCTACAAAGCCATCTCGAACCTCATCACGCCGCAGAAAGACCAAGTCCAGGGTCGCTAGATGACCAACCCGGAGATGACCGCCCAAGACTTCGTCAGCTTTGACGACGCATCGTTCACCTACGATGGGACGAGCTTCGTCTTTCGTGACCTGAACCTTCGGGTACCGCAGGGCCAGTTCCTCTGCTTGCTAGGCGGCAATGGCTCCGGAAAGTCAACGGTGGCGAAGTGCATCAACGCCTTGCTCACGCCAGATTCGGGCCAAGTGCTCACCTTCGGGCGCAGCACCGCTGACCCTGAATCCACCTACTTCATCCGCTCCAATGCAGGCCTCGTGTTCCAGAACCCCGACGACCAACTGGTGGCATCGCTGGTAGAGAACGATGTGGCCTTCGGTCCGGAAAACCTAGGGGTGCCTTCCGAAGAGCTGGCTCAGCGGGTGAGCAATGCTCTCATGCGTGTAGGCCTTCAGGGTTACGAGCAACGGGAGACTGCCGCGCTTTCAGGCGGCCAAAAACAGCGGGTGGCTATCGCAGGCATCCTTGCCATGGACCCGGCGTTGCTGATCCTCGACGAAGCCTCCGCCATGCTCGACCCCCGCGGGCGCGAAGGGCTCTTGCAGCTCTGCCAAGAACTGCACCAAGCAGGCCTCACCATCATCATGATCACCCACTTCATGGAAGAGGCCGCTCAAGCCCAGCGTGTCGTCGTACTGGACGAGGGCCGCATTCGGTTGGATGGGCCGCCGGAAGAGGTGCTCACGCACACAGAAGAGCTTCGGGCGCTCAGTCTGGATGTGCCCTTCGCCGCGTCGCTGTCACTGAGATTGCGTCGGCAGGGAGTGACCGTAGCCCCCTGTATCCATGAAAAGGAGCTGATCACGGAGCTCACGCGGTTGGCGAAGCCAGAGAGGCTAACGAAGGACGTAGAAGAGTGCGAGACCCTTGAGGCTATCGCCTCCCTGGAAACGGTAGCCGAAGAAGCCGAGGGGGTGCTCAACGAAGCAGAGGCTCCGGTGCTCCTCAGCTTCCAAGATGTGAGCTTCTCCTACGCGGACCCAGCCCGGGAAGAGCAACGGAGGAAGCAGCGAGCGAAGCGACGTGCCCAACGTGAACAGCCGTCCGAGCGAGCCAACTGGGGGACGGATCCAGAAGCCCTCTGGGCCCTTCGCCATATCCTGTTGGATGTACATGAGGGGGAGTTCCTCGGGGTTGCTGGGCATACGGGCAGCGGGAAGAGCACTCTCATCCAGCTGATGAACCGACTGCTGACGCCCACGGAGGGACAAGTGCTGTTCCGTGGGCAGGACCTAGCATCCAAAGAGGCAGTCCAACATGTGCGCGGAGCGGTGGGGCTGGTGTTCCAGTATCCGGAGTACCAGCTCTTCGCGGCCACGGTCTATGACGATGTGGCCTTCGGGCCGCGCAATCAAGGGCTCGATGAGACCGAGGTGGAGCGACGCGTGCGCAAAGCGTTGGCTCAGGTAGGGCTTGATCTTGAAGCCGTGATGCGAAAGAGCCCGTTCCAGCTTTCGGGAGGCCAACAGCGACGCGTGGCGTTGGCGGGGGTACTGGCCATGGAACCCCAGATATTGGTCCTTGATGAACCAGCAGCCGGTCTTGATCCCCAGGGACGGGAAGAGTTGCTGGACCTCATCCGAACCTTGCACGAGCAAGGGTTCACCTGCGTGATGGTCTCTCATGCCATGGAGGACCTAGCGAAACTGGCAGACCGCATCCTCGTGTTGAATGAAGGGAGCATCTTCGCTGATGGCATCCCTGCAACGGTCTTCGCAGATCAAGACGCGCTCCACGCCATTGGGCTGGGAGTGCCTGCCGCTCAAGCCCTGGCGCTGCACCTCCGGCAACGGGGCTGGCCCCTGAAACGGATGCTCTATGACGAAGAGAGCTTGGCGGAAGATCTGAGCCGGGTGCTCCAGGAAGGCTGACCCATGTATGAGAAGGCGTTCTTCGGCCGCTACTGGCCCGGAGACAGCATCGTTCATCGGCTGGACCCACGCACGAAGCTGCTGCTCTCCGTGGCATTCATGATCATCGTGTTCGCCGCCCAAGACTGGCTGGCTTTGGGCCTCTGCGCGGCCTTCACGCTGCTGCTCTACCTGATCTCAGCCATCCCGCCCGCTCAAGCGATCCGTTCCATTCTGCCGCTGCTGTTCATCGTCATCATCACGGCGCTGCTGAATGTGCTGTTCGTTCAGGGTGGGCAGGTCTACTTCCAATGGGGCGTGCTCTGCATCAGCGAGGCGGGGCTTATCCACGCGGCGTTCATATCCGTACGGCTGGTGCTCCTGCTCCTAGGCGTGAGCCTGCTCACCCTGACCACCACGAACCTAGACATCACCGAGGCCTTCGAGCGTCTGCTCGCACCGTTGACGAAGATGCGCTTTCCCGCCCATGAGCTAGCCATGATGATGGGCATCGCCCTGCGCTTCCTACCCCAGTTCGCCTTCGAACTGCGCACCGTCTACCGCGCTCAGGTGAGCCGCGGTGCCCGCTTCACCATCAATCCGTTCCGCGGTGGAGCCACTTCGCTGTCTTCCCTCATGGTTCCGCTCTTCGCGAGCGCCTTCCGTCATGCTGAGACGCTTTCGGCCGCCATGGAAGCCCGTTGCTATCACGGCAGCGTGGGGCGCACGAGGCTGCATCCGCTGGCTTTCGCAGGCCGAGATGGGGGAGCTGCGGCAGCGATGGCGCTCATGCTGATAGCAGTGATATTGGCGAACCTGTGGTAGCACCAGAAGGAAAGGAGCAGGCCTTGGCGAAGGGAACTGAAATGGGAATCACTCTGATCCAGGAGTATCTGTCAAGCGTACCCGCCTGGTACCTTGCCACCAGCGTTGAGGGCCAGCCGCATGTGCGACCATTCAGCTTTGCAGCCCTTGAAGGTGGCCGCCTTTGGTTTGCCACGGCTAAGACCAAAGATGTCTATCAGGAATTGAAGACGAACCCTCGTTTCGAACTGACGGCCTGGAAGCCAGGAAGCGGATGGATCATTCTGCGCGGACAGGCTGATCTGGAAGACACTGCGAACAAGCGAACGCGCCACGCAGCCTGGGAACACCTACAGTCCTTAGGAGAGAGCTACGACGGTCCAGATGACCCTCGTTTGACGCTGTTCTCCTTCACCCAAGGCGAAGCCTGGCTCTGCGATATAGACGGCAGTTGGTCTCCCATCCCGCTGGAAGGCGCATTCAACCTTCGCGAGGAAGCACACTCCGTGTCTATGCCGCCGAACGCACCGTCTTGCGATCACACGACCCAAGACCCGCCGCATCAAGCCGTCGGTTCCGGAAGTACACCGCCCAGTTGATGCCCAGACACACAAGATTCACCACATAGACCGCCAGCACCCACGTCACGGTGCCTGTGACCAGTTTGGCGGCGATGCCAGCCAGATAGCCCGCAGTGATAAGAGCAATGAACTGCCAGCTCGTGCCTGCAGCAGTACGGGCATGGAACCCCTTGTAAGCGTTGAGGGGCCATGAGAGTCCGAAACATAGGAGCATAGCTGCTTCCAATATCTCTGCCATGATAAACGGCGCTTCCTTTCGCGATACCAGGCCGATAACGGCCTCCAGCCTAGACTCCTGCGCAACCCAGCGCAAGCGCTGCACGAACTTGTAACATGGTATTCATCAAGCACATGCGGCTCGCGGCAGTTGGCCAAAGATCGATGTAACAGTCCCATGACAACGCGAGAGACTGGATGCTCTCCGCGCAAGATACCTTTCGTGCCTATAACCCCCGATCTCCATGTCGGGTTATGCATAGGAGCTGATTGCGATCAACTCTGAGTCAACCATCGTCGGTGCCCACGGGTGAGGTTGCACTCCCTAGAGTGCTGCCTCAGGCCGACCTCGGTCGGCCCCTACGGCTCAGCTACAGCATCGCCTTCGTAGGGCGCCACTTGCCTGCGGCCGCAATGTCTGCTCCATCGGCGCCTCTTTCATGTGCGGCGGGAACGGGCGATGAGGCCGAACACGAGCGAAAGCACGCCGAAGCAGACACTCAGAAGGCCAAGCGCCAGGATGCCGTCCATGGCATTGTCACCGGTGTTCGCAAGCACGGCGTCGCTTCCAAGGTTGTTATTGACCATTGGGACATAAGGGGTCGTCGGAGTGGATGAAGGTCCAGGATCCGGGTTCGGAGTCGGGGCGGGCATGGGCGTCGGGGTCGGCTTCGGATCCGGCGTGGGCGTGGGTTTGCCCGCCTCCACCGGGACCACTTCGAGCGTGTAGGTCTTCTGCAGGCTGGGGTTGTCCCTGTGCCTAAGCACGATGTCCCAGAAGTCGGACTGCGCCCCTTCGCGCGCGGCGGCGAAGGCCGCGGCGGTGTCGCGTGCGGCCGCAGCGTCGTATGCGCCGTCCGACGAAAGCGCGACGACGGACGCCACCAGCGGATGTGCGAGGGCATATGCCTGCACCTGCTTGGTAATCGACACGATCTCCACGTCGTCGGGAACCTTCAGGTCGAAGTCCTCGCGCTTGGTAGGCATCTTCGAACGCAGCACCTCCATGCGTCCATAGAAGCGGCCATCTTCCGCTTCCGTCCAGTTGACGACCTGCTGCACATCGACACCGAGCGCCAGCGACAGGATGACCACGTCGGACAGGTCGGGCTCGTCGGGGTCGGGTTCGACGGGACCGGGGTTATCGGGGCCTGGCTCGTCGGGGCCGGGGGGTGTGACCTGCTCTTGCTCCCATTTCGCATAGAACGTCTTGTCGCCCATCGACCCCCCGACAATTGCTATCTCGGCTTCCCCGGCAAAATTTTCATCGGTGAACCAGCCCTTGAACTTGTACCCCTCGCGAGCAATGCCGCTCGCATCAGGAAGCAGCATGTCCTCGGATTCGACCGTATAGCTGCTGGCGGGAACATGGAAGTCGTCAACCCAGCTTCCGCCATTCGTCACGTAGACGATGTCATATTCCACGAGCGTCCACTTAGCATAGAGGTCGACCGCGCCCACGACCAGCTCGATATCCGACACCGCCAAGCCGCTGAGATCCTCATTCTCATACCAGCCATCGAACTCGTAACCCGGTCGCAGGATATCGCTCGGTAGCTTTACCGTCTGTCCAACGGAGAATCCGTCGTCGAACCCATACACCACCTGCGGGTTCGATTCGAACTTGCCGCCGTTCTCGTGGTAGTTGACCACACATGCCTCGCCCGTCCACTTGGCATACAGCTCGACGTCGCCATAATGTCCAGCCGGAATTTCGCGCAACTCGCTTCCAGAGAAGTCGCCGCTTTCATACCATCCCGCGAAGGTATGGCCTTCCCACTTCATAACGCTGGCATCTGGGAGCGCGAAGGCGTCTCCGGTGCTGTAGGAAGAGAATCCGGTGAGGTCGATTCCCTCAGGTGAGTTAGTTCCATCGCCGCCAAGGTTGTACGTTATCGAATACTGGATGGGGTTCCATTTGGCGCATAGGTTCACAGCGCCCGTGTTTCCGGCGGCGATCTCGGTCACGACCTCGCCGGCAAGGTTCCCGCCTTCGTCCTTCGTGAACCAGCCAGCAAACGTGTATCCCGGACGAGACAGGTCGCCATCGCCAGGAAGCGCGAATGCTTGCGTGTTGTCGTATTCAGTGGGTGCGGTGTAGCCTTGCGCCCATGTGCCACCGCCGATATCCAGCGTCAGCGGGTACACCGTTACCTCGGGCTCGGGGTCGGGGTCGGGACCGGGGTCTGGATCAGGACCGGGATCGGGATCGGGATTAGGGTCAGGCTCGTCAGGAGCTTCCATCCCTCCAAACGTGTCGACATGGGCAACCAACCTGCCTTCGTTGCCGGCCTTGTCGTAGAACACGATCTCGTAGTCTCCGTTGGCAACATACTCATAGGTGCCGTTGCCCTCCGCGAAAGTTATCTCTTCGCTGGGGTTGACCACCTGCACGACCATCCTGCCCGTCTTATCGTCCATCTTGTAGGTAAGCTCGGCGATGGGCGGCGTTTTGTCAATCCAGTCGACGACGGCTTTTTCAGAACCGGTCTTGCCATTGTCGAGATCTGTGAAGGTAAACTCCCACTCACCATTTTCGGTGAAAACGTGATTCTCTCCGCCCTCGCTGGTTATCTCGTAGTTGTCGGCGCTGATGTTGTCCAGGCGAGCGAGCACGTCTTGATTCGTGCATTCACGTGGACTGTAGACGATGCCTGCGGTGGGCCTAGCGTTGCGAAGGTCCTGATACACGTTGATCATCTTGACGAAGCAATAGTTGGAAAGCGTTGGATATGAAGGGTTGGCCTTGATCCGGATATAGCTGATCGCTCCACCATCCTCCTGCCTGTATTGTTCAGGTATCTCGATCTTATCGAACTGATCCTTATGAATGTCCTCTCCTGGATCAAAAGAGATCTCGCCGTCTAGCAAAGGGCGCCAGTTCTGCCCATCGGTGCTCCCCTCGACCATGGCCGACTTCAAACGTCCGTCTACAGTCAGTTCTGTTCCCACAAGATCTTCATAGCCGTCAGTCCACTGGTTGCCTTCAAGATCCGTTTCGGGAAAGATGTACGAGATAGTGTCGGAAACGATCTCTATTGCCGAAATGTAGCGAGGTTTGTCGAGCTTCAATGTGATGTAGGGCTGTTTGTCGACTGTAGTGACGCTGTTGTACCAACTTGTGTATATGTTCGCATCTATCGCATGGGAAGCGCTTCCCCTATACAGCTCACCAGTAATCGGGTTCAAGGATGAAACCTCTTCCGAAGAGACGCTTTCGACCTTCAAATGCGAAACCGCCACATATTTACGGTCTTTCGGCTGGTTGTCGGCAGTGAACTGGAACGTCCTCGACTCGCTCGGAAGATGATTGCCCGTTCCGGCCACTCGAACTTCCAAGGTTTTGTCGCCGGTGTTGTTCGGAGACGCCTTCGCATACGATGTCCAATTTTGGTCTGCGCTGTTCCGCCACTCGAATCTGGTATTGGCTCCAATGATCCGGTTCTCCAAATCGTTGGCGTACAATCCATCAGGAACCTTTGTTTCGACCAAAGGTATTGTGTATGCGGGCTTGGATTCAGACAATCCTTGTATGTATATCTGGATTCCGTTGTTTGCCGTAAGGGTTCCCATCTGCTCGTCTGTGAGCGTTATGTCCTTTTCCCGAAACTCCTCTGATTTGCTGACACCGCCGTCTAGGCTGTATCTCCACGTAAAGCCTATCTCGTCATAAGGCGAATTGAATTTGATCTGCCCGGCATTGGCGCCATCGAACGAGAATGATGCCATGTCGTTCGGGCTCACCTTTAGAAGAGCATTTGCGACCTGAATGCAGGCATCATATTGCAGCACATCCGACTTTGTCGCGGTGGAAGCAGCTTTAAGAGCAACGTGCTCCTCCGAGAGGATATACGTCTGGTCGACCTCGTTGAGATATGGCTTTATCGCCCTGATAAGATCGTCCATGGCCATCGGATAATAGGTGTACGCATCGATTATCCGGAGACAAAGATCTCGCCAATCGGCGCTCGTCTTGTTGGCGCCGTCGGCCTTGTAGCTGTTGACCACAGCCTCCCAGCTATCGAGATTGAGGTCGTTCACCTCAAGCGCCTTGTTGTAGGTGCTCAGCTTCTGGTCTTTATCCGTGTAGGAATTCGCGATCAGGTTGTAGTAGTAGGATTGCTTGAATGCCGGGTAATTGTTCAAGTTCGCTTGAGCCAGATATGTATATGCGACGTTGTTTCCCGTATCGTTGAAATTGATCGCCTTTCTGCAAAAGCTCTTCCAGTCCCACCCGAAAATAGATCTGCAGTGATTTCCCATATACCACGAAGTAGCGCTCGAACCCCAATTGGTATACGCGTTCTCGAGCTTCCATACGCCGTTTCCGTCTGCGTCCTGTTCGTACCGGATATAGGCAACATGCCCAGGTTGATATGCGATCATTCCGGGGACGCCACGGATCTCATTGACGATCACGCCCGCTTTGGAGATATTTCCGCAAACGCCTCCGTAATCCACCATCATCCAATGCCTCAGATTGGGCTTGTCTCCATATGGCACGTCAAAAGCGTTCAGGTTGTATTTCTTTGTGAAAGTCTCGCGATTTGCTTCGTCGAAATACTTTTCTTGAGGCAACTTGTTGCTTAGGTACCCCAGGTTATACCACATGAACCCTGAGCCGTAATAGTCGGTATGCCCTTTATCTCCGACCCAGTCGCTTAGCCACAAGAACTCGTCATTGGTTACGCCGATGTGCATGATGAGGCGCATCAGCGTAATGTGATAGCCTTTGAACTGTTCTTTGTTGTTCCTGTTGGAGCTAGAACCCTTGCGTTCGAACTTCAATTTGTCTTCGTCGTAGAGCTTCTTGAATAACTCATAGCGCACGACGGGGTCGTAATCGGCGGCTTTTCCGGCATACAAAAAACCGGGGAACATCAAATCTGTCGAGCGTGCTGCGGCCAGAGCGATCATCATCTTCTCGAAGACGTAGCCGTCCTCTCGCGCAAAATCATCCTTGTGAGCAGCATAGACTGGATAGAGCGTCTTCAGAAAGCTGGAGCCATTGCTGACATCGCCAACCTCCAGCGTGTATTCGGCAATCCTTTGATTGTCGAAGATCCAATCGATCATTTCCGTGCATTCGGGATTCATCTCCAGAAGGTTCTGGATGTTCCAGTAACCGAGCTTGTTGACGAGCGCCCTCTCCAGGACGAGCTGGTAGTTGTTCGCATAGTTGTATTCGACGTCATGCGCAGAAAGGGTCGTATCGTAGTGATCGAGCTTGTGGACGCGTTCGTAGTTGAAGTCGACGGGGACGTAATCCGAGGTGACGAGCTTCGCATTCGCTATGTTGCCATGGTCGGAGGTAACGGCTCCCAGAGGGTCGACGTAGATCCGAAGATAGGTTCGGCCCGCGATGGGAACATCGACGTCTGCCGCCTCGGTGCTGCCCGTAAGGATGCCTGACGTGAACAGTACATCCCACGTCTCGCCGTCGTTCGAAGCGCTTATGACGTACTTGATTCTTCCTGCGGTTCCGCGCCCTGCATCAACGCCCACTTTAGCCGTGAAGCGCGAATACTGCGCGGAAAGAGCAGATACGTCGTAGGTAGCCTGGCCCCTTGCGTGGACGCTGACTCCCTTGGGATATTCTCGCTTCTCGCCACCGACGATCAGGCTTAGGGGTTGTCCTTCCTGGTTCTTGTCGTGCTGAATGCTATGCCCCGACCAGCCGTTGTAAGACCAGTTGTCGGTGGTGATGATGCTGAGGTCGGAAAGGTAGGCATACTGCTGCGCTCCATTGGCGGTGGCTTGCGCAGCAAGCGCTTGGACTTCCGCTTCGTCCGCATTGTTGACGATTTCGCCTGCGGTGACCTCTTCTTGGGTTTGAAGCTTGACGTCTTCATGTATGTAGTCGGCCGAAGACAGCGGTGCATCCACGACTTGCCCGTCAGCATCTACCGTCACGCCAGTGACGGGCACCTTTACGTTGATCCGGCTGGGTTGCGAAGAGGCGTATTCAGCGGAGCTGACAGCGGCTTGCTGGTCGGCAGCGTCGCCGGTGTCGGCATAGGCGGGAGCAAGCTGGGAGAGCGAGAACGCAGGCATGACGAGCGCTGCGGCAACGATGACGGAAGCGATTACGCGCCCCCCCCCATTGTTTTTTACATGGGAGAAGACAGCAGACATGCCGCCTTTCGCCCTTGTTGAGAACGCCATTGCCGTCATTTGCAGAATCCCCTTCGCCCCTCGATCGCAAAACAACATAGTTATTGTGAATCGTATCAGTTCAGAGGACACTTCCGCAACGCTCAAAAACATGACACAGGACGGGGATAACGTCACCATGTGATTCAAAATGACGTAAGGGCCACGAAAACCGTCCCCTTGACTCTGCAGGGCATGGGGTTGTCAGTGCGGCAGATAGAGCGGCTCACGGGAATCGGAAGGGACGCCATTCAGAAATGCCCGCCGCCCTCTGCTCGGTGATATTGATGACGTTATCCCCGTCCTGCGTCACTTTGCACCTGCGACTTCTTGTCAGCCGATATGTCCGAGATGGAACTGCGCGCCATCACGCTCCACGACGACCGCTTCACCGGCACGAGCTTCTTCCGCACGAAGCTAACCGGCCTCGACCTTACGTCGTGCCAGCTCAAAGGCCTCATCGTGTTGGACACTATGGGCGAGGTGTTCGGCGCGAAGCTGAGCCTCTATCAGGCCGCCGCCCTGGCACGGCACCTCGGCATCATCATCGAGGAATAGCCAGCCGACACGCAAGGCAACAAACGGTTGCTTTGCCCGGCGCGGCGGCCGCGCGATAATGGGGCAACCTACCCGCCCGAAGGAAGGAACCGCCATGGCAATGCAGGACACGATCGCGCAGATTCGCGCCGAGAAGGGCCTCACGCAGGAGCAGATGGCCCGCCAGCTCTACGTCACGCGTCAGGCAGTATCGCGCTGGGAAGCCGGCGAGACGTCGCCCAACATCGACATGGTTAAGCTCATCTGCACCACCTTCCAGGTGCCGCTCGAACGCTTCTTCGACATGCCCATGGAGTACTACTGCCAGTGCTGCTCGATGCCCATCCCGCAGCCCGAGCTGCACGGCACCGAATCGGACGGCTCGCCTAGCGAGAGCTACTGCAAGTACTGCTACCAGCAGGGCGACTTCACAGCCAAAGGCGTCGACATGGACGAGTTCATCGAGGCAACCGCACAGATGGAGGCCGACGCGATGGACATCTCGCGCGAGGAAGCCGTATCCCTCATGGCCACGCTGCTGCCGCACCTCGAGCGCTGGCGTCAAGGCTAGACGTCCGGCAAGACGCGCACATTGCTGGGAGCGGAACTGGCACCAACTACGCATGACGCAGTACGCATGATACCGCCCCATCCTGCGTCATCTAAAGGCCTGTCTCAATGTCGGGCTGTGCGAGGCTCCTATAGTCGTCAAGCCCTCTTTTTGTAAGGTTCTCTATGCTTCCCGA
>CAJUQK010000042.1:0-758 GCA_910588205.1 uncultured Eggerthellaceae bacterium
ACAGTACCTTGCCGAATATGGCGTTATCCCGCATACGTCGTTCGCACGCTGTAGGTCACACCATCATCCAGCGCGGCGAAGTGTTTGCGGGCGCAGTCGATCTTGGCCGCCTCGCGGGGGCGTGTTGCCGGGTCGATATTGCCACCGCCTTTGGTCTCCACGACGAAGAACACGCGCTTGCCGCCGTACTCGTCCTCGGACACATAGGCCCAGTCGGGGTTGTATGAACCGACCGGCGTGTCGATGGTGAACCTACTCGGCAGCTTCGCGAACACCTTCACGTCCTCGGCCATGTCGAGGTCGTATGCGAAGGGCCGCTCGACGGTGGAAGAGTCGTACACGACGTAATTGTAGATGGACTTGTCGTGCTTGGGCTCGTAGGCGTTCTGATCCAGATATGCGGTCAAATCCTCGACTTCAAGCACTTCCATGGTGTACCAGTCGCTCTCGGGAAGCTTCGTGTACTTGATCCCCTTGGAGAGGACCTCCAGCTTCGCGCGGTCGATCTTGGCCGTCACCTGCGCGAGGAACGTGGCAGGATCTGTCGCGAACTCCTCGAAGCGGCCACACCCCTCAAGGATGCGCTTGATGGTCGATCGCGTGAGCCCCACTGCATCCTGCAATTCCCAGATGGGATCGGGCAAGTCGTAGGCGCGGACAGCAGACGTCTTCACGATAGCGGTTCCGGTCACGGATGTGTCGATGCCCGCATCGTCGATGGAGAGGTCGGCTCGCGAGCTGATGACCTCGACGGGGCG
>CAJUQK010000042.1:768-10643 GCA_910588205.1 uncultured Eggerthellaceae bacterium
CCTCGGGCATGTGAGAAATCCCCTCGATGGCTTTCTCGACAAGCTTGTCGGTATCGACCTCAAGCTCGTAGCGCGTGCGCTTGCGGATCTTCTCCCAGAGCTCCTGGAAGGCAGGCTCGTCGGTGACATCCTTGCGAAGCTCAACGGTGACCTCGTTGCTCTTGTCCTTGATGACGAGCTTCCTTGCCTTGTTGGAGATGATGGCCTCCACCTGCTCGCGGGCAGGCTCGAACTCGGGCGGCAGCTCCACGACGTGGTACTCGACGGCATGCTTGAGCTCGGGCGTTATCGCGCCTTTCTCGGTGACCATGCCAGTATCCAGGAAGTACTCGTAGAGCGCTCTCGACCCCTCGAAGCCGAGCATCTCCTCGTCGCCGTTTTCCTTCTCGACGACGATCTTGGTGAACGACTCCGGCGTGAGGATTCCGAACTTGTAGCCGTCGCGCTCGAACTCCTTCTGCAGCCCTCGCGCGAACTCGTCGTAGGACTCGTTGGCGATCACGGTGAGCACGTTGACGCTCGGGTCATGGTTGCGCTCGCCCTGCTGATTCACGCACAAGCGCAACCCGCGGCCTATCTTCTGGCGCTTGGTGAACTCGTTTCCGCTGTCCACGAGCGTGCATATCTGGAAGATGTTGGGATTGTCCCAGCCCTCCTTGAGCGCGGAATGGCTGAAGATGAACGAGATGTCCTTCACGTCGTCATGCCCGTCCGGGAAGCTAATCAGGCGCTCCTTGGACTGCATGATGGCCTCGAAGGTGGAGGTGTCGGCGGCGGTCGTGCCAGAGGTGTCCTTCATCTTGCCCTTGCCGTCCATGGAGAAGTAACCCTGATGCAAGGGCGCGGGATCCAACGGCAGCGGCACGCCTTTCTTCTCGTAGCGCCGTCTCCATGTGCCGTTTTCTACTTCGTCCCGGTATTCCTCCTCGAAGATACGGGCGTACTCTCCTGCGCTCCAGCTGCCGTCGTCGTTGTAGATGCGGTACTTCTCCACCTTGTCTATGAAGAAGAGCGAGAGCACCTTGATACCCAGAGGATAGAGTTCGAGCTGCTTCTGCAGATGGTCGATGATGGTGCGGCGTATCTGGGCGCGCTTCACGGCCTCGTCGGCCACATCGCCCACAGCCTCTCCGACCTCCAGGTACTCGCCGTTTTGAAACTCGACGAACTCGTTTCCCTCCTGAGCGGAGATGTTGGTGATCACCCAGCCGCCGCGAACGCCCTCGTAGTCGGGGTTCTCGTTGCTCTTCACGAACAGGTCGTTGCCGGTCGAGCACGTGACGGACTTGCGCTTCTGTCCGCCCTTCTTGTCGCGCACGTCTATGGTGAGCTTCGCCTTAATGGAGCCGCCGTTTGCCTGCACGGAATCCAGCCTCACGTAGCTTCCGTTCAGATCCTCGGCCGAGCGCACCGAGTCAACGCAGATGCCCTTCACCAGGTGCTGGTCGAAGGCGTCCACCGGCGTCAGGCGGTAGAGCATGTTGTAGGGCTCCTTGTGGGTGGCCGAGTAGCGCAGCACGAAGAGCGGGTTCAGGCTCTTGATGGCGGCCTTCGCCTGCTTGGAATTGTCCACGCTCTGCGGCTCGTCAATGATGACGATGGGATTGCACTCCGACACGAGCTCACGAGGGCTGCGTCCGCCGATCAGCCTCTCGCTCCTGCGATGGAAGAGGTTCCCTTTATTCTCCTCACCGTCTTTGGAGAACTCCTTGTTGAAGGCCTGGATGTTGATGATCATGACCTCGATGGAGCTCGACAGCGCGAAGTTGCCGACCGCGCCCATGTTCTTGGAGTCGTACACGAACACGTCGAGCGGCGTGCGGTCGTAGAGCTCGTCGAAGTGCGCCTTGGTGCTCTCGAAGGACTTGATCACGCCCTCGCGGATGGCCACAGAGGGCACCACGATGATGAACTTGGTGAGGCCGTATTTCTTGTGCAGCTCATAGATCGAGCGGATGTAGACATAGGTCTTTCCAGTGCCCGTCTCCATCTCGATGGTGAAGTCGCGGAGGCGTCCGTCCGCGAGCTCCTCGGTTCGGGCGAGGCAGTTCTCCTCCTGGATATCGTGGAGGTTGCCAGCAAGCTGGCGCGGTGAGACGCGGATGCCGTTGGCATGACCGACCGCGAACGTTGCCTGCGCGCCAAAGCTGGTATTGCCGGAGAACTCGCGGGAAAGGAATTCCTGCCCTTGGAACAGGTTGACCACAGCGTCGATGGCTTGAACCTGATGGCTCTGGTCGGATGCATATCTGAATTGCAAGTCTGCCATGGCTACGCCGTCCTCAGTTCTATCTCGTAGCCGAGCTTGTCGCCGACGCGCTTGAATATCTGCGCGGCGTTGAGCTTGATGGTGTCGGTGAGAACGGAGTCAAGGAAGAACACGCGCTTGGGCTCAAGCGCGGCGATTGCTTCCAACACCTCGACGGTGAGTCCTTCGTCCATGCAGCAGATGAGCTCATCGGCAGCGATCGATGTGATGGGGTATCCTGCCACCTCCGTCTTCTCCATAGGAAGCGAGAGCTCAAGTCCCCATTTGAGCATCATCTCGAAGATGATGTCGTCATGATTGCGGTCAAGCTTGATGAGGTTGTCAACAAGCACGCCGCCTTCTACTCGATCGAAATTGGAGCTGTCGAGCTTGAGCACGCGGAAACCTATGTCCGGGATAGGCTTCGATTCCTCTCCTAGCTTGAGCTGCTTGTTCTCTTCCTCAATCTCGGTTTTGATCTTCTGTCCTGCTCGGCGAATGCGTTCTTCGCCGATTTCGCAAATTGTCTTAAGATCGTTTCGATATGCAGTTGAATTGGAGTCTGTTTTCTCTGGCATTTGAATCATTATGAAATGCCTGTTTCCTTTGTCTTTCGCATTGATCGTCATACATGCATGCGCAAGCGTTGCAGAGCCAGAAAAGAAATCGAGAATGAGTGAATCCTTGTCGGTTCCCATCTCAATGACTCTCTGCATCAAGAAGGGCGATTTTGGAAAATCCATAACGTTTGCGCCAAATAGAGCCTTGATGCTCGATTTGCCTTGATCGTTATTGAATTCTCCTTCGTCCCATAGTGATTTAGCAAGAGTTTTGGGAGACTCACCATTTCGCGAAGCATAGTCTTTTCTGAATACGCGCCATCCTGTTGAGGTATTTTCGGCAAATAGAAGAGAGTTTTCTTGAATGATTTTCGGTTTAGACCACGTCCAACAAGTTTGTGTTCCATCGGGAGCGTCCGGGTAGATCTCTATATAGTATTCTTCCGATTGAGTTAAAGATACCAACCCATTATCCGGATTGATGTATAGAGGGTAATACATCGTGGGACGCGTGATTGGATTAAAAGCCTGATTCCTGTTTCTTAGACCAATAGGCCTATATTTGCCGATTTGATCTTCTCTCGAATACTCGGCAAGCATATCACTGCCCTTTTCAATGGGCTTAACTGTGTTTGGATTCAAATAATCTTTGGCAAAAATTAGTACGGGTTCACAAGTCTTAGCGACAAACTGATCTAAATTTCTTCCACGTGGATTGATTTTCACAAGAGCTTTTGCGATGAAGTTGTTTTCTCCAAATATTTCATTGCAAATGCTTTGAAGATTGCTCTCCTCATTATCATCAATACTAATGAAAATAACACCATCATCCGTAAGCAGTTCTCTTGCCAATCGTAGCCGTGGATACATCATGCTAAGCCAGTCGGAATGATAACGCCCGCTTGTATCTGCATTGGACTGCCCGCTTAAGCCAGCCTGCCCTTTGTAGTTCTCGATTGAATCCTGGAAGCTGTCCTTGTACACGAAATCATGTCCAGTGTTGTAGGGCGGATCGATGTAGATCATCTTCACTTTGCCGTGATAGCCTCGCTGCAGGAGCTTAAGTACTTCGAGGTTATCGCCTTCGATGTAAAGATTCTCGGTTGTATCCCAATCGACGCTATCCTTCTCATCGGGTCTGAGTGTCGCGGTGGATGGGGTCTGAGCCTGACGGATTGCATCCGCCTTTCCGGGCCATGTGAAGGCGTAGCGCTCCTGCCCTTCATCAACCTCGTCTCCCAGAATAAGCCGCAGTTTCTCGAAATCGATTGAGCCATCGCCTTCGTCGGCAATCTCCGGGAAAAGCGCCTTCAGCTGCTCTATGCGTTCGGCAACCAGGTCTTTCGACTCCAAATCCACATGCGTGAAGCTCTCGTCCATCAGCTTCTGCTCTTCAGAGGTCATCGGCATATCTCCTTTATCTCATCCATAACGCTTTCGCGCTGCTGTTCCAGCTTTCTCATCTCAATGCGAAGCTTCGTCGTATCGGCAAGGGTCGCATCCTTCGACTTCCTCGCATCGTTCAATTCGTTGATCTTCGACGTTAGCGCATTCATTGCTTTCACGTGACCCATAAGCAGGCCAACATCCGCATCTTTGCAAACCGGGTAGAAACCCAGATCTTTCACGGAGCGCGCAAGCAAGGTTCTGTCGCCCAATGCGGTTAGATAGTCCATCAGGGTCGTCTGCGGGAGCATCGCAAACGAGAGGCGCTCCAGATAGGGCGCGTATTCAGTACTCTCCATCTTGAACAATCCACTTGAATAGATTCTCTCCGTCACGAAGGCTCCGTGCTCTGCGAGGTTCTTGCGCCGCAGGGCGGCAGAGACCGTAATGCCCGGGTTCGCAAAACCCTCTGCAAGGATCACCGTGGGGTTCGGGAAACAGCCGTGCACCATGCGAAGAGCCTCCGCTATCCCGGTCGTGGAGTTCAGGCCGCACGTCAGGAATATGACCGACTCGATGTCGTAGGCATCGTTCTTCACGGGCAAGATGCGGGAGTTCGACTTGTTCAGGCTCGCAAAGAAGCGGATATCCCGCAACTTGTCCAGAAGCTTGACGGACGCAGCTGGTGCCTTGGCAAGCCTCGCCTGCTCCGCCAGCTGCGTCTTGGGGACGCGCCGCTCTCCTGCGAGCGCGCCTTCCGGAAGCTTCAGTATGTCGTTCCAGGACACCGTCATTTCGTCAGCACCACGAAGCTCACGATGGAGTAGTCATCGAATCCGAGAGCCGATCCGCTGCCGACCTCTCCGGCAGAGAAGAGCTGCTCGATCCCTTTAGCTTCCTGCACGCCTGTGATGTCAGAGACTGCGGCCTGGAGAAGCTCGTTCACAGAGGCCATGTCGGTGCCGTCCTTCGTCTTCCTGTTGAAGCGCTTGCAAAGATCGAGCAGGGGCTCGCTCTGCCCATCGCATGCCGCCCTCATGATGTCGAGCGCCGCCTTGGGCTGGGTGTGCGGAGACATCACGCTGCCGTTCTCGCTGACGTATACGACGTAGTAGGGAAACGTCGGATTCGTGTCCTTGGGGTCGCGCCTCTCGTCGTTCTGCTTGAGGCAGAAGACGATGCCGGGCTCGACGTCACCTACAAGCTCCGGCGGGATCGGTGCGACGGCGCAGAGCCCGCACGGCGAGTTCTCCAAAAGCCCCGGATGATTCTGGGCGTAGCGCTTCAGCTCCGCCCGGAAGTCGTCGAAGGCGAAGTCCGTGATGGAAATGCCGCCGGACATGTCCTCCAGATTGAGCACTTCCTCCTGGAGCGCCTGGAGCTGCTGGCGGCGGTATTTCAGGTCGTTCATCTCGTCGTTGCGCTTGCCTTCGAGCACGTTCTCCTCGCCGGTCGCGCTGGCATCGAGCAGTGCCATGCGACCTTTCACGCGCCCCTCCAGCTGGATGTACTCGTCGAGCTCGATGTCCGGCCAGAAGTTCACCAGCTGGATCGTCGTGTTGGCAGACCCCAGTCGGTCGATGCGCCCGAAGCGCTGGATGATGCGCACCGGGTTCCAGTGGATGTCGTAGTTCACCAGGCAGTCGCAGTCCTGCAGGTTCTGGCCCTCGGAGATGCAGTCCGTGGCGAAGAGGATGTCGACCTCGCCGAGCTGCCTGCGCGCGTCGGATAGCTCCTTGGATACTGGCGAGAAGTGCGCGAGCACCGTGTCGAACGTGGCGCGCTTTATCTTGAGCGAATGGGTTTTGGCGATATCGCCCGTGACCATTGCGCATTCGAGCCCTAGCTCTCTCGCCAACGGATCAGACAGTTGGCTGTAGAGATAGCTCACCGTGTCCGCGAACGCGCTGAACACGAGGATCTTCCTGTTCTCTTCGTTGAAGGGGCTTTTGACCTTCTGCTCGATGAGCTCTCGCAGAACGCGCAGTTTCTCGTCGCGCTCGGGCGTGATCTCGCGGGCGTAGCCGAGCAGCTGCTCAAGCACGCTGATGTCGTAGTCGATGTCCTGCCCGAGCTTCAGCCGGTCGAGGTCGGCGGGATCCACATGCACCTTCGACGAGGCGCGGTACTCCGCGAAATCGTCCTCGTCGTCGAACATGGACGCGTCTATCTGCGCCATGTCACGCTGGGCGACGAGCTCCTCCGCCTTGTCCAGCATCCGCTTGGTGGCGAGGTTCCCCTCGTAGATGCGCTCAAGGGTGATGCGGAACGCGTCGATGGAGCTCTCAAGGCGCTTGAGCAGGTTCACCCGCATGAGGTTGGCCACGGCATGGGTGCGGTTGATCTGGCTGTCGAAGTCGCGGCCCCACGTGTCGCCGTACATGTCCACGTACTTCTGCTGGCGTCCCGGCATTACGTAGGCGAGCTGCTGGTACTGCGCGAACGTGAGCGATGCGATCATGTCGTTCAGCTCGGCTATGGAGGGAAGCTCGCCTTTCGAGTCGATGGGCGGGTGGAGCGAGACGGGCTTGCGGCGCTCGGGGAACTTGGTGTCGCCTGCGGTGTAGTACTTGTCTATGTGCTTGCGGCTGCGTGCGATGGTGAGCACATCGAGCAGCTTGAAATAGTCGGCGTTCACGGCGTTCACGAACGACTGGGTGGTGCGCTCGGCGTCGTCGAGCTTGCTCCACTCCTGGAAGCGCTGCTGCGCCCTGCGCGTCACGCTGTTGATGGAGGGGATGCCGTCCTCTGCCAGGTACTCATCATCGCCCTCGGTGATGATCTCTATCTGGTTGCGCAGGTCGAGCAGACGGTTGTTCACGGGAGTTGCCGACAACATGAGCACCTTCGTGCGGATACCCGACTTGATGATGTCCTCCATCAGGCGGTCGTAGCGGCTTTTCTTGGTGGTGTCGGTCGGCTTGTTGCGGAAGTTGTGCGACTCGTCGATGACGATGAGGTCGTAGTTCCCCCAGCGAAGCGTCTCCAAGTTCACGTCTCCCGAATATCCGGTGTAGCGCGAGAGGTCGGTGTGGTTGAGCACCGTGAAGTTCAAGCGGTCGTCTGCCAGCACGTTGCGCTCGTCGTTGTCCGCCGCGTAGAGCGTCCAGTTCTCGCGCAGGCGCTTGGGGGCGAGCACGAGAATGCGGGCGTTTCTCTCCTGGTAGTACTTCATGACGGCGAGCGCCTCGAAGGTCTTTCCAAGACCCACGCTGTCGGCGATGATGCAGCCCTTGTACTTCTCCAGCTTGTGGATGGCACCGACCACGGCGTCCTTCTGGAAGTCGTAGAGCTTGTTCCAGATAACCGAGTCCTCAAGCCGGAACTCCGGCTTTATGGGGTCGTCCTCCTCATCGGCCATGAAGTCCCGGAACAGATGGTAGAGGGTGAGAAAGTAGATGTACTCGGGAGCATTGTCCTTGTAGAGGGTCTGGACCTGCTCGGCGACCGCATCGGTCACTTCCTCCACCATGGCGGGGTTGTCCCATACGGCATCGAACATGGCCTTGAGGCCAGCGGCCTCGGTCTTGCCTTCGAAATGGCTGACGCCCATAACAGTGCCGGGTTTGCGGTCGTACCCGAGTCCTTCAAGGGTGAAATCGGCAGAGGTTCCGTTGAATGCCTCAACGTCACCTGATGGATTTTCAGCATAATATGTGCCGCCCGGCTGGATGGTACCGCGATGCCTGGCGGACTTGAAGGTCGCCCTGTCTCGGATCCATTCCGCGCATTCCTTGGCAAGTGCGCGCTGGTTGAGGTTGTTGCGCAAGGTGAGCTCCAGCCCCGTGCCGCCGATGCCCTGTTCGCGCGAACGGCGCCTCAGCTCGAACTCCATGGGCTCCTTGGCATCCTGCATGCGCTTGACGAAGGTGGGCTCGCTGAACACGAAGCGAAGCTCTTCAACTTTGGAAAGGGCATCCTTCAGCTCGCCGTATGCGAACACCGTGAAATACGAGCTGATGATGGACAGCTTCGCATCCTCGTCGATGGAACCTGCCAAGGCGTCCCCGAGGCGCTCCTCTCCGATGTTGCTCAGGAACTCCATCGCTAGTCTTCCTTAACGAGCTCGTCGATCATGCACATGCGCGCGAAGGCACTGAAGCTTAGTCCTTTGAGCGTCGCCGCCTCGGCAGCGGCATCCTTGAGGTTGCTCGGTATGCGAATGGTGATGGCAGTCTGCTCGCCATCGACTAGGTATTCATGCAGCTTTGTCTTGCTCGCCCCTGAATCTACTAGCTCTGTGAACTTCATAGACCCCTCCCGAACGGTTCGTTTTGCAATACAAACGATTATAATGTCTACAACGGCTCCGAGTAGTAATAAAGAGGACTAACATGGCTGAATCGGACAAAGAAATCATTCCAAGAGCTAGCAACGAATTCGATCCATATGACTCGAATTATCCGATAAACCTGCTTGCCGAGGGCATCGGCTCCACTCTCGCGGAAGCGGACAAAGCTGCCGCAGCAATCGTCAATGCGGTTTCGAAAGATGCGTCGATAGCTATCCAGATCGGAGAGTCCCTAACTAAGGGAGTTCGATATGTGGTTGATACGCCCGACGCCATGATCGACTCACTCGAAAAGGGAAAGATTAAGTTCACGCAAGAGAACAATGGCAAAATGTATGCCCAGTTACGTCAAAGCGACGGGCATTACGGTGAGAAGGTTCCCATCAAGCGGGAGGAATTCAGCCAAGGGATAGACCCTGTGCAGATGGCCAATGCCATGCAGCTCCGCTCGCTCCAAGCGCAAGTGCAGGAACTTCAGGACAGCATCACGTTAATCGACTTCAATGTCAGAGACGTGCTACAAGGCCAGCAGAATGACCGTTTTGCACTATACCAAAGTGGATTAGGGCTGTTTCTGGAAGCACGAGGGGTATCTGATCCAGACCTGAAAAGACAGCTCACATCTCAAGCTATTCGCGCTCTATCAGATGCTTCTTCGCAAATCTCCCTGCAGCTCGAATCGGATGTTGATTGGCTCAAAAGCGAGTCTTACAAAGAGGCAAAGGGGAAGAACAAGCAGCTCATATTGGATCGCATAGCTAGAATCAACAGGGGCTTTGAGCATATTCACCAATCGTATGTCCTCAGGGCTGCCATCTATGGCGACATCCACGAGTATGCCGCGATGATAAGCACTCTGGAAGCCTATTCTCATTTCATAGACTCGACAATTGTCTCCAATGCTGGTTTCCTCGCAGAATGCGATCCTGACGATACTGGTCTTGGGCACGGAACGTGGAAGAAGCGTGCCCGTCTATCAATCAAGATGGGCGACCTCGCTAAACAGCTCAGATCTCAAGATGTTGTTTTATACCTTTCGGAGGCGGATGAGGACGACCATGAAGAAGATTAAGCTTGGATGCCCGAATCCAGAATGCCCAAACCACAAGAAGAACGCCAAGCTCAAGCACAACCTGACCAATTGTCCGATATGTGGCTCTTCGCTTGTCCATGTCTGCAAGAACAAAAAATGCCACACACTAGTAGAGGATGACGACAAGCTCTATTGTGTTCTTTGCAATGCTGATCGCGAAGATAAAAAAGTGGTCGCAGCGAAAGGCGCAGCTTTCGGGGGCGCAGGACTAATCGGAGCTGGCATTAAGTATCGCCATGCCATCAAAGACGTCATCGTGACCTTGATTAAGCGCTAAAACACCTTATATAGTTGCAT
>CAJUQK010000043.1:0-1278 GCA_910588205.1 uncultured Eggerthellaceae bacterium
AGGAACAGCGATGAGCCTGTGCAAACTCACCGTGCGCTTCGAGGAGCCGTTCTGGATCGGTCTCGTCGAGACGGAGTACGGTGGCACTCATCGAGCGGAGCCACATCCTGGGCGGTGTGAATTAAGGGAGAGTTAAGAGTGATGCCAGTTGAGCACCCGATAGAATTAAGGGGACGTGTATTCCGCTGGCATTCTAGGTGGCGTAGGCAATGGAGAACGACATCCGCATCCTCGTCGTTGATGACGAACCTGATATACGCGGGCTTCTGAAGGCGGCGCTCACCCAGGAGGGTTTCTCGCGTATAACCCTGGCAGCTTCGGGAGAGGAAGCCGTTTCTGCCTGCGCGACTTGCGTGCCCGATGTGGTGATCCTCGATGTCATGCTGCCGGGAATCGACGGCTTCGAGACCTGCAAGCGCATACGCGAGATCACGCAATGCCCCATCATCTTCCTCTCCGCGAAGAGCGACGAGGTCGACCGCATACTGGGACTGGCCATCGGCGGCGACGATTACGTGGCCAAACCCTTCAGTCCGAAGGAAGTGGCCTATCGCGTGAAGGCCCAAGCGCGGCGGCTCGGTATGGGAGGACTAGCTGGGCACTCGGTCATCGCTGCGGGCCCTGTGACCGTAGACGAGGATGCCTGCACGGTGAGCGTGGGGCAGGATGAGGTGGAGCTCACAGCCCGGGAGTTCGAGATCGTGCGTTATCTCGTCCGCAATGCGGGCCGCGTGGTGAGCCGCGATAGGCTCTACGAGGCCGTGTGGGGAGAAGACAGTTTCGGGTGCGACAACACCGTCATGGTCCACATCCGTCACATCCGCGAGAAGATAGAGGACGACCCAGCCGACCCGCGACTGCTCCTCACCGTAAAGGGGCTCGGCTACAAGTTCGTCACCGGCGGCGAAGAGGCGCCCTCATGATGAGGACGCTTGCGAGAGCCGTCGCTGTTGCCGTCGCGGCCCTCGTCCTCATAACCCTTCTCGGCATAGGGCTTTTCTATTACGCCTTCTCCATCCCCGAGCCCGAGGGGCGCTCGCTGGCCTCGTGGCCCTCGACGTTCACAGAGAACTTTGCCGGGTGGATCCACGAGGAGGATGGCGTCGTCAAGATCGACGAGGTCGGGATCCGCTACCTGAATGAGTACGGTCTTTGGCTCCAGGTGCTCAACTGCGACGGCGTTGAAGTGTGCAAGCGCAATGCGCCCTCGGGGCTTCCCGTTCGCTACAGCGCTGCCGACCTGGCAGAGCTGGGCGCAAGTCCGTTCGACGGAAGATT
>CAJUQK010000043.1:1288-3252 GCA_910588205.1 uncultured Eggerthellaceae bacterium
GGCACCTGACGGAGGCTGCTACATCATCGGTTTTCCCTATCCCATCGGCAAGGGGTCGGTATTCTACAACGGCGCCGCAGTGGATAGGATGTACTCCGTCGCCGCCATCGCGGGGGCCTTTCTCGCCGTGCTCCTCGTCGCCGCCACCGTCATTTATGGGATTTGGATCACCAGGAAGCTGCGTCATGTGGTCGAGGGCGTAGAAAGCGTGGCGCGGCGCACGTACCGCCCGCGAAGCCCGGAGGGGGCATTCGGCCCCGTGACCCGCGCCCTCAACCAGCTCGACAGCGAGATGCGCGCGAGCGACGAGGCGGCGCGGAAGACGGAGCGCATGAGACGCGAGTGGATCGAAAACATCACCCACGACATGCGAACGCCACTCTCTCCCATCAAGGGATACGCAGAGCTGCTGTCCGATGGCGCTCCGACGGAGGCGGATATGCGCGAGGGCGGCCGGATTGTCCTGCGCAACGTCGACCGCATCGACGCGCTCGTTGGCGACCTAAAGCTCGCCTATGAGATCGACGGCGGCCTCTACCCGCTGCGGAGGGAAACGATTCCCTTAGAACGACTGGTTCGGGAATGCGTCATAGACATGGTGAACGCGGAGCCGACGCGTGCGGATACCATCGAGTTCTCCTCGCTGACTCATGCGGCCGTGAGGGCGGATGTGGCGTTGCTCTCCCGCGCCGTGGGCAACATCCTTGCGAATGCTCTTCGCCACAACCCGCCAGGCACCCGCGTGGCCGTGCGGGTGGAAGACGCACAACCCGGCTGGTGCGCCGTCGAGGTAGCCGACAACGGGGAGGGCATCGCCGAGGAGGATCTGCCAAGGCTCTTCGAGCGTCACTGGAAAGGCTCGCAGAACGAGGCGCAGAGCGCGGGTTCGGGGCTAGGCCTCGCCATCGCCCGCGAAGTAGCAGAGCTGCACGGGGGTCATATTCGCGCAGAGAGCACGCAGGGCTCAGGTGCGACGTTTAGGGTTGAGCTGCCCATTCGTGCATCGAATTAAGGTGCGCTTAAGCTCGCCTGAAGGTGCCCTTCAGGCGCATCGTCCACCCTTGATCCATGGCCTAGGCACTTGAGACGAAGGAGTCGCCATGGAACTCACTCTTTCCGGCGTTACCAAGACGTTCCGGGACAGGACGGTCGTGAATGGTATCAGCGCGCGCCTCACGCCGGGCATCTACGGGTTGCTCGGCGCCAACGGCGCGGGCAAGACAACCCTCATGAGGATGATATGCGGGGTCCTCGACCCGACGGCTGGCACCGTCAGCTTCGACGGCATCCCCATACAAAACCTCGGCGAGCGCTACTACGCGCGCCTCGGCTACCTCCCGCAGGACTTTAATTGCTACCCCGATTTCACGGCGCGGCAGTTCCTGCGCTACATGGCAGCGGTGAAGGGGCTGCGAGGCCCGTCGGCGAAGCGCCGTGTCGAGGAAATGCTCGATCTCGTCAATCTGGCAGACGCCGCCGACAGGCGCGTCGGGGGCTTCTCCGGCGGCATGAAGCGACGCCTCGGCATCGCGCAGGCCGAACTCGCAGACCCCTCGGTGCTCGTGTTCGACGAGCCCACAGCAGGCCTCGATCCCAAGGAGCGCGTGCGGTTCCGCAGCCTTTTGGCGAGCCTGTCCCATGACAAGATCGTGCTCCTTTCCACCCATATCGTCTCGGACATCGCGTCTGTCGCCGACGTCGTGCTGATGATGAAGGCAGGATCTCTCGTGCACGCCTCCTCCATGGATGACGCCACTGCTGCCCTCGACGGGAAGATATGGGAGCTGGAGACGACAGAGGAAAACGCCGCCCGGCTCATGGGCAAGTTCACCGTGCTCTCGGTGGATGCGGAAGGGACGAAAACGCTGCTGCGCATCGCGAGTGACGGAAAACCCGCGCGTGGGGCGCGGCCTGCAACAGCATCTCTCGAAGACCTCCTCCTTTTGCACTTCAACGACCGGAAT
>CAJUQK010000043.1:3262-9551 GCA_910588205.1 uncultured Eggerthellaceae bacterium
GTTCGATTGAAGCAGTCAAAACACGACGAGTAGATTGTAGGAGGCTTCCATGATGGACCTGATCAAATACGAATTCCTGAAACTGGCCAAGAGGAAGTCGTCGCTTGTGGTGGTGCTCGCCGGACTTGTTGTCACCGCCCTTCTCTTCATGCTTCCTGCGCTCCAATCGAAGTACTACACCCAAGATGGCGCCGTCGAGGGTATGGCAGGCATAGCCATAGAAAAGGCCGATGTCGAAGCTAC
Organism: uncultured Eggerthellaceae bacterium; assembly: GCA_910588205.1. Lineage (GTDB taxonomy): Bacteria > Actinomycetota > Coriobacteriia > Coriobacteriales > Eggerthellaceae > MGBC163016. Next base: position 3,506 of record CAJUQK010000043.1, read on the forward strand.
GGCAGGGCTGCTCACCGGCGACCTCATCGCCCAGAACGTTGAAGAGTACCAACGCCTGTTCGACGACCCCGCCAATGTTGGCACCGATGGATCCGAGGAATACATCATCGGAGACGCCTACTGGGATTTCGTGGCTCCGCGCGAACGAATGCTCCAGCTTATCGCCGCGAACTACGACGATCCGGGAGACTTTCGCGGGCTCTCCACGTTGCGCAGCCTCGACCGCGCCGCCTGCGAGGATTTCTACAGGGCACGCGATGAGAAGATCGCATTGACGCTTGAGGCCCCCGACCGTGAGTTGAGCGAGGAAGCGAAGGCGTACTGGTCCTCGATGGGGGATTCGGTGGCCGAACCCTTCGACTACGGCTGGTTTAAGGGATGGGACGTCATCCTGGCCTCTTTCGAGCTTCTGGTGTTCGCCATCCTCGCCGTCTGCATCGCCCTCGCCCCCGCCTTCGCCGGCGAGTACACAGCGGGCACCGATGCCGTCATCCTGTCGAGCCGCTACGGCAAATCGAAACTGGCGCATGCGAAGATTATCGCCGCCTACCTGTTCGGTCTCGTGGCGTTCACCCTGATCGCGGCCATCGCCCTCGCCATCCCGCTCGTGTCGTTCGGGCTCGACGGCTGGGACAAGCCCGTGCAGATCTCCAACACCGTCATTCCCTACAACCTCACATTCCTTCAAGCGACCCTGCTCAACCTTGGGGTGATCTATCTCGTCCTGGGCGGCATGATCGCCCTCACCCTGCTCCTCTCGTCCAAATTGAAAAGCCCTTACCTTGTCCTCGTGGTGCTCGTCCCGCTCCTCTTCCTGCCGCTCTTCCTGACCCCCAGCGGCACGGCGGGCGTCTACAACCAGACGCTGTTCCTCCTGCCTTACCGCGCCACGATGCCCGAGCTCAGCAAGTTCATCACCTACCAGATGGGGCCTCTCGTGATGGACGCGTTCACCATGCGCGCCGTTATATACCTGGCTATCATCGCCATCTGCGTGCCTCTGAGCGCTCGCTTCTTCAAACGACACCAGGTTTCCTAGTTTGAGTGATCACCAGAGAAAGGAGCGCACGTGAAGAAAGCAGCTGTCATCGCGCTGATCGCCTTGGTCGTTGTCGGAATAGGGGTATTCGCGATAACGCAGTCTTCGAAATGGTCTCTTTTGGAATACGAGGCTGTGGTGCAGCTTCCCTGATGGCGTGAAAATGATTATTGCCAGCATTGCGCAGGGCATTGTACTCGGGTGTATCTTCGGAGAGTTTTATATACACTGCGTCTTTGACTTTTGAGCAAGAACGATAATGATTGCATGGGCCTCGTCCACTCCGCCGCCAAAGATTGTGGTTTTATCTATTAGTCGGAGCCGACGAAGGTCAATGGCGTATAATCTGACAGCACGCGGGCGTCGCCAAGTGGTAAGGCCCAAGCTTCCCAAGCTGGTATCACGGTGAAGCATTGCGAAACACGTGAAATGTGCATTCGCTAAATCCCCAGTTCAGAACATGCTTTTTAGAAACCTCTGAACGTCTTCGATTTCCTTCTCGATTTCTGCAACCCCGAATTTTCCAGTACGCTTCCAGTATTTGCGAAACGTACGGTTCATTCGCACATTCATTGAATGGGTTGTCTGACCTCCACGACGTGGCACATGCCACAGGAATGGAGGCGCATCATGACGTGCAAAACAATAGCGGTAGCGAATCAAAAAGGAGGGACAGGAAAGACCGCCACAACGCTCAGTCTCGGCATTGCCTTGGCAAAACTCGATAAGCGCGTGTTGCTGGTGGACACGGATCCCCAAGGAGATCTGACCAAATCGCTCGGCTGGTCAAACCCCGATTCTTTAGAGATCACCGTTGCCAATCATATCCAGGCGGTGATTGACGGCATAGATCTGCAGGCCAGGGAAGGAATACTCAGCCACAAAGAGGGCATCGACCTAATGCCTGCCAACATCGATCTTGCCAGCATGGAGATGGGTATCTTCATGGCGATGTCACGCGAGCAGATTCTCAACACCTGGCTTTCCTGCATCAAGGATAGCTACGATTACGTCCTTATCGATTGCGCGCCGACGCTCGGTATTTTGCCCGTGAATGCGTTCGTCGCATCAGATAGCGTGCTCATTCCGGTCTCGGCTGAGTTCCTGCCAGCATCCGCGATGACCGAACTCCTGAAGACCATCAACAGGGTCAAGCGGCAGATCAACCCCTCTCTTGATGTCGAAGGGATACTGATCACGCTCTTCGACACCAGAAACAACCTTGCTCGCGAGGTGGAACAGACCATCCGCAACCAATACGGCAATGCCTACCGCGTATTCGATTCAATCATCCCCCGGGCCGTATCAGCCGCAGAAACGCCTGCCGTCGGCGTAAGCATCTTCGCTTATGACAAACGGGGCAAAGTTGCGACCGCCTTCACCAGCCTTGCGGATGAGGTGGTCTGCAATGGTTAAGAAGAAAGTGAACATTAGCCTTCCGTCAGTAGACGAGCTCTTCACCTCGCAGGTCGAGCGAGACTCGAAGGGAAGTAGCGTCGTCCAGCTACTGCCTGTTGCCTCAATCGTCCCGTTCCCCAACCATCCCTTTGGCGTGCGCGACGACCAGGACATGGAACAGCTTGTAGAGAGCATCCAGGAACACGGCATCCTGTCACCCCTGACCGTGCGTGCCGCAAGCGATGGAACGTTCGAACTCATAAGCGGCCACAGGAGAAAGCATGCGGCTGAAATAGCGGGGCTGGTCGATGTGCCGTGCATCATCAAAGACCTCACCGACGATGAGGCCGTCATCGAAATGGTGGATTCTAATCTGCAAAGGGAGACCATCCTGCCGAGCGAACGGGCATTCGCTTATTCGATGCGCCTTGAAGCCATGAAGCGACAAGGTTTCCGCAGCGACCGAACTTGTGCGCAACTTGCGCACAAGTCGGGCGGCAGGAAGTCGAGAGATATCTTGGCTGAAGAGCTGGGCGTTAGCAAGGATATGATCCGGCGCTACATTCGCCTTACCAATCTCATACCGGAACTGCTTGCTCTCGTGGATGAGGGGCGCATGAAGATGCAGCCAGCGATAGCAATCAGCTACCTCAAAAAGGACGAGCAGCAATGGCTCCTCGAAGCGATCGGCTCTCAAGCCTGCACGCCGTCCCATGCCCAAGCAGTCAAGATGCGCCGCTACTCGGAAGAAGGAACCCTAACGTCAGCGCTTGTCCACTCCATTATGGAAGAGGAAAAGCCCAATCAGGTTGAGCAGTTCAAGATCCCAAGGAAGAGCATCTCGCGCTTCTTCAAAGAAGGCATGAGCAATATGGAGATGAACGCGCGCATCATCAAAGCCTTGGAGCTACTTGAAGCAGCCGAGACAAAGCGCGACTGCCTGGCCGAGGAAGAGGTGCATGATGGGTAACATGATGCACCGTGGGAAAGGATCGTTTACCCACGTCGAGAACACGGTCTTCTTCGATCACACCCTGAGCCTCAAGGCTAAGGGAATCTACTGTCAGATTCGCTCACTTGAGAACAACCCAGAATGGGTCTTCACCATTCGCGGCTTCGCAACGCTCGTTAAGGATGGAGTGGATGCCGTGACAGCCGGGCTCAAGGAGTTGGAGGGCGCTGGTTACATAATCAGAGCGAGGCGGCGAAGCGAGAACGGGCGCTTCCTCAAGGCCGAAGAGGCCACATGGATCACGCTCGATGACCCGGCTATGTATGCGAGCGTTGCTACCGAATTGAAGGAAGAAGGATACGCGATCCTCTCCGAATTCAAGCACGACCCCGCCAGCAACGTGGAAGTGGAATGGAAGAACACTCTTCCTGTTATGGATAAAGATGACCCCAAGAATGACCAGGTCAGCACCAGAACGGGAAATCCCGTATCTGGAAATCCCGTATCTGGGAAAACCATATCTGGGAAATCAGATCCAATAAATTACTTATCCGATAAACGAACTGATGAAGATAAACCCCTCTCTTGTCCCCCCAAAGCCGAGCCAGAGTCAGACCGCAAAGAGGAGAAGGGCGATTTTACAGCTTTCAGGAAGGGAGAGTTCACGGAGCCTTTCGAGGAGCTGTGCGAGATGTCCATCAAGCCGGTCTCCTCGCTCAAGTTCAAACGCGATTGCTTTGAGGCATGGAAGCGAAAGGTTGCAGACGGCTACACTCCAGAGCAGATAATCCACGCTTACGACGCCTACGCGAAGGCATACTGGATGAGAAATGCTGACGACAAGAAGCTTGCGAAGAACCTCATTCGCTGGCTCGAAGGAGAGGGCGGTCTCGAAGCTTTTGCTGACGAGCCGATACCGCCGAGCCTGCTTGGGCATGACGGCAAGCCGCTCACCATGGAGGAGCTTGCCGATGCCGACCCGGATTTCGCGCCTCTCTGGAACAAGCTCAAAAGCGCCCGCTGCGTCGTGCTTTCGCTCATGATCGCCGAGACGGAAGAGCGGCCTTCGCAAGAGGAGCTGGATGCAGCATGCGACAAAGACAGGCAATTCCAGCGATGCCTGGCAAAGTGCAGAGAACGATACGAGAGGTACCTGAAGCTCTTCGAGCTATTCAATGAGAAGTGTTCGGATAGTGATTAATCGATGTTTTCGGCTTCCGTATAGCCATGCATTCCGTGTCGCTTGGTGCACCCGAAGCGCATCGGCAGACCAATCGGGAATATAATTGATAGGTCACGCTAATTGAATACGTACACCAAATACCGGACAGAGGGGCATCTGCCGTATTGGGTATTTGGTGTACATTTCCCAACAGCGTGACAACTGAGGTGGATGCCTCTCTTTTTGAGGACAACGGCTACCATCTTTTCCAATGGTTGGAGGGAAGAAAAGGGTTCAACTAGATGGCAACCGAGAAAGACTATTCAATATCCGCCAGTGCGGTCAACGCCGTGGTCGAGTCAGCCGAGAAGATAGAAGGTGCAGCCTCATTGCTCCTTTTGCTGGAGGAGAAGGCCGGGGATGACGGTACCGTCACATCGTCGGAGCTGGCAGCCATAAGAAGCATCCTTGAAAGCTGCGCCAAAGACCTAAATAGCGCTTTTCAGGAAGTTTGATCGCTTAGCCGAGTAGCCTCAAACCAAGCTGCTCGGTTTCTCTTCTCTTAGAACTTCCTCTTCCAGGCGTTGTATTCCTCCTGGGTGATCTCGCCCGTTATCAAGCGGTGACGGATCTCGCCCCATGCGCCTATCGCCTCGACGGTTTTCTGGGCGTTCTTTGCTTTCGGGTCGATCCAGAGGCCGCCGTCGCACATGTCGGGAACGAGTCCGAACTCGTCTTCGAGCTGGAGCAGTGCTCCCACTAAGTCCCTCGCGCTTTCTATCTTGTGGTCTTCGAGCATCCTCGGCGACACGTCGAGGGCATGGGCGATCTTCTCCAGCTGGCTTTCGCCGGGCGTTCTTATCCCTCTTTCGTAGTGGAGGATCGCGCTCTCGGTCAAGCCGACCATCTCGCCAAGTCGCGCCGCGCTCAAGCCGTGCGCCTTTCGATATCGCCTTATGTTCTCGCCGGTGGTTGCCATGCATGTTCTCAATCGCTCGACTTTATCACTGCAATCATTATCGTACAGATTCGTACTGTAATGCTGGGCAAATCACGTATGGACAGAACTCTCGGACGCTTCAAGAAGGATTCCTGGATTACCATCTCGCGCCACAGCTTGGAAAGTGGTCTGCCATCGGAGGCATCTGCCAGAAAACCACAGTTTGTTCGATTGACGAAATCTCGATCTGGATGCATTATTGTCTAATCCATAATCGAACATATGTTCCCATTATAAGGAGGTGCCATGCGCGATCGCATCATCATGCACATAGACATGAATGCCTTCTATGCGTCTGTCGCGCAGCATCTCGATCCGTCGCTGCGCGGCAAGGCGGTCGCGGTCGCAGGCGACCCGAAAAAGAGAAACGGCATCATTCTCGCAAAGTCTCGCGAGGCCAAGGCTGCTGGCGTGAAGACCGCTGAGGCCATATGGCAGGCGAGACAGAAATGCCCCGATCTTATCGTCGTGCCGCCGAACTACACAGCGTACAAG
>CAJUQK010000043.1:9561-10209 GCA_910588205.1 uncultured Eggerthellaceae bacterium
CGTACAAGAGATACTCAAAGCTCGCACGCATGATCTACTACGATTACACAGACAGGGTTGAGCCCTCCGGCCTGGACGAATCTTGGATCGACGTAACGGGATCGCTCCCGCTGTTCGGAGGCGACGCGATGCTCGTTGCCAAGGAGATATCCGAGCGCGTGAAATCCGAACTCGGGCTCACGGTTTCTGTCGGCGTTTCCTGGAACAAGGTGTTCGCCAAGCTCGGCAGCGACACCGATCCGGGCGACGGGATCATCGCCATCACAAGAGATAACTACAGGGCTTTCGCATGGCCCATGGCGGCATCGGAGATGATCTACGTCGGTCCCGCAACGATGCGGAAGCTTCATTCCGCCGGATACGAGACCATAGGGGACCTGGCACACGCGGAGGATTACTTCTTGACCAAGCGGTTCGGCAAGATCGGCCCCATGTTGCGAGCCTTCGCTAGAGGCGAGGACACAAGCCCCGTGAAGGTGATGGATCCGGCCAAAGCCGACGTGGACTACGTGGTGAAGGGCATCGGGAACGGTCTCACCGCCCCGCACGACCTTGAGTGCGAATCGGACGTGAAAGCGCTCGTCTGGCTTCTCTCGGAATCCGTCGCGCAGAGGCTTCGCGAGTCCCGCTTACGCTGCCGCACCATCT
>CAJUQK010000044.1 GCA_910588205.1 uncultured Eggerthellaceae bacterium
ATTCCGCAGGCCGAGAAAAGCGTGATATAAGCGAAGCATCACGTCTTTTCGAAGGACGAGGCCAAGGCCGAACGCCCCTTGCGGGGAAGGGCGAGCATCTTGACACCCGTGACGCCTAAGGCCGAATGCCCCTTGCGGGGAAGGCGTTATCCCAAACACGAGAGAGGGCGGATCCAGATCCGCCCCTACGAGTTCAGGATGACGCATTTAGGAACGTCCCAGAATCACGCATGTGACATTTGGACCGTCCCCTGTCATACGGCAATCTGACAGGGAGAAACTATGGCGGTACAATAACTAGCCATGAAGACCGCTGATTTCAACTATGAGCTCCCACCTGAGCTGATCGCCCAAAGCCCGCATGTGCCGCGGGACGAGTGTCGTCTACTGGTGCTCGATCGCGCAACGGGTGCTCTGGAAGACCGCATCTTCCGGGATATCCTGGATTATCTGAGCCCTGGGGACCTACTCGTTGCCAACGAGACTCGGGTGCTCCCGGCTCGCCTGTTGGGCCACAAGCGCGGCACCGGTGGAGAGTCAGAGGTGTTCTTGCTCCGAGAGGTGCAAGGACCAGAACCACGTACCAACGCCGTAGCCTTCTGGGAAGCGCTCGTGCGTCCTGGCAAGCGCTTGAAGCCCGGAAGCGGTGCCATCGTGGACTTCCTGGCACCAGATGGATCTGTGGCCCTTTCAGCCGAAGTGGTGGACTGGGCAACCAATGCCCAAAAGGGAGAGCGCATTGTGCGCCTTTCCACAGAGCTACCCTCTCTGGATGAAGCCCTCCATGCCGCAGGTAGAACGCCGTTGCCTCCCTACATAAAAGACTATGCTGGAGATGATGAGCTGTATCAGACGGTCTATGCTCAGCGAGAGAGCTCGGCCGCCGCTCCTACAGCAGGTCTTCACTTCACTCCCGAGCTCATCCAAGCTTGCCAAGCCCAAGGCGTGAAGTGGGAAACGGTCGAACTGGAAGTGGGGTTGGATACCTTTCGCGTGGTAGATGAAGAGGATGCCGAAGATCACGCCATGCACACAGAGCGCTATACCGTACCCGAAGCCACCGTTCGCGCCATCCAGCGCACCAAGGAGGCAGGAGGCCGCGTCTTCGCCGTAGGCACCACCAGCACGCGCTCTCTGGAGAGCGCGTGCCGGGATACAGCAGGGGCGTTTGTCGGACTTGAACCAAAGGAGCGCGCTGCCACCAACCTGTTCCTTCTGCCGGGGAGCCCATTCCACGTGGTAGATGGCCTCATCACCAACTTCCATGTGCCTCGCTCCACGCTGATGATGCTGGTGTCTGCCTTCGCGAGCCGTGACCAAATCATGGAAGCCTATACCCATGCTATAGCGGAGCGCTACCGGATGCTCTCCTTCGGCGATGCCATGTTGATCCTATGAAAAAAACCGGCCCCTCCCGAAGGAAGAGCCGGTTCGTAGGTTGTGTTTATGCTGCGCTTACAGTTTGCAGACGTTGCTTGCCTGCAGCTTGCCGTTCTGACCAGTGGTCACGTCGAAGGAGACTGCAGCCCCTTCATCCAGGGTCTTGAAGCCATCCATCTTGATCTCTGAGAAGTGAACGAACAGATCCTCACCGTCCGGCTGAGAGATGAATCCATAGCCCTTCTCCGGGTTGAACCACTTAACAGTACCTTCCGCCATGCTAAATCCTCTTTCCTAAAGCCTTGCTCCCGCAAGACCTTGAACCGACGCTCAAGCTGTCACCTTCGCAGCTGGAGCATGCTCCCATTATGCGGAGCACGCATCACTATACGCTAATTATCTCCGTCAGGGGAGCAGATTTCGAAGCTCCTCGTTTTTCCTGCAAACTCGTTGCTGAATCGAAACCTTCATTTCGGCCGATTAGTGCTACGACTCCGGTACGAAGTCTGCCAGCGCCTCCGTGAGGATAGGCTCCATGGTTTGGGAACCACCCTGCATATCCGAGATGTCATGCCCATAGGCCTCCGCAATGGCTCTGGCCTGATCCCGTCGAAGGGTAGCCAGTTCCGCATTCCCCGCTTCTGCCTGATAGGCCGAGGCGAGCAGGATGGACCGAGCCACGTATTCTGAGACTCCCGGGTCAGTGCCCATGACCTGCATGATCTGGGCGATGGAATCCGGTGCCAACGCTAGGAAGGCCCCTCCATCCAACGCCACCGCCTGACCCACGGCCTCCTCTAAGGAACGGGCGGCCTCTTCTGGGTCTTTCTGGGTTGACTGAAGCGTGATAGTGCGCATGACTGCCGTAGCCAGATCCATCAGCATCTTCATGATGTAGTCTTGGTGTAGCATACAGCGTCTTCGCAGGTCCGCCCCTACAACAGGCGCAGATCCACTTCCTTGAGCTGGCGTGCAGTCACCTCAGAAGGCGCCCCCGTCATGGGATCCGCCGCACTGGAGGTCTTCGGGAACGCTATGACATCACGGATGGAATCCTTGCCTGCCAGGAGCATCACCAGACGGTCCAATCCTAAGGCGATACCCCCGTGAGGGGGTGTACCCAAGGACAGCGCGTTCAGCAGATGACCGAACTTCTCGTCGATATCCTCATCGCTAAGCCCCAGCACCCGCAACACGCGCCGCTGCTCTTCGGGGTTGTGGATGCGGATGGAGCCACCGCCCATCTCGTAGCCATCCATGACGATGTCATAGGCGTAGCTACCGCAGGCCAGGGGGTCCGTTTCCATGAGATCAACATCCTCATGGACGATCTTGCTGAAGGGATGATGCTCAGCAGCATACTTCTTCTCGTCCTCGTCATACTTGAACATGGGGAAATCCACCACCCAAAGGAGCTCGTGGCCCTCCCGGGGGATATCCAGCAGATCAGCCATGTGCAGGCGCAGGGCAGAGAGCACCGCATTGGCCACTTCGGGCTTATCGGCAGCGAAGAGGAGCAGATCTCCCGGCTCGACTTCCATCTCTGCCTTAAGGGCGGCCCACTCGTCTTCGGTGAAGAACTTCTTGATGGGGCTCTTCTCTTCGCCGGAGGTGGTGAATGCCACCCAAGCCATACCCTTGGCGCCATTAGCCTCAGCTATGCTGGCCAGCTTCTCTACATCTCCACGGCTCCAGTCTCCGGCCCCCTTCGCATTGATAGCCTTCACCACGCCACCGGACTGAGCCACGCTGGCGAACACCTTGAAGCCCGTGTCGCGCACGATATCGGTGATGTCATGGAGCAACATGCCGAAACGGGTATCCGGCCGATCGCAACCGTACCTATCCATTGCCTCTTGATAGGCCATGCGGCGCAGCGGGGTATCCAACTCAAGCCCCACGGCCTTGAAGACCTCCTGCAGAACGCCTTCCATCATGGTCATGACGTCATCTTCAGTGACGAAGGACATCTCGATATCCACCTGGGTGAATTCCGGCTGACGGTCAGCTCGCAGGTCCTCATCGCGGAAGCAGCGCGCTATCTGGAAGTAACGCTCCACCCCGGCTGCCATGAGCATCTGCTTGAACTGCTGAGGGCTTTGGGGCAACGCGTAGAACTTGCCCGGATTCGGGCGGCTGGGCACGATGTAGTCCCGAGCGCCTTCTGGGGTGGAGTTCGCCAGGATAGGCGTTTCCACCTCCACGAAACCGCGCTTATCCAAAGCTCGGCGCATGGCCTGCATCACCGTGTGACGCAGATGCAGATTCGCGTACATCTCCGGTCGGCGCAGGTCTAGGTAGCGCCATCTCATGCGCGTGGTCTCGTCGGTTTCGATGCCGTCTTCTATGGCGAAGGGAGGCGTCACTGACTTGTTCAGCACCTCAAGGCTGCTGGCGAGGATCTCTATCTGACCGGTGGCCATATCAGGGTTCACAGCATCGGCAGCCCGCAGGCGCACACGACCCTGCACCTTGAGAACGTCTTCACGGCCAACGTGCTCCGCCTTCGCGAAATCATCCCCAGACACGCAATCCGGATCCACCACGATCTGGGTGTATCCGGTGCGATCACGGAGGTCTATGAAGATGAGACCGCCATGGTCACGGTTATGCCAAGCCCAACCGGTGAGCGTCACCTCGCAGCCATCATCGCTGGCGCGGAGCTGCCCACAGGTAGCCGTATGCATGCTGTATTCATTGATGAGATCAGTCATCGTCTCTCAGGTCCCTTTCGGTCAGATGATGTGAAACTGCCCTATTGTACGCTACCCGAGGATATCTTTCACCACGCCTGCCGCCACGTCCTTGGGCACCAGCTGTTCCTCATGGGAAGCCATATCCCTCACGCGCACGTTGCCCGCTTCCAGCTCATCCGGCCCCAGGATGACCACGACCTGCGCCCCCAGCTTATCTGCCAGCTTGAACTGGCTCTTCAAAGAGCGCTGCTGGTAGTCTGTCTGAGCTGCCATACCACCGTCTCGCAGGAGCTGAGCCAAAGCGAATCCGTCCGTACGCACCTCATCGTTCACACAGGCGACGAACACCTGGCAAGCCTGAGCCCGAGGGAACGTGCAGCCTGCCTCTTCCAGCACATCAGCACAGCGCTCGAACCCAAGTGCAAAGCCGAAGCCTGGCGTGGGCCTGCCGCCCACCTCTTCGGTTAGCTTGTCATAGCGACCACCTCCGCCGATGGCGTTTTGAGCCTTGTCCGAGTTAGCCACCTGCACTTCGAAGACCGTACGCGTGTAGTAATCTAAGCCGCGCACAAGCCGCGGATCCTCAACGTAGGTGATACCTGCCAGCTCCAACAGGTTACGCACCTGTTCATAATGATCGGCGCAATCGGTGCAGAGGAAGTCGGCTATCTTCGGCGCTCCTTCCATGACGGCAGCGCATCCCTGATCCTTACAATCGAAGGCACGGAGCGGATTTAGTTCCATGCGCGTACGGCAAGTCCCGCATAGTTGGCTCTCATGCTGCTCCATATAGGCGCGTACTGCCTCCCGGTAAGCAGGGCGGCAGGTTTCGCACCCCATGGAGTTCACGAGCAGCGTCATGGATGAGGAAGGGATGCCCACGTCTGCGAAGAAGCGCATGAGCATGATGATGCCCTCAGCATCGATGGCGGGATCCTCTGCTCCCAAGCATTCGATACCCACCTGGTTGAACTCCCGTTGGCGCCCCTTCTGGGGACGTTCCGCCCGGAACATCTGGCCAGCATACATGAGTTTCGCCGGAGGGGCTCCCTGAGGTACCAGATCATGCTGAACGGCCGCGCGTACCACTCCGGCCGTACCTTCAGGGCGAAGAGAGAGCCTGCTCTTGCCCGGCAGCTTCTCCCCATCCAGGAGCTTCGTCAGATTCGCACCAGAGATAGCCGTGAACATCTCCTTGCTAACCACATCCGTAGCTTGACCTATTCCCCGGACGAAGAGCTCCGTCCGCTCCATGACCGGTGTCTCCATAGGCAGATACCCATACCGCCCGAAGACCTCTTGGGCCGTATGCTTGAATTGCTCCCAGAAGAGCTTGCGATCGGGCAGCATATCATAGGTACCCTCAGGTGCATTGATCGCCATGGATCAGGTCCTTTCCCCTCATCTACGGAAAGCAAGCTGAAGCTTGCCCCTGACAGCTTAAAGATGATCGACCACGAGATCGCCCATGCGTGACGTATCCACGACCTTCTCCTTCGGCGTGGCCCCATCCGCAATATCACCCGTGCGCCAACCAGCATCCAGCACCGCGGTCACCGCACGGCGCACATCATCTGCCGCTTCCTGGGCGTTGAAGCTATAGCGCAGCATCATCTCCACGGAGAGGATCTGAGCCAGCGGGTTGGCGATGCCCTGACCAGCGATATCCGGCGCACTTCCGTGAGAAGGCTCATAAAGGGCGGTACCGTCCCCGAGGCTGGCGCTGGCCAACATCCCTAAAGAACCGGTGATCTGGGCCGCCTCATCGGAGAGGATATCCCCGAACATGTTCTCCGTCACCAGGACGTCGAAGTCTGCTGGGCGCGTGATCAGCTGCATGGCGCAATTGTCCACGAGGATATCCTCGAGCTCAACATCCGGATAATCCTCTTCATGGATCCGGTGCACCACCTCTCGCCACAGGCGGGAGGATTCCAGCACATTGGCCTTATCAACGCTGGTCACCTTGCCCCGACGCTTGCGAGCCGCTTCGAAGGCCTGGCGTGCGATGCGGTCTATCTCATATTCGCGATACTCCATGGTGTCATAGGCACGCTGGCCCGGGGTGCCATCCACACCCGCTCCGGCTTCGTCGTAGAAACGCTCGCGTCGGCCGAAGTACACGCCGCCCGTAAGCTCACGGACCATCATGAGATCTACGCCCTCGATCACCTCAGGTTTGAGCGTAGAGGCTCCCGAAAGCGCATCGAATATCTGCACGGGACGGAGGTTGGTATAGAGTTGAAGCCCTTTGCGAATGCCCAAGAGCCCCTGCTCAGGGCGGGGCTTATCTGGATCTGTCGTGTCCCATTTCGGACCGCCCACCGCAGCGAGGAGCACCGCATCGGCAGCCTTCGCCATTTCCAAGATGGACGCAGGAAGCGCCTCTCCGCAGGCATCTATGGCTGCACCGCCAATGAGCGCCTCTGTATAGGCGAATGTCAAACCATGCTTCGCACCAACGGCATCAAGCACCTTGACACCCTCAGCGATGATCTCAGGCCCGATGCCGTCCCCCGGCAGCAAGCATATCTTGTATGCGATCATAGATCTGCCTCCTATTCAGCCAGCTTGGCTTGCCAGCGAGCCACCAAGCCCCCCGCCTCGATGATCTCGGCTATGAAGGGCGGGAACGGCTGCGCGGTGAACTCCTGGCCTGTGGTCACGTCTGTGATGATGCCATTATCGGTATCAACCTTCACCACATCGCCTTCGCTGATGGCGTCCACCGCTTCCGGGCACTCCAAGATGGCAAGCCCGGTGTTGATGGCATTGCGATAGAAGATACGCGCGAAGGACCGAGCGATGACCACATCGATGCCCGCAGCCTTGATGGCAATGGGCGCATGCTCCCGCGAAGATCCGCAGCCGAAGTTCTCTTCCGCTACGATGATGTCTCCTGGCTGCACGCGCTGAGTGAACGTGGTGTCAAGATCCTCCATGCAGTGTCTTGCCAACTCCTGGGCATCTGAGGTGTTCAGATAGCGGGCCGGGATGATGACATCTGTGTCTATGTCGCGGCCATAGCGGAATACGTTGCCTTTGAATTCCATGGATACAGCTCCTTACGCCTTGTCGTTCAGGTCTTCCGGCAGCCCGATGTGCCCCAATACCGCACTGGCTGCAGCTACCGCAGGGCTTGCCAGGTAAACCTCGCTCTCAGGATGCCCCATGCGCCCGACGAAGTTGCGATTGGTGGTAGCGATGGCGCGCTCTCCTGCTGCCAGGATGCCCATATACCCACCGAGGCACGGACCGCAAGTAGGCGTGCTCACCGCGCAATTCGCCTCAAGGAAGACATCCATCAACCCCTCATCGATGCAAGCCTTGTAGACCGCTTGGGTAGCGGGGATGATGATGCAGCGAACACGAGGGTCAACGGTACGCCCGCGCAGCACCTCGGCTGCCTGGCGCATATCTGCAAGGCGGCCATTGGTGCAAGAGCCGATGACCGCTTGGTCTATGGTGATGTGGCGAGCCTCGGCCACAGGACGCGTGTTAGAGGGCAGATGAGGGAAGGCCACCGTGGGGGCAACATCCTTCGCATCTATGGAGATGACCTGCGCGAAGGTTGCATCCGGATCAGAATAGTAAGCGGTATACGGGCGCTCCGCACGCCCATCTAGGTACTGCCGCGTGACATCATCTACGGGAATCAAGCCTGCCTTGCCTCCCGCTTCGATGGCCATATTGGAAACGGACAGGCGCTCGTCCATGGGAAGCGCCTCTATGGCGCTGCCAGTGAATTCCATAGCCTTGTACAACGCCCCATCCACGCCGATGAGGCCGATGATATGCAGGATCAAGTCCTTACCGGTGACTCCTGGGGCCAACTGGCCATCCACGACGAACTTGATGGTCTCAGGCACCTTGAACCAGGCTTTGCCCGTGGCCATACCCACTCCCGCATCCGTAGAGCCTACGCCGGTGGAGAACGCTCCCAGCGCACCATAGGTGCAGGTGTGGCTATCCGCCCCGATGACCAGGTCTCCCGCACCCACGACCCCCTGTTCAGGCAAGAGCGCGTGCTCGACCCCCATGCAACCTACCTCGTAGAAATGGGTGATGCCCTGTTGGCGGGCGAAATCGCGCACGATCTTCGCCTGTTCGGCGCTCTTGATATCTTTGTTGGGCACGTAATGATCAGGCACCAACACGACCTTTTCGCTCTGGAACACTGTATCAGCGATCTCTTCGCACGTGCGAATGGCGATGGGTGCTGTCACATCATTGGCTAGCACCAGATCAAGATCACACTCTATTAGCTGACCTGGCTCAACCTCATCAAGGCCGGCATGGGCTGCCAGGATCTTCTCAGCCATGGTCATGGGACGCGTCATGGGCTCTTCGCTCCTTCATCGCATATATGGACAGGATGGATACAGAGATAGCTCCCGGTGATTCTAGCACTCACGCAGACTTCGAGATGCACTTTGCGGTGATAGAATGAGGTGTGTGGGGACGTGGTGGAATTGGCAGACACAGCGGACTTAAAATCCGCCGCCTCGCGGCATCAGGGTTCGAACCCCTGCGTCCCTACCATCCGCTCATATGGAGCCTTCTCCACAGCTTTGTGAACACCCTGTGAAAATCCACTCTGCTCAAGGCTATTTGTGAACGAAATGCGAACGGCCTTCGGCGAAGTTATGAAGAGTCCTCCATCTTCGGTAACCATCCCGTCACTAAATCGTAATCTCTCACCTCACAGAGACGCGAACGCACTCCCCCACGTGGGGAAAACACACCGATAACGACTCGCGCCGCCTTCGCGAGGATGAGCGTCTAAGCGCATCTTGAGGCTTCTTAAGATGCGCAACCCCCTGTCTGCAAGGCACAGGAGCGCAGACCTGATGCGAAGGATGACGTTTGAGCACACACGGTATCTACAAGTGGGAGCATGCCAAGCATGCCCGGATCGATAAGCGCACGACAAAGGCAACGGAGTATCGGAAAGGGCTGACAAGGGCATCTCTCGCCTTGATGCTGAGCGCAAGCACCGCCGCTGTCACCCAAGGAGCAAGCCTCGCCTTCGCCTCTGAATCCGATGAGGCCGAAGATACCCCTGTAGAAGAGGCCGTACCTACGGCAGAGCTAGCGGAATCCTCCTTGGCCGCCTGCGTGAACGCCCTCACTGTTGACTTGGGCGCAGGCGCTTCTCTGATGGACACCACCGTACACGATGCCGACAAGGCCCGCGCTGTTTGGGCTGATGCGCTCATCGACGAAGCCTACCAGTATTTAGGCACCCCCTATGTCTACGGCGGCACCACTCCCTCCGGCTTCGATTGCTCCGGATTCACCGGATATGTCTTCCGAAACGCATTAGGAATGGAGCTCCCCCGCTCCGCTGCAGCCCAATCAGGGCTCGGCGAGGATATTTCCTGGGATGAGGCCCAGCGGGGGGATCTGATCTTCTGGGGTGGACGTGGTGGCGTGTACCACACGGGCATCTATCTGGGAGATGGCGAATATATCCACGCTTCCGCCAGCAAAGGGGTTCGCATCCAAAGCGTGAGCAGCTACGCCCCCTCTTTCGCCAAGCGCGTCTTCTAGCTGACATCGCGCACGATCCTCATGACCATCACGCCCGGAATCTGTTGCGCGAAGATCGCGCACCATGTTCATTGCGGTACCAACCGGGTAACCTGACGTACAGGGTTCACCCGGGTGCAAGAGCGGGCTGATCGCGATCAGCCCCTACAGCAATCTGTCCCGTATCTGTACTGGAACGCGCAGCATTTGAATATGCGTTGCGCGAGGATCACACGCAACATATTCATTGAGTCAATTGCCGGGTGGCCCGACGTATAGGGTTTACCCAGGTGCACCATCGGGCGGATCCAGATCCGTCCCTACGACAGCCTGACAGGCATGGTTCATCCAGGTGACATGCACAGCGGTTTTCGTAGGGGTCGAACGTGTTCGACCCAACATCACAACCCGGAGAATGCAA
>CAJUQK010000045.1 GCA_910588205.1 uncultured Eggerthellaceae bacterium
TCGTGTTCTCGGCCGATGCCGCCCTCTGGACCGCGGAATGCTTCGCCGGCATCATGGTGCTCGCCCTCGTTCTGGAAGTCCGAAGCTTGCGCAAGCGATCGCTGCTCGAGCTGTTGGAGGCCGACAGCACGCCCGAGCAGCCGAAGGGAGCCGCCCGGCTTTCCGTAGGCCTCCAGACGTTGCTGGCAGCGATCCTGCTCGCCGTTGTTTGGGGCTCATGCCTGTTTCAGCCGGTGCAGTTCATCGTGTGGATCCTGCCCATGGGCGTCGCCGCCGTGCTGGCTACCGGCATGCTCTTCCGGGTCTGGGCCGTCAGGCGGCCGGAACGGGCGCGCCGCCGGCCCGAGCGCCTTCTGTCGGGGCTGCGCGTCTTCGACTTGCGCCAGCTTCAGGCTCGCATGTCCCTCAATGCGAACGCGATGGCATGCACCTGCGTCCTCATCGCCGTGGCGGTCTGCATGATGGTCGCAGGCCTTGCGTTCAGCGTCGGCATGCGAGATGAGTCCGGACTGCTGAGCGACCAGACGCTGGCCCCCATCGGCTATGTCGGCATCTTCTATGGGATCACGTTCCTGGTTGCGGCTGCCGCCGTGCTGGCTCTGCAGCAGCTTGCAGGTGCGGCCGACGACCGGCAGGCCTACCGCATGCTCGGGAACCTGGGCTGCGACGCGTCCATGATGCGGAGGAGCATCCGGTCCCAGGTCGGCACCTGCTTCGCGCTGCCGCTGGCCTTCGCGCTCGTCCATGACGTCTTCGGCCTGGCGCTGGTGGCGTTTCTGGCCTATATGCTGGGCAGCTCGCAGTTTCCCGTCATCGTGGCGGGAGTCGTGGGGGTCACAGTCGCGCTGCTGGGCGCGTACTATCTCATCACCTGCAGGGAGTGCGGCCGCATGCTTTTGCCGGAAGGGGGCAGATGACGCAGGATGACGCACGGGGATGACGCAGGACGGGGATAATGTCATCATATGGTCAAAGCAACATGCGAAACGAACGG
Source organism: uncultured Eggerthellaceae bacterium (assembly GCA_910588205.1). Classification (GTDB taxonomy): domain Bacteria; phylum Actinomycetota; class Coriobacteriia; order Coriobacteriales; family Eggerthellaceae; genus MGBC163016. The sequence goes on from CAJUQK010000045.1 coordinate 995, forward strand.
AAAGGAAACCATGACGAGAAGCCAGCGCGAAGCATCCTCCAGCGACATCTACCATGTTATCGTTCGAGGCGCAGGGCGCCGCCTGCTCTTCGAGGATGACGAGGACCGGCGGTTCTTCGCCGTAAGGCTTTTCGCATACGCGAGCAGGGCGGAAGGGGGAGCCGACCTGCTGGCATGGTGCCTCATGGAGAACCACGTGCACCTGCTTCTGCGTGCCCGGCTCGAAGACCTTGAGTCGCTGATGCGCTCCCTCAACACGTCTTTCGCGCGCTACTACAACGGGCGCCACGGGCATGTGGGCCCGGTGTTCCAGGGTAGGTACAAGAGCATCCCCGTAGAAACGGATGCCCAACTGCTCGAGACTGTCCGCTACATTCACCACAATCCTCAAGCGGCCAATGTATGCGGACATCGTGATTACGAGTGGAGCAGCTTCCAGTTCTACCTTGAGGGGCACCCTTGTCTGGAGGCGGATACCGTCCTCGACATGCTCGGCGGAGCGAAGGCGTTCATCACGTTCCACAACGATGTGGCCGATGACCAGAAACTGATGGAGTTTGCGACCTACAGCGGGGTTTTCTCGTCGAGGCGCAGAGCGGTCTCCGATGGGGACGCGGTCGAGATGGCGAAGAAGCTCTGCGGGAATGAATTCGCCAACTCGATTGCGTCGGTGCCGAAGGAAGAGCGCGATGCGATGATCGGACGCTTGCGAGGCATGGGGCTGTCGGTGCGGCAGATAGAGCGGCTCACGGGAATCGGAAGGGGCATCATCCAGAAATGCCAGCCGCCCTCTGCTCGTTGATGACGTTATCCCCGTCCTGCGTCATGTTCCCCCTGTTCCCTACGCAAGAAATACCGCCAGGGGAATGGTAGCCACGCTGGCCACGAGTGTCACTACGGTCATTCCCGCTGCATATTCGCCCTCGTTGCTGTTCTGAGCGGCTAGCATGGGAACCACGGTCATGGTAGGCAGCGCCATGATGATGACAAGAGCGGATATCATATCTGAAGGCAGCGGCGTCCATGACAGGAGCCTGCCAGCCAATATCGGCAAAAGGAGCATCTTGACACCGATGCCCACGTAAGTTTCCGGACGCTTGAGAACCGGGAGCACGTTCGAAAAACACACAAGAACGCCAAGATAGATCATGCACATAGCGCTCGTGGCATTGCTGACGGTACCCAGTGTCATTTTGAGCAAATCTGGGATCGGTATTTGCAGCAAGACGAATATGATTGCAACAAAGATCGCTATCACATTGGGTGTAAGGAGCATTCTGAAATTGAATCGGTGTTTATGGCCATGCAAGCGGCCGGTCGACAACCATATCCCATAGGTCCAAAAGACCAATTGGTCAACTATCGAGAACATCATCATATAGACGAGGCCTCCCTGTGGAAACACAGATGCAAGAAGCGGGATGCCGACGAATCCTGTATTGCCGAATATGAAGCAGAATTGGAAAATGCGGTCTTTGTCGTGAGGTAGCCTCAGCAGTTGGGCAAGGATGAACATCAGCAAGGATATGACTGCATAGAAGATAGCTGAGAGGCCTATGAGCACGATGTTGTCGAAGATGTCCTGGCGGGTGCAGTTCGCGTATGTTGAATAGAAGATCATCACGGGTAGCAAGATCTTGGTGATGAGCTGAGCGAAAGCCGGCATGGATTCTTGCTTGATGACACCCGCCTTTGCGGCGGTAAAGCCGATAGCCAGAATCAGGAAGAATATGATCATCCGCTCAAGCGTTACTTCAAAAACCATGGGCTTGTGTCCTTCGCGACAAGAAAAATCCAAGCTATCATTCTCGGTTAGATGGGAGAGAGGTGTTGGACAATATTGGGCAAACTGTACGATATGTAGAGCGGAATCTGCCAACAACACAGGCAGCAACACAGGGGACGAGGAGGTGCGGACGATCCAGCGCCATGAAGTAGGACGAGAAGGATGATGCAGGACGGGGATAATGTCATCCACGCAGTACATGGAACGAGGCGCTGGCAATCTACGAGCAGTCTATCCCAAAAGAGAAGGGGGGGAGTAGGCACCCGTTCGTTCTCTAATGTTGAACCCGCGCCCCTTTGCTCTGTTCTCGTATCCCTGAACGGGTGCTTCAGCACGACTTTACAAAGGCTTTACATGCCTCTTACCCCGTTTGTACGCAGCCTTCGTAGACTGCTGCCTGCAATGCAGGCCAGAGGGAAATGAGACAGGGGCATCGCGAGCGTGAACGAGATACTGACGATAGGGCTGGGTCTTCTGGGAGGCCTTGCCATCTTCCTCTACGGCATGGGTATCATGAGCGGCAGCTTGCAAGAGGCGGCTGGCGAGCGCATGCGCTCTATTCTGGCGAAGGTCACGAAGAACCCTGTACTGGGCGTGTTGGCCGGTGCCTTCGCCACGGCGGTATTGCAGAGCTCAAGCGCCACCACCGTGATGGTCATCGGCTTCGTCAGTGCGGGGCTGATGCGCCTTCCCCAGGCCATTCCCATCGTGATGGGCGCGAACATCGGCACCACCATCACGGCGCAGATCATCGCATTCAAGCTGTCCGATTACATCTTGCTGTTCGTGGCGCTCGGCTTCCTGATCATGACGGTGGCGAAGCGGGAGCGTGTCAAGCTGGCGGGCAAGGCCGTCTTCGGGTTCGGCTTGCTGTTCGTGGGCATTGAGACCATGGGCTCCGTTATGAAGCCTTTGGCTTCCAACCCGGTGTTCACCGATATGATCGCCCAGGTGGCGGGTGTGCCGGTGTTGGGCGTAGTGGTCGGCACCGTGATGACCCTGATCGTGCAGAGCTCCAGCGCCACCATCGCAGTGTTGCAGAACTTCGCGGCGCAGCCTGGGCCGGACGGTGCGAGCATTCTCGGGCTTGAGGGCGCGATCCCCATCCTGTTGGGAGATAATCTGGGTACCACGATAACGGCACTGTTGGCATCCATCGGCCAGTCACGCGATGCCAAGCGGGTAGCGTTGTCGCACTGCATCTTCAACCTGTCAGGCTGTTTGCTGTTCGTGGGTCTCACGGGTCCCTTCGCCAGCTTGGTGGCGGCCCTTCCTCCGGGCGGTGCAGGTATAGAGGTCATCGCGCGACAGATCGCGAATGCACACACGTGCTTCAATGTGGTGATGACCCTGATCTGGTTACCCTTCGTCCCGCTGATGGTGAAGCTGGTTATGCTGATCCTACCTGAGCGTCCGAACCGTCCGCGTGATCTTGCTGGAGTCGGAGGTGCATTGGGTGGCGCACGGGTTGGGCCAGTAGGCTAGAATGGGCGAAAAACACAGGCGATAGGGAGGTTCGATGCCGCCGAGCGAACCCATGCCAGTGGTCTTCTACGTAGAAGATGACGAGAACATCCGCGATCTCACGCTGTACGCGTTGCGTCAAGTGGGCTTCGAGGGGCGAGGCTTCCCCGATGCGAAAGCGTTCTTCGAGGCGTGTCAAGAGGACATCCCTGATCTGGTACTGCTGGACATCATGCTGCCAGGTGTTGACGGCTTGAGCATCTTGGCGCAGGTTCGCGAAGATGGTCGGCTCCAGGATGTGCCCGTGATCATGCTCACTGCGAAGGGTACAGAGTTGGATACTGTGAGTGGTCTAGATGCCGGAGCTGACGATTATCTGGCAAAGCCCTTCTCCATGATGGAGCTCATCTCACGGGCAAATGCGCTGCTGCGCCGGGCTCGGCGAGCTGAGGCATCAGGCCAAGACAGCCCTATCGTGTGCGGCAAGCTGGTGCTGGATCCGCACGCTCATCAGGTAGAGGCAGCGGGAGTGGTCGTGGATCTCACACTGAAGGAATTCGAATTGCTGCAGGTGCTGATGGAGAACCCGGGCCGTGCCCTGTCGCGGGCACAGCTCTTCAGCGCCGTGTGGGGTTCGGAATTCTTCGGGGGCACACGCACGGTGGACGTGCATATGCAAACGCTTCGCCAGAAGCTCGACCGTGCTGAAGGGGGTCTGAGCACCCTCTTGGAGACCGTTCGCGGCGTGGGCTACCGGCTCCGTTCTACGGAGTGATCCATGGCTGGCTCCTCAAGCTTCCCTGATCTAGGCCAGCGCTCAGTGCGATCACGCAGCCTATCGCGCAGCATCTTCGCTGCCGTACTCTCATTCACGCTCGTTGCCGTGTTGGCTACGGCCATCGCTTTGGTGACGGTGTCGTATCTTGCGGAAGAGAAGCGTTCTGAGGAAGCGCTGGTGATGCAGGCGCGTGCCTGCGCCGAGGTGCTAGAGAGCTGTTCTGTTGAGGAGCGGGTGGAGCTGATCCGCAGCCAGTTCCCCGGCCCTGAGCGTTTCACGCTCGTTGATCCTGCAGGGGTCGTGGTCTATGACACGGAGGCAGCGGACGCTGCATTGGACAACCATCATTCGCGGCCCGAGATGCTCCAGGCTGGAAGCCAAGGTGAGAGCGTGCTGGTGCGTCATTCTGACACGCTGGGGCAAGACACGCTGTATGTGGCCGAGCAGCTGGAAGACGGCTCCTTCATCCGCATCAGCGAGGAGCGCTTGTCGCTCTTCGCGTTCCTGGGGTCCATGGCAGTGCCCGTGGGCATCCTGATGGTGGGTGCGGTGCTCTTGGTCGTCCTGTTGTCGCGTTTCCTCACGGCGCGCATCATGAGGCCGCTGCATGGTTTGGATGCGAATGACCCCTTGGCTGGTGACGTCTACGAGGAGATGCAGCCGATCCTGCAGCGCATCGATCAGCAGCAACGTCAGCTCAAACGCCAGAATGAAGAGTTGAAGCAGGCCGAGGGGCTGCGCCGGGAGTTCTCCGCCAATGTGTCTCATGAGATGAAGACGCCCTTGCAGGTGATATCTGGTTCGGCGGAGATGATCGCTGGCGGTCTTGTGGCACCGGAGGATGTACGCGATTTCGGTGGCCGCATCTACCAAGAGTCACAGCGGCTGCGCGCGTTGATCAACGATGTGCTCACGCTGTCCCGTTTGGACGAGGCTTCCTTCGACGCAGCTGAGCGTACGCTCGTGGATCTGTTCGAGTTGGTGCGCCGCACCTGTGAGCGCTTGGAGCCGCTTGCCTGCGAGCGGCAGGTGAGCCTGACCTTCGACGGGATGCCGGTGTGCGCGGAGGGAAGCGAGTCGCTGGTGGAACAGGCGGTGTCCAATCTGGTGGAGAATGCGATCCGCTATACGGGCGAGGGCGGTACTGTGTTGGTGCAGGTGGAAAGCCAGGCGGCGGACGTTGTAGCGTCTGATCGTATTGCGGGCGAAGGGGACGCCGCGCTTGGCGGCGGACCGTTCGCAGGGCCATGGGCCGTGGTGCGCGTGCAGGATACGGGGATCGGCATTCCCGCAGAAGACCTGCCCAAGATATTCGAGCGCTTCTACCGCACTGAGAAGAGCCGATCCAAGGAAACCGGCGGCACCGGTTTGGGTCTAGCCATCGTGAAGCATGTTGCTTCATACCATAACGGCGATGTGGTCGTAGAGAGCGCCTTGGGGGAGGGAAGCACCTTCACACTGCGCCTTCCCCTGATGCCAGGGGACGGTCCAGATGTCATATCTTCCTTCGCTCAGAAACGGCTTTCTGAATGATTCCGCGACCTATGCCCGTTATCCGTTCCATCTGTCTGATAGTGATCCCCATGCTGTAGAGCCTTCGTAAGGCGGAATCCCTGCGTTGCTTGCCCATGTTCACGATCTCATCTGCGAATTGTCTTCCATATTCGCGCTTCGCTATCATGCAGGCTTCGGCATCGGATATAGCTAGTCTTCGCGGCGGCTCTTCGCAAGAAGCCAGCTCGTCTGCCCCCACGTCATGGAAGCGAACCAATGCGTCCCTTCCGCCGATTGCATCGAGCACAAGCTTCGTATCGCAAATCCCCTCTTCGCCTGCAAGGTATTGCCGATAGCTGCTCCATTTGTACTCTTCGGGCTTTAGCCCGATGAGGTCTCTCGGGTTCAGATGGATATAGCGAACGGCTGTCAAGAGGTATGCATCGTCTTCGACAGGGCTGCTTGCGAATCTTCCTTGGAATACCGGACCGATGTGTCCGTGTCGCCCATTGTAGAACTGAGCATAGGAGGTGTTGATGCTCCTCAGCGAGGCGCTGAGGTCAGGGAAGGCACATCTTCGGGGCATTTGTGCAATCTCCTTGATGAGGCATTCGCAGTGGCTCATGGGCGATCAGATCGTCTCAGGTCTTCTGGCCGCATGAAAGCCAATTATGTCATTTGGACCGTCCCCTGTCATCAAGCGGTTGCATTATCGGCAAGAGGCGTGCGCATCATGCACCGCGAATCGCCGCCTGCGCCCCTTACACTCGGGTCAACGAAATAGTCGACGCGAGGAAAAGGGGCAACCATGGATGGCAATCTGGCAGTGCTCATCGTCATGATCGTGCTGGTCTTGGGCGGAGGCGTTCTGCTCAACTTCCAAATCAAGCATTCTGAGAAAAAGGAGCGCGAGGCCCAGGCCAAGAACGCAAAGGGCGGCTCGGAGGCAAGGCAGGCGGCGACCCACTAGCCCAAGCAGCGACAGCTAATGGTTGGAAAAAGCCTCCTTTTCGGAGGCCTTTTCCGCGCTCTGGGTCGAGCGGAAAACGCTAGAATGGGCGACTCGGGCTTGTCACACGAAACGCACGAGGCGGCGACATGAACATCGAATCGTTGAGCGAATTCGCATACCTTGCAGACACGCTGAGTTTCCGGCGCACGGCCGAACACTTCTACGTCAGCCGCTCGGTGATCAGCCGCCACCTCGCCGCGCTCGAAGACGCCCTGGGCGCAGTGCTTCTGGAACGCAACGCGCACGGCGTGGAACTCACGCAGGCCGGCAAGGTGTTCCTGAGCGAGGCCCAGGCCATCCTGCGCGCCTGGAACCTGGCCCAGCAGCGGGTTCGCGCCGCCTCCGCTGTGGGAAACACGCTCGTCCGGGTGGGGTACCTGCGCAACGGCGCCCGGCCGTTCCTTGCCAAGTTCGTGAAGGCCATGGCTTGCAAGCATCCGGACGTGCACCTGTCGCTGTCGTGCATGGGGTATCAGCAGGCCCGCATTGCGATGGAAGAGCACTCGATCGATGTCATGCTGGGAATCAACGTGGACCCGTCGCTCACGAAGAACTATCGGTCGACACTTATATATAAGGACTACTTCGTTGCCGCCTGCGGCCGCTCGCATCCGCTTGCCGGGCGCACTGACGGGGTCACGTTCGACGACCTGCGCAAACAGCGGCTGGTTGTTCCGGACAGCTACGTGTCCGCAGGGCTGGCGAAGCTGGTGGGTCAGCTTGTCGACGAGAGGGCGCTCTCCGAGTCAGGCGAGCTATACCAAGACATCGACATGCTGAACCTGAAGATACAGACCGAGGATGTCATTGCGTTCGTGTCGAGTCTGAACACGCTCATTTTCGAGGAATCGCTGGCGATTCTTCCCATCGTAGGGATCGACACCGGCTTCAGCATCAGCGCCTATTACCACGACGGCTTCGATGGTGCGGCCTACGAGGCATGCAAGGCGGAGTTCGAAGCATGTCAGCGACTCTTGGCAGCCACCACGCTCAAGGGTCCGTGGGGCGGGCTGGAGTAAAAAGGATGACGCAGAGATGACGCCCGCCTTCGCGGTCCTCCGGCATAGTGGCGCGGGGCGAAAGTTCCGGCAAGACGCAGGCTAAGCCGACGCGCACCCTGCGATGATCCTTGCAGCCTCGCGGGCTGATTCAAGGCTCAGGCAACCGTACTGTATGGCGAAGGCCGCCGGCTGCTGCGCATTCCTGGCCACGTCGCCATCGCTCAGGCCGTATTCGCTTACGAGAGCAAGGCGCACGCCCTGCTCGGCGGCCCTGCTCTTGAGCATTTCCCCATCGACACCCTCCACTGCAAGCACGAAGTGAAGCCCCGAATCGGCCTGCTTCACAGAGAAGCGCGCGCCCAGGGCCTGGCGCAACTCGTCGATGAACGCATCCCGAACGTCACGCTGCGCTTTGCGGTAGCGGTTGACGTAGCGCTCGTACTCTCCCGACTCGATGAGGTTCGCCAAGGCGACCTGGTCGATGACGCTCACTGAGTTCGCGTAGAAGCCCACTTTGTCGTCCCATTCCTCCGCAAGCGGGCCAGGCAGCACCATGAACGCCATGCGCA
>CAJUQK010000046.1 GCA_910588205.1 uncultured Eggerthellaceae bacterium
AACCCTCAACTTTCGGTTTTGGAGACCGACGCTCTACCAATTGAACTACTGGCGTGTGCAAATCAGCTATCTGAACGAGCTTAGCGAGTCTCGCGATGCAGTGTGTGCTGCTGGCACCACTTGCAGTACTTCTTGAACTCGAGCCGCTCGGGATTATTCTGCTTATTCTTCGTGGTCGTGTAGTTACGGCGCTTGCAGTCAGTGCACGCCATCGTGACCAGGGTACGCATTTGCTCTCCTTATGCCTTCATCTGTTGTTTCGAGCTTCGAAGATCTCCACATGGATGTCCTACGCATCAGACCGGGCCGCCCTGATAGGGCGAACCCGGTCTTGGATCCAAAAACGATCAGCTATTTAATGATCTTGGTAACGCGGCCAGAGCCAACGGTGCGGCCACCCTCGCGGATAGCGAACTTGAGGCCCTCTTCCATGGCCACCGGGTGAATCAGCTCACCGGTGATGGTGACGTTGTCGCCCGGCATGACCATCTCAGTACCCTCAGGCAGGTGAGCAACACCGGTGATGTCGGTGGTGCGGAAGTAGAACTGAGGCCGATAGCCATCGAAGAACGGGGTGTGACGGCCGCCTTCGTCCTTGGTCAGGATGTAGACCTGGCCCTCGAACTCGGTGTGTGGGGTCACGCTGCCCGGCTTGCAGAGAACCTGGCCACGCTCGATATCCTCGCGCTTGATGCCACGGAGCAGAACGCCGATGTTGTCGCCAGCCTGAGCCTCGTCCAGCAGCTTGCGGAACATCTCGATGCCGGTGCAGACCGTGTTCTGGGTCTCCTTGATGCCGATGATCTCCAGCGGGTCATTGACATGCAGGACGCCGCGCTCCACACGACCGGTGGCAACGGTGCCGCGGCCGGTGATGGTCATGGTGTCTTCGACAGCCATCAGGAACGGCTTGTCGACATCGCGCTCAGGGGTGGGGATGTAGGAGTCAACTGCTTCCATGAGCTCCCAGATCTTGTCCTGGTAGCCCTTGTCACCCTCCAGAGCCTTCAGAGCAGAGCCGCGGATGATGGGGGTGTCGTCGCCCGGGAACTCATAGGAGTCCAGCAACTCGCGAACTTCCATCTCGACCAGCTCGATGAGCTCTTCGTCATCGACCATGTCGCACTTGTTGAGGAAGACGACGATGTAGGGCACGCCCACCTGGCGAGCGAGCAGGATGTGCTCGCGGGTCTGAGCCATGGGACCGTCGGTAGCGGCGATAACGAGGATAGCGCCGTCCATCTGAGCTGCGCCGGTGATCATGTTCTTGACGTAGTCAGCGTGACCGGGGCAGTCAACGTGTGCATAGTGACGGGTATCCGTCTGGTACTCGATGTGAGCGATGGAGATCGTGATGCCGCGCTCGCGCTCTTCGGGGGCCTTATCGATGTCCTCGAAAGCAGTGAAGTCAGCGGTGGCGGTACCGTGGCTGCCATCATTCTCAGAGAGCGTCTTGGAGATAGCCGCGGTAAGGGTGGTCTTACCATGGTCAACGTGACCGATGGTACCGATATTCACATGCGGCTTGGAACGCTCGAACTTCTCCTTGGCCATTTCATCCTCCTTAGGGATAGATGGTTCCTATGAATAAAAAGCCTATGAGGCCATGATCTTTTGGTAGCGGTGACTGGATTTGAACCAGTGACGCCACGGGTATGAACCGTGTGCTCTGACCAACTGAGCTACACCGCCGTTTCAACTTCGCATTGCACACCTGATGCATCGTCAAGCCTGTCGTCGTCCCCTCGGTCACAGCGCGAAGGCTGCTCTCTCGTGGACGCTCCGGCTTTCCTTACCTCAGGCGCACTCTGCTCGTTCAAGCACAAACAATTCAACTTCGCATTGCACACCTGAATACCAGGATGTGTTTGGATCGAAGTAGATGATGAATGGAGCCTGCGACCGGACTTGAACCGGTGACCTCTTCGTTACCAACGAAGTGCTCTACCGACTGAGCTACACAGGCGATTTGATCGCATCCATCTACGTCTGCTGCTGCGTCAGGGCTTTCGTCGTCTGTTCGGTCACGACCGCAAGGTCGCTCCCTCGCATCCGCTCTGCCCTTCCTTGCATCATACGCATCTGAATGGCTCAAAAAAAAATGGTGGGCGCGCTAGGATTCGAACCTAGGTAGGCAGAGCCAACGGGTTTACAGCCCGTCCCCTTTAACCACTCGGGCACACGCCCATTCCTGATGATCAGCGAAGGGTTGGACCTTCGCTGCCCTGGAAGGGTAGATATCCATGTGAGATTTTCAAGTTGCGGCTTGGCTTCAGACATATGCGTCTTCATTGCAAGCGAAGTGGAATGATACGTTACGGTAAAAGCACTGTCAACACTAAACACGCCCCCGGGCGTATCCTAGGATGAAAGGCCGGGATATCTCGGTGAACCGGCTGCTCATTGCTATAGAATCCCCCTTTACGGATCAGACAGGGATGGAGATGCTGTGCAGAAGAATCTAGGAATCATAGGAGGCATGGGGCCTGAGGCCACCTGCGTCCTCTTCGAGAGGATCATCAAAAGAACGGATGCGGAGCGTGACCAGGATCATATCAACATCACCATCCTGAACGACCCATCCATCCCCGACCGGACTGCGTTTTTGCTGAAAGAAGAGGGAGCCCAGGACTTCACCGCTCCCATCAAGGAGAAGGCTCGACAGCTCGAGGTTTCCGGCTGTGATGTCATCGCCATCCCCTGCAGCACCTCCCATGTGCTCTTGGATGACATCCGCACCGCCGTTGATCATGCCCAGATACTAGACATGCCGAAACTGGCAGCCGTCGCCGCAAAGAACACTGGTGCTTCCAGGGCGGGGATCCTGGCTACAGACGGGACCGTGCGCTTCGGTTTGTATGAGCGGGCTCTCTGCGCCGAGGGCATCACTGCCATCCTCCCCTCCCCTGCTACCCAAGAGAAGGTGATGGCCGTCATCTACGATCATGTCAAGGCAGGGCACCCGATACCCGATGATCTTTTGGATGATATCTTCGCAGACCTAGAGGCCCAGGGCTGTGACACCGCCATCCTCGGCTGCACAGAGCTCTCCGTCATCGGACTACCGGAAAGCGTAAAGGGCATCTGCATCATCGATGCTTTGAGCTCATTGGCAGAAGGCTGCGTGGATGCCTGCGGCGCACCGTTACGAACACTACCCTAGATAAGGCTTGAAGCTCTTCGCCTGCTTGCTCAGGAATATCCTCGGGTAGATGCGACGAATGAAACGCTCTTCAGCCTTGTAATCGATGGGGTTCACCGCCCGCCCTTGCCGATAGAGCTCCTTCACCTCGTTGATCAGCTCGTCATCAGAAAGGACGCTCAGCAACAAGGCCTTGGGCACCACAGTGAACAGAGCCTTTGAGCCGTCCTCATTGGCGATCCTCACGCCTTCGAAGGACCTATGGCAGATCAGGTCATCCACGATCCACTTCACGGTATTGTTCCCGCCAGCAGTAACATAGTAGTTGCTCCGTCCGAGTCGCGGGTTGATCTCGAAGAACCGATAGGAGCCGTCCCGGCAGTCATACTTGACATCGAAGTTGGCGAAGCCTGTATAACCTACGGCCTCCAACAAGCGCTGAGCATGGGCGACCACCTCTGGGTTCACGCGATTGATGATGGCCACGGGGTTGCCGATGCCATTGTCAGTGGGATCCTCCATCAACGTTTGGCCGAAGGCGGCGAACCGCAAGCGGGAGTCCTGGTCGCAGTAGCAGGTGAGGATGCGCATGTTGGTGTCATCCCCCGGGATGAAGTCCTGAACGAGGAGCTTCTCCTTGTAGCCGCTGGCAATGAGACGACCGAACATCTCGTCGAATTCCCGTCGAGTATCGAACTTGAAGACCTTCTTCTTCCCCTCGAATTCCACATAGTGATAAGCAGGAGTGGAAGCAGCCTTGGCGATGATGGGGAACGAGAACGGTATTTCCAGCTGGGTGATGTCCTCGGGAGGACAAGCGCAATCGATGGTGAGGGTCTTCGGATAGGGAATGCCCAAACGCTCACAAGTGGCATAGAACTGATCCTTGAACACCAAGCTATCATGGAGGTCCTTCGAGATGTACGGGATGATGAACCGCTTCTCAAGCGCCTCCCGGTTGTCCATGATGAGATCCACATACCAATCTCCGCAGGCCAACAGGATCAGCTGGGTGTCCGGGAAGCGATCCGCGACAGCCAGCAGGCGGTCAGCGAAGCCCTCAGGGTCATCCATGGACTCGTCATAGAGAGAATCGATGATGCTGGAATCTCCGCAGAGATGGTACTTTCCCTTGCTGAGCGCCACTGACTTGATGCCGTACTGCTCATGGAAGGTGCGGGCCAAGCTATAAGTAGCGATATCAGAGCCCAAGATGACGGGCAGGAAACGACTCTGGTCTTCGGATAAGCTCATAGGGCTTAGCTCCTCCTTCGGCTCTCTCATCAACGGACGAGAACGTAGCGTGCGTAAGGTCAGGAACGGTACATCAAGTCAAGCGTCTTTTCAATCCGTTCGCGAATGTGCGGATGAGAGCTGCTTCAGGCCGCTGGGCTGCCAAGGCGATGCCGAACGTAACCGCTAGGGAAGCGCAGCCCCCCACCACTACGCAGATGGCCGCAGCCCAGATCTGGGTCTCGAAGGCACCAAGAAGCATCTGCAGGCCGAAGAGCACGCAGCCCCCCGCCAAAGCCCCCAATGCCCCTAAGCCTGCCCCCCACAGCACCGCTCTTAAGATGGGGACCAGCTTGAACCCGCCAAAGGCCGCTTTCAGGTAGATCAAGCAAAGGATATCGCAGACGAGGTAGAAGGCCGCCGAAGCCCAGGCAATGGATTCGATGGGAATCGCTCGGCCTTGTTGGAACCCATAGGCGGCCCCTAAGGTGAGCGCCACCTGAACAGCTGAGGCGATCACATTGAACAGAGCGAAGATGCCCAGGCGACGAATGCTGCTGAACACCTTCTGCATATGGGCCACCACCCCATAGAAGGGCAACGCCAGAGCCAGAGCCGCAAGGAATCCGGCTATCTGAGAGATCCTGTCCTCAGCGAAAGCGCCGGTATGGTAGAGAGTGACTAGCGGGCCAGAGAACACGATCAGGTACAAGGCGAAGGGGATGAGCAGGAACAGGATCTGAGACGTACCTGATTCCATAGCCCGCATGACCCCTGCCAGGTCCCCCTCGGCATACATATCCGAGAGCTCGGTGAACAGTGCTGTGGTGATAGGGATGGCTAAAAAGGAGTAGGGCAACGTATACCACAGGCGTGCATAGGCGATGACCGAAGGGCCGTTATCCGCGAAAGCGTAGGAAGCGGCATTCATCACAGAGACGGTGATGAAGGTGCAGATGGTGATGGCAAGAGCCGGAAGCCCTAGGCGCAACGTCTCCCGAAGACCTGCATCCCGCAGGCTCAAGCGCGGCCGCAAGCGGATGCCGCAGTGTTTGAGCGCGGGCAGCTGCACCAGCACTTGCAGGAGCACGCCAGCGGGGTTGCCCAGGGCGATGATATAGAGCGCCAAGGCGGGATCTGTGGGCGCAATGGCCGCATAGGCCAAGAAGGTGACGATCACCACCAGGTTGTTGAAGATCGGAGCCGCCGAAGACCAGAGGTATTCCCGATTAGCGTTCAGGAGCCCCGAGAAGATGGTAGAAGCACCATAGAACACCGTTTGGATGGCGAAGAACTGGAACAGGAGAACCGCTGTGCCCATCTCAGCTTGGTCTGTCATGAAGGACTGGGTGTAGACGATAGCCTCAGGGAATGCCAGGCAAAGAGCCGTGCACACCCCTAAAAAGAGGATGACGATGGTGAAGAGATTGGAGGCATAGACCGAGCCCGCTTCCTTCCCCGCCTTCTTCTTGATGGAGATGTAGACAGGCAAGAACGCAGTGACCAGCATGCCGCCCATGACCAGCTCATAGAGTTGATTGGGAAGGTTGTTCGCCACCTGATAGGAGCTGGAGAGGAACGTAGCACCCAAAGCGAAGGCCATGGACCAAGTGCGGATGAACCCCGTGATGCGCGAGAGGGCCACGCAGATGCTGATGATGCCCGCTGATCGGGCTACTTGAGGAAGCTCATCGTCGGCAGCTTGGGGGTCGGGGTCACCCACCGCCAGGGATGGCTCTGCCTCAAGGGAAGGATCCTGGGTCCGGAGGTGGAGCATCCGTTCTTGGCGAGCGCGCACATACTCTTCTGTGTGCTTGGCGCGGGCCAGCTTCTTCGCGAGCTTGCTCAATCATCCTCCTCATGAATGCTGGAGAAGATGATAGCAAACACGCACCTTCTGGGAGACGAAAGGGAGCAGGCAAAGGAGCGAGAAGCGCCCAGATGCCCCAGATAGCCGCGAAAACGCGCCTGAGCGTACTCCGTACGTGAGGATGGAACGTTTGGAGCGATCTAGATGGGGTATACGGGTGCTTCGCAGCGTCAATTCATTACGCGGTCCGCATGATGGCCGCGCGATCAATAACGTCGGTAGACCATACTCCCCCACACGGGCGCCTCAACGACACCACGGGAAACAGAAGCGTGGACCATCATGCCACCGCCCACATAGATGCCGCAGTGCTGGGCATTCACGCAGATATCCCCGGGTTGGGGATCGGTCACGGCCGTCCAGCCCAAGAAGGTATAGGTGGTGCCCAGGCGCGTATTGCTCCCCGTCAGACAATAGCTGACGAAGCCGGAGCAGTCATAGCTGTTGGGACCCACCGCAGCCCACACATAGGGTTTGCCATACTGGGAGTAAGCCCGATCCACCACCACGTTACCCGTGACGGTCTGGGCCTTGGAGTTATCAACCTCAGCATTGTAGCCACCACCGACATTCTGCTCCTGACGGCGACGGGCCGCTTCCTCTTGACGGGCCCGCTCCTCCTCGGCCCGACGACGAGCCTCTTCCTCTTCGGCTAGGAGCCGAGCGGCTTCGGCTGACAAGGCATCATAGGTGGCCTGGAGCTCATTCACCAACTGCTGGGCCTCGGCCTTGACAGCTGCAGCCGTCTCCGCCTGCTCCGCCGCCACGGCCTCCTGCTGAGCGTATTCGGCCTTCTGGGCTTCCACCTCCGTACGCAGGGCCTTCGTATCCTCCACCATCTTCGAATCATTCTCGTTCATCTGATTCAAAGTATCCCAGTTAGTGGTGAAAGCCTGGAAGGAGGTGGCTGAGAGCAGCACGTCCAGGAAGGAGAAGGAGCCGGAACGGTACATGCCGCGCGCCCGGGTGCCGAGCTTATCCTGGAGATCGGCTATCTGGCTATTGGCTTCGTCTATCTTGGTTTGAGCCTCATCCATCTTAGCCTGGGCAGCCTCTTGCTCAGACAAGGCGGTGAAGTAGTTGTTGGAAGCCTCATCCAGCTTGACCTCCATCGCCTGGATGCGGTCAAGGGTGGCAGCAGCCTCCGCTTGCTTCTCAGCAGCGGTGACACCGAAGGCCTTCAGGGGGGTAGCAGAGAGGACACCGGCACCGGCCATGGTGGCCAGGCCAGCGGTCAAGAACGTTCGTCTGCTCAGTGCGTTTACATGCTCGCTCATCAGCAAGGATCCTCCTAGATCGAGCAACTGGTGTATTTCTCGGCAAACAGTCAAGCCATGGTATCAGGGCATAGGGGTGCGCTTAGGGCAATGGTCATGATTCAACCGAACCTTCACATCTGCCTTCCGGGGATTTGATGATTCTGTGAAGGCGGCATCCTGGCGAAGAAAGAACATGCCGCCCGAAGGCGGCATGTGCAAGATGAATGGATAAGGAGAAGAAGGCGTTAGGGCTGCCTATGAATGGTCATGTTGCCCTGGACTGGTCCGATGATCACACCGACGCCATAGTCAGAGGCGTGGATCATCTGACCATTGCCGATATAGATACCCACATGGCCCGGCCTCCAGCAGACATCTCCCGGCTGCGGGTTGCTCGTCTGCGGCCACGCACCGTAATAAGCATCGCTTCCCTGACGACCCCCTGCTATGCACCAGCCGACCAGTCCGGAGCAATCGAAGCCGCCCGGAGCGGCACCGGCCGCCACATAGGGCTGACCCAACATGGCATAGGCATTCGCCACCACGTTGCCGGGGTTGTACTTCGCAGCCCCGTTATAGTAATTCGTATTGCCGCCCTTGTTGCTGGACGCGCCCGAAGGGCTGTTACCAGCAGCCAGGTTCGTCTGGACGATCCGGAGGGTCTCTGCATCACGGGCTGCACGCTCAGCCTGGAGCGCCTCGGCTGCCTCAGCGCTCAGGGAATCATAGGTTGCCTGAGCCTCGTCTACGAGCGCCTTGGTCTCATTCTTGGCTTGCTCGGCCTGGGATGCCTTCTCAGCCTCTACCTTCTCTTGCTCTTCCACGACAGCCCGGAGATCCTTGGTCTCTTGGACCATCTGAGCATCAGACTCGTTCATGTTGTTCAAGAGATCCCAGTTATTGGTGAAAGCCTGGAATGACGTGGAAGAGGTCAGCACATCCAATAAGGAGAGGGATCCTGAGCGATACATGCCACGCGCCCGGGTGCTGAGCTTGCCCTGGAGATCCTTGATCTTCGTTGAGGCCTCTTCGATCTTCCCTTGGGCCTCTTCTTGAGCAGCCACAGCATCAACGTATTCAGCAGAAGCTTGATCGAGCTTATCTTGGAGTGCGGTGAGCTTGTCAAGGGTTGCTGAAGCCTGGGCCTGGAGCTCTGCTGCCGTTACCGCATAGGCTGGTACCGGTAGCATCAAAGCGGCTGCCAGAACGCCCGCAAGCGCGAACGCTCCGACAGCCTGAAGTCTATGACAGGGGACGGTTGCTCTCATCAGTTCGATGCCTCCCTGGGTCGAGCGGAAATGTTCTGTTCTTTTCATGAACATGACGTAACATGATAGCACGCTCAGAGAATAAGGCAAATGGGACGCAAAAATCATGAACCACCCTTCAAAAGGGTGGTTTGCCCTAGGCCTATAAGGCCAAGGT
>CAJUQK010000047.1 GCA_910588205.1 uncultured Eggerthellaceae bacterium
CGGCTCCTCCTAAGATGGTCTGAGCCACAGAGCCGCGTCCATCATGGATGAACGCCTCTGTGGTACCCTCCCTCACCTGAGAGAGGCGCTCTAACCCATAGAAGACTGATGTTCTGCCATCTCTTGATGATGAGCTTCCCATGACCTCTGACACCTCGAAGAGAGACGAGTTCACATAGCTTGTGATGTCATAGCTCTCATCGGTTGCGGTGAGTCCTGTGAGTTGAACTTCCGGTCCAAAGAGATGAAGTTGTCAAAGTACGAGAGTCGATCAGGGTCAGATCCCATTATCTAAGATCATGGCGAACGCGCTTCGCGCGGAGGAGGCGTTACGCGAAGACCACGCGCAACACGTTCATTGCGGTATCTGCCGGGTAACCTGCCGTACCGGGTTATCTCAGGTGTCACAAGGGGCCGATCCAGATCGGCCCCTACAACGCATGGTTCACCCCAAGTGACATGCGCAGTTGGTTTTCGTAGGGGTCGAACGTGTTCGACCCAACACCACGACCCGGAGAATGCAACATCATCCGTAGGGGCCGAGCTGGCTCGGCCCGCACCCGCTTCAGCCCATAAAACCACGCATTCGCATTTTGGTTGCAACCCTTAACCCCGCTGCGCAAGCAGCGGAAATAGTTAGGCGGCGGTTGAGCGCTGCTGGTCAGATAACCCCGTACGCCGCGCATCCTTATGCGAAGCGCGTGAGCTTAGGAGCGGTTCGGAAGCACCGGGTGAGTCTGCGCCGAGGTCAACGAGTGGGTATTTTGGAACACCCCTTTTGCTCACACGACGGAGAAAACCGAACGCCCGTGAACGATAGCGAAGAAGGCCATGGGGCGTTTGCGTCAACCCAATATCCCCGTCCCCAATGGGCTCACACGTGTCCCCAATGGGTTGGGTTCCTGGCATCTTATTGTTCTGGGTTCACAGCGACAATGTGCCATACACCATCTTCGCTCTTAATCCTCAAATTTGCATTGAAGAGATACGTGTCACTTTTCTCCAGCGGAGGGTAAGATTCGAACACTACGCGGATCCGCATCTTCCCGGTTTCTCCTTCGATGTGGGTTTCCTTTATTTCCACATCGATAACCTTATCTAATAGTATTCCTTCGCTAGTGCATTCAGGACGAAAGTAATCGGTAGGCTCTTTTCTATCAGAAAAGCTAACGGGGGTCGCATTCATTGCCTGAGAAATTGATTCCATTATCTCATCTTGAGCTCGCTGAATCTCTTGATTCTCGGCTGTACGAGAACATCCTTGCAAGCACAGCCCCGATAGAAAAGTCAAACTCGCAAATATGATTGCGACCACACACTTATTCATATTCGAATGCCCCTTTTGCTCCCATGATATACATCATCATGGGTTTCGCCTGTCCGAAGCCTAAGGCCGAACGCCCCTTGCGGGAAAGGCGAGCATCTCGGAATGATGGTTTCGCGCGGAACACGTGAGTTTAGGACCGTCCCCTGACATCATGAACGGCGGCCAGCTCCGCGCATGGTCACATGATACCAACCGCTATCTGATGCCTTCCGGGGATGTCTCGTCATCTGGGATACCCGTCACCTTTGCTTTGGCTCGATGAAGATATAGACATTCTACGTCAACCCAATATCCCCGTCCCTAATGGGTTCACAGTCCATAAAACCACGCATTCGTATTTTGGTTGCTACCCTTAACCCCGCTGCGCAAGCAGCGGAAATAGTTAGGCGACGGATAAGGGTTACAGGTCAAAGAACCGCATGCGCCGCGCATCCTTATGCGAAGCGCGTGAGTTTAGGAGCGTCCCAGAAGCACCTGAAGCGCACACACTTGGGAGCACCGCGGAAGCATTCAATCATTAGCCCCTGTCGTAACCTATGATGATCCCTCTATCGAATCCTCCATTATCAACATGCTCATGCCGTGACAAATCGGAGTCACTCAAAAGTATATTCAGTGTGTCCCTGAATTCCCGCATTTCATCTTTCGTCAAGAGTATCAATACCTCACTCAATTCACTTTCATATTGAGATGATTCATCGTATATCTTCATGCTAGCCCTCCATCAATTTGGGAGAATCGGTAGGAAATATAGGACCGGATTTCACCCAAGTGTCGTCAACTAACTCTTCAACATGCATATGTGGATACTCATGTTGAGCTGGGTGATTAAAATCGAATCTAACTCTTTTAGTGTCATCAGAAGATAGCAAAACAATATCATCATTACTATTTCTAATGAATCTAAAATCAGCGCCGAGCCACTCAACGATATCATCCTTCACTTTCTGGATGCTACCCTTGGCTGTAGTGGAAGCCGTCTTCGTTGCAGCCTCCTTCATCCCAGCCCCGATGATGACCTTTCCAGTAGATTCGACCTTCGAAACGCCTCCGGCGCTAAGCACTTCGATCAAGGACAGAACGCTGAACAGAGCTGTCATGCCCACATCGCCCTTGGCAACATAGCCGTTCCATTCGGCCACGGTACCGACGATCGGTATCCACCCATAGTCGTAGGACCATTCGAGCATGGCGTTGCCAACAGCCCGCATCCGCTCTGCTGTCCCACAGTAGAGCTTCGTGAACTGCTCCCGATACTGCGCAGCCTTGGCGGCATGGTGGGCTGCAGATGCGGTATCTCCCCGCTTGAGCGCCTGGACGGCTAGCCATCTGTTGGTGTTATGAAGCGCCTGGTTGCGCTTCTCTTCCGGACTGGCATTAACGGAGATGAGCGTCGAATCTATGGTCATCTGACCCGGAAGGTTAGCGAAGCTATTCCCGTTGATGGGTGTGCCACCAGTTGGGGTTATCTTGCTGATGATCCGACCGATGCCGCTTGCCAGGACATTCTTTATCCTGTGCCCCGTCGGGTCTATGTGGTTCACCGGGTCTGAGGCGCAGTAGAGGTAGCGGTTCAAGGTAATGGGATCGAAGGTGTTGCCCAAGTAGGTGTCTGCCACCCCGAACCGTGCGCTTGTTGGGTCGTAATACCTAGCACGCAGATAGGTGAGGCCAGTCAAGGGGTCTTGCTCTTCTGCGTCATAGCCGAAGAACGGCTTCTCACGGGCATCAGTGCCAGCTGTGACAGCCCCGAAGGCGCCATACCTCTTCCAGGAGGTGACGGCTCCTCCTAAGATGGTCTGAGCCACAGAGCCGCGTCCATCATGGATGAACGCCTCTGTGGTACCCTCCCTCACCTGAGAGAGGCGCTCTAACCCATAGAAGACTGATGTTCTGCCATCTCTTGATGATGAGCTTCCCATGACCTCTGACACCTCGAAGAGAGACGAGTTCACATAGCTTGTGATGTCATAGGCCTCATCGGTTGCGGTAAGGGAGGCTTTGGGGAGAAGCGCCTTTGTCAGGGCCTCTGTCGCCTTGCCCTCCCACAGGTGCAAAAGGAGGTTAGGCAGCTCTTCGGGCACATAGCTCGCCCCGCGTCCGAAGACATCCCGGGCCAAACGGCAGGCCACGGGTATGGCCTCAGGCAGGAGCGCTGGGTCTATGCAGGCAGACAGTCCCCCGGTCATGGCCGCCATGGCATGAAGGGCAACAGAGATGCCCCCCGCTATGACCTGCTCGTCTCCTGCATCCCCTCCGGTGAGGGCTGAGATCAGTTCTGCTCCTGCCAGGGCTAAGGGACCATCGGGCAAGGTGCGTGTGGTGTGATAGAGCGTAGAGGAACCTGCCTTGTTGCCATCCCCATCATAGACCGCCGCCATGAGCAACAGATCCCCTGCCATGACGGCTTCCAGGCGCCCCTCTACCCCATAGGCATAGGATAGAGACTCCTCAGGGGACGCTTTTGACACAAGCTGACCGTCTGCGTCATAGGCATAGTCAGTGACGCCATGGGCTGCACTCTCCTCCCGCACCAAACGGTCTGAGGCGTCATAGGCGTAGGTGAAAGAGCCAGCGAGAACGTATGGATGAAGCTATCAAGGTGCAAGAACTCGTTACTATGGCAGATTCTAACATCGAAGGCCATGGCGAAGGCGCTTCGCGCGATCCGGTGCTCATCGCTTGCGCGAACGCGTTTTAGCGCGGACGCACCCCCATCACCTGCAGCGTTCCCTACGGCGACTGATGCCCGGAGCACCTATCCTCAAGGGAATGCGGGCATCGGGACCGGATGGCCGCCTACGGGACCAACCTGCCAGATGCCCTTCGTAGGGACTGGCTTGCCAGCACGAAGGTCCTCAAGGCCGACCTACCCTTTGAGGTGAGCGGCAAAGCGAAGATCAAAGGGATGAAGGCCGTAGCGGATATGCGCCACAGGACGGGCGAAGCCCGTGGCGCGCACCTTTGGGCAACGACAGCAGAAACAGAACATCCGCGAACGATGGCCGAAAAGGCATCATGGCGTTTGCATCAACCCAGTATCCCCGTCCCCAATGGGTTCACGAAGCCGTCCCTCCCTAATGGGTTCAGTAACCAGCAACACACTAACCTGCCCCCTGCGTTACGTGCGTCAACCCAATTTCCCCGGGAGGGTTCAAACGAAGCCCATATCTTACGTGGGTTCTATCCTGATATTAAAACGAAGCCCGTGTTTTACGAAAGAGAAGAACCGCGATACGTCTCCCTCTTTCGTTTTCGAGCCTGTCGAGGACTGCTTCTCCTTTTCAATATCATCAGCAATGTCGTTTAAAGCATCGCCGATCTCCTTCAAGTTCCCTAGGGTCAAATAAACGCAAAAGTATTCTGAATCCTCAATGGTGTTGTCATCGATCACAGTTCCTGCACCGAACATCATCTCTTTGGATTCGCGATTTGTTTCGAGTTCTTGTTGAAATTTTTCATAATCGCTTCTGACCTGACTGCTCTTTTCAGCAGCTTCCAAATCATCACGAGCGGTTTCTAGGAAGATGTTCGCTTCATCCTCAATGACATCATAGGCGCGTTTGATGATCTCGAATGCGGTCCCCAAGGCATCATCTGCATTATCCTCTAGCATCTCCCAAGGGTCAGCATCTATGCGAACATCAATGAGCTCAAGATCACGATCAACGAATGAAATACCTGATTCTCCAACGCAGCACTCTATAGAGAGATCATTACAAGTCCACTCTTTGATATATTTTTCAACAATATAAAAATAGATGGACTTCATCGCGGGAGCGAAGGCAAGCGATGCATTCTGTCGTTTCTTGAGCCAGTCAAATATTGCTGTGCTTTTAAGTAACGGATTACGTAGTGACTCTGCTTTTTCTCGCTCGGTTAACAACCCCCAGATAAATCTAAAATCTGTAAATGGCATGTCGGATGAAAACTGATACATATCCAAGGAATCGTGATTCGAGGGATTCCAATCCAAGGTTTTGAGCGCCTCTTCTGGCATGACAGCGAATTCTAGATCGCTTTCCCATTCATGCCAATCTTGAAGATAATCTCGAAAATGGTCGTATAGCGTTTCTTTGCTGTTGGATGACTTGAGATAATCTGCGTCTCGTTGGTATGTGTTATCAATGAAGTTCTTGAAATCGATTAACCTCCTCTCAGTGAAATTGAGATAGATATCTTGGGTTGGATAATATGCCCCTATTGAACGTATCTTTCCAGTTGCACGCATCATTCTACTCTCACCTCCGTCGCCCAGCCATTTTCGGCAAGCCATTTCTTTTCAGCATTTGTTAGCGTATGTATGCCCTTTCCCTTGTCATGAACTGTTCCATCGTAGTTCATGGCAGTTCCATCACTGAAATGTACGTGGGGTTTAGCGTATGGAGCATTCTCTTTTGCTGCATCATCGAATCTAGTAATGCTTTTCGGTGCTTTTCCAGTTGAGATCTGCTTGCTTATACTGCTTGAAGATGCAATCTGTCCCGCCTTGCTCAAATCCATATAAGTTTCGTAACCGCTTTTGACATACTTTTCAGTCTTTGCAACCGCTCCGACACCTTTGCCACCTGCCTTGAGCGCGAACCCGGCACCTTTGCCGAAAAGCTTCCCCGGTGCGCTTCCCAAGCTCGTTATCGCTGAGATGCCAGAAGAGATGGCGCTCTCGTTGTCCCCTTCGAGGACATAGAGAAGAGCATTGAGGGAATCAGGGAGGACAGGCAGCGCATAGCCGAGCATATCCAAACCCATATGGTTGAGCTCGCGTCTCGCGTTGTCGCTCATGATCTTGGGGTTCAACTCGCAATAGCGCTTATGGTAGTCGTGTTGCAGCCTCTGCGCCCAGATCTTTCCCGACGAGCCCCGAGAGGGAGATCCGCTCGAGATGCGGCCTGCGATCACGGACTTCAACTTGCTTACAATGATCGATTTCTGCAGCTCACGTTGCTGTCTCAAGACCTCCTTGGCGCTCTTGTTCTGCCGCGTCATGTTGTAGCCCACAGAGTTCGTGATGGCCTTACCGTATTGGCGCTTGTCCAGCTTGAGGCGCTGGGCTAAGGTGATATGTCCCGTCGGGTCCACGTGGTTCACAGGATCTGAGGCGCAGTAGAGATAGCGGTTGAGCGTTATGGGATCGAAGGTGTTGCCCAAGTAGGTGTCTGCCACCCCGAACCGTGCGCTTGTTGGGTCGTAATACCTAGCACGCAGATAGGTGAGGCCAGTCAAGGGGTCTTGCTCTTCTGCGTCATAGCCGAAGAACGGCTTCTCACGGGCATCAGTGCCAGCTGTGACAGCCCCGAAGGCGCCATACCTCTTCCAGGAGGTGACGGCTCCTCCTAAGATGGTCTGAGCCACAGAGCCGCGTCCATCATGGATGAACGCCTCTGTGGTACCCTCCCTCACCTGAGAGAGGCGCTCTAACCCATAGAAGACTGATGTTCTGCCATCTCTTGATGATGAGCTTCCCATGACCTCTGACACCTCGAAGAGAGACGAGTTCACATAGCTTGTGATGTCATAGGCCTCATCGGTTGCGGTAAGGGAGGCTTTGGGGAGAAGCGCCTTTGTCAGGGCCTCTGTCGCCTTGCCCTCCCACAGGTGCAAAAGGAGGTTAGGCAGCTCTTCGGGCACATAGCTCGCCCCGCGACCGAAGATATCCCGGGCCAAGCGGCAAGCCACGGGTATGGCCTCAGGCAGGAGCGCTGGATCTATGCAGGCAGACAGTCCCCCTGTCATGGCTGCCATGGCATGGAGGGCCACAGAGATGCCCCCTGCCATCACCTGCCTATCTCCTTCATCCCCTCCGGTGAGGGCGCCTAAGAGCTCCGCTGCCCCTTGGGCAACAGGACCGTCAGGCAAGGTGCGCGTGGTGTGATAGAGCGTAGAGGAACCTGCCTTGTTGCCATCCCCATCATAGACCGCTGCCATGAGCAAGAGGTCCCCTGCCATGACAGCCTCGAGGCGTCCCTCCACTCCGTAGGCATAGGTGAAGGACTCTTCAGGGGATGCCTTGGATATGAGCTGACCGTCTGCATCATAGGTGTAGTTGGTGGTGCCGTGGGTTGCGCTCTCTTCAGAGATGAGCCTATCTGAGGCATCATAGGTGTAGGTGACCTCATCGGCATCCGTTCCCTCACGGACAAGGTGGGTGCGGTTGCCGGCTCCGTCATAGGCGTAGCGCTCGGTGTAGGCCGCTCCATCTTCGGTGGCTTCCACGCTTGCGAGCTTGCCTGCAGGGGTGTAGGTGAAGACGCGGGAAGCGCTGCGAGCTGCGCCATCTTCCCCCGTGACGGAAGACGCCTCAGAAGCTATGCGCCCCTCGGGGTCGTAAGAATAGGTGAAGGATGAGAGCGTCTGACCCTCAGGATCTGCGCTCT
>CAJUQK010000048.1:0-5346 GCA_910588205.1 uncultured Eggerthellaceae bacterium
AAAAATCGGCGAACTGTTATATAATAGCGCCACATTCATATATAAGCACTAAGGAAGCATCATGATTCAGGGGAAGCTCAAGGATGCTCCATGGGGAACGAGCATCCGATTCGTCATCCTATACGTGCTCACCGTTGCCTGCGCCTCTGCAGCACTCATCTTCGCTGACGCTCTTCG
Source organism: uncultured Eggerthellaceae bacterium (assembly GCA_910588205.1). Lineage (GTDB taxonomy): Bacteria > Actinomycetota > Coriobacteriia > Coriobacteriales > Eggerthellaceae > MGBC163016. The sequence goes on from CAJUQK010000048.1 coordinate 178, forward strand.
ACCACCTTCTATCTGGTTGGTAGCGGCTGAGGTCATCTGCCTTTTGGGTGTTCTCGCATCTCTGGGCTTGCTCTGGGTATCTTTGTCGAAGGGCGGGGATGCTCGCATTTCGGGGGTCAGGGAGGTCGTTCAGGCTGCCCCGCAGGTCCTCGTTCGGGCGGCGGTCATCCTCGCGGGCCTTGTCGGTGCCATCCTCCTCTATGGCATCCTCGCTTTCATCCTGGATCTCACCCTCTTTCCTCTCACGGGAACGCAGACAGCCCTCGTGCTGTTGGAGGGAGGAGCGGCCCTGGGTGCTCTGGCTCTCTCGCCAGTACCTCTCATGCTGTTCGCGGGATCAGCCTTCGGTCACCAGGACGGTTTCCATCCGCTCCGTGAGATCAGGGCAGTGCGGGGTGCGTATCTTCCTCTGATAGGTATCTCTCTGGCGGCATCGGCTGTAGGCGCGCTCACGCGTCTGCTCTCAAGCCTCATCCCTTCGGATGCACTCGCGCTCATCGCCTTCGCCGTGCTCTCTGTCACCTTGGGTACAGCGTGGCTCATGGCAAGCATGGCTATCACTCGCAAGACCTCCGCCGAAGGCGGCTCCTCTCAGTGGTGGCGCAGCTGGCTGCACACCGTCTGGAACAGGCGCATTCGCAGGGGTGCCCTTGCTGCCACCTCATGCCTTCTTGCCTTCGCCTTGGCCTTCTCGCTTCTGGGAGTGGCGCCTCTAGCCTATGCGGCTGAGACCCTGGACCCTTCCGCCCCGCATCCGGTGGAGCCTGACATCTACACCCCGCCTGAAGGCGAAGGCTCCTCCGCTGAAGGATCGTCCTCAAGCGCAGATGCCAGCACCTCCGCCGATGAGCCATCCACCTCAGGTGACCTCGGCAAGCCGACGGAGCCAGACTCGTCCTCTGACCAAGACACTCCGGACATCCCGGCCCTGCCTCCGGAGGAGTACTACGAGCAGCCGCAACTCGAAGGCGATCCCGTGGCCATCGAAGGAGAGGCTACCCTCGTCAAGCTCTCCGAGCGCTCCTACACCACGGTCATCGGTGGGGCGGACATAGCCTATGAGGATCATGCGGGCAACATACGCCCCATCGACAATACCCTAGAGGCCATCTCCTCTGCTCCCTTCGAAGAGCCGGATGCCTTCCGCAATAAGCGCAACGCCTTCACCGCAGAGCTCCCCGCCAAAGCCGACGAGGAGAAGGACGCAGGTCTCACCCTCTGGAAGGACGGCAAGAGCGTATCCCTCATCCCCGAGGGCGTTGACTTCTCCCGCGCCTGGGCAGAAGGGGAAGCCATCCGCTATACGGAGGCACGGCCTGGCATCGACTGGCAATACACCCTCGTGGGCTCGGTCATCAAAGAGGACATCGTGCTCATCCGCCCGGTGGAAGAGCAAGCCTTCGATACGCACCTCATGCTCTCAGACGACCTTCAGGCCACGCTCGAAGAAGGTGTGTGCACCATCACGGATGCTGACGGTGTAGAGGTCATGGGCATCGCCGCTCCCATTGCAACTGATGCGGCTGGGGAGGTATCCGACAACCTCACCTTGGGGCTTGAGGAGCGCGAGGGTAAGCTCACGCTCACCCTGACCCCTGATTGGGAGTGGCTTGCAAGCGAGAACCGCGCCTATCCGGTGCGGATAGACCCTACAGTGGACATCGCCTCCTCATCGGTGCGGTTGGGTTGCGTGGAACAGCAGTGGCGCAACGTTCATGTGGGTGAGAATGGGTATGCCTATGCGGGCTATGACGATGGCGTGAAGACAGGGACCGGCATCTATAACCATGGGGTGGGGCACGCCATCTGCCGGGCCTATGCAGAGATCGACTACGACTTCTCTTATATCATGAGCGAGGCGCGCATAGACTCCGCCACTTTCTCGCTCTATCAGCATAGGGCCTATTCGGGAGGGGCCACCAACTTCGGATTGTATCGAGTGGTGGAACCGTGGTCCTTCGATGGGCTCACCTGGGCGAAGCAGGAGGGACTCACCCATGAGCTCGTGTGCTTCCGTCAGGCGAACACGTCTCCGGGCTATATCGATTGGGATGTCCGCGAATGCGTGAACAACTGGATACAAGGGGTGTATCCCCAGCGGGGCTTTTGCGTCAAGGCCGAATACGAGCGCGGGATGCAGTGCGAGATGTTCCAGAACCGCTATGCGGCGAACCCTCCCGCCCTCACCATCAACTGGACCATCCCCGATCCGGTGGATGAGGGCAGGCCCCTGGATGCCACCACGGTGAAGGTCCGTACCTTGACCGAACATGACGCTGACAACAAGCTCCAGTTGGACGGCGTGTTCGCTGATGGGGAAGCAACGCCTCGGGCCACCGTGGCCTATACGCTGGACCCGAAGGGCGAGACGGGCATCTCCTATGCGTCCCGCTCTTACAAGTACCCGGACTCCACCGAGTGGCAGGCCTCCATCCCGAACGCCACCCGCTATAAGGACAAGCTCTCCAATTGGCAGAGCCATGTGTTCGCAAGCTTGGCCTACGACACCCTGTACAAGGTGCGGGCACTGGCTGTGAAGGACGGCGTCTCGGGCAAGGAAGCGGTCTCTGACACCTTCCTCGTGTACAAGGCAACTTCCAAGGATACCCTGCCCTACATAGCCAGTCACTATGGCACCACCCTCGATCAGCTGGCCCGGGACAACCGCGTCCAGGATTGCCTTGTGGTGGGTGGCAATACCATCTTTGTGCGCAACCCCAAGACGAACACCCCTTACAACCCAGGGGACCTCACCGAAGACCAGAAGCGGCGCATAGACTCAGGGCTCATGGGCCGGGGCAAGCATTGCGAATACGGCTTCGAACCCGTGAACATGAACACCGGCAACTTCGTGCTGGAAGGGATAGACGCCACCGCCCCAGATGCGGAAGGCGCCTTCGAGATCCGGCGCACCTACAACTCCAAGGATGCGAACACCTCCGGTGCGCTTGGGCGCGGCTGGGCGCTGTCGTTCACAGACCGCATCTCGGCAGAGGCCTCCGGCACCCTCATCTATACTGCCTCCGATGGTGCCAGCTACTACTTCGACCCCGATGGGGAGGGTGGATACACCCTGGACGGGGATCAAGGCTTCGAGCTTGATCGCATAGCCTACAGACCTGATGGGGCCAAAGAGACCGACCCGGACCTCTTCCGCTATGAGGTGCGCACGAAAGACCACACCCTCTATGCCTTCGACTGCTACGGCATGCTCACCTCGGTGACCTCATCTTCCGGCCTCACCACGCAGATCACCTATGACAGCAACCACCTCATGGAGAGCGTCATCTCCCCGGCGGGTAGGGTCTTCCGCTTCGCTCATGATGGCTTCGGGCGCGTGAGCGAGGTCCTGCTTCCTGATGGGAATACCGTGGCCTATGGCTATGACGCACGGGGAGACCTGGTCACCGTCAAGGAAGCGGGCAGGGGTGAGATCCGCTACGTCTACGATACCCAAGGCCGCATGACGGAGTGGTACGACCCCACCGGTGCGCCCATGGTGCGCAACACCTATGACGATCAGGGCCGGGTCACCTACCAATATGATGCGAACGGGAACCGCTCGGCCCTTGCCTATGGGGAAGGCGCCACCATCGCCACCGATGCCGAAGGCCACATCACCACCTACCGCTTCGATGACAGGTACCGTACCACAGGCATCACCTACCCGGATGGCACGAGCGTAAGCCGCGCCTATGATGGGAGCGGCAACCTCATAGCAGACGAGGACGGGACCTATTCCTATGACGGAGCCGGCAACCGCGTCTCCGCAACGGATCTGCGCGGCTTGACCACCACCTATGCTCACGATGAGGCAGGACGTGTCACGCGCGTGACCTACCCAGACGGTGAGACCGTGACCTATGAGCGCGACGCTCGCGGCAATGTCGTGTGCGAAACCTCCAGCACAGGCCGCGCCTTCATGCGCACCTTCGATGAGCTTTGCCGCAAGACCTCCGAGACCGATGCTGATGGCGTGACCACCACTTTCGCTTACGTTGGTGCAGACCTCGTCTCTGAGACGGATGCCTTGGGGAACACCACCACCTATGGCCACGATGGGATGGGGCGTGTCACCTCAGAGACAGATCCAGAGGGCAACACCTCCAACACCTCCTATGATGCCATGGGGCGCGTGGTGGCTGAGATGGATGCATCAGGAGCAGCGACGCGCTATGCCCTGGACGCTCGGGGATTGCTGCTCGCGCTCACGGACGCCAACGGCAACACCACAGCATTCTCCTATGACGGGGCAGCGAACATGACCTCCATGACCACGCCTGCAGGTGGGGTGTGGACCTATGGCTATGACGGGGTGGGCAACCTCACCTCAGAGACTGACCCTTCGGGGAACACCACCACCTATGGCTATGACGGGTGTGGCCGCAAGGTGAGCGAGACGGACGCAGCAGGAGCCGCGGAGGCATGGGCCTATGACGGGCGCGGGCGCATCACCTCCCACACCTTGGAAAGCGGAGCCATCGAGACCTTCGCCTACGAAGGAGCGCTGGACGTGCCCTCCTCTGAGACCGATGGGCTCGGGAACATCACACGCCGCACCTTCGATGCCCGCGGCAAGGCTGCTTCTGTCACCTACCCGGATGGGGGCGTGGAGCTCATCTCCTACACAGCAGAAGAGCTCGCCTCCCACACCTCGCCCACCGGCTTGGTGACCACGATCGGCCGCAGCGCTGCTGGGCGCGTGCAGACGCTCGACCAGTCAGGGCGCACTTGGAACCTCGCCTATGATGGAGCGGGGCGCCCCTCTTCGGTCACAGACCCCCTTGGCAATGCCTCCCTCATAGAGAGCGATGCTGCCGGGCGTCAGGTGGCCATCACCGATGCTGAAGGGAGCATCACCCGCCTCGCCTACGATGGCGCAGGCCGCATCACCGCCGTCACCGACGCTTTGGGCAATGTCACGAGCGTCACCTATGATGGCCTTGGCAACATCACCTCTGAAACCGATGCCCTGGGCAATGTCACCGCCTATGCCTACGGCTGGGACGCTCAGCTCACCTCCGTGACCGATGCTCTGGGCAATGTGCGCACCTATGCCTATGACGTAGCAGGCAACCTCACCTCAGAGACCGACGAGCGCGGGGCGGTCACCCGCTACAGCTATGACGAGGCGAACCGGCTTGCCTTGATGACGGATCCCTTGGGGCG
>CAJUQK010000048.1:5446-7331 GCA_910588205.1 uncultured Eggerthellaceae bacterium
CCTCTCTGACCGACCCCTCCGGTGCCGCTACGCGCTATGGCTATGACGCGGCAGGGCGCATGATCCAGATGGTAGACGCCCTCGGGTCCGTCACCTCATTCGAGGTGGATGCGGCGGGCAACGCCCTCACCGAGACCGACCCGGATGGCTATGTATCTCGCTTTTCCTATGACGCCTTGGGCCGTCAGATAGCAAGCGTGAACGGCCGGGGAGACACCACTGCCGTTGTCTACGATGCAGCAGGCAACATCACCTCCGTGACCGATGGCGAAGGCGATGCTGATGCCTACGGCTATGATCTGGCCGGGCAGCTCATCTCCCACACGGACGCCCTAGGGAACACCGAACATCTCTCCTACGATGTGCGGGGCAATGCCGTTGCCTACGAGGAGGCCGGGGGTGCCACCTCCTCCTTTGCCTATGACCCCTCAGGCAACCTGGTGGCCGCGACTGATCCGCTCGGCGCTACCACGCGCTATGAGGTGGATGCGCTGGGGCTTGCCACCCAGGTGGTAGAAGCTAATGGAGCTGTCTATCAGTATGCCTATGACGGCGCGGGGCGCATGACGCGGGCGCAATCACCCTTGGGATATGTGCGCTCCTTCACCTATGGTGCGGCGGATCTTCCCCTCGCAGAGACGGACAACCTGGGGCTTTCCATCAGCTATGAGCTGGACGCTCTCGGGCGCATCACCCAAGCAACGGCCGCAGGAGCGGCAGAGACCTTCGCCTATGACAGGGCTGGCAACCTCACCTCCCATACGGACCGCACGGGCGCCACTGAGTCCTTCGCCTACGATGCCCGCTCTCGCCTTACGGTCTACCGGGATGGCTCTGGGACAGAAGAGGTCTATGGTTATGACGGGCGGGGCAACATCACCTCGGTCACAGCGGGAAGCTCTCGCACCTCCTACGCCTATGACGGAGCCTCGAACCTCACTGCCATCACGCAAGGCTCGAAGCTGGCTGTGCGCTATGGCTACGACCATGCGGGTCGTGCCGTGTCGGCCGAAGACGGTGCTGGCAACAAGACCACCTATGCCTATGATGCCGTAGGCAACCTCACGAAGGAGACGGACTCAACCGGAGCCGTCTGGCGCTACGACTACGACGCCCAGGGCAACGTGGTATCCAGCACCTCTCCTGCGAACGCCCAGCAGCGGTGGGTCTATGACGCGGCAGGTCGCCTTGCAGAGACCCAAGATGCTGATGGGGCGAAGACCGTCTATGGGCGCGACGTCCTGGGCAACGTCACCTCCGTGACCGATGCCTTGGGGCGGGTGAGCACCTATGCCTATGACGCAGAGGGCAACCTCACTCAGACAACGGACCCATCCGGCTCCATGGAGAGCATGGTCTATGACCTCAAAGGACGCCTAGCTTCTCTCACCTCTCCCTCAGGGGCGTGTGCTCGCTATGACTACGACGCGCTGGATAACCTGCTCTCCAAGTCATACACGGCAGCGGAGGGACGAGATGTCTCCTACGCCTATGACGGCGAAGGGAACAAGACCGGCCGCTCTGATAAGACCGGAGATGCCGCCTTCACCTATGACGGTGCGGGCCGCTTGGCCTCCGAAACCGATGGGTTCGGGCAGACGCTGGCCTATTCTTACGATGATGCCGGGCGTCTCTCTTCCATCACCTACCCGGAAGGGGAGATGGCAACCTATTCCTATGACGAGGCAGGGAACCTCTCATCCGTCAGCGCTCCTGAAGGTACCTATGCCTACACCTATGATGAGGTCAACCAACCTGTGGCACTCACCCGCCCGGATGGCTCTGTCACGCACACGACCTATGACGGGGAGGGCCGCATCACATCCGTTGAGAGCGCAGATCCTGAGGGTCAGACGCTCTCATCCTTCACCTATTCTTACGACCC
>CAJUQK010000049.1 GCA_910588205.1 uncultured Eggerthellaceae bacterium
CATCATAGATCACCACCTGTCATCTTGATGGTGCAATGACCCCTTGAAGCCGCCCACATCTGATGGCACACTATGAGACGTTTAAAAAACCCAAAGAGTCTAGTGTGCCATCAGATGTGACCCTCCGTCTTCCCCGCAGAAGGCTTGACGCGCCATCGGCTTCGCATTCACGAACTAGGGCGCCTCTGAAGTCTGGAAAGTATGCACTCGTTCGCGAATTTGCCTTGGAAAATATGCATGTGGCAAGATGGAGGCCATGAATCGAGCTGAGCAAACGGCAACGCGACAACGTGGAGGAGAACCCATGGGCACAGCGAGAAGCCAAAGGGCGGTCCTGGTCGCCTTCTGCGTGGCGGCCTGCGCGCTGTACGTCTACGGCGTCGCGTCGGCGGGGTGCATCCCGCGCGCCGTCGAGAGCGTCGCGCTGCCGCTCGACTTCATGGTCGGCATCCCTGCGGGCTTCTACCTCATGGTGGTGCGCCCGCGCCGCCTCACGCCGCTGTGCGTCATCCCCGTCATCTGGCTCGGCTACGGGCTGAGCGTGCTCGCGCTCGGGTCGCCGGAGGCCGGCGCGCTTCCGTGGCTGCTCTGCGCGCTGGTTCCCGTCGAGGTCGCCATCGCCGCGCGGGAATGCCTGAAGGTCGCCCGCATCTACAAGGCCGCGAAGGCGAAGGGGCCCGACCCCATGGCCTGGTTCGCAGAGACGATGCGCTATCTCGTGCGCCACGACGCAGCGGCGAGCATGGCAGCCGCAGAGCTCAGCGTCTGGCACTATGCGCTGCTCTCCTGGCGGCGCGCGCCCTATGCGCTGCCGGGCGAGAAAACGTTCAGCTACCACAACGCCGACGGCTACCTGAGCATGATGCTGGGGCTCGCGCTCGCTTTCCCCGTCGAGATCGTCGGCGCGCACCTGCTCGTTGCGCAGTGGAGCGCCGTGGCGGCATGCGTCGTCACCGCGCTTTCGGTCTACGCCGCCGCGTGGCTCGCGGGCGATGCGCGGGCGCGCGTCATGCGGCCGGTCGCCATCGGCGCGGACGCCGTGCGCCTGGAATGCGGCATCCAGATGGAGGCGCGCATCCCGCTGGCCGACATACAGGAAGTCGCCTTCTCCGAGCCAGCCGGCGATGGCCTCGCCAAGGCCGACAGGCTCAACTTCGGCACCTTCTACCAGGCGAACGTCTGGGTCGTGGCCAAGCGGCCCGTCGCGGTCCGCACGATGCTCGGCGAGAAACGCATGCGCGCCATCGGACTCAGCCTGGACGACCCGCAGGGCTTCGCGAAGGCACTTGCTGCCGCAACCGAGGAGGCGACGGCATGACCTCCGTTCTCGTGCCGGCTCTCGTGGCGGTTGCCTTCATCGTCGCCATCGTCTCGGTCTGGCTCGCGAAGCCCATAAACAAGGGCATCTTGTTCCACGACACGGGGTACGACGAGAAGAATCCGCCCACGCCACAAGAGTGGCGCAAGACGCAGGCCAGGTATTCTGTGCTGCTCGTCTTCCTTGGCGCCCTGTTCACCTTGCTTGCTTGGCTGTGCGTGCGATGAAGTGCGGCGTCTTGCCGATCCGCCACCACATGCCGCTCATAGTGCACCAAGATGAGCTGCCACTATGGCTCCATCCCGGCCGCCAGCACCTTGCAGCTTTATCAAAATGAATGATCGGCGGTCATCCTGACATCATTTTACGACCATGCTGAATTCGTGATAGTATGTCAGCGTGATTGTAAAATGATTACCAAATACGACAAGACACTGAATTCTATCCTCGAAGCCAACGTGGGGATCATAACCTCTGCCGAGGCGCAAGAGGCAGGGGCCACGCGCCCGGCCTTCTCCGACTACGTCCGCAGACACGGCCTTGAGCGAACATCGCGTGGGGTCTACATTGATCCTGATGTATTCCCGGACGAGATGGCGCTCCTTCAGAAGCGCTTCCCGAAAGCCGTGTTCTCGCACGATTCGGCGCTCTATCTTCACGACCTGACCGACCGGGAGCCGATGCCGATCTCGGTTACCGTCGATTCCAACTACAATGCCGGCCCCTTGAGGGATCAGGGCGTGCGCGTCCACTACGTAAAGCCGGAGTGGTACGAACTCGGGCTCACGGAAGTGAAGACGCCGGGCGGTCTCAACGTGCGAGCCTACGACAAGGAGCGCACTATCTGCGACCTCATCCGCAAGCGTGCCGCTTTCGATCCTGCCGTGTTCGGGCAGGCGATTCGTGACTACTCCCGCTCCAAGGACAAGGACCTTGCGCGACTGTCGTCATACGCTCGGACCATGAACATGGAATCCCGCGTTTACGAGGTAATGGAGGTGGCACTGTGATCACGGGAGCCCGGAGAATCAAAGACCTCATCAGGAACCGCGCCAAAGGAGACGGCGCCACGGCGCAGATGCTCCTTCGTCACTACGCCATGGAGCGCCTGCTTGAGAGACTGTCCGTGTCCGATTATCGCGGTGACTTCGTCATCAAGGGAGGCATGCTCGTGGCATCCCTCATCGGCGTGGACGAGCGCTCCACGCGAGACATCGACGCCACGATGCGCGGACACGACATGAGCTTGGATAATGTCTCTCGCATCCTTGCCGAGGTCGCCTCCATCGACATCGGCGACGGCTTCACCTTCGAGCTCGGGGAACCGCAAGAGATCATGGAAGACTCTGAATACGGCGGTGTGCGCGTCAACGTGAGCGCATCCATCGAGAAGACGAAGACGACCTTCAAGATCGACATCTCCACAGGTGACGCCATCACGCCGGACGCGATCGAGTACAACTACAAGCTGCTGTTCGAGGATAGGAGCATCCCGCTTCGATCGTACAACACCGAGACTGCGCTGGCCGAGAAGCTGGAGACCATCCTCTCGCTCGCGCTCCAGACGACGAGGATGCGCGACTTCTACGACATCTACGCCCTGACGGAATCGGGTCGTGACATCGACTTCGCCCTTCTGGGAGATGCGCTCGACGCGACGATGGCGGTTCGTGAGAGCACGGTATCGCTCGATCGGAGCAACGAGGTGATCGGCCTGCTTGAGGGAAGCGAGATGATGGAGGGACACTGGAGCCGGTACCAGGCGGCCAACCCCTTCGCAGAATCTGTCAGTTGGCAAGATGCGCTCGCGTCTCTTCGCGCGTTGGCCAACGCGGTCAAGGACGCCAAAACTGCCGACTAGCCGTTTTCACGAAGAAATACCAGTTCAGAGCTACTGGGACAATTTGTCTCAGTGGAACGAGGAAAGACCAGAATGTCTATCAACGAGTACATCGCCAAGCAGTTCGCCAACCCCCGTGGTATAGGCGGCCGCATCGTTATGGCCGTCATGAACCGTCAGAACGCGCAGATGTACGAAGCGACAGAGAGGCTCCTTCGCCCTCGAAACGACGACACCATACTTGACATAGGCTGCGGCAACGGAATCATGTTGGAGCGGATCGCCCATGCGTGTGATTGCCATTTGATAGGAGCCGACATCTCGGAAGATGCGCTTGAGATCGCGAAGCGTCAGCTTGCCGGAACGAACGTGGAGCTCCTTCGCTGTCCGGTTGACGATATGCCACTCGAAGACGCAACAGTCGACAAGGCTCTAACAATCAACACGATTTACTTCTGGGAGGATCTGGCGTCGGGCTTCGAGGAGATCGCTCGCGTGCTCAAACCTGAGGGCATCTTCATTGGCACTCATTACACGAACCGAGCCCTCGAATCCTACTCTCACACCCAGTTCGGCTATAGGATGCACGCCGAGGAAGCGGTTCTTTCGGCGGCGAAGGACGTGGGCCTTGCAGTTCACATCGAGCCCATCATGGACGGAAGGGCGTATTGTGTTGTAGGCAGGAGGCAAGCATGAGCGAGGATTTGCGATTCGCCGACAGGAGCGAGTTCAGAAAATGGCTGCAAGGCAATGCATCTTCCGACGATGGTGTCTGGCTCATATTCGGCAAGACAGGAGGCCCTAAGACGCTCAAGGCATCGGAAGCCCTGGAAGAAGCGCTCTGCTTTGGCTGGATCGACGGGCAGATGCAGAAAATCGACGACGTCTCTTATCGCAAGTACTTCTCTCAACGTAGGCTCAACAGCAAGTGGTCTGAGAAGAACAAGAAGCTCGTAGCCGAGCTTGAGAAGCGCGGACTCATGACCGAGCATGGGCGCTCAAAGATCGAGGAAGCGAAGGCCAACGGACAGTGGGATGCTCCGAAAGCTCCTGGCATCACCGACGAGGACATCGAGCGTATCACGCAGATTCTTGAGCCCTATGAGAAGGCGCACGCGAACTTCCTCGGCATGTCGCCTTCGGTGAGGAAGACCTACACGAGGGCCTACCTTGATGCAAAGACCGACGCTGGTCGCGAGAAGCGTCTCGCTTGGATGGTTGACAGGCTCAATCGAAACCTGAAGCCGATGTAATCGGCAAAGAAATGCACCCAGGGAAGTAAACGGGCCCCCTGGAGCAAGCCGGATCGACGCAGAGAGTGACGCAGGACGGGGATAACGTCATCTGCGGTGACGTTATCCCCGTCCTGCGTCACCTGCCTCTGCGTTCGCCTGCACCTCCGCTCAATCCCTGGCGTTCTCTTGCATGAAAGCTTTGAGTGCTCCTAGCGCCTAAATCCGGTAATCCGCGTCAGCCCACGACCTCAACGTATTCGTCTAAATCGCGTCGCACGCCCATGTTCTCCCCGTAATCCTTCACGTATCCAATGCGCAGGATCATCTGAATCGGGAGATCTGTTCCAAGCTCAGACTCTAATTGCGCTCGCGTCTCATTGACCTCTAATGCTGCGCTCATGGGCTGAACGGAGATGTTCGATTCGGTGCAAGCTAGCCATACCCTGGCCGTTTCCCGCCCAACGTCGATGAGCTCTTCGGGAGAGTTGCCGCCCGTTATTGCCAGAAACGCGCCGCAGTTGCGAACCTGGTTTTCTGCTGTCTCGATGCCCTGCCGCGCGAACGCATCGCCTTCGGCGGTTTCGCGGTTTGTGGTCAGGTAATATAGAGTCTTCATTATGCGGCCGAGCCCAAGCATCTCTGCCGTAATCCCATCTCTGGTTTCCCTGGCCTCGTCATCCGAGTAGCGCATCCATTGTGCCAGCTCTTCGCGGAAGGCCAAGTCGTCAGCTTGTGTAGCCACTGCGGAGAGAGTCGCATCCGCTATTGTTTGGTACCCTTCTGTCGCTTCTGGATAGCAAATGGTGCTCTCACCGAGACCTTCCAAGCATTCGCGGTGAATCGGCTCTTTGCTGAAGGTGCGTTTGTCTGTATGCCGCTTCTTCAACATGCTGACCTTTGCTGTGTCTAGGCCGCCCGTCTTACGTCTCTCAAAGGTCAGGGTAGCCGAGCCATCCGCATGCACCTCTACATCGGCGTTGTATCCGTACGCTTCAAAAGCCTCTTGCAACGTTTGGATGTAGCACCCTAGCGTGATGTACGACTCGCGCCGATCTGGATCGGATGTCGGGAGGAGCCTGGCATCGTCGAGCTGTATATTCACTGTCCCGCTTCGCTCGTAAAGTGTGACTTTCCAGGGTTGAGAGTTATGGCTATTGGGGGCAAGGGAACCCAGATAGAGAATTTCGCTTATCTCTTGGTCAACACCGTCCAAACTTGTTTTCGGATTGAGTCTGAGCGGGCTTCCAAGCATCAGCATGATGACGCAGCCTCCTATTACGATTGACAGCGCAATGACCCCCATTGCGATGAGCTTCCTACGCATGTTCTGCCTCCGATTCAGCGAGGTATCCGTTTACCAAGCCCAAAAAAGCCCTAGACAGGGACGATTCGGCTAGTCCTATCTGGTTGTAGTAGGAACTTTTCCGCTCGTACATGCGCACAATGCCGGTGATTGCACCCCAGAAATACATTGCGGTTTCCGAATAGCTCAGCGAGCCTTTTATGAGTCCCAATTCAACTCCCCGATCCATCATGATCGCCGCAACCTTTTCAAGCCCTTCACCAGTCGCATAGATTTCTCGATATGTCAGAGGGAGATCGGGGTCATCAACTGCAACATCAACCTCGTCTATCATGGCATCGAAGTACATAGATGAGTCTTTGCAGCTATCGTGAATGGCGAAGCATATCTCCAGATAGATCTTGTACCAACGAGCAGCCGTCGAGATCTCTGCTTTGATAATGTCCTTCAGCTTTGTTAGCAGCTCAAGCATATGCTGATGTACGACATAGAAAAAGATTTCATCCTTGTTCGCGAAGTAAACGTAAAGCGTAGCCTTGCCATAGCTGGCGACCTCTGCGATTTCGTCCACCGTAGTTTTCTCCACACCTTGTCTCTCGAACAGCATTTGGGCTGCCCGGGCGATATTTGCCCTATGGACTGACGGTGCTTCTTTTTTTCTTCGTGCCACGAGATCTCCTTATAATTGAACTCATAGTTCAATTATAAGGAGAATACATACTCCAAGCAAGGGATTTGGTGGTTGCATGTTCCTGCTTTAAGGACGATCGTTCATAAAAGACCAACACCTATTCTCGGTAGCATTCGATAACGCTATGTTGCTTTTACACTCTCTGGTACTTTGCGAAATACGCGAAAAACAGTTTGGGGAAGACGGACCTTGACAACTGCATCGAGCGCTCATTTCGAGCTGCGCCACAACTGCACGCTCTGAAAACAGTGACGCAGGACGGTCACGCCGCCGGCCAGGGGGACGAAGTACTCGTAGCGGAGGTTGCCCGGCTCGGCGCGGATGGCATCCACCGTGCCCGAGGCCGTCATCTCCTCGGCGAACCGCCGCCCGGTTCCCTTGACACCCCGCCGGCATTTTCTTCCCACCGAAGACGGGGCGGCGCGGGGTAAATCGCGCAGACCTCCCGGCTAACCCACTGCAGATGGCAGCTTTGGTTGACAGATTTCCAATCATGGTTGGTAGATGCGCGGCAACCCTTCCGATTGAATCGAAGTGCGCTCATACTGGCATCGAGGAAAGGAAGTGCCATGAAATTCAACGAGCGGCTCATGGCCCTGCGCAAGAAGCGGGGCCTCTCCCAGGAAGAGCTCGGCTTCGAGCTGGGGGTATCGCGGCAGACGGTATCGAAGTGGGAATCGGGGCAGTCCTATCCCGACTTCCAGCGCCTGGTGCTGCTGGCCGACTACTTCGACATCAGCCTCGACGAGCTGGTGCGCGGCCTGGACGTGGGCGATGTGCGCGCCCTGAACGAGTCGGAGAAGCAGCTGTCGTCCATTTACGTCGACGTGGAGGGAGGCAAGGCCGCCATGCGCAAGTACATCCGCGTGCTGCTGGGCATCGGCGCGGCGATCCTGGCATTCTTCGCCGGCATCGTCTGCTACGCCGTGCTGTTCGC
>CAJUQK010000050.1 GCA_910588205.1 uncultured Eggerthellaceae bacterium
GCAGGGAGGCCCTTGGAGGTGCTGGCGGGGTGGGAAGAGATAGGGGGTGTTACCTTTCAAGCAGGGAATGGGATAATGCATCTACCGACAGGCATGAGGAGGGCATATGGTGGAGGCGCTGGACATCTGGGTGAAGGGCATCGTGCAAGGCGTGGGCTTTCGGCCGTTCGTCTATCGGTTGGCCAAGCGCTACCTGGTGAATGGCTGGGTACTGAACGCCACCGACGGGGTCCACATCCATGCGGAAGCAGAATCCCATCTGTTAGACGAATTCGTATTGGAGCTTTCGGAGAATGCCCCCGCAGCTGCCCAGGTAACAGAGATAGAGCTGCATGAGGTTCCCCTTGAGCCGTTCGATTCCTTTGAGATCCGCTTCTCTGAAGAGGATGATGCCCAGGAGAGCACCTTGGTCTCTCCGGATCTGGCTATCTGCGCTGATTGCGAACGAGAGCTCTTCAGTCCTCAGGACCGTCGCTTCCGCTATCCTTTTATCAACTGTACCAATTGTGGCCCTCGTTTCACCATCACAGACAAGCTGCCCTACGACCGAGCGAATACCTCCATGGCGGTCTTTCCCATGTGCGCAGCCTGCCAGACCGAATATGAGGATCCAGCAGATCGGCGTTTCCACGCGCAGCCAGATGCATGTTTCGCCTGTGGGCCGCATCTCACCTGGTGGGACCCGACACGGGAGTCCCAGCAGGTCATCATCGCTGAAACCCGAGAGCAGTCGGACGAAGTACTAGCAAAGGCAGTCCAGCTCTTGCGCGGCGGTGGCATCTTGGCCGTTAAAGGGTTGGGGGGCTATCACTTGGCTTGTGATGCTCGTGACCCTCAAGCGGTAGAACTGCTTCGCCAGCGAAAGCATCGGGACGGAAAAGCCTTCGCTGTTATGATGCGCAGTGTGGAAGACATTCGTCGTTTTTGCGAAGTGTCCCTAGAGGAAGAGGCTTTGCTTACGGGGTCTGAACGGCCCATCGTGCTTTTGCGAAAAAGCACGGAAGGGCCAGACCACCTAGCTGATTCCGTAGCTGGGAATCTGCCTGAGCTGGGTGTGATGCTTCCCTATACCCCCGTACAACACCTGCTATTGCATGATTTCGCTGAAGCCCAGGCCCAAGCAGGCGCATCGAGCCCCGCGGCTCTCGTGATGACCTCCGGCAATCTTCATGATGAGCCCATTGTGACAGCGGATGCGGAAGCCTACGAGAAGCTAGCGGACATCGCTGACGGCTTCTTGGGGAATGACCGGGAGATCCTTACACGTTTCGATGACACGGTGCTTCGTGTGCTGGAACTGGGTGAGACCGGCAGAGCCGTGCAGTTCGTCCGGCGCGCCCGCGGTTACGCACCTGCCCCCATTCTGCTTGGCGAACGCGTAGTGCCGAGCGAATTCGCCACCACCGAACCGTCCCGAACCATCTTTGCCGCTGGACCGGAGCAGAAGAACACATTCGCGTTCTTGCGCGGCCGCGAGGCATTCGTATCCCAGCATATAGGGGACGTGGAGAATGCAGAGACCTTCGATGCCTGGCTGGCTTGCAAGGAACGCTTCCAGAAACTGTTCGGCCTTCATGCAGGTCAGTTGGCCGCTGACATGCATCCGGAATACCTCACGACAAAATGGGCGCTGGATGCCAAAGTCAACAGTTGTGAAGAGGACAGCGAATGTGCCTCTGCTTCCCCAAAGCCAGTGACTCAGGTACAGCATCACCATGCGCATATCGTGGCCGCCCTGGCAGAGAATGACCTGACTGGCCCGGTTTGCGGCATTGCCTTCGATGGAACCGGCTTCGGGGCAGACGGCAACCTTTGGGGTGGAGAAGTGCTGCTCTCTAACCTGAGTGCTTTCGAGCGCTTCGCCAATTTCGCCTATATCCCCATGCCGGGTGGTGCAGCAGCTATCAAGCACCCTCTTCGCATGGCCTACGGTGTGCTTTGGGAGTTCGATCTGCTGGAACACCCCGGAGCAGCTGAAGCGCTTGCGGCGCTGGGGTCGGACCAGGCGCACCTCTGCGAGCGTATGATCGAACAGGGACTGAACACGCCCATGACCTCCTCGGTTGGCCGACTCTTCGATGCAGCGAGCGCACTGCTGGGAGTGTGTACGGAGCCTACCTACGAGGGAGAGGCGGCCGTACTGCTCGAGGCTGCGGCTTGGGATGATGTTGCCGATCAGGGAGGCTTCTTCGAAGAATATGGCGAAGACGAGGCTGAACGCTATGAGGTTGCCGTTGTGAAGAACACCGCTGGTGATGGCGATACAGCAGAAACCGCTTCCGTGGTACTGCTCGATGCTGCAGCCACTTTCACAGCACTCTTAGATGACCTGGCAGCGAGCGTACCAGTTCCCGTCATCGCCCGACGCTTCCACAACGCCCTGGCAGATGCCATCGTGACCAGTGCGCGTTTGGTGGAAGCTGTGTATGACATCAAAGATGTGGTGCTCACAGGCGGCGTGTTCATGAACTGCTATCTGATGCAGCAGGTTGTGCCGCGCTTGACCCAAGCGGGATTCATGGTCGTCCTTAATCGGGAGCTACCGCCTAATGATGGCTGTGTCTCTTTGGGACAGGCGGTAGTTTGTGCGAACGCCTAGCCTCAAGCGGGTATCGATGCCCCATACCGCTTATGAGAGCGTCGGCTGCGCCACTTCGGGCAAGTCGGCTGCGCAATGGTAGCAGCGGGTTGCTCCCACATTCACCTCTTCCAAGCAGAAGGGGCAGACCGGAGCCTCTTCCACCACTTCCGTGCCATCCTTGCGGCGGATGACCGACAGTCCCTTCATCTTGTTGAACGCTTTCACCAAGAAGAACACGCAAAGCGCAATGATCAGGAAGTTGATGATAGCGCTGATGAACGCGCCGAAATCGATGCTTTGAGTATCTGTCACCGGAATGGCTAGGCCGCCCACATTCGCTCCGTTACCGCCGGTGACCAGGGTAATGAAGGGGTTGATGATGTTATCAACGAACGATGTGACGATGGCCGTGAATGCTGCACCTATGATGATGCCCACAGCCATATCCATCACGTTACCACGATTGATGAATTCCTTGAATTCGCCAATGAGCCCCTTGCCCTTCATAGCCGCCTCCTGTCAGGTTCATCCAGTTTCGCGACACCCCGATGCAACCTAGGCAGAGCAGGGCATCATTCTTCATAAAGAGGCAGTGTGACGATGAAGGTAACCCCGGTCCCCGCAGATGAGTCAACTGTTATTTCCCCGTTGTGTTCGTGGGCGATCTGTTGCCCAATGGCAAGGCCCAATCCATAGCCGCCCTTGCCACCGGTACGTGCTTTGTCGGCACGATAGAAACGATCGAACAGGTGCTCCTGAGCTTCGGGGGGAATGGGTTCGCCCGAGTTATGCACGCGCAGACAGGCTATGTCTTCCAGAAGCGTCTTAGAAGAGCGAACATCAAGCTTGACGCTCACCTGACCGTCCTGATCTACGTACTTGCACGCATTGTCCACCAGAGTGGCCACCATGCGTCCTAGCTGCTCTGCATCTCCCGCCACGCGGATGCCCTCCTGGATACGGCTCTCGATCAGCACGCCATGTTCGAAGGCTACGGATTCGAATTGGAGAACTTCTCCTTCCACCAGATCAGACAGATCAACTGGATCTCCGTGACGCGCAGCCTTCGCCGCAGCCATCTTCTGATCCTGTGGTCGAGCCAAGCTCAGCATGTCGTTCACTAAACGCTGCATACGCTGAGCCTCTGTCTCGGAGCTTTCCACCCATTGCATCTGTTCAGCCACAGTTGCGTTTGGGTCTGAGCGAAGGATGGACAGATTCGCCAAGATCACCGTAAGAGGCGTCTTGAGTTCATGGGAAGCGTCGGCCGTAAACTGCTGTTGAGCCCGAATGCTGCGCGCTACTGGACGGAGAGCCCAGCTAGAGAATCCCAGGTTGATGAGGAAGAACAGGATGAGCGCGATAAGCCCTACGATCGTGAGCATCCCCGCCAATGTGCGCCAGCCATGGGTGCTGGAGGCATCTGCGTAGGCAACGAACCAGCCGCCTTCGGTGGAAGCCTTCTCGAACATGAGGTCATATTGGGGTAGATAACCACGAGCGGTGGGGCTTTTGATCACCTCTTCATCGGCCCGCAGCAAGATGTTCTCAGGCAGGGTTGCCGTAGTGTAGGCGGGAATGGATGTGTATATGCCGCTTTCTTCTACCTTGAATACGGCAATCAGAACGTTGTCATTTGACTTGATGTTGCCGATGGTGGGAGGCGCAACCGTATACCCCGTGCCAATATAGACCTCTGCGGGTAAGGCGGGAGCGCCCGAGGCTTCTATTGCATCGGGCGAGTCTTGGGAGGGATCTTCCTCTGTTGACGCTGAAGCGCTGCTGGTGGCGCTTGCGTTCTGAGCCATTCCTTGCATCAGGTTCGACGATGATGAGCTAGACGATTGCAGCAACGTAATGGGTGCGCGGTCTATATCTGAGCTTTCCAACCGCTGCACACCCTGAACTTGGGGCGCTTGCTGCTGAGACGAGGCAACGCGCAAGAGCACGCTTGTGAGGTGCGTGTTGATCTGATTAACGCTAGCCGTGTGGTCAAGCACACAGATGGTGCCGAAGGTGATGACCAGCACCAACAGGGCCAGCCCCATGTTGATCGCAATGAATTTGATGCGCAGGCGCTTGAGCAGACCCTGTTCCATAGATGCTTAGGCCTCCAGTTTATAACCCGCGCGCCGGATGGTCTCTATCTTGCAGGTGCTCCCTACGTGCTTGAGCTTCTTGCGCAGAAACGAGATGTAAGCCTCCACGTTGTTGTCGCCTGCGCTGGATGTCATTCCCCAAGCCTTCTGAATGAGCGTATCCTTCGACACGATGACCCCCGGTTGGCTCATGAGGATCTTCAGGATGGAGAATTCCTTGAAGCTAAGCTGGAGCGATTTGTCTCCACAGGAAAGCTCGTAGTTCTCAAGACTCAGATGCAGATCGCCTACGGTCAGGCTTTCGAATTGGACTTCGCCTTGGCGGCGGGAAAGTGCACGTAGGTGGGCCATGAGCTCCGCCGGAGAGAAAGGCTTGGTCATATAGTCATCTGCGCCCGCGTCCAATCCGGTGATCTTGTCCCCCACGGCATCACGGGCGGTTAGCAGCAGAATAGGTGTAGAGATGTTCGCCCGACGGATCTGACGTGTGGCTTCGAAGCCGTCCATCTTCGGCATCATGACATCCATGACGATAACGTCGTAGGATTGCATCGTGGCGTAGTCTAAAGCGTCTTGACCATTCTCCACTTTGTCGATCTGGTAACCATTATCCACAAGGATCTTTTCAAGAGCCGCTGCCAGACGCTCATCGTCTTCGGCTATGAGAACATGCATGCGTGCCTCCTCGGTTTACATCATTTTACCGCCGGAGGGAAATGGAGGGAGTTGGGGAACCTGAAACCAACCTGAAAACACAAATGGTGTTTCAGGAACTTTTAAGGTAGTGCGCGTATATTGCATGACAGTGTTTCCCAGCACTAGCGTGGCGCGAAGCTCATCAGAGACTGATCGGCTCGGGTCACGCAGCTTGACAACAGATCCGGGTGAATCTTAACAACCACGTCAGCCTGACCAACTGACATGCCGGCCCGACCAACCGGCAAAAGATTCCAACCACCTCACCCAGATATGCAAAGGCGCCGCGGATACCTCCTCCCGGCGCCTTCTTTTTTGTCTGCCTATATACCGAAGCCGGAACTGCACTCGGAATAACCCCGCACGACGAAACGTGCATTGGGCCGAGCACGCTCGGCCCCTACGAGGGACTTGCAACATCGCTTCGAGGCTCCTATAGTCGTCAAGCCCTCTTTTTGTAAGGTTCTCTAT
>CAJUQK010000051.1 GCA_910588205.1 uncultured Eggerthellaceae bacterium
AGCGCTCCTTTGTGGGCGGGGCGACGTTCAAGGTGTCTGCTCCAACGGGGAAGGTAGAACTCCTATCCACTGATACCAATGTCTATAGACTGAGGGTGTCTGATGTTCATGCCCCTTCGGGGATATCCGCTATATCAGATGGGGCGTGGGCTGTTGTCGATGGGCAAGATGACCTTGTATGGCATCAAGCGAACGGGTCCGCGGCTACAGGTTGGACGGTTATCGTGAGTGCCACTGAGCATCGGGCTCAAGACGGCATTTATGAGAATCATATCTACGTTGCCTGTCAGAATGGCGTACGTGCTTGTATCGGTGGATGCAAGGCTGCTATGACCGTTTACAACTGTCCTTTTGTGATAGGGGGCATGGGATCAGGCAAACGTACTATAGGAGTCAGGAAGGCTCTTTCTACTCAGGAGATGTCCTTTGCTGTTTGGTCTGAGGCCAATGGACAAGATGATCTTGTTTGGTATCCCGCGCAAAGGGTATCTGCTGATACATGGCAGGCGGATATCGATTGCCGTCGGCTTCGTGATTCGGGTACGGTTGCTGCGCATGCCTACCGATACGGAGGTACATTTACAACCTCTCTTACCTTTGAGGTGTCAAGAGATGATGTTTCGCTCTCTGGCGATCCTGAGCTGGATGCCATTCTGAGGAATATCATCGCGAATCACGGAACGGATTTGAGATCGCTGTATGATTACGTTGCTAGCTATCCTTACATCAGTGGATCGAAATACCCTGCAGGGGATTGGACCGTGCCATTTGCGATCGAGATGTATCGGAATGGGGGAGGAAATTGCTACCGCTATGCTGCGCTCTTTGAGTGGCTAGCTAAGGCTGCAGGCTACAATGCAAAGGCCATTGCCGGTCATGCTCTGAATCGCTATGGCGGCTGGAATGCCCATGGGTGGGTTGAGGTCTATATCAATGGGGCTACCTACGTCTGTGATCCTCAGTCTACGCATGCTATCGCAGGTAGGAACTTCTACATGGTTACCTATGAGAACGCACCTTTGACCTATCGGCCTTGGTGATAGGCGCACGGGTACGAGAATCGAAGCACGAAGCATGCGAAGAGCGTAAAGCGGGCGAATAGATAGTGGTCTTCAGTTCGCTCGTATTCTTGTGCGCCTTCTTGCCGGTGGTCTTTCTTCTGGTGCTTGTTGTACGGAAGACGAGCATCCAGAATGCCCTGCTGGTCATAGCCAGCCTTGTCTTCTACGCTTACGGTGAACCGATCTATGTGCTGCTGATGATCGGCACTTCGTTCTTCACCTATGGTGCGGGGCTGCTTGTTGGAGCATCGAGGGGGATGCTAAAGAAGATCCTTTGCATCGCGAGCGTGGTTCTGTGCTTGGCATCGTTGGGGTTGTTCAAGTATGCAGATTGGTTCATCCAAACCATCAATGGGTTTTTGAATGGCGCGGTTCTCATCCCCGAGCCACATCTGCTCTTGCCTATTGGCATATCGTTCTATACGTTTCAAGCGCTCTCCTACATCGTAGATGTGTATCGAGGAGATGTGCCAGCCCAACGCAACGCCATGCGCGTTCTACTCTATATCTCCTTCTTTCCGCAGTTGATCGCTGGCCCCATCATTCGCTATCACGATGTGGACGATCAGCTTCAGCAAAGGACGATCACCCTTGTCGGGGCCCAAGCAGGTCTCAAGCGTTTCATCTTGGGGCTTGCAAAGAAGGTGCTCATTGCAGATGTGATGGCGAAGTGTGCAGATGCTATCTTCTCAATGCCGTTGAATGATATGAACGCTCCCTTGGCATGGCTCGGCGCACTGGCGTATCTGCTTCAGATATATTTCGATTTCAGCGGGTATTCAGATATGGCCATCGGCATGGCCCGCATGTTCGGATTCACCTATAAAGAGAATTTCAACTATCCTTACATCTCTACTTCTATCAAAGAGTTCTGGCGCCGGTGGCATATCTCACTCTCGACATGGCTCAAAGAGTATCTTTATATCCCCCTTGGCGGTAACCGCAAAGGACGCGGGCGTACGGTGCTCAACAAGATATTCGTCTTCGTATGCTGCGGTCTTTGGCATGGAGCTGCATGGACGTTCGTGGTATGGGGGCTGATCCACGGACTGTTCTTGTTGATAGAGGAATACCTTCCTGTGAAGCGCCTGCCTAAACCGTTAGGGTGGCTTTATGCCATGCTAGTGGTCACGTTGGCGTTCGTGGTATTCCGAGCGGAGACCTTCGATCAGGCGCTTTGCATGCTGACTCAGATGGTCATAGGGTGGGGGTCGTGGAACGTCGATGCGTGGGTTGTTTGGTGTGCGCAGCTCACCCCTTATTTCATCTTCTCTTTCGTGGTCGGGCTCATTGCCGCCCTTCCGGTGCTCCCCTTAGTGCGCGAGAGGATACGAGCTTTGCCCACGCCACATCAAAAAGGATGGGAACTGGTTGGAAGCGCGATCTGCATTGGGCTGCTGGCAGTATGCGTGCTTTCGCTTGCAGGTGGCGCTTACAGCCCGTTCATCTATTTCAGGTTCTAAGGGGATGCGATGGCTGATAAAGCGCTGAACGACATCAGAGAGCCGTTGCCTGCTCATAAAGGATCATCCTGGATCTTCGTGATACTGGTCATCGGAGCGCTTTTCATTCTCTTGGTCGGCATGGCTTGGGCACCCAATGATTCAACTCAGGAGAATCGTGAGCTTGCCGAAGCGCCCCAACTATTCTTGGAGGACCAATTCAATGTGGGTTATCTTTCTGATCTAGGAGAGTATTTTGCAGATCATTTTGCCTATCGAGAGAACCTGGTAGATGCGGATGCCCGTTTGTTCTCTTCGGTGTTCGGCGTTTCCACGGCAGAGAACGTTGTCCTGGGGACGGAAGGGTGGCTGTATTACGCTGGCACGTTGGCAGACTATCAGAACAAAGCCCCCTTACACGAAAGGCAGGCACGCAACATAGCGCACAATCTGCGGATGCTGCAAGATTGGTGCTCGGCGCAGGGTGCCGATTTCGTTTTCACGGTGGCCCCTGACAAGAACTCCTTGTATGGGTCGGATATGCCTTATTACTATCCACAGGTTGCGAATGATGACATGGAAATGCTCGAGGTGTGGCTTGATGCCTATGAAGTGCGACACGTTGACATGCATTCAGTGCTAACCGAAGCTGGAGGCGTTCAGTATTTTTTGCGTGATTCGCATTGGAGCGATAAGGGTGCGCTCCTTGGGCATGATGCCATTGCAGATGCGCTTTCCCTGGAGACGGCGGGGATCGATCTAGCGGATCTGATAGAGCGGAAAGACTACGTCGGAGACTTGAATCGAATGCTTTATCCCGTTTCAGCCATCCCCGAAACGGATTGGTATGCCGTAGGGGTCAACGATGGCTCAGGTGAAACGGGGACGATGCGGAGCGGGGCATTTTGGGATTATGTCGAAGGTGCTGATCCCAATGACGGAATTGTGGTGACCGAACCTACCGAATCCAACCCCTATGCTTCGGTCGCCGCATCCAACGGTACGATGCTCATGTTCCGAGACTCGTTCGCCATCGGGCTGCTTCCCTTCTTCGCGTGCGAAACCGAAACGGCGAGATTCGACAAGATGGTCCCTTACAATGGCTTGCAGCTTCTTGATGAAGCCTATGACTGCGTAGTTGTCGAGCGGGCGCAACGTCACGTGGCGGATCTGGCTAACGAGGCATTCATCATGCCGTGTCCCGCAGCGGATGCGGACTTCGTCGATGTGATAGATGCTGCGGATGCTTCAGCTACCTGTGACGTGCAAGTTGAAGGAAGCCTTATCTCGGTATCTGGCTGCGTTCAAGGCATTGCACTACAGCCGGATGATGATGTGCTCGTGCGCGTCTCTGATGAGGAGGGTCTTACGAGAACCTATGAGGCGTTCGCGTGCACTGGCGATGGCTCTGATAATGGTTATACGGTCTATGCGGGAAGCGGTCAGTGGTTGAACAAAGCGGTCAGGATTGAAGTGTTTGTCCGCTCCGACTTTTCTTCTCTGAGGGTAGCAACGTTTGATCTTATAATCAGCTGATGAAAGATGGCTTGCGAGAGGCCGAACTGGCTTCAATGCGCAGAAGGGGGAACATTCGTCCATGAAGAACATCATTCGCACCTTGGCTATCATGGGGACTGCGGCATGCTTTGCCGTTGTGGGACTTGTGGGTTGCAGTCAGCAGGAAGCGGTCGAGGAGGAGCCTGCTATCGAAGAGCAGCCGTCCTATGATCTGGTGATCGGCGCTGAAAGCGATTCTGTCGTTGATCTGCCCATCAAGAATGACACTGAGCAGTCCATCGTAGGAGTCCAGTTCAAACTGATGGATGCTCCTGAGTATTCCGCGAACATCATGACGGCAGATCAGGTGTGGGAAGCAGGCCAGACAGCAGACATCTTCTTCGAGGGCGTTGTGGTTGAGGTGGAGGGCTCAATGCCTGATAGCGAAGAGGTTCAGAATGAGACTGTGGTGGGAGCAAGCGAGACCGGTGAGGATCTCTTGCTGAATGAGGTTTATGACGTACAGTTCACTGCATCTGATGGAACGCTCTTCGTGTTGCATCAACTGAGCCTAACAGGATTGGTTGGCGTGGAGGACATTGCAGTCAAATATGATGCAGCTACTGGGTTTGGTTATCTGACCTACCTTGAGAACGAGGCCGAGGTCAGCACCCTTGAAAGTGAGCAGCATATTGCGGATGCGGCAGCAGCGGTTGCTCAGGCCGAAGCTGAGGCTGCCGCCGAGGCTGAAGCTCGGGCCCAAGCTGAAGCGGAGGCCGCAGCTGCAGCGCAGCAGAGTCATTCATATAGCTATGGTTCAGGTTCAGGTGGATACGATTCAGTAAGCAATAACTCTGGCTCCAGTGCTCCCGCGCAGCGAGAAGACACGTGCATCGATCCAGACGACCTAGCTCTGGAGTAACATCATTTATATGCAATGCACGAGTATGGACGAGGGTAGGCCGATGGGCATTCGATTGAACAATATCATCTCATCTTTGTTGACCATTGCGCTTTGTGTTGGTTTGGCTCCGGCGAGCGCTTTTGCAGCGATCGGTGAGGACGATCTATCCAGCGTAGAGCAAAAACCTATCATTGACGAGACTTTTCCTAATGAGGAAGAAGACTCCGAACAGCCTAATGTTCAGGGTGAAGATGAGCTTCCCATGGATGAGGTGATCGAGCCGTCGATTCCTTCTGATCCAATAGAGAACGAGGATCTTGCCGTTTCTGAAGAAGACCCTGATGAGGATGATGACGCAATTGTCGACGAGCCTATAGTTGAGGATCGGATGTCTTCTGCCAAAGTAGATATCACCCAGACCGATGATCAGAAGATGCGCGGGGCTTTCTCGGTAGTCGTGAGCGGTCTTCCCT
>CAJUQK010000052.1 GCA_910588205.1 uncultured Eggerthellaceae bacterium
TGGGGGCGCAGTTCGGCAAGCTCTTGAATGGGTTCTTCGGGGCGAGGGAGACAGGCGCGTCCACTCCCCAGTATGTGATGGCATCGAGCGTCAGCGTGCAGTGCGGGGCCTCGAACGGGCCTCAGAAGGCAACGGATCTCATGGCCCGCCCGAACTGGACGGTGGGGTCTACCACCTATGTCTTCTCGGGCAAGGTATACATAGCCCACAAGACGCTGATCGATGAGGTCTGGACCGCACGTGACTACGTGTCTTGCATCCAATACACCGAATCCGACGTGAACGCGCTCATAGGCGACTTCGGGAGCCAGTTCGGGCGGACCACGGCGTATGGGTTCATAGGGGATGCGTCCCAGGCGGGCGGCGAGTCCGTGGCTTGGCGCATCATGACCTCAGGCGAGGGTGCGAGCGCAGTCGGGACCCTCTGCATAGCCCCGAACTCCGTGCGCGGCTACACCGCCTCTACGAACAACGCGAAGATGAGAGCGATCGATGAGACTGCGGGCGGTTGTGCTCCTTGGACCGGAGCCGGATACGCAGGAGGTGATGGCGACGGGTACTCGAAGAGCTTCAGCCGCGTGAAGGTCATGAAGGGCGTGGCCGCCGGGGCGAATCTCACCTATATGTTCTATGGATGCACGATGCTCCAAGACGCTGACCTCACGAACCTCACCGTGGGATCGGCTACGAGGTCGATGCACGGCATGTTCTCGAAATGCACGGCATTGCGCGGTGCTTACACCGCCCAGTCCCAGACGGCGGACAACACCGCCACCATACCCACCGGAGCGCGCTTCTCCACCCTGTTCAATCCCACCGCCTCTGGATTCGAAGCCCATTTCGCATTCGCAGATTGCTCCAGCCTGGAGGAGGTGCTGCTCCAGAACGTCTTTACCGGGACCAGCCCGAATCTAAGCTCAATGTTCACAAGATGCGCTAAGCTGCGCACTGTCACCTTGAACAACGTGGGCAATGGCGCGAATGCCAATATGGACTCCATGTTCGCACGCTCGTTCTTGAACAGCGCCAATACCACGGCTCCTGTCACCCTTACTCGGGTAGGAAACGGCGAATCTGCCACTCTGGAGGACATGTTCCGAGACTCTAGATATGTGCGATCCCTATCCTTGAACGATGTGGGGAATGGTGCATCTGCGAACATGAGATACGCATGGGCGGGTTTGGCTGGTGCCAACTCGTTCACGGTGAAGGACGTGGGCGAAGGCACCGAGGCGAACCTCACCAGCGCTTTCGCATACGGTTACTGCCTCGTTACTGCCTCGCTCACCAATGTCGGTACCAATTCCAAAGCGAACCTCACCACTATGATGTACCGCAATGGGTACAACGACACCACCTATGGTGCTCCCCCTGCCAATGCCACCGGTCACTACACGCTTGACAACGTAGGTGGTGGAGGCGCCTGGCTGAATAGCGTCCTTCATGACACCATGCGCTCTCCGAACTTCAATGCGAATTCCAAGATCGAATGGAAGAACTCTGGGACAACGACAGCTGCGCTGGATGTGCATTCCTTTGCTCGATATTCTGGGGCGAGCATCCTCGATATGCGTGGCATGCCCAAATGGGGTCACGATGGCACGCTTGCCACCACCGGCATCGACTATAAGTACCAGTTCGGAGAATGCTTGAAGATCAAGTATGTTTGCAGCGGCCTTCCTACCGATTCTGTGAACAACAACGAAGCTCTCTACAAGGGGTCTGGCTACACGACAGGCTACCTTGCTCTCCCTAATAGTGGCAACAGCATCCCTACGCGCTATGCCGCTGGGATGCTCCAGAACAGCCCCTTGCTTGAGAAGGTCTATATCACGCAATGGCAGGCATTCGTGATCTATGGCTTCGTTCAGGGCTCCCCGAAGCTCACGCACTTCAAGATGACCGGTTCCGGGGTCCAGGGCATCAATTACACCTCAAATATGTTCAATAACTGCTCTACGCTACAAAGAGCCGAATTCGCGAATACCGGCTCGGGAAATAACCTGCAATTCGCTGGGAACATGTTTACGAATGTACCGAATCTAACCTATATCGACCTTACAGGACTGAGCACAGAGAACTTATCCACTAACCGTGGCATGATGAATCTCTTCTATGGAGCGAGCCATTATGCCTGCATAGGGGGCACGGGGTCAGAGACAACATCAAGCCCTGGCACGCTCAAGATCGGACCCAGCTGGAGCAAGGTCTGGAACGGTCTGTTCTGGTATCAGTCCTGTAATGGCAATACGCCTCAAGTGTCAACGACATGGGGAACCAACGCTCCGTCATGGATGCTCTACGCTAACGTCAACGTAGAAGTGAACGTCGGGCCGACCTCCACCAGCAACCTCATCCGCTGCTTGGATATCGTCGTTGGCGGCAAGCGCTACAAGTATGAAGGTTCCACCAATGCCAACTTCAAGTTCACGGGTACCGCGGCCCAAAAGCAGGTTTGGCAGACCCAGGGTTATTTCGGTGGCGTGAACACAGGGCAGAACCTGGGTTATGTTTCCAATTCGACGACACCTAATAGCAACGTCACCTACACCATGTCCTCGGATGGCAAAGCGCTCACCATCAAGGCGAACACGAGCAACGCTCGCATGATGGGATTCTCCACCAGTCCGACGAACGGCACCATGATGCCGCCGTGGTACCAGTCAGAGACCTTGGAGACCGTGACCTTCCAGGCCTACAGCGGCACGAAGGTGGTCGCATCGAACTTGGAATATATGTTCGCAGGGTGTAAGAAGCTCAGAAGCGTTGACTTTACTAACCTGAGCACGGGAACATACGTCACCGGCATGCGCTATGCATTCCAGAATTGCTCAAGCCTTACTAACGTTGACATGAGCAAGCTCGATACATCGAAGGTTACGAGCATGAGCTACATGTTCGACGGATGCTCAAGCCTCACTGGTATCGATCTTTCTAAGAACAACCTCTTGCAGCTCGACTCAGCAGAGGGAATGTTCAGAAGTTGCAGCTCTCTCACTGGCAAGGTGACCCTTGGGCCGGATGGGACCTCTGTGAAGTTCCCTGCACGCGACACCTCTGGAAGATTGCTTCCAAAAGCAGCTAACCTGCGGTATATGTTCTACTCATGCAGCAAGCTCACCTCATTTGATATATCCAGCATGGGTCGCACCGCAGGCAATGTCAATATGGGTAATTACATCATGGGGGCAACTGCGGTGACCAGCTTCAAGCTGAACGATGTGGGCAATGGAGGTCTTTTCATCTATCAGCTTGCAAATGGCAACAATACCTCGCTCCAAGACGTGACCATATCGAATTGCGGGGGAACTTCCGCTTCGGTCAATAGCGAGAGCAGTGCTGCCTACCTTCTGAACAATTGCACTGCCGTGAAGACGCTGACCATCACCAATAGCTTCAATACCTCTGGAACCTACGGATCATCCTACGATGACCATCATCATCGCCGCCTGATCGTGGGAACCACAACTCCAGAAAAAGTCGTCTTCACTGGATCCTTCAATGGCAACAACATAACGATCGGCGATATGATCCAGGGGTATAGCCAGAACAAGGCCACCACTGCATTCGAGGCGAACAACTGCTTCAACGGAACGACAAATGGCCGAAAGAGCTACTTCCAGGTATTCACCAGTGCCGCCTATCTGAGGAGCATCAAGCTGACCGATTGCTTCAAGGCGAATGCGCTGGAACTGGCAACTACGATAAAGGACTGCCCGCGTCTTCAGAACGTAGAACTTACGCGCGTAGCAACAGGTAAAGGTACATCCCTCTTCCGCTTCTTCAACAACGTAGGCAACAGCATCGCTGCCAATACGACCTGCACTTGGAAGTTTACCGACGTCGGTAATAACTATGCCAACCTGCGCTCCATGTTCTATAACTCGCTTGGCTCGACAGGGATCGCAAGCAACTCGTCGCTCACTTGGACTAATTCTGGCAATCGGGGTAGCGCTGTATCCATGGGTCGTATGTTCGGACCGGGTACCTTCTCTGCGGAGTCGACGAGGACCCAGATCGACAATTACACGCCTGTCTATGAATACGATTACACCCAGGGCGAATACGGTGGCGACACCGTTACGAACGAGCAGTTCGATGTGACCTACAGTGCCAATAAGATGATGATGCCGAAGCTTGACCTGCGTGGCATGCCGGTGATCGGCACTTCCACTGGAGGCGTGACAGGGACTCAAGGGGCAGACGGATCGATGTTCGCTATGTTCGAGGATTTGGATGCCATCACGTCTGTGGGAGTAGCGTCTGGTGCAGCAGGATCTGCAACGTCGTTTGCACTTACGCTTCCGCCAGAACTCTTCGGTAGCCTTACGACTGATATGCGCAACATGTTCCGTGGATGCGACAGGCTTCAGACGGCCAGCTTCAACGACATGGTGAAGGCTGCCAATGCTGACTTCACGGAAGGCTTCCGGGCATGCCCGGCTCTGACAACGGTCACGTTCAGCAACTCTGCCGCCCCTGCGTCGACACCGATATTCGATCGGATGTTCCAAGAGTGCGGCAATCTGACAACAGTCAATGGGTCTGGCAGTAATCCCTATGCGCCTAAGTCCATGAAGCGCATGCTCTATGGGTGTGCCAAGCTGAACAGCCTTGACACCACAGGACTGTCCACAGCAAGCCTTCCCAACAACTTCGTGGAAGTGGCAGCTAACGGCAATGGCGGCATCGGCGACTGTGGCATGAACGATATGTTCACCGGCTGCACGGCTCTGTTCGACAAAGAGAATCGTGCGACTATCACGTTAGGTGCTCAGTTCAAGAAGCTCTTGAACGGGTTCTTCTGGTACAGGACGAGCAATACCGGAAGCCCGGTCTATGTGATCCAAGCGAACGTCTATCTGACCAACGCTGGTCCCACGACGGCTGCTGAGCTCATGCAGCGCCCGAACCTCACCATTACCAATAGCAGTGGGCAGTCCACGGTCTATGACTACACCGGTACCATCCACATGACGCTCGCAACAGATGCCTCGGGCAACCTGACTGCTGCTTCTAACACCATCTTCAACGTATGGCAGGGTCGGGACTACATCAACAACTCGGTCAATGGGAAGTCCTCCACTGAGGCTGAGTATGGCGATACGGTCGTCACAGGATATGTCGGTCGCGATGATGGCAACGACACCTGGAACGGAACCTCTGTGCGCTGGTCCA
>CAJUQK010000053.1 GCA_910588205.1 uncultured Eggerthellaceae bacterium
CGGGAAGCATAGAGAACCTTACAAAAAGAGGGCTTGACGACTATAGGAGCCTCGACAATCTGTCAGGCAGGGGTCATCCAATGGGAACCTGGCACACGATCCGGTGGCGTACCATCGCCGTAGGGGCCGAGCTGGCTCGGCCCCGATGCAACAACCCGGAGAATGTAACAGGGATCTGTGTGGGGTGGTACCATGTCTCGAAGTGTCCCTCGGACCGAAGGAGCTCGGTGACCGCCAACCAGCATCCAGAGCAGCAGCCTCACAGGCAGCAGGCCCGGCGCAAGCCCTCCGGCCTCTCGAAGCGCCTGCGCATGCTGGATAGCTCAGAATTCAAGCGACAGACCTTCTATGCTCTTGAGAACATCCGCCGGGGAAACTGGGTTGCGCGGATCTGCGGCGTCTTCCTCTTCATGCTCATCTTGGCCAATGCGGTGCTCGTGTTCTTCTCGGCTCAAACAGGATTAGATCCCATCTCTGAGGATGTTGTGGCAAGCATCTACGTGTTCTCCACCATTTGCTTCTTCGTGGAATACGGTGCGCGCATCTGGATCGCTGACCTGGCATTCGGCAACTGTACTCGCTTCCAGGCGCGGCTGAAATACATCTTCTCCCCCATGGGGATCATCGACCTCCTCTCCTTCGCACCCAATATCCTGTCATGGTTCCTGCCCGTCACCCAGGCGCTCATCAATGCCATAGGGGTGCTGCGTCTGATCCGTTTGATAAAGGTGACCCGCTACATGCGGGGCTTCCGAACCATCGGCCGGGTCATCCGCAAGCATTACCGTGAGATCGTGGCAGCTTTCCTGGTCATCGGCTTGCTCATCATCGTGGCAAGCGTTGTCATGTACGAGGTAGAGCACGCAGCCCAGCCAGACCAGTTCAACAGTCTTTTCCAAGGGGTTTGGTGGGCTGTGGAAACGGTGACGGGTACGGGCTATGGGGATATCGTTCCCGTTACCACTCTGGGCAAGGCCATCGGCATGATCATCATGCTGCTGGCCTTGGCTCTGGTGGCCATCCCGGGCGGCATCTTCTCCGCCGGGTTCGTGGCGGAATATCAGAATGCCGATCTGCGCAAGATCGAGCGGGGTGTTCGGAGCACTTCCCATCACACCGAAGAAACCTCCAACGAGATCAAGGAACAGGACGAAGCGCGCTCGGTGAAGTAGAATCTCTCCTATCACAGAACTGGTTCCAAGAAGCACGATCCCGGTCATGGAAGGGCACATGGCAAAACGGTTCCTTATGGGTAATGAAGCGTTCGCGCATGCGGCGCTCAAGGCAGGCTGCGGCTTGTTCGCAGGCTATCCCGGCACGCCCTCCTCTGAGGTGATAGAGACCGTAGCGCGTCTGCATCGGGATGGGGTGGCGAAGGGGATCCACGTAGAGTGGTCCACGAACGAGAAAGCGGCCCTTGAGGTGGCCGCTGCTTCGGCGCTCTCGGGTGTTCGGTCTCTGGTCACCTGCAAGCAGGTGGGCTTGAACGTGGCATCGGATGCCCTCATGTCCCTGAACTATCTGGGCGTCAAGGGCGGTCTGGTCATCTTGGTGGCTGATGATCCCGGCCCCATTTCCAGCCAAACGGAGCAGGATACCCGTCGCTTCGCTGCCTTCGCAAAGGTCCCCGTGCTGGATCCAGCCACGCCCGAACAGGGCGCGGAGATGATCGCTCAGGCCTTCGCGCTGTCCGAGCGCTATCGCACGCCGGTCATCTTCCGTCCCACCACCCGCATCGACCACGCTTCTACGTTCTTCGAATTCCCTGAGGAGACTCAGCCGGAACCGGCGCTGGGAGGCGGGTTCCAGCGGGATCCTGAGGAATACGTCATCTTCCCGCCGCGGGCGTTCCAAGCTCATGGTGAGATCAACGAGCGCTTGCGTGCCATAGCTTTCGATTACACCTTCACGCCGGAGCTGGCGGAATTCAACCAGCTCTTCGCGAATGCGGGGAATGGTCCACTCATTCGCGTACCTGCTGAGGAGCAGATGGAGGCGAATCTGCCGCCAGCGAAGCTGGGCATCGTCTGTGGCGGCGTTTCCACTCAGTACGCTCGGGAAGCGTTGCAGCTCTTGCAACAGCAGGCCTTGGCTTGCGGGCGTGAACTGCCACCCGTTCGTCTTCTGCAGCTAGGAACGCCCTACCCGTTCCCCCACCGTACGGCTTCTCGTGCGCTCAAAGACCTCACGGATGTCTTGGTCCTCGAAGAGCTGGACAGTGTCATAGAAGAAGAGCTCCAGAAGATGGCCAGCATCAGCTTCCTCTGGCCGCGCATCCATGGCAAGCTGACCGATGATGCGAATACTCGAGGGGAGAATTCCACAGAGGATGCCCTTCGGCGCATCTCCGCATTCTTGGCGAAGTGTGCAGGAGTGACGGGGTTCGAAAAGGGAATGGCTCCAGAGGGAGAGGCGGAGGCGCTCAGCACCGGGTCTGCCTCTTCTCAGGATCTGGCTGCTTTCCGGTATCCCGGTTCGCTGCCTGCGCGCCCGGCGGTGCTCTGTGCCGGGTGCCCCCATCGCGCCTCGTTCTTGGCTGTCAAGCGTGCGCTCAAGCAACTGGGTATCTCTCGAGATGACGCTGTCTTCTGTGGGGATATCGGCTGCTACACCCTGGGCAACGCTGCGCCGTTGGATGCCGTGGATACGTGTCTGTGCATGGGCGGTGGTATCACCATGGCCCAGGGCATCTCTGCGGTGAGCCCAGACAAGAAGGCCATCGCCTTCGTGGGAGATTCCACGTTCTTCGCTTCCGGGATCACCGGCGTGGTGAATGCGGCTTACAACGATCATGACGTTACCGTTTGCGTGCTGGATAATTCCACTACTGCCATGACGGGCATGCAACCGCACCCGGGTACGGGGCTCACGCTCATGGGTGCCGAGAACTCGCCCGTGAGCATCAAGGCCATGCTCGAGGCTGCGAACATCACTACTATCGTTGAGGTGGACCCCTTGCAGCCAGAAGCAGCTGAAGAGCTGGTGGCCCAGGCATTGGCTTTCGAAGGGCCCTCTGCCGTCATCTTCCAAAGCCCCTGCATCTGGACGAAGCCCTTCGGTACTCCGGCGAAAGTGAGCACTGCCCAATGCACCGGTTGCAAGAAGTGCATCACCCAGATCGGCTGTCCAGCCATTGGGTTCAACCCAGACGCCCATGGCCCTAAGAGCGGGCGTCGCGGTCAGGCAGTGATAGATCGTACCCAATGCACGGGCTGCAGCCTTTGCTTGCCGGTCTGCCCTGCCAATGCCATCAGCCTCGCTCCTGAGGCAGAACCCAAACCCGTTCGCCAGAGTCGGCTGAATCGCACTGCTGCTCCAGTAGAAAGCGAAGACTTGGGAGAGCCGGTGGCTGAGCAGCTGCAGAGCGAAGAGCGGGATGCAGATGCGCCAGAAAAAGCCTCTGGAGAGAGCGCCGAAGATCCAGGGAAGCCAGAACCGGATCTGCCCTTTGACCTAGAGCAAGAGGGGTTCAGCCTGCTGGCTCCCCTCTACGGAGCCTACGATGACTTCGAAGATGACGACCTCTACGATGACATGATAGGCACGCCTTTGGAACGTCCCTATAGGCGCAGGCGGCGCGAGAAGGGTCAGCGCCGCTATTTCATGAAGGAGCCCAACCAACGAGGTGTTCCCGCTGAGCGCTTCGTGAAGTCATCGGCTGGTGAGGCCTCCCAAACCACCCAGATAGAGCTCACAGCTCCTCGGGCAGCGCACCCTTCGGCCTTAGAAGCAGATGCCGTGGATGCTGCCGAGGTAGGAACGACGGGGAAAGACGAAGCAAAGGCTTCTCAGTCTCGGCAGTCAAGTGGTCCTGATTACGGCGGTGGCAGCCAGCTCAAGTTAAGCGACCTTCTAGGCAGTGCGGATATCAGCTTGCCAGCCGACAAAGATGGCAGCAAAGGGCAATCTGCTGCCATGG
The DNA here is from genome assembly GCA_910588205.1 of uncultured Eggerthellaceae bacterium. GTDB lineage: Bacteria > Actinomycetota > Coriobacteriia > Coriobacteriales > Eggerthellaceae > MGBC163016. The sequence continues at coordinate 3,920 of CAJUQK010000053.1, forward strand.
ATGGTGGCAGCATCCAGATAACCCTGCCGGATGCAGAGGTGCCACGACCCTCGCGTCGTCTGAGGCGCGTCCGCTCTGATGAGTCGGAAGAGCAGCCTCAGTCTTCGCCACAGCCAGCCGTTCCGGCCAAAAAAGAACCAGAAGAGAACCCGGAGCCTCTGCCTCGGGCCCAGCGGTCCGTGGCAAAGCTTCCCCAGAAGCCGAAGCGCTCTGTAGCCCCCCGGCCACAGGTATCCCGCTCAGAGGTACCCGCTTCGGGCGCACCGCGGTCCGTGCGCTCCAAGTTCGCAGACTACGGGAAGGCCAAACAGGTGCGGAACGACTTGCATTCCGCCGGACCCGGTCAAGGAGGTGCCCAGTGACGAACATCCTGTTAGCAGGGGTAGGCGGCCAGGGCACGGTGCTGGCGGCGAAGCTGCTGGCTACGGCTGCGGCGAACAAGGGTTGGCAGGTGCGCACGGCTGAGACCATCGGCATGGCGCAACGCGGCGGTTCGGTGGTGTCCCATGTGCGCATGGCAGATGGTGGCGGAGAAGTGTTGGCACCGCTGATTCCCCGGGGGCAGGCTGATCTGATCGTGGCTTTCGAGCCAGGTGAGGCTGCACGAGCGCTTCCCTACCTTTCGCGCCACGGACTGATCGTGAGTGCCATGACCACTGTACAACCGGTGACCAGCGCTCTTTCGGGGGAACCCTATAACGCCGATGATATCCTCCGGGGCATTCAGACGGAGCTGTACAACGGATCAGTGCGGTCAGCTTCTGCGCGGAACCATGGTCTTCGGCAAGGGAGAGGACACCACCCGCAGCTCTTCAATGCAGAGCTGGTCTGCGTAGATGATGCGGCTGCTCTCCGGCGGCTGGGCGCATCGCGCAAGATGCTCAACACGGTGATGCTGACCGCGGCTCTTTCCAAGGGTCGGGTGCCGCTCACGGTGGATGACTTGCGAGAGGCTATCCCTCACGTCATCAAGGAGCAACATGTCGCTGCCAATCTTCGTGCCACGGAACTCCTATAACACGATATGCATTCTTATGACAGGGTATGACAGGGGACGGTCCAAATGTCATGATCCATGGGAATGCTCGCCCTCCCCGCAAGGGGCGTTCGGCCTTAGGCCTTGGCTTTCGAAAAGACGTGATATTTTGCTTATATCAAGCTTTTCTCGGCCTGCGGAATCGGCCTCAACCCCTCACGGGGAAGGGCTGTCTTC
>CAJUQK010000054.1 GCA_910588205.1 uncultured Eggerthellaceae bacterium
ATGATGCCGGCGAAGCATTCCGCGGTCCAGAGGGCGGCATCGGCCGAGAACACGAGCAGGAGCTGCCAGGGAGCGTCGAAGACGAAGGCAGCGATGGCCCCGAAGAGAGGGGAGGCGAGCACTCCGACGAGCATTCCGACCGCAAGCGCGGCCATGGCGGCGACGCATCCCTCGTAGGCCAGGATGCGCGCCATGGTTGCCGGCTCCATCCCCATGATCCCGCAGATGGCGAACTCCCTGGAGCGACGGCGCAGGATGAAGCGGCTGGCATAGGTCACCAGGAACGCGAAAACGAGCGCCGAGAACACCGAGAACGCCTGGGTGACCATGGAGGCCGATTCGTAGATGCCGCGTTGGTCGGCGGTAAGGTCGAGCGATAGGAGGTAATCGCTCGAGGCTGTGAAGGAGTACAGCAGACAGGCCGCGAAGGCCAGCGTGGCGAAGTATACCGAGTAGTCATGCGCTGAGCGCAGTACGTTGCGCATGGCAAGCTTCAAAAGCATGGGCGGCTCCAATCCGGGACTGGAACCAACGTAAGGGACGTGACGTTCTGCCGCCATCGATTCGCCTTACGGGCGCCTAACGTTTTTGCAAGGTTTCCCGCTGCAAGATGACGAAGAAGATGACGCAGGACGGGGATAACGTCATCATTTGCTTCGAGCGAGCCGATTGCCCCATGCCTTGATGACGTTATCCCCGTCCTGCGTCACCCATGCACCTTGCGCATGCCTTATGCCGACTTGGGCAGAGGGCCCAGAGGCTTCAGGGAAAAGATGCGAGCCATGAGGGGTCCATGCTCTCTCTTCGATGCCTCTTATGTCAGGCGATGCGGCATCCCCAAACAGTCTTGGAGGCGTCGCTTCGTGCCGATCGCCGTGGAATACGCACCCAGCTTGACACATTTCTCATGCAATATATAATTGTCATGTAAGATATATCTTACATTCAGGAACGCAAACTGAAAGGAACCTTCTTGGAGAGCAAGAGGAACGAGCGAATGAGAAATGCCCGCATGGAGTCGGGTCTGTCTCAGCAGCAGCTCGCCGATGCCGTGGGGGCCACGCGCCAGACCATAGGCCTCATCGAGGCAGGCCGCTACAACCCGAGCCTCAAGCTCTGCACGGCCATCTGCAAGACGCTCGGCAAAACGCTAGGCGACCTTTTTTGGGAATAGGAGTACGCCATGTACTTAGTAAGAAAATGGAACGAGATCATGGGACCGAAAGACGAGAGACTTGAGGCCGAGGAGAACAAGGCCGCCAAGGTGTCTGGCTACATTCTGCTCATTGGCTCCATCTTAAGCCTCTACTACTCCATCATGCTGAACCAGGTGGCATACACGACCGATAACCCCATCCTCACCGGACTTGGCGAGAACGTCGTTCCTGTCCAGTTGCCCTTAACCCTCACGATATTGATCGCCGGGATAGCGACAATTGCCATGCAGACCAAGTCCGGCTTCTTCTCCAGCAGGAAGCGGTTCGCCGAGATAGACAGCATGCCCTGGGACTATGTCTCCATCTTCGCGGTCTTCTGCGGTGCCGTTATCGGCATCCTCACGTGCACTATGCGCATCGTGGCCGAGATCCAGATCGTGGGGTTCGAGCATGTCGCGTGGCTCGGCGACCTTGCCATCGGGGTCATCTTCTTCGGCATGGGATTCGCCATCGGCTTCGCCGCCATAGCCCTATCCATCCATGACGCCATCAAACGCCGACGTGAGATCGAGCGCGAGCTCGAAGCTTAAAGAAGGCCCTGTCTGGCGACATCAGGAAACGCGAACGGCTGCTCGTAAGGCACGGATATAAACCCCAGTTCAGAGCGGGACGTAAAGAGCTTTCGACATCCTTGTTGCCCTTGATGGAAGCCATGTAAGGCATCTTTGGTGGTAAGTTGTATCGCAATGCTGGAGCCTCGTCTCGGAAGGGAGGTGCCGATGGAGCTGCCAAGGCAACTAAGGGCTAACCGCGAACGCTTGGGTCTGTCCCAGGAAGACGTTGCGCACGCGATATACGTGTCGCGCCAGACGATGTCCAGCTGGGAGAGGGGCAAGACCTATCCCGATGTGCAGAGCCTCATGTTGCTCAGCCATCTTTTCGGCATCTCCATCGATGAACTCGTGAAAGGAGACGTGGTTTCAATGAAGGAGATGGTCAGCAAAGATGCGCTGGTGATGGAGAGGATGGCGGTCGGATCTGTAGTGCTCATACTCATGGGCATTGCCTGCATGGTCGGGCTGAACGCCGTCTGGAAGGACTCCTCGCCGGTGCCGTACATGTCGATTGGCTCTCTTGCGGGAATAGCCGCGATGGTCGCATTTTGGATCCCCTCGCTCGTGCTTTCGATGCGGATAGAGAAGATCAAGAAGAACCATAGCCTGGTGACCTACCGCGAAATCAGCGCCTTTATGGATGGCGAGGAGGTTCCCGAGGAGAGCAAGGCGCTTTCCAGAAACAAGCCCTTGCTGTCCAATATCGTGAAGCTTGTCTGCGGTGCCGGTATTGGGCTGATCGTCGCATTCGTTCTCACGCTCATCGTCAATGCGCTGCACTAGCCGCCGATGCGAAGACCGCCGTCCTGCGTCACTCTTATGTCGCCCTTGATGACATTATCCCCGTCCTGCGTCACGATGGAGCCGATGACCGGCATGACAACTCGTTTCGAAAACGATCATTGCACTTCAACCATGGTTTAAGTCGATAATGTGTTCGCAGACACTCCTTCAACGATGGGGACGGCGTCCATGGAAGAAAAGCGCTACACGATAGGCCAGGTGTCCGGCATGCTGGGGATACCTTCGTCCACGGTCAGATACTACGAGGCCAAGGGCCTGCTTCCCAACCTAGGTCGCACCGAGGGAGGCATTCGGGTCTTCACCGATGGGGACCTTGATTGGATGAGGCTCATCGGACACTTGAAGATGTCGGGGATGACCATCGGCGAGATGCGCGAGTTCACGAGCCTCTATCAGCAAGGCGACGAGACCATCGACGAGAGGCGCGCCCTCGTGCACAAAAGGCGTGATGAGATTGCGCGTCAGCTGGAAGAGCTCAAAGACACCCTCGACTTCATCACCTACAAATGCTGGTACTACGATACGGCGGCAGAAGCAGGAACCTGCGATGTTCCGCACGGCATGCGCGAAGACGAGATGCCTGCAGAAATAGCGGCCATAAAACGGAAATGTCAGATCAGGTCACATTGATTGGGACGCCCAAAGCAACTTATTAGATAGGAGAATGTCATGCCAAAAGTAGCTCAAACAGCAGGAAGAGAGCAGCTGGGAGACTTTGCCCCGATGTTCGCTGCGCTCAATGACGATGTGCTGTTCGGGGAGGTGTGGAGCGATGATGCGCTGACGCTCAAAATGCGCTCGGCTCTCACGATTACGACGCTGGTAGCGAAGGGGCTCGTCGATGCCTCGTTCGAATACCACATCCAAACGGCGAAGGGAAACGGCATCACGGCAAACGAGATGGCGGCCATGCTTACGCATGTCGCTTTCTATGCAGGGTGGCCTAACGCCTGGGCGGCGTTCCGCGTGGCTGCAAAGGTCTATGCGGATGACCCGCAGGGACTCGACGAGCCCGAGGCTCACGGCGGCGTGTTCGGGCTGGGGCAACCAAACGACGCCTACGCTCAGTACTTCACCGGGAAATCCTATTTGAACCCCCTGACCGATCCGGATAAAACGCAATTCGTTGCCAACGTCACCTTCGAACCGGGCTGCCGCAACCATTGGCACATCCATCATGCCGACGAGGGTGGCGGGCAGGTCCTGCTCGTGACTGACGGTTGCGGCTGGTATCAGGAATGGGGCAAGGAGGCGCAAGCACTGAAGCCAGGCGATTGCGTCACCATCCCTGCAAACGTGAAGCACTGGCATGGTGCCGCCAAAGACAGCTGGATGAGCCATGTGGCATTCGAAGCATGCGGCACGAACGTGAGCAATGAGTGGTGCGAGCCCGTGAGCGACGAGGAATACCTCAAGCTCTAGGCTGGCCTCCTAAACGCATTTCCCGACCGCGCTGCTTGCTATCGCTTGGAAGCGTGCGCAAGTAGCGCGGTCATATGAAGCCCGCAGCCTATCGGACCTCTTCCACCCATGCGTCGATCTCCTGCTGAGAGGCATTGCTTGCAAAACGCCTGCCTCCGTCCCACTCGGCCTCCGGCGCGGCGGCATGAAGCTCGTCGATGCTTCCCGAGATAGGGCTTGAACCCGACGTGCAGAAGCAGAGAATGACGCAGGACGGGGATAACGTCATCGACCAGCGAAGGGCGGCGGGCATTTCTGGATGATGCCTCTTACGATTCCCGTGAGCCGTTCTATCTTCCGCACTGACAACCCCTTGACCCCAGGGTCAAGGGGACGGTTCTTTCGGCTCACTCTTGCTCGGCAGAAGGTGCATTGCCGCGTTCCTTTCAAAAACGTTAGAGACCGGTAAGGCAAATCGATGGCGGTAGCAACATGGGGACGGCATCATCGTTTTGTGGATTAAAACGATCAAGGAGAGTGACCCATGAGCAAGAAGAAAACAATGGCAATCACATCAATCGCTATCGTCGGATTGGCGGCGGCTCTTCTTTTTGCCGCGTCGGTGGCGAATTTGCTCCTCGTTGGCGATTACTACGTCAAGATCGACAACGCCTGCGTTTCTGAGAACGAGCCAAGCGGTGGGGTCGTCAATTTGGGGTCGAGCGAGCCGTACCTGTACAAGCTTGGGGCGGTCAACGCGACGGGAGATAAGGCTGAGATAGAATTCGGAACCTCTCGAGAGCTGCGGCAGGACGCTTTTATAAAGCTGGACCTTCAGCCGATTCGTGGAGTCGTTGGATGGTCGGAAGTCACAGAAGATGCGCTTCCAGCCAATGTTGCAGAGGCCCTTGCGTAACACAGAATGCGTAACGCATAACGCAGGGCCAGGGAGCCAAGGGGGCGCAGGCGTGAGTCAATGGGTCAAGGTGAGTCAAGGGGACCGGGCGGTTTCAAGCGGTGAATGCACCTTATGCTACTTTCGCCAGAAGTCG
>CAJUQK010000055.1 GCA_910588205.1 uncultured Eggerthellaceae bacterium
GCGCGGCGATCCTGGCATTCTTCGCCGGCATCGTCTGCTACGCCGTGCTGTTCGCGTAGAGGCAGCTTTCTCGTACGCCATAATCTCCGCGAAGGTAAAACACGACCCCGTCCCCAAAGTCCAGATGATCACCGAGGACATCGCGGAGATGATCGGACTCATCGGAGCCTAGAGGCGCCTCCTCAACAAGCGGCCAGGGAGAGCAGCGGCCTAGATGTACGCCGTATCGCCAACTTGAATGTGGCCCGATCGTGCGCCTAAATAAAACTAGAGCCAGTCCCAGTGGAACCGGCCCTTACAAAGCCTCGAAGGCTTTGACATGTACGAGTATAGTGACAGGCTCACATGGCTTTGTCAGTGAGTCGGGAGAGAAAGCCGAGATACAACACGAAAGCGTTTTGGTTGCCGTATCTGCCGCAGGCGTCATCTAACCGCTCCCTCAGATCCGAGAGCCTTGCGATAGACTCCTTCGAGGTCGGGCGGCAGCCCATCCTGTCGAACATGGCAAGCGTCTCCGTCAACTGCTGGATGCGCCCGTTCCTTAACTTCGATTTACGGCCCCTCCCCTTAGGTATGCCAATCTCGTCAAGCCATCTGTAGACGATACTGGAGACGCCCGTCGATGCCCTCGCTTCGTCCTTCAGTCCGTTGATGATGCAGCTCATAGACCTCCGAGAAGTTGCACTTCGCCTCTTCATAGAACTTCTCGTTGACGAACTGCGAGTAGACGAAGAGCATGGCGCAGACGATTCCTAAAGCCGCGATTCACGTGACGATGATGGCAATTCTCGATCTAAGGTTCTTCATGTGATACGCTCCGAATCTGCAATCTGGCATCATCGCAAGCGTCATCGCCTGGAGTGCCGCTATTTCGCTCTGCTTAGCCGAAGCGACCTGACACATAGTCGGCTGTTCGGCTGTCTTTCGGATGCGTGAACAACGCATCCGTGTCACCTGCCTCAACCATCTCCCCTAGGAGAAAGAACGCGGTCTTGGTAGATACGCGAATGGCTTGCAGCATATTGTGCGTGACCATGATCACGGTGTATTTCGATGCGAGCTCGGTGACCAGACCCTCGATCTTCGCCGTGGATATCGGGTCGAGCGCGCTTGTGGACTCGTCGAGCAGCAGGACCTCTGGTTGCACTGCTAGCGCACGTGCGATGCACAAGCGCTGTTGCTGGCCGCCTGAGAGCCCAAGGGCGCACTTCTTCAAACGATCTTTGACCTCGTCCCAGATAGCGGCGTCACGAAGCGACTGCTCAACGATCACATCGAGCTCCTCTTTGCCCTTGATGCCATGGGTGCGCGGGCCGAAGGCGATGTTGTCGTAGATACTCATGGGGAAGGGATTGGGCTGCTGGAACACCATGCCCACGCGGCGGCGGAGGTCATTGACCGGCAGGCCACCATAGATGTCGTCGCCATCCAAGGAGACGCACCCGTCCACGCGGCAGCCGTCCACCAGGTCATTCATCCGGTTCAAGGTCTTGAGCAACGTCGACTTGCCGCATCCCGAAGGCCCGATCAGGGCCGTCACCTCGTTCTTCGGAAAATCGAGCGTGACGTCTTTGAGAGCATGGAACTCTCCGTAGTAAAGGTCGAGTCCCTCAACGCCCATCTTCGCTTCAGCGCCGGCAGCTTCCGCCCGCGCGCTCTGCATGCTTTGCTCCTTCTCAGGTTCCATGATTCTCTTTTCGGGTGCTGTGACTGCGTCCATCATCTACATTCCTCTCTTAAGTCTCTTTGCCGCGAAGTTCGCTCCCATGTTCAGAATCACGATGAGGATCAGGAGCACGACGGCTGTTGCATAGGTCTCGTCCATGTGAAGGCCCTCGCTTGCGAGCACGTACATGTGGACGGCAAGCGTCCTGCACGAATCGAAGATTGCGAAGATGCCCTGTCCACCGAAATCGGGGATCTGCGCCACGGTGCCAGCGGTGAAGAGGAGCGCGGCCACCTCTCCAACGCAGCGGCCAAGGGCAAGCAGCACGCCGCCCACGATGCCAGGAAGCGCGCTTGGCAGCACACAGCGAAAGATCGTCCTGACATGGCCCGCCCCCAATGCGAAGCCGCCCTGCTTGTAGGATTCGGGGACAGCGAGAAGCGCCTCTTCGGTAGTGCGCATCACGACGGGAAGCACCATGATGGCGAGCGTGCATGCGCCTGACATGAGGGAGAGCCCCCACCCGAGCATGGTCGTGAAGAAGAGCAGGCCGAACAGACCGTAGATGATCGATGGTATGCCCTGGAGCGTCTCAGCCGTCATGCGGACTGCCCTCACGAAGCGGCTCGATGAGCGCGCGTACTCCACCAGATAGATCGCCGCACCGACTCCCGTCGGCACAGACAGCGCCAAAGCGAGCAGGGCCATGAGGATGGTATCGACGAGAGCGGGCATAAGCGAGACGTTCTCGGAAGTGTAGGTCCACTCGAACAGGGAGGGCTTGAGATGAGGGATGCCGTTTATAAGGATGTATCCCACGATCCCCGCCAGGACCAGAGCCGTGAGGATGGCTCCCACGTACACGAGAGCGCGCAGAATCTTCGACGTCATCGCTCCTCACCCCGCTTCTTGATGGCGCTGAACAGGAGGCTGATGAGCATGATGAAGACGAACAGCACGACGCCGGTTGCTATGAGAGCGCCCCTGTGGAGGTCGGCGGCATAGCCCATCTCCAGAACAATATTCGCGGTCATCGTGCGAACGCCGTCGAAGATGGAGTTCGGTATGACGGGCTGGTTTCCCGCGACCATAACGACCGCCATGGTCTCGCCGATCGCACGCCCGACTCCCAGCACGACAGCCGCCATGATTCCCGAGAACGCAGCAGGCACGAGGATGCGGAACACGGCCCGCTCATGGGTTGCGCCCAGGGCAAGGGCCCCCTCGTAGTAGCTTCTCGGAACGGCATCGAGGGCGTTCTTCGCCACGGTGATGATGGTGGGAAGGATCATGATCCCCAGCAGCAGGGATGCTGCCAGAAGCGAAAGGCCCCTGCCGGGCATCGTCACCCTGATGAAGGGGACGAGCACCATCAACCCGAAGAAGCCATACACGACAGAGGGGATGCCGGCGAGCAGCTCGATGCCCGGCCGCAGAACGGATGCGACCCTGCTGCCCGCAAAGCGCGACAGGTATATCGCCGTCAGGATGCCCGCCGGAACACCGACGAGGATGGCACCGGCGGTCACGTAGATGCTCCCCACGATCATGGGAAAGATGCCGTACATGTCGCTTCCCGGCTTCCAGGTGGTGCCCAGCAGGAACTCGGGGATGCCGATCTGGAACATCGCCGGAAGCCCGTTGGCGAAGAGGAACACGCATATCAGGGCAACTGCCAAGATCGAAATCGCGGCAGCGAGGGTGAACAGCGCCCTCGCAAAGCCTTCTTTCCTTGCAGACTTCGACATATAGCTAGCCGATCACTTCTGCCCACGTGAGCGCTTCACCGGAAAAGATCGCCTTCACTTGGTCGCTGGTGAGACTGTCGGCGATGGATGCGGGGGCGACGATCACGGCGATTCCGTCCTTGGCGATAGCCGTGGCGCTGACCCCGGACGAAGCCTCCGAATCCTTCAGGTCACGCGATGCCATACCGATGTCGCACGTGCCCTCGATGGCCATGTTGACGCCGGTGGTGGAGTCGGATTGCTGAACCTCGATGGTTACGTCAGGATTCACGGCCTTATACGCTTCGGCGAGCTTCTCCATGATGGGGGTGACCGAGGAGGATCCCGCGATCACGACTTTGCCACTTGCGCCAGTAGCGGTAAAGGGAGCCGCATTCTCGTCAACGCCTATGTAGCCGTTATCCTCGATGATCGCCTGACCATCGGAGCTCATGATGAAGTCCACGAAGTCCTGTGCCGGTGCGCTGAGGTTCTCGGCGAACACGATGTTGAATGGCCTGGACACCTTGTAGTCGCCGCTCTTCACGTTCTGCGCCGTTGCCTCGATGCCGTCGATCTTGACGGCCTTGACCGAATCGTTGAGCGAGCCGAGAGAAATGTATCCGATACCGTCGGGGTCGCTCGCTACCGACGTCATCATCACGGAAGTAGAGTTGGTGATGGCGGCTGCATCCGTCGTCATGTCAATCTTGTTGCCGCTCGCGTCCTTCTCTTCCAAGCCGAACAGTTCGACGAACGCACCGCGCGTGCCCGAACCATCTTCACGTGAATACACCGATATCTGATTGCTCGTCTGCGCCTCGGATGCGCTGGAGTTCCCCGATTGGGTTTCGGGTGAAGAACAGCCGAAGGCGCTCATTATTCCGAGCGTGAGAATCGCCGCAGCAGCGATAGTGAGTACTTTTCTTGTCATGTTTTTGGTCATGTCGATTCCTTTCTTTGAAACGTGCCTCCTCTCACAGGAGGGAGCCTAAGAGGAGGCTCTGCTCAAGTATGACCAAGCTGTAAGTGCGCCTTGTCAGAGGCCCGTAAAGTCTTTGCAAAGTTTCACGGCAGAGCAAATCGAAACGGGACACCTTCTTCTCAATTTGGAACATCTTTTTCTCGGATGAATCGCAGAGTTTTAGCCTTGCTCGTGAAATGTGCATCCCCGGAACTATCGGTGATATATACGGAATGCAGGCACCTTGATAACCGCATCGAGCGCTCATTTTCGATCTGCGTCACAACTGCGCGTTCTGCGCAAGCATGCGCTCGGGGCTTTCGCATCGTTGTGGCGTTTATCCAAACACTGCATCATCACGGTCAGCGACGCTGGCCGCCTCACTTTCGAGAGGAAGCGACTATGAAGGAAACCTATGGCGAGAACATCAAAACCGTTTCAGTCCTTATGGGGCATGCGAGCTCCGCTTACACGCTCGACCTCTATGCGGTCTACGTGCCCAACACGGGCATGGAGATCGGCAAGCGCTACATGAGTTTCCTTCGAGCCGCCGCCTAGGAGCACGCTCGTGATGATTTGCTGAAATACCTAAGGGTTTTAAGGAGGTTAGAGTATAA
>CAJUQK010000056.1 GCA_910588205.1 uncultured Eggerthellaceae bacterium
GCTCACCCGGGTGCAGATGACAGGGGACGTCTCTGGCGGGGTGGCAGACGAGATGCTCTCGGGCTGTTCTTCTGTGGCATCCGTTGCGTTCTCTGGGACACCTGCGGCAGGGGTCGCGTCCATGAAGAGGATGTTCTCAGGGTGCGCGAAGATGTCCTCGCTCGACTTGACGGGGCTGTCGACCTCAGGGATGGCCGGGGACTACTCGACGACGGGGAACCTCTCTGCCCAAGGGTCGATGTTCGAGGGATGCTCCCTTCTCGTGACGGCGACGGGCACGGCTGCTGCGAGCCCGGCCACGATCACGGTGGGGGCGCAGTTCGGGAAGCTCTTGAACGGGTTCTTCGGGGCGAGGGAGACAGGGTCGTCCACTCCCCAGTATGTGATGGCGTCTTCCGTCAGCGTGCAGTGCGGGGCCTCGAACGGGCCTCAGAGAGCAACGGATCTCATGCAGCGCCCGAACTGGACGGTGGGGTCTACCACCTATGCCTTCTCCGGCAAGGTATACATAGCGCACAAGACGCTGATCGATGAGGTCTGGACGGCACGCGACTACGTGTCTTGCATCCAATACACCGAATCCGACGTGAACGCGCTCATAGGCGACTTCGGGAGCCAGTTCGGACGTACCACAGCGTATGGGTTCATAGGGGATGCGTCCCAGGCGGGAGGCGAGTCGGTCGCTTGGCGCATCATGACCTCAGGCGAGGGTGCGAGCGCGGTCGGGACCTTGTGCATCGCACCCAACTCCATGCGCGGCTACACCGCCTCCACGAACAACGCGAAGATGAGGAGCTTCGGGAACACCGCGGCGACGTTCGCACCATGGACGGGCAAGGGCATGGCAGGCGGCGACGGGGATGGATACTCGAAGATGTTCAGCCGGGTGAAGGTCATGAAGGGCGTGACCGCCGGTGCCAGCGCAGAGAGGATGTTCCAGAAGTGCACCTCCCTGGCCGATGCCGACATGACGAACCTCACCGTAGGGGCCTCAACCACGAACCTCTACGGGATGTTCGCAGATTGCACAGCCCTACGGGGCGCCCACACTGCGCAAGGTCAAACGGCGGACAACACTGCCACCATACCCACTGGTGCGCGCTTCTCTTCGTTGTTCAACCCGACGGGTACATCTCTCTATGCAGCGTATATGTTCAGTAACTGCACTGCCCTGGAAGAGGTCAACCTGCAGAGCGTGTTCAATGGCACGACTCCTGACCTCAGCTATATGTTCACCAAGTGCTCGCGCTTACGCACCGTCACCGTGAACAATGTGGGCAATGGCCTCCGTGCGAACATGAACCACATGTTTTACGACACATGCAGCGATGCATCTGCGGTCAAGGATGCAGACACCCGGCTCACAGTGACTAATGTGGGCAACTATAACGACACTGCAGCCACTGCCACGAGCTGCACCAACATGCAATTTACCTTTGCATCCATGCACTATATGCATACGGCGACGGTAACTGATGTGGGCAAGGGCAAGTTCACGAACCTCACCTATGCGTTCTACTTCAGCCGAGGCATGACGAGCTTCACGGGGACGAGGATCGGTACGGGACAGTATGCGAATTTGACATACGCTTTCAAGCAATATGCAGCGGACAGTAACTTCTATCGTCCTGGTCAAACAGACCCAGTGGTCACTGCGACGGATTTGGGTACGAATACAGGGCTCTGCGATAATATCTTCGAATCGTCTTTCGCTCAGGGCTCCACACCTGCCCTCAGGACCGGATCCATTAACTGGCTCAACTCAGGAACGCCAGGTACGATGGACCAAAGCAGATATATGTTCTACCAATCCGGTGCCACTAAGATGAATCTCACTGGCATGCCGAATATCGGTACACGTGTCCATGCTACGGCTGACAGCTATCCTGGCTACTTCCGTGGGATCACCCGATGCGCCAACATCCGCAACTCGAATACAGACCTCGGGGACACCTATATGACCTTCCGCAATGGGTATTATCTGCGTGGTCCATATATGCTGTTCAATGGTTCTCCTGGAATCAAAACGGTCGAGTTCACGAATATCGATATGGCCACTTGGGCGCATATGTTCACAAGCTGTGGCAACCTGGAAACATTCAAGGTCTCGGGCATACAGATAAACGGGGTGTTCTGCGAAACCTTCCTGGATTGCCCGAAGCTGAAGAGCGTCATCTTCGACTCTACTTGTACGGGAGGAACTGACCGCATGGATGGCATGTTCGAAAGCTGTCCTTCTCTTACTTACATAGACATGCGGTCGCTCACTATCAACATCAATAACTCGTTACGATCCGTGTTTAATGCGGGTTCTAGTCATTTTGCATCAGCCGATGGCAAGGGTGGTTCAGTCTCTGGCGATCCAGGTACCCTTCTTCTAGGCAAGACCAATATCGTAAACAGCATGTTCTGGTTCCAAAGCGATGCGGGTTTCTATAACGTGACGAATTCGAAGCCATCCTTCGTCTTGGGATCCAACGTTAAGGTCGAGATAGGCACTGGGCCTACCAGCGTGAGCAGTCTGGTCCCCTGTTTAGACATCACCGTTGATGGTGTGAACTACGCCTACGCAGGTGTGCAATCCTCATTCACCAACCTGACGGTTCCTAGCTCCTACAAGGATTCCGTCTGGAAGAAGCGTGGATACTTCGGTGGCACTGGCACGAGCACGAGCGGTGATGTTGGCTATGGAACCTCTTCGGGCGGCACGACTACCAGCACGGTCAAGTACCTAATCAGTGGGGACACGCTTTACATCTATTCATATACCTCGAATGGACGCCTTCGCAATATTTCCACCAGCTCTCCAGCGCCTTGGGCTGGGAACAAGACCATCAAAAAGGTGCAATTCTCCTATAGCAGCTACACCACACCTGTCTATGGCTATCAGCATCTGGCGTATATGTTCAGTGGGCTATCGAGCCTGGAATATGTGGACATGTCCAACCTGAGGATAACCTCTTCGGTCACGGACATGTCGTTCATGTTCCCCGGCACGAACCTCAAGGGAACCGTTGGCACCTCAGGCACTGCTGTCAAATGGCCCTCGACCATCGACACTTCAGGCCTGGGCAATGCATCCAATATGTTCCAGGGCTGTACAGGTCTGACAGGCGTGGACATCAGCAACTTCGGAACGAAAAACGGCTGCAGCTTCGAGAGCATGTTCGACGGCTGTTCTGGCATCACCTCCATGAAGCTAACTAACTTCGCCACGGGGGGCGGCCACAACTTCTGGTGCTTCGCGCGGAATTGCTCGAGCATCACAAGCCTTCAATTGAGCAATGTTGGTGCAGGAGACGGTAACAATTTCCGCTATGCATTCCAAGGGCTCAGCAAGCTGCAGACACTAGACCTGAGTAACCTCTTCAATGGAAGAGTCGCTCAATCCTATTACATGTTCGGTGGTTGCACGGGTCTCAAGACGGTTACTATAACCGACTGCTTCAATGGAGCTACCTCTAATCTCTGGGACATCTTCTCGAACTCCTTCGCAAGCGGAGCAAGCGTGACCATGACCGATGTTGGTAAGGGAGCAGATGCGGTCATGCGCTACATGTTCTCAGATGGTGCCGCTACCAGGATCAGCACGCTCAAGATGACCAATGTGGGCACGGGAACCAATGTGAAGATGGGCCGCATGTTCTGGGGAGCAAATGGACTGAGAGATGTCACTTTGAACAATGTGGGCACGGGAGCTAATGCTGAGTTGTGGCAGATGTTCAGGAACGCATCTTTGGGGACGAATGCCTCCACGAAGGTCACCTACGACTTCACGGATGTGGGCAAGAACGGCGCCAATATGCGGGATATGTTCAGCTATAGCTTCTACAATGTCATGTCCCCTGAGTCCAGCTTCACCTGGAAGCACACGGGGTCACGGGGAACCGCCGTCAGCATGGGCGTCATGTTCGCACAAGGTGAGTATATCCCAGAGGGATTAGATACGGCGAACTCTGGCTCCTATCACGGTAACTTGAGATCTACATTGGACTTCTCGGTCATAACCTGGGATGACACTACGAACAACACAGGGTACTTCGCCAGGAGTGGGGCTACTTATATGCCCAAGATGGACCTGCGAGGGCTTCCCCAGATCGGTTCCTATTCTGGGGCTACGGCGACAACGGGTCTGGACTATTCTGCCGAGCATTTGTTCCGGGATTTGGATGCCATCACCTCCATCGGCTCGTCTGCCAGCGATTCCCTCTCCCTTGATGCCAATTGGATGACCACAAGCGTGACCAAGATGGGCCGCATGTTCCTGAGTTGCGACAAGCTGCAGACGGTGAACATTTCCAACCTCGCCAAGGCGGCCAACGTGGACCTAGTCTATGCGTTCGCGGAGTGCCCCCAGATGAAGAGCTTCACCTGGACGAGCACCTCTGCCGTAGGAGCAACGCCTAACTTCTCTCACATGCTAGAGAACAGCGGTAAGAGCGGATCAGGGATGACAGTCTCGTTCCCCTCTGCGTCCTATATGACCGCTCCCAAGTCCATGGAGGCCATGTTCAACGGCTGCACTAAGCTGAACAGCCTTGACACTACCGGTTTGTCTACAGCAAGCCTTCCCAACAACTTCGTAGAAGTGGCAGCTAACGGCAATGGTGGTACAGGCGATTGCGGCATGAACGATATGTTCACCGGTTGCACGGCGATGTTCGATAAGACCAATAGGGCGACTATCACGTTGGGTACTCAGTTCAAGAAGCTCCTCAATGGCTTCTTCTGGTACAGGACGAGCAATACCGGGAGTCCGGTCTACGTCATCCAAGCCAACATCAAGCTCACGAACTCAGGGCCTACGACTGCCTCTGAGCTCATGCAGAGGCCATCTCTCACGGGCAACGATTACACCGGTACCATCGAGATGACGCTCGCTACAGATGCCTCAGGCAACTTGACTGCTGCCTCCAACACCATCTTCAACGTGT
>CAJUQK010000057.1 GCA_910588205.1 uncultured Eggerthellaceae bacterium
ATGAAGTCCGGCCAAGACTACCTTTCTTTTCTCCCGAATATTCGGTCGAACAGATTCAGGTTCCCATCTTTTCGTGAATCACCCTTAGGCGAATCACCATCCGGCCCATCGGACGCTGCTCCCTCCGCAGCCGCCTCGAGGAGGACCTCCTTCTTATCGACCCCGTGAAGAATCTGAGCGGCGCGCAATGACTCTTGAGAGGAAACTAGGGCCTTGGAGAGGTCAGCTATCTGTCGATCCTTAGCCTCGAGCTGACTCCTCATATCCTCATACACCTCCCACGGGACGGAAGGGTGGGAGGAACGTCCGAAATCGGTTTCGCAAGAGGTTTCGCGCGTTGCGAAACTTACTTTCGCGCGTTGCGAAACTTGCTTTCGCTTATCTACACGATAGTGCTGGTAGATTGCCGAAAGTGTAGTTTCGTCGATTACGAAACCATGTTTCGCATCTTTCGCAACATGGTTTCGTCTGCACCAGGCCCGGATAGCCTGCTCTGAGACACCGCAATCAGCCGCTATCTGCTTGACTGTCTTAGTCATTCGTCGCCTTCCTGCCTGTCTCGACAACTCTAACACTCAATCCGTTCGCACCTTTCTCTGATACCTCGATCGATTCGAGACCCGTGCGTATCGGCACCACAGCAGCCGTGGCGGCATCAACGTTATTCCGGACAGCGACGCCAACATGGGCCATTTCTCCAAACCCAAAGCAAGACAGATCGATCGTAACCCTAGTGGGATTCAACGTCTTCCTCCGCTCCAGCTCCCCAGCATCCCACCATTTCGTCACCGTGACCCGTGAGAGACCGGTCCCCCTAGCGCATTGGGACTTGTTGCCTTCGGGATGTTCGCGACGCCATTGCCGAACAATGTCCTCCTTTGTCCCACTCCCCTTCGGCCTGCCTTCTGGATTTCGGAATGGCTCGCCATCCTCGATCATCCCTGCCTTGATGCGCCGAGCACGTTTAAGATGCAAATCCTGTCTTCGCCCATTTCTCCTAATGCTTGGGGTCATGTCGAGTCCGGTCGTTCGCTTGATCTCCTTGACCGGATAGCGCTCCATATCCCTTCCGGCTCTCAGGGCGTCGATAACGTCCTGCTCGGTGAAATGGTTAGACTCGTTCGCAGTCAGGCTATCCAAGAACGGCTGAAGGGCGAAGGCGTCGCGCTCGACCTCGGAAAAGGGAATGTCGCACTTTGCACCATAGGCTCTCAGGGCCTTGATGCACGAATAGCGATTCCCGTCGCGCGCCTCCCTCTCGCAGCGACGCAGCCACCAATCATAGAGATCGCGCTTCATGTGCCACTTCCCCCTTTTGCCTCCGGATGGCACGCCCCGGACAATCCTCTCCTCGTACCACTCGGGCCAGAGCTCGCGTGCCTGTGCTATGGGGATGTGTGGCGATGACGCCAGACGCGATCCCAGCTCCTTCCAATCATCCCCGACAAAAGAAGCCCAATCCTCCGGGGCCACCGGATCGGGCGACATCCGGAACGCGGTCACCGTGTAGCCAGTGCCGAGCTTCGACGTCGTTCCGGGCATTCTGTAGGCCTGGTAGATACCCTGGTACTGCTTGTCCTTGGACTTTGAGGTGTATGCGTTCCAGATCAAGTCGGTGGCGATATGCTTGAGGTCAGACAAGGCCTGGGGGTCGATCTTGGACAGGCTAATCTTCTCCGGGAAGCGATAATAGACATGCAGACCCGTGCCAGAGTTCACAACGTAATTCGGAGTTGGAAAGTACCATCCCTTCTCAGCTTGATGGAGGAAATCAAGGAGCTGGGGCACGTCCACATAATCGAGGTCGATGGCAAACCCGGGGCACCACCGGGCATTCGAAGCCAACGCCCTCTTGCCTATGAACGAGCAGAGGGGGAGAAAACAGGTGTGCATGTTGGCCACCTGATCGACCGCCTTGAGGTCGTCGTAGAGAAACCGACTGACAAACTGCGTGCGGCCATGGCTGTCCTTGACCGCCCGATGCCTCTTCCCCTTAGTCTTAGCCCACCTGATGATGCCGCAGGGCTTGCCATCTCCCTTGCGACCATCCTCTTGAAGATCTCCCTTTGGAAAGAAATCCCTGTAGAAATCACGTGGGTCAACCAACTCAAGACGACCCAAAAGAACGCCTTGCTTCTCTGTGAAGGACAGCCTCAGTTCATCCAGTGTCAAGTAATCCAAGCCCATCTCTCCGAAATCGCGTTGAGACTTCGTCTCGCCCGTTTGTTTATCAATAGGTTTATTGTACATACCCCAAGCCAGCACGCAAGTTGCTCATCGAACTCACCCTTCAGTGACATCAGATCAGGATCGGCCGCCGCCATCTACTAACAAGAGACAAGAGCTCACCAGATCGCCTGTAACGCCGAGAATCAAAGCACTCGTAGAAACCCACCGATAGAACCATAATTAGCCGTCAGAAGCCCTCTTGGGCGTCCGGAAGACCGTAAAGGAAAGCGGGGCCATAGCTTCCAGCATGGTTTCGCATAAGGCCTATCCCTAACCGACCCGCACCCCGCCGTCGACGACGAAGAAGGTTCAGCTATCCGGTCGACTGCGAACGCAGTAGGCATGGATTATGCTCCACGGCCGCTATACGGATCACAAGCGTCGCACATGAAACAATTCTGGCAATATCTTAGCCATTCCGTATTTGTTTTGTAGTATAATTTCGTAGTAGTTTATTAAGATACGCTTCCAGGAGGGCCAGTGAGGGTCGAGGTTCATCGGCGAGTAACGGAAAGGCACCCTCAACTAACTGAGGACGATGTCCTAGAAGCCTGGAGAAACGCCTATTACGAGGCATTAAGGCCCGAGAGCCCCAACTTTCCGGAGTACCTGTGGATTGGTATCGACGGCAAGGGTCGTGAGGTTGAGATGGTTGGCGTCATGACCGAAGACGGATGGCTCATATATCACGCAAACACACCTGTCTCGTCTAGGACGGCGGAAGAGGTGGAGCGATCTAGGAGGCGGCGATGAGCACGTATAAGCTTTCAAACGGGTATGTCCTCAGCGATGAGGAGATCGAACGTCGGGCGTCAGAGTGGGAAAGTGGGACATGGGATGGAAGCCTCATCGAGCTTCGCGTTGGACGCCCTCGGCTGTCCGATGAGCCAAACGCGAACCTTTCATTCAAGTGCCCTGCGTCAGGAGCCGACATGATAGCTCGCGCCGCAGCGGCCAGGGGTGTCAAGAAGTCTGAGTTCATGCGCGATGCAGCGATAGAAAAGGCTGCGAAAGTGCTTGCCGAAGCGAGCTGACAACCGTTTCCACCAACTGCTAGTTCGGGCTATTCGGCGAGCAATCCTAAGAGAGAGGATTGCTCGCCGCAGGAAAGCCAAAATCCCTCACAGCGAGCCATTGCAGAATGGAACGGTCGTGTCGTCCGCCCGAGCCCACCAGCGGACAGGGCAGACATTCGGCGGGTACACCAAGACGCGAACCTCCGCGGGTGGGTTCAAAATGGTCAAGGGGAGGTAGCGATCCTATCGGTCAAGTCAGATTGCTTAGGGTCCCTATGAGCTGGAATTTTATCGGCGTTCCGGCTCATAGGGACCCTACAGCATTCACCGTCCCACAGGAGATTAGGGGGCATGCGATCCCTTTCATAACTCCACAGGGGAACGCCCATCGACATAATATGAGTCTTCGTCGTCTCCATCTTCTGCATCCTCCTGTCAGCGCGCGGCCCCCCGCCTCGCCCCCTTGCCAAGGCGGGGGAGGGGGCCTGAACTCCTCCGCGGTCACCCTAGGCTAACCATGTCTGGGATGACGCGGGGCGCATGAGTTGCGCGACCTTATCGCTGCGGATGAGTTCAGCAGTTCGCCACAGCTAACTACGATTCCGCGGCCCGAATGGGGACGGCGGGGGAGTGGTTCCTGGGGCTGTGCCATGCGGTCGCGCATGGCGAGACGGCGGCCTTGCCGCCGGCATCCTGGCACACGTACTTTTGTTTGAAAAACGAAAGCGTGTAACAGGATGCGGCTCTCGCAGTCCCCTACCGGCCGTAAGGCCAGTGGGGACTCGAAGCCCTCCCCTGGCAGGGGGAGGGCCTGGTGGAGCCAGTGTCTCCACAGCGCGCGGAGCGGACTCCCGCCGCGTCATTAGGAGGGTATTAGCGAAAACCACGAGCGTGGCAACAGCAGATAAATCGCCAGCAGTTTGGCAGAGAAAAATGAGCGGACGAAGGACGGAACAAGTCGGCTATCTGCCGACTCCGATGGGCGCAACGTCCGAAGCTGGGACATGCTTAACAAGGACGCCATCGTCCCCCTTGATGTCATACGAGGGGCACCTCCTGTAGCACCACCCTCCGCCTGATTGATCACAGTTCACGATAGCCCCTGTTGCGAATCCACTCGCCGTGTAGAAGTCAACCCTGTCGCCGATAGCGATCACGTCAAAGGACATCGAGCGCACCACACCTTCCCATTTTTCCTCCTCCTTCTCCGCTATTCCGCTGAATGAAGTCCGGCCAAGACTACCTTTCTTTTCTCCCGAATATTCGGTCGAACAGAT
>CAJUQK010000058.1 GCA_910588205.1 uncultured Eggerthellaceae bacterium
ACCATTTGCAATGCATCTCCTATTATCAGTGTAGGGGCTGATCTGGATCAGCCCGGGGTCGAACACGTTCGACCCCTACGTGGGGCATGTCAGGTTTCCATCGGGTGAACCACGCAGGCCAGATTACCGTAGGGGCGGACCGTGGTCCGCCCTGTTGCACTCAAGGCACGAGACCAAGCCAACAAGCCTCACCGTGGAGTTAGGGCTGCGCTATACTGAGTCGGTTTCCATAACGAACAAGGAGCACCCATGCTTGACATCAAATTCGTTCGCGATAACCTCGCCGCTGTTGAAGAGGCCATGCGCAACCGCAACACCTCCTTCGACACCCAGGCGTTCCTTGATCTGGATAGCCGTCGTCGGGAAGCCATCCAGCAGGAGGAATCGCTCCAGGCTGAGCGCAACAGCACCTCCAAGCAGATCGGCCAGCTGATGAAGGAAGGCAAGCAGGCCGAAGCCGAGGCAGCCAAGGAGCGGGTGCGCGTCATCAACGATGAACTAGACTGTGCGGCTGAGGCGCGTGAAGCGGCAGACACGGGCCTGCGGGACCTGCTCATGCATATCCCGAATATGCCGGACGCATCTACGCCGGTGGGCAAGGATGAGGATGACAATCCTGAAGTGCGCCGGTGGGGCACGCCGCGCACCTTCGACTTCCCTGATAAGGCCCATTGGGACTTGGGGCCTGACCTGGGCATCATCGATTTCGAACGCGGAGTGAAGCTGGCGGAGAGCCGCTTCTACGTGTTGGGTGGGGCTGGGGCTCGCCTGGAGCGCGCGCTCATCAGCTTCATGCTGGATCAGCACACCTCTCGCGGTTATAAGGAGTGGTGGGTCCCCGCTCTGGCGAATGCGGGAACGCTCACGGGCACGGCTCAGCTGCCGAAGTTCGAGGAAGATCTCTACAAGACCACCGAGGGCCTGTATCTGATCCCTACGGCTGAGGTTCAGCTCACGAACCTTCATGCGGACGAGATCCTCGAGGTGGATCAGCTGCCGCTCCGCTATTGCGCGTTCACGCCCTGTTTCCGCGAAGAGGCGGGGAGTGCCGGACGGGACACCCGCGGCATCATCCGCGTGCATCAATTCTCTAAGGTGGAAATGGTGAAGTACGCCACCCCGGAGCAAGCCTGGGACGAACTCGAGGCCATGACGGCTGACGCTGAGCATATCCTGCAGGAGCTGGGGCTGCCCTATCGAGTCATCAGTCTCTGTACGGGAGACATCGGGTTCTCCAGCGCGAAGACCTACGATGTGGAGGTTTGGATGCCCAGCTACGACGGATACAAGGAGATCTCCAGCTGTTCCTGCTGCACGGATTTCCAGGCGCGTCGTGCGAACATCCGGTATAAGGATCCCGAACACTTCAAGGGCACCCGCTACCTTTACACATTGAATGGCAGCGGTGTGGCTGTGGGGCGTTGCATGGCTGCTATCTTGGAGAACTACCAGAACGCCGACGGCACCATCACGGTACCGGAGGTGCTCGTTCCTTATATGGGCGGCATGACGAAGATCGTGCCCGAGCGGGCATAACAACCGCTTCAACCGCGGGGTGTCAGCGTCGTGGGGAAGAACAATCCAAGACAGCGCAAGTCCGTACCGGTAGGGCGGCAGGTTCCGATTGCGAAAC
This sequence comes from uncultured Eggerthellaceae bacterium, assembly GCA_910588205.1. Taxonomy (GTDB): domain Bacteria; phylum Actinomycetota; class Coriobacteriia; order Coriobacteriales; family Eggerthellaceae; genus MGBC163016. The sequence goes on from CAJUQK010000058.1 coordinate 1,634, forward strand.
CCGTTGAGCCTCCGGTTCCAGCACCGGATGCAAATGAGGCGCTCAGCGAAGAGCCGGTAGAGTTCGGAGCGGAAGCAGGAGGCGCTTCTGACGAGGCTTTCGCCGTTGAGCCTGAGGAGGCATCTGCGCTACCAGAGCCTTCAGAGGCGAAGGAGGCCCTGGCCCGTCAGCAGGCGCTCCGGCAGCAGCGGATCCAAAAGGCAGATGCCGTAGAGCGCAAGCGGAAGCGGCGGCGTCGCATTCGCCGGGCCATCATCGGCGTCCTCGTGGCGTTGGTGCTGTTGTTCGGCGGTCTGCTGATAGCATTCGGCATATTCCGCTGGTACACCTATGATGACGCGGCTGATATCCAAGGCACTTGGTACCACGAGGGAACCACCATGCCGGTGACCATCACCGAAGACGAGATCAAGCTGACTGACGAGGTGGCCTATAAGTACGAGCTCGACCCGGAAGCGAAGACCATCACGTTCAGGTTCGGGAATATGGAGGGTGGCGGTCGCTACCGTTTTTCGCTTGATCGCTCTGAGGTGGCTATCGCGGATGGTGCATTCGATGGAGGGCAGAACTTCGTAGACGACGCTCTCTGGACAGCGAGCTCTCTGTTCCGGAAGATCTTCTTTGCCGAAGACACCGCTGTCTCCGAAGGGGGCGAAGGCATCTCCGTGTTCTCCAAGGAGCCTCCTTCGGGTCGTGCGGAGGCGCCCCTCTCAACCGAATAGCTGAAGGCTCACGGAAATGCGCGTTCGCGAAGAACCTGTGCAGGCGGTCTTCCTTGCATTTCGCCATATCTTCCATGCTGATACAATGACCTCATCTGATAAACCTGATTTCAGGAGGTACTATGCCGAAGATCACTGCCGCTGACGTCCGTGTTCCCATGGACGTTCCTGCCGACGCGCGCGATGCCTACGTTGACAACTATCTGAAGGCTACGCGGGGCACAGGGCGCCTCATGCTGTTCGCCTGCGACCAAAAGGTCGAGCACATGAACAAGGATTTCTACGGCGAAGGCATTGATGAGGCAGACGCCAAGCCGGAGCACCTCTTCCAGATAGGCAAGGAGGGTGTCATCGGCATCCTGGCAGGCCAGCGCGGTCTTATCGCCCAGTACGCTGCTGACTATCCGGACATCAACTACCTGGTGAAGATGAACTCCAAGACGAACCTCGTGGGTACCAAGCAGGAGGACCCCTACTCTCCGCAGCTGACAGATATCGAGGCTGTCCTGCAGATGCGCGACAATGGCGTGAACGTGGTTGGTCTGGGTTACACCATCTATCTGGGCAGCGAGTACGAGTCCACCATGATGGCCGAGGCCGGGCAACTCATCGCTCAGGCCCATGAGCATGGCCTGCTGGTGGTCCTCTGGATCTATCCCCGCGGCAAGGCTGTCACGGCCGAGAAGGATCCGGACCTCATCGCCGGTGCTGCAGGCGTGGCTCTCTGTCTGGGAGCTGACTTCGTCAAGGTGAACCCGCCAAAGCCCGAAGACGGTCGTACTCCGGCCGAGGCGCTTCATGTGGCCTCCGACGCTGCCGGGCGCACGGGTCTGGTGTGCGCAGGTGGCTCTACGGTGGACGCGAAGACGTTCCTCACTCAGCTCTGGGAGCAGATCCACGTAGGCGGCGCTTGCGGCAATGCCACCGGGCGCAACATCCACCAGCGTTCCCTGGATGAGGCAACCCGCCTGACCAAGGCCATCAGCGCTATCACTCTGGAGGATTACAGCGTGGAAGACGCTCTTGAGGTGTTCAATGGCACGAAGGAATTCAGCCTATAGATCATAACCGCTTTGCGGACTACATGACCGATCAACGCTACGGTTCTCATGGATGGGCAGGGAAGGTTCCCTGCCCATCTTCTTTTAGTAAGCTCAAGCGAAATCCTCGGGAGTGAGGGCGCTCACGAAGGAATCGAATTCGGCCAGCTCTGCGGTGCGATCCTTCGGTTCCCGGAAGAGATAAGGGAAAGAAGCCTTCGCTAAGACCTCTCCGGTGGCCATGAAGGGCGCATCTTCACGAAGGGCCAGAGACAGGGCGTCTGTAGGACGTGCATCCAAGGAGATCAGTCGTCCGTGCTGGCGCAGGATGAGCTTCGCGAAGTACGTCCCGCCCTTCGCATCATCTATCAGCACGTGATCAACGCAGGCATCCAGGTTGGTGAGGGCATCCAGGAACAGGTCATGGGTCATGGGCCGCGGTGTCTTCGCATGCTCGATGGCTACGCCTAGCTGCATGGCTTCGCTGGCACCCACCCAGATGGGGAGCACCCGTGAGCAGCCACCCTTGAGCTCTTCGACAGGTTCCAGCACCAAGACAGCAGGATTCACGGGACCCGTGAATATGAGTGTCAGCACCCGCAGCGGTATCATGGTGTCATTCATGGTTGCTCCTCCTGATAGGCTCCTATCCTACGGTATTTACTGCCGTTCGCGGAGGTTATGAAGACCTAGTATTTTTTCTTGACCCTAAACGTTACTTTGTTGTAGGATAGCCAAGCTGTTTTTGGGGGCCCGTAGCTCAGTTGGTTAGAGCGCACGCCTGATAAGCGTGAGGTCGCTGGTTCAAATCCATTCGGGCCCACCATTTACGTTGCGATAAACGCTCCACCGTGAGCCGAGTTAGCCGGTGGAGCGTTTATTAAGTGTGGGGCGTTAGCTCAGCTGGGAGAGCGCGGGCTTTGCAAGCCTGAGGTCAGGGGTTCGATCCCCCTACGCTCCACCATCCTTTCCCATTTGCATCCGGAATAACCGCCTTCCCCGCAAGGAGCATTCGGCCTTGGCCTCGCCCTTCGAAAAGACGTGATGCTTCGCTTATATCACGCTT
>CAJUQK010000059.1 GCA_910588205.1 uncultured Eggerthellaceae bacterium
CAACGCCCGATAAGAAGGCAAGGCTCATGGCTCATGATTATATAGAGCCCACCGAAACGCCTGATGAGGAGTATCCGCTCGTCCTCTGCACGGTGCGAGAGGTCGGACACTATTCCTGTCGTTCGATGACCGGCAATTGCAAGGTTCTCGCCATGCTGGCTGATGAGCCGGGTTATGTGACCATGAACCCCGCGGACGCCAAGGCTCGCGGCATCAAGGATGAGGACCTAGTGTGGGTCTATTCCCGGCGTGGCAAGGTCATCACGCGCGCCAGCTTGGACGAGCGCATCAACAAGGGAACCGTCTACATGACCTATCAGTGGTGGATCGGAAAGTGCAACGATCTGACCATGCATGCGACCGACCCGCTGTCCGGCACGCCGGAGGACAAGTACTCTGCCTGTCAAGTCGAGGGTATCGACGATCAGCTGTGGGCAGAACGCCACATGGAGACGCTCTATACCTCCCTCAAGGACCGACTGGCTACCGAAGCATCACCCCAGGACGTGGCTCCCGTGGGCGAACTTGTCGCCAATTAAGCTCAGTACCGCATCGGAATCGAATCCGAAAGGACTCTGATGAACACCTTCATCGCCATAGAGCCGGATAGATGCATCGGATGTGGTACCTGCCTTGCAGCCTGCAGCTACGGTCATCGTATGGCCGGGTTGCAGGCTGAGCCCCGACTCGCACTGACATTCGACCGCAAGGTGACAGCTGCTGTCACGTGTCATCAATGCGAGGGGGCTCCATGCCTGGCCGTATGTCCTGTGGACGCCATTCGCCAAACCGACGATGCCGTTGTCGTTAATGAGCAGACGTGTATCGGTTGTAAGTTGTGTGCGGTTGCTTGTCCTTTTGGGGCCATACATCCGAGCGGCACGTCCATTGCAGGTGTTGCCGGCACTTCCTATCCGACTCCAACCTATGCAAAGGGCACATCGCCCCTCCTTGCCTGGAGCATAGGCGTATATACATGCGCTGTGAAATGCGACCTCTGCTCTACGCTTGGGCCTGATGAAAGTCCGCATTGCGTGCCTGCGTGCCCGACCAACGCATTGTTCGTGCGCAATGCCGAGACGCTCGGCAAGTCGTGTCGTGAGAAGCTCAAGGCTGCGGCTGCTGAGAATCAGGTCATGATGGGTCGATCAACGCATCTGAAGGAGGCCTAAATGCTGCAATTGATCTTGCTATCCCTCGGGCTCTCCTGCGTAACCGGCATATTTTCGCTTATAGCTTCAAAAGCCCACGCAGCTTCAAAGGTCATTGCCTGTGTGGGCGGCATGGGCTCGGCTGCTTTGGGCTTCGCTGGGGGAGCGAGCGCTCTCTTCAGTCCGGCAACATATGCCTCTTGGGCAGGACCTATGCCCTTCACGAACTTCACGCTGCTTCTCAACCCGTTGGCGGGGCTGATCATCGCGGTCATTGCCGCCCTCGCGTTCGTTGCGTGGCTGTATGGTCTTTCCTACTTCGATGAGTACTACGATAAGGGCATCGGCGTTATCGGGTTCTTCATGAACCTGTTCATAGCCTCCATGTACCTCGTCGTCCTCTCTGACAACGCTTTCTGGTTCCTCGTGTTCTTCGAGCTCATGTCGCTCACATCCTATGTGCTTGTGATCATCGATCGAACAGAGAAATCCCTGCGCGGCGGTTTCCTATACTTGATCATGGCTCATATCGGTTTCTTGATGATCGCTCTCTCCTTCTTCGCGATGGCAAGCGCGACTGGCTCCCTGGAATTTGATGCGTATCGCTCTTCTCCGTTCCCTTCAGGGATCGCCACCGTAGCGTTTGTCCTCGCCTTCCTCGGTTTTGGGGCAAAGGCGGGTATGGTGCCCTTCCATTCATGGCTACCTCAGGCCCATCCCGCCGCCCCATCCAATGTAAGCGCTCTCATGTCGGGTGGTATGATCAAGATCGGCATCTTCGGTATTTGCAAGGTCTGCTTCGATCTGCTGGGCGTTGGGGGTCCCGAGGTATCGTGGGGCATCCTTGTCATCGTGATCGGCGCGATCTCTTCGGTGCTGGGTGTCGCGTACGCCCTTGGTGAGCATGACCTGAAGAGCCTGCTTGCTTATCACTCCGTTGAGAACATCGGCATCATCCTGCTTGGTGTTGGTGTGGGAATATATGGTGTAGCCGCTGACTTGCCATGGCTTGCTGGCATCGGTCTTATGGCGGGTCTCTACCATCTGGTCAACCATGCAATGTTCAAGGGGCTCCTGTTCCTTGGTGCCGGCAGCGTTCTTCATGCTACCGGCACGCGGAATATGGAAGTGCTCGGCGGCTTGGCTCGGCTCATGCCATGGACTGCGGTCTGCTTCCTCATCGGTTCCTTGGCCATCTCCGCCATCCCGCCCCTCAATGGCTTCGTTTCCGAGTGGTTCACCTATCAGGGGCTCATCGGAGGCGCGATGGATGGCGATATCCTGATGCGCATCGTTTTCGCTTTCGCGGTGATCTGTCTGGCCATCACAGGCGCTTTGGCGGTTACGTGCTTCGTTAAGGCGTTCGGGGTGACGTTCTTGGCAAAACCCCGCTCCGCCGCAGCGGAGGGCGCGAAGGAGGTGTCTGCTCCCATGATCATCGCCATGGTTGTGCTCACAGTCTTTTGTGTCCTGCTGGGCCTAGGTGCCGCATGGTTCGCTCCACTCATGAGCTCGGTTGCCTCAGCAATGCTTGCGAGCCCTGAGGTGCTCGTGGCGGAAGGGGCCACGTTGGTCTCGGCCGACACCCTCTCCATTGTATCCCCACTCATCCTGGCCGCGCTCATGGCCATCATCATCGCCGCGTGCGCGCTCGTGCGAAACGCCGCGAACCGCAAGGCGGGAGTGAAGGACGACACCCAACCTTGGGCTTGCGGCTATGAGCCCGACCTGACTATGGAGACGCTCGCTTCGACTGTTGGAGCAAACGTCCGTAACTTTATGAGTCCGCTCTATGCCATCAGACGGGGCGTGAACCGCGCGGGTCAGTGGGTTGCGTACTGCATCGGAAAGGTGCTTTGTGGAGGCAAGGAGCAGCCGCTGGCCGCGGAAGCCATCGATGCTCATCCTGTGTCACGCTATGACGCGGATCGCACGGTAGGAATCGTTCCTGCTCAGAAGAAGGCCCCCGCGCTCTCGTACTCGGTGCTCGATGTCGTGCGAAGCGTCGGGACCTGGTTCGCCAAGATGGAGAGCGGCGATTTCCGCACCTATATCGTCTATATCGTAGGAGCGCTCGTCTTCTTCATGGCGCTCATCATCTTGGTTCGTTAGGAGGATGCCATGACTATTATCATAGCGATATTGCAGGCAATCCTTCTGGTTGTCGTAGCCCCGCTCATTTCGGGCATCGCACGCAAGATCCGGGCGAAGATGCATTCGCGCAAGGGCACGAGCATTCTGCAGGACTACTACGACCTCGCCAAGCTCATGAAGCGTAGCGAGGTGCGGGAAGGGGGCAGCGGCATCATCTCGCGGCTGATGCCGCCCATCTTTCTCGGGTGCTTCGTTCTCATTGCCGCAGGCCTTCCCCTTGTCATGCAGGCTTGCCCTATCCCGATGCTGGGCGACATGATCACGATCCTGTATCTGATGGCATTGCCTCGCTTCATGTTCGCCTTGGCGTCCATAGATTCAGCGGGCTCTTATACCGCCATCGGCGGCATCCGCGAGCTTCTGGTGGGCGTCCTGATCGAGCCT
>CAJUQK010000060.1 GCA_910588205.1 uncultured Eggerthellaceae bacterium
AACAATTCCCAGATCACGATGGGAAAACCATGGCTAAAAGTTGATTCGCTCCAACTTTTCGGAGTCTCAAAAAGTGTGTCCGGTTTCCTCTTGACATGCCTGTTCGGGGTAGCTTTTTCAAAGAAAAAGTTGCCGATGGACGGGAGATGGCATTGGATAATCCGACGTGCGATGCCTGCGGCGGCAGGATGAAGAGGAACGGGAGCACCACATCGGGTGCTCAGAGATGGAGATGCAGGACGTGCGGGGCGAGCATGACGCACAGGATCGACAAGGCAGCGAAGCAGCTCAAAGTGTTCCTGAAGTGGCTCATGGGCAAAGAGACGCTTCGGGAGCAGCCCTGCTCCAAGGCGACCTTCGAGCGGCGTGCCGAGAGGTTCTGGGGGCTGTGGCCCCTGCCAGAGCCTACAGGAGAGGCGCACGACACCCTCTTCGTCGATGGCATCTACATTTCAAAGGAGCTTGTCGTGCTTATCGCCTGCACGAAGGAGCATGTCGTCGCATGGCACCTCGCCGAGAGCGAATGCTCGGCCTCCTGGGCGGCGCTCATGCTCAAGGTCGCGCCTCCTGCCATGGTCGTCACGGATGGCGGGACAGGCTTCAAGAAGGCCGTGCGCGCCATCTGGCCCGATGCGCGCGTGCAGCGCTGCCTCGTGCATGTGAAGCGCCAGGTTGTGAGGAAGACGACCATGAACCCGAAGCTCGACTGCGGTCGCGAACTGCTAAGCCTCGCGAAGAGGCTTCCGAGGACGAAGGACGCGGATGCGGCGGCGATATGGATGGCGGACTACGCCGGGTGGTGCTCGAAGTGGGAGCGGTTCCTGCGGGAGTTCACCTTGAAGGACGGTCGCAAGCAGTACGTCCACGAGCGCCTGAGGAGCGCACGGCATTCCCTGAACGCGCTCGTCAAGGACGGCACGATGTTCACCTTCATCGAGATGCAGAAGGAGTTCGGGGGCGTTTGGGACTCGACCAACAACGCCATCGAGGGAGGGGTCAACTCGCAGATCCGCCTCATGCTCCTGAACCATCGCGGACTGACGACGCTGCGCCGCGCCAAGGCGGCATTCTGGTGGTGCTACCTGCATTCGGAGTTCAGGGCGAGCGAAGCCGAGATGCTCAAGACGATGAAGACCGACGAGGAAGTCGAAGGGTTGTTCGCATTGGCTTCCAAGAAGAAGACCAGAGGTGATGGCGCTCCCGATGAGTTCGGGTCTGCGGCCCCAGAATGGAGAGAGCTTCATATGAGCGGATCGAACGCAACAGGCTGGTTCTAGGATCGTGTGAATAATTGCCCCAGACACACTTTTTGAGACCTAAGCCAGCACCGACGGATGGCGAAGGGAGAAAAGAAAAAGACCGGGGGCAACCGGCCTTAATCTGATCTATTACCTGCGCCGCCTGCCTCCTGTAATCACCGACGGGCTTTGCTGGTGCATTCAGTATAGCACCTGCGCATCAAAAACTCTATTCATCTATCTTCGTATATTCATATATCCGTTGGATGCGTGGATGTTTTCTGCACACGCCTTAAAACATATTTTGGGCATTCCGAGCTACCACATACCCAAAGGCTTATTGAGGATTCATGGAAAGATCAGAAACGGCATGTGGGAGCAATGAATTCACAGGCAAAAACAAGGTCGTACGCCGCTTGAATCATGCGCTTGGGGACCATTGCTGATCAGGTTGCTATTAGCCAAACCAGCCAGCATATCCTTATCTGAGTATACAGGACGTACGGTACGCACCCAATAGTTAGCGGCAATTTCAGGAGAACTTTGATAGCCCGCGCGAAGTGAAACATCCGCACCCCACAGTGGCCCAAGCTTGTTTGCCCAGTATTCGTAGGGATAGCCCCTCGGATAAAAGCCACGATAGCGCTTGTGACCAATAGGGGCCGCCATCGACATACTCAGCGAAGTGCTCTCCTAAGCTCGCGATGAACAGCTTGTCGTCTATCGTAGGCAACTGTTCTTGCGTGTCCGTTCTGTTGTTGTAGGTAGGCTGATAGAGCTTCTTCACGGTCTTGAAGGCTTCTTGCTGATCGCTTGGAACCAAGTCCCATATGGAATTCGTATCCGACCCGTTTACAACAGCGCCCGCATTGGGAAGCGTATCGGGATTCATGTTGGCACGCAGTTGCGATTGACCCCAACCGCCCGCATTGGTCGCAGATGAATTGACTTGCCGGAGCCGTGTCATCAGATTTACGAACTGAAAGGTAAGACCGGCTTTGGTGCGTCCATTGGCGGGGGTTGCTAAGTCGTCGTG
>CAJUQK010000061.1 GCA_910588205.1 uncultured Eggerthellaceae bacterium
TTATTCCTCACCCTTCTCTTATTCTTGCTGCCATGATGAGGGCGGGAGCATTTCTTCCATCCCCACCGTCCCCCCTCCTCACAGCTCTCCCGATTTTTAGGCATTGAGAAGAAAGCGCCGTTGACAGCCTATTTCACCCGGTGTATAGTCTTGAGGCTATTCTTTTGAATATGAAAGGGAAAAGACGATGAAACGCACCTACCAGCCCAATACCCGTAAGCGCGCCAAGTGCCATGGCTTCCGTGCCCGTATGTCCACCAAGGCCGGCCGTGCCGTGCTCTCTGCTCGTCGCGCGAAGGGCCGCAAGCGCCTCTGCGTCTAGTCGGAGGAGTCCGTTGGATACCATCAAATCCAGCGCAGACATATCACACCTCTTCTCCACGGGGAGGCGCCTGAAAACTCCCTACCTTACGCTTATCATCGGTGGGGAGGGGAAATCGCCAAGGGCATCGCGACACGACCTCCAGGGTCGTGTCGCTTTTATTGCGGGGAAGAAGCTGGGTAACGCCGTATGGCGCAACTCCTCCAAACGCCGCATGAGAGAAGTCTGCCGCGCGCTCGGCGGCCCGTGGCCCGGCTACGATGTGATATTTCTCGCGAAGTCATCACTTACCGACGCGTCTTATAGTAAAGTGCTAAAGGCGTGTGACAAGGCGGTTGCTCACTCATGCCTGGGTGCCGTGGAGGAGAAGCGTGGATAAGGTGCGTAGGGCGCTTGTGCGGGTGCCCTCTATGATCGCCATTGGTCTCATCTTGTTCTATCGGGCGGCTCTATCGCCCCTCTTTCCCTCCTGCTGCCGCTTCGTTCCCACGTGCTCGGAGTACGGGTTGACGGCCTTCCGGCGCTACGGGTTTCGCAAGGGATTCGTGCTGACGGCAAAGAGGCTGATGAGATGTCGTCCGGGAGGGCCACACGGCTACGATCCCGTTCCCTAGGAGGGGGCGGAGCCAGGGCGCTCCTTCTTGCGCTATAGAAGGGAATGTTCATGTGGGAAGTATTTAAGGACTGGATATTCAACGTTATCGAGTTCTTCTTCAACTTCTGCGGTGACTGGGGCCTTGCCATCATCATCGTTACCGTCATCTTCCGTATCATCCTTGCTCCGCTCATGCACAAGCAGGCGAAGTCGAACTTCCAGATGCAGAAGATCCAGCCGAAGATCGCGGCCATCCAGCAGAAGTACGCCGACGATCAGGTTCGTCAGTCCCAGGAGATGCAGAAGCTCTACGCCGATGCCAAGTTCAACCCCCTGGCTGGCTGCGTGCCCATGCTGCTGCAGATGCCTATCTTCATCGCGCTGTTTCAGACCCTGCGTGAGATGGGCGCGCGTCCTGAGGTGGCGGGCAATTTCACCTTCTACAACATCGTTCCGAACCTTACGATGACGCCATCTGACGCGTTTGCCCAGGGTTTTGGAACATTTGTTCCCTATCTGGTGCTGATGATCGTCTTTGCCGGCGCCACCTTCTTGCCGATGGTTCTCATGCAGATGAAGAGCGAGAACACCCAGCAGAAGAATCAGACCCTCATCATGGCGGGTGTTATGAGCCTCTTCATGTTGTGGATCTCTTGGACGTCTCCTGCGGGCGTGCTCTTGTTCTGGGGTACCTCGTCGCTCATTGGCATTGGCCAGCAGCAGGCGAGCCTGGCTATCTGCCGCCGTGCTGATCAGCGTGCCGCCGAGGAAGAGGTCATCGAGGTCAAGCCGGTTGAGGTCAATGTCACTCGTAAGGCCAAGAAGCCACGGCCCACTAAGAAGCGCTAGATCAATCTTTTGTAGGACGGAGGAG